>NZ_JABWRI010000001.1:0-652046 GCF_014268865.1 Pseudomonas sp. BW16M2 | reverse complement strand
TAATCTTGGCGACTATCAGTCCGTACTCACAAGCACCCACACGAATTGCTTGATTCAATTTGTTAAAGAGCGTTTGGTTAAGAGCCTTTCGTCTCAACCGAGGCGCGCATTCTACGCTTTCCTCATTTGCTGTCAAGCGTTTATTTTGAAGTTTTTCGTTTCACTTCAAACACTTGACTCGCTGCGATCTCTCGTAGCGGGAGGCGAATCATACAGCGTTACAACCTGCTGTCAACTGCCTTTTTCACCGCTGCCGATCAGATGATCGAAGCACCTCCACCACCCTCTTCTACAATCAACTCATTGATATTCAAGGAGTTTTTCGTTCCGATGTCGCTGGAAGTGGGGCGCATTATAAGGGGATCTGACAGGGCGTCAACCGTTAATTTCATAAAAATCAAAAAGATCGCGTCAGGAGCCCTGATACCTATATAAGCAGCCCCAAAACAAAAGCAGGGAGGCCTATCGGCCTCCCCGCCCCTTCCTATAGAGGTAGCGCGTCACAGCACCCCGGCAGCCCGGAGTTGCTGCACCGCCTCCCCATCCAACCCCAGCACATCGCCAAGCACCGCCTCGGTATGCTCCCCCAGCAACGGCGGCGCCTGCCGATACTCCACCGGCGTCTCCGACAACCGGATCGGGCTGGCCACCTGCGGCACGCTCCCCGCCAACGGATGAGGAACATTCACTGCCAGCCCACGGGCCAGCACCTGCGGGTCCTGGAACATCTGCGCCAGGTCGTTGATCGGCCCGCACGGCACGCCTGCCTTCTCCAGCTCACTCACCCACTCGGCCGTGGTCTTGAACACCGTGGCCTGGCGAATCAGCGGAATCAGCTCGGCGCGATTGGCTACCCGCTGTTTATTGGTGGCAAAGCGCGGGTCATCCGCCCAGTGCGCCTGCCCGGCCACTTCCGCGAACTTGCGGAACTGCCCGTCATTGCCCACGGTAAGAATGAAGTTGCCATCGGCCGTCGGGAAATCCTGATACGGCACGATGTTCGGGTGCGCATTGCCCAGCCGACGAGGCGCGGTTCCCGTAGTGAGATAGTTCATTGCCTGGTTGGCCAGACAGGCCACCTGGACATCCAGCAGCGCCATGTCGATGTGCTGGCCGATACCAGCCTGGTCACGGTGCGCCAGGGCCGCCAGGATCGCCACGGTGGAGTACAGCCCGGTGAGGATGTCGGTCAGCGCCACCCCGACCTTCATCGGCCCGGCGCCCTCCTCCCCCTCCGGGCGACCAGTCAGGCTCATCAGCCCACCCAGCCCCTGGATCATGAAGTCGTAGCCGGCACGCTTGGCATACGGCCCGGTCTGGCCGAAGCCGGTGATCGAGCAGTAGATGAGCTTCGGGTTGACCGCCTTCAGGCTTTGATAGTCCAGCCCATAGGCCGCCAGGCCGCCTACCTTGAAGTTCTCGATGACGATATCCGACTTCGCCGCCAGCTCACGCACCAGGCGCTGGCCTTCCGGCTGGGTGAAGTCGATGGTCACCGAGCGCTTGTTGCGGTTGGCCGACAGGTAGTAGGCCGCCTCGCTGGTGTTCTCGCCCTGAACATCGCGCAGGAAAGGCGGCCCCCAGGAGCGGGTGTCGTCACCCGCCCCCGGACGTTCGACCTTGATCACATCGGCGCCAAGGTCAGCCAGGATCTGGCCGGACCAGGGACCGGCCAGCACCCGGGAGAGATCCAACACCCGCAGATGGGAAAGCGCGCCCATGGCCTGGTCCTCTATTAATAGAACGCCTGGATGCCGGTCTGCGCACGCCCGAGGATCAGCGCATGCACGTCATGGGTCCCTTCGTAGGTGTTGACCACCTCGAGGTTGACCAGGTGGCGGGCCACGCCGAACTCGTCGGAGATGCCATTGCCACCCAGCATGTCGCGGGCCAGACGGGCGATATCCAGGGCCTTGCCGCAGGAGTTGCGCTTCATGATCGAGGTGATCTCGACCGCCGCGGTGCCTTCGTCCTTCATCCGCCCCAGGCGCAGGCAACCTTGCAAGGCCAGGGTGATCTCGGTCTGCATGTCGGCCAGCTTCTTCTGGATCAGCTGGTTGGCAGCCAGTGGGCGGCCGAACTGCTGGCGGTCCAGGGTGTACTGGCGCGCGGTGTGCCAGCAGGCCTCGGCGGCGCCCAGGGCACCCCAGGAGATGCCATAGCGGGCCGAGTTCAGGCAGGTGAACGGGCCTTTGAGGCCACGCACGTCCGGGAAGATGTTCTCTTCCGGCACGAATACGTTGTCCATGACGATCTCGCCGGTGATCGAGGCGCGCAGGCCGACCTTGCCATGGATAGCCGGGGCGCTGAGGCCGTCCCAGCCTTTCTCCAACACGAAGCCGCGGATATCACCGGCATCGTCCTTGGCCCAGACCACGAACACATCGGCGATCGGGCTGTTGGTGATCCACATCTTGCTGCCGGTCAGGCGATAGCCACCGTCGACCTTGCGCGCGCGAGTAATCATCGAGCCCGGGTCGGAACCATGGTTGGGTTCGGTCAGGCCGAAGCAGCCGATCCACTCGCCACTGGCCAGCTTCGGCAGGTACTTCTGCTTCTGCGCCTCGGTACCGAACTCGTTGATCGGCACCATGACCAGCGACGACTGCACGCTCATCATCGAACGGTAGCCGGAGTCGATGCGCTCCACCTCGCGGGCGATCAGGCCGTAGCACACGTAGTTCAGGCCGCTGCCGCCGTACTGCTCGGGAATGGTCGCGCCGAGCAGGCCGACTTCACCCATCTCGCGGAAGATCGCCGGGTCTGTCTGTTCGTGGCGGAACGCTTCCAGCACGCGGGGTGCCAGCTTGTCCTGGGCGAACTGATAGGCGCTGTCGCGAACCATGCGCTCTTCTTCAGTGAGCTGCTGATCCAGCAGCAGCGGGTCGATCCAGTTGAAGCTTGCCTTGCCAGCCATGTGCGGATTCCTCGAAAGATGGGAACGAATTGTTGTGCTGGATTGATCCTAGGCCTGATCGGCCCGCGGGACAAACGAGGATTGCGCACGGTTTAGTGATATTTTCTCACTTCGCAATCATCGAAATGCCCTGTTCAACGCCCTACAAGTGAGGTTGACGTACATGCGCCGCAAGATCCCTAGCACCACCGCCCTGGTCTGCTTCGAGGCGGCCGCGCGCCACGAGAGCTTCACCAAGGCCGCCCAGGAACTGGCCCTGACCCAGGGCGCCGTCTGTCGCCAGATCGGTGGCCTCGAGGCCTTCCTCAATGTCGAACTGTTCCGCCGCTCGCGCCGGGGCGTGAAACTGACCGAAGCCGGGCTGTCCTACAGCCGCCAGGTGGCTGCGCAGCTGGATGCGGTGGAGCGCGACACGCTTTCGGTGATGCGCCAGCAGGGCGCCAACGTGATCGAACTGGCGGTGGTGCCGACCTTCGGCACGCAATGGCTGCTGCCGCGCCTGAAGGACTTCCAGCAGCGTCACCCGGAGGTCACGGTCAACCTGACCAACCGCACCCGCCCCTTCCTGTTCGCCGACACGCCCTTCGACGCCGCCATCTACTTCGGCGACGCCGACTGGTCCGGCACCCAGTCCCACCGCCTGATGGGCGAGAACCCCATGCCGGTGTGCAGCCCCGCGCTGCTGGACGGGCAAGCCAGCCTCGACGCCCGGCGCATCGCCGAGTTGCCCCTGCTGCAGCAGACCACGCGCCCCTATGCCTGGCGGCAGTGGTTCGACGGCCTGGGCATGAGCGTCGAACGCGACATGACCGGCCCGCGCTACGAACTGTTCTCCATGCTGGCCCAGGCCGCCATGCATGACATGGGTATCGCGCTGATCCCACCGTTCCTGATCCAGCGCGAGTTGCAGGAAGGTCGATTGCTGGTCGCTAACAGGCATGCCCTGTCCAGCGACAAGGCCTACCATCTGATGATCCCCGAGCGAAAGGTGGAGTCCGCTTCGCTGCGGGCGTTTCGCGACTGGCTGGTGGCACAGGCCAAGCAGTACACCGCCGCCGGATAAGGCCATTAATCTAAAAATTGACCCCGTAGTCAATTATTTTAAACACCTACAGATATATGGATTTGTCGCAAATTCGCAATCTGTTCCGTATAGCGGAAAAACCGTAGCAACCCTAGTGACTGCGCGGGTTTGCGGCTTATTTTGCGACATTCACAACGCCATGAACGAAAACGGCCGAAATTTTTTCATTTTTTCCCCTAAGCTGCGAATAGCGCGTACTTGACGGGCTGGACCAGAATCGTTGCGACATACGGTCACAGGGTGACTTGTAGTTTTAAGTTCGTTTCGCTTCAGAACCTGTTGAAGGCCCCTGGGTTCGTCTGCAAAATGCCTCTCCCGCCTCGAACCAGGCGGAGTCGTGCTCTACGGCCGCCCAGCCGCACCACCCGAAGTGCGCTGGTTTCCATAAAGACAATAAAGGTCACCGCAGGAGACATAGTCGTGCACATTGGTGTTCCTCTCGAGACGCAGACGGGTGAGACAAGGGTCGCCGCGACCCCGGAAACCATCAAGAAACTGGTAGGCCAGGGCCATCAGGTCACCGTGCAACGGGGGGCAGGACTCAACGCCAGCATCCCGGACAGTGCCTATGAAGCCGTGGGCGCCACCCTGGGCGAAGCCACTGACGTCTTTGGCGCGCAGCTGGTACTCAAGGTGGTCGCGCCCAATGACCAGGAACTGGCGCTGATCAATAGCGGCAGTCTGTTGGCGGGCATGCTCAACCCCTTCAACAACGAACTGATCGGCAAGATGGCCGAGCGCGGCATCACCGCCTTCGCCCTGGAAGCCGCGCCGCGCACCTCGCGGGCACAGAGCCTCGACGTGCTGTCGTCCCAGGCCAACATCGCCGGCTACAAGGCCGTGCTGCTGGCGGCCCACCACTACCCACGCTTCATGCCCATGCTGATGACCGCCGCAGGTACGGTGAAAGCCGCCCGCGTGCTGATCCTCGGCGCCGGCGTCGCCGGCCTGCAGGCCATCGCCACAGCCAAGCGCCTGGGCGCGGTGATCGAAGCGTCGGACGTGCGCCCGGCGGTGAAGGAGCAGATCGAGTCACTGGGGGCCAAGTTCATCGACGTGCCCTACGAGACCGATGAAGAACGCGAATGCGCCGAAGGCGTCGGCGGCTATGCCCGGCCGATGCCGGCCAGCTGGATGCAGCGTCAGGCCCAGGCCGTGCACGAGCGCGCCAAGCAGGCCGATATCGTCATCACCACCGCGCTGATTCCCGGGCGCAAGGCGCCGACCCTGCTCAGCGCCGAAACCGTGGCGCAGATGAAACCCGGCTCGGTGGTCATCGACCTCGCCGCGGCCCAGGGCGGCAACTGCCCGCTGACCGTGGCCGATCAGGTCGTCATGCACAACGGCGTGACCCTCGTCGGCCCGACCAACCTGCCGGCCCAGGTCGGCGCCGATGCCTCGGCGCTGTACGCGCGCAACCTGCTGGACTTCATGAAGCTGCTGTTCGACAAGGACGGCAACCTGGTCATCAACCTCGAAGACGACATCGTCGCCGCGTGCCTTATGTGCCGCGACGGCCAGGTCGTGCGCAAGAACGGCTGAGGAGCACGACAATGGAAGACATGCTGATTTCCCACGGCATCTACAACCTGATCATCTTCGTGCTGGCCATCTACGTGGGCTACCACGTGGTGTGGAACGTCACCCCGGCCCTGCACACGCCGCTGATGGCGGTTACCAACGCCATTTCCGCGATCGTCATCGTCGGCGCCATGCTGGCAGCCGCGCTGACCGTCACCCCGGCCGGCAAGGTCATGGGCACACTGGCCGTGGCGCTGGCCGCGGTCAACGTGTTCGGTGGCTTCCTGGTCACCCGCCGCATGCTGGAAATGTTCAAGAAGAAAACCAAGAACGAGGGGCAGAAGTAAGCATGAGCATGAATCTGGTAACGCTTCTGTACCTGGTCGCCTCGGTCTGCTTCATCCAGGCGCTCAAGGGCCTCTCGCACCCGACCACCTCACGCCGCGGCAACCTGTTCGGCATGATCGGCATGGGTATCGCGATCCTCACCACGGTCGGCCTGATCTACAAGCTTGGCGCGGAGCTGGCGACTGCCGGTATCGGCTACGTCATCGTCGGCCTGCTGGTCGGCGGCAGCGCCGGCTCGATCATGGCCAAGCGCGTCGAGATGACCAAGATGCCCGAGCTGGTCGCCTTCATGCACAGCATGATCGGCATGGCGGCGGTGTTCATCGCCATCGCCGCCGTGCTCGAGCCGCAATCGATGGGCATCGTCGCCAGCATCAGCGACCCGATCCCCACCGGCAACCGCCTGGAGCTGTTCCTCGGCGCGGCCATCGGTGCGATCACCTTCTCGGGCTCGGTGATCGCCTTCGGCAAGCTGTCGGGCAAGTACAAGTTCCGCCTGTTCCAGGGCGCACCGGTACAGTTCGCCGGCCAGCACAAGCTGAACCTGATCCTGGGCCTGGCGACCATCGCCCTGGGCCTGCTGTTCACCTTCACCGGCCACTACAGCGCCTTCACCCTGATGCTGGCCCTGGCCTTCGTCATGGGCGTGCTGATCATCATCCCGATCGGCGGCGCCGACATGCCGGTGGTGGTGTCGATGCTCAACAGCTACTCGGGCTGGGCGGCGGCGGGTATCGGCTTCTCGCTGAACAACTCGATGCTGATCATCGCCGGTTCCCTGGTGGGCTCCAGCGGTGCGATCCTCTCGTACATCATGTGCAAGGCGATGAACCGTTCGTTCTTCAACGTCATCCTCGGCGGCTTCGGCGGTGATACCGATGTCGGCGCCGCGCAGGGTTCGAAGGAGCAGCGTCCGGTGAAGTCCGGCTCGGCCGACGACGCCACCTTCCTGCTGAGCAACGCCGACAGCGTGATCATCGTCCCCGGCTACGGCCTGGCGGTGGCCCGCGCCCAGCACGCGCTCAAGGAACTGACCGAGAAGCTGAGCCACAACGGCGTGACCGTGAAGTACGCGATCCACCCGGTGGCGGGGCGCATGCCCGGGCACATGAACGTGCTGCTGGCCGAGGCCGAGGTGCCGTACGACCAGGTGTTCGAGATGGAGGACATCAACGCCGAGTTCGGCCAGGCAGACGTGGTGCTGGTGCTGGGCGCCAACGACGTGGTCAACCCGGCGGCGAAGAACGATCCGAAGTCGCCGATCGCCGGCATGCCGATCCTCGAGGCCTTCAAGGCCAAGACCATCATCGTCAACAAGCGCTCCATGGCCAGCGGCTACGCGGGCCTGGACAACGAACTGTTCTATCTGGACAAGACCATGATGGTGTTCGGTGATGCCAAGAAAGTCATCGAAGATATGGTCAAGGCCGTGGACTGACCTGGTCCTACCCATATAGAAGCGCATAAGGCCCCTGGGGAGATATTCCCAGGGGCCTTTTCATTTGCTTGATCCAGATCAACGGCTCTACTTCCGGCCTTCGCCTACGACCATGGTCGCGGGACGGTTCCGGGCTAAATCTCTAGACTGCGCTTCCAGTAGCTTCAGTAGCCTGAGATAACAATCCATGTACCGTGATCGTATCCGCTTGTCCTCCCTGCATAGCAAGGTTATGAGTGCGGCTGACGCCGCTGGCCTGATCCAGGACGGCATGACCGTCGGCATGAGCGGTTTCACCCGCGCCGGCGAAGCCAAGGCCGTGCCCCACGCACTGGCCGAGCGTGCAAAACAGTCGCCGCTGAAGATCAGCCTGATGACCGGCGCCAGCCTGGGCAACGACCTGGACAAGCAACTGACCGAGGCCGGCGTGCTGGCCCGGCGCATGCCGTTCCAGGTCGACAGCACCCTGCGCAAGGCCATCAACGACGGCAAGGTGATGTTCATCGACCAGCACCTGTCGGAAACCGTCGAGCAGCTGCGCAACAAACAGCTCACCCTGCCGGACATCGCGGTCATCGAAGCGGTGGCGATCACCGAGCAAGGCCATATCGTGCCGACCACCTCCGTCGGCAACTCGGCCAGCTTCGCGATTTTCGCCAAGCAGGTCATCGTCGAGATCAACCTGTCGCACCATGCCAACCTCGAAGGCCTGCACGACATCTACATCCCGACCTACCGCCCGACCCGCACGCCGATCCCGCTGGTGAAGGTCGACGACCGCATCGGCAGTACCGCGATCCCGATCGATCCGGCCAAGATCGTCGGCATCGTCATCAGCGACCAGCCGGACTCACCGTCCACCGTGCTGCCGCCTGACCACGAGACCCAGGGCATCGCCGACCACCTGATCGCCTTCCTCAAGGGTGAGGTGGACGCCGGGCGCATGAGCAACAACCTCGGCCCACTGCAGGCCGGCATCGGCAGCATCGCCAACGCGGTGATGTGCGGCCTGATCGAGTCGCCGTTCGAAAACCTGACCATGTACTCCGAAGTGCTGCAGGACTCGACCTTCGACCTGATCGACGCCGGCAAGCTGAGCTTTGCCTCGGGCAGCTCGATCACCCTGTCGAGCCGTCGCAACGCCGACGTGTTCGGCAACCTGGAGCGCTACAAGGACAAGCTGGTGCTGCGTCCGCAAGAGATCTCCAACCACCCTGAAGTGGTGCGTCGCCTGGGGATCATCGGCATCAACACGGCGCTGGAGTTCGACATCTACGGCAACGTCAACTCCACCCACGTCTGCGGCACGAAGATGATGAATGGCATCGGTGGCTCGGGCGACTTCGCCCGCAACGCACACCTGGCGATCTTCGTCACCAAGTCGATCGCCAAGGGCGGCGCGATTTCCAGCGTGGTGCCGATGGTCAGCCACGTCGACCACACCGAGCACGACGTGGACATCCTGGTGACCGAGGTGGGCCTGGCCGACCTGCGTGGCCTGGCGCCGCGCGAACGCGCCCGGGTGATCATCGACAACTGCGTGCACCCGGACTACCGTGCCGCGCTCAACGATTACTTCGAGCGCGCCTGCCAGCGTGGCGGCCATACCCCGCATATCCTGCGCGAAGCCTTGAGCTGGCATGAGAACCTGGAAGAGACCGGGCGGATGTTGGTCGGTTGATCATCTTTACGGTTTGAAATTGCCGGGGGCGCTTTGCGCCCCTTTCGCGGCACGAGGCCGCTCCTACAGAAGGCCGCGATCCCCTGTAGGAGCGGCCTTGTGCCGCGAAAGGGCTGCATGAGATCTATAAGGTCTGCACCAGACCCGGACTCGGCACCTGCAACAGGTACTCGATCAACGCCTCCACCGGCAACGGCCGGCTCACCAGGAACCCCTGCACCTGGTCGCAACCGAACGCCCGCAGCAGCGCCAGCTGCTCCTCGCTTTCAACCCCTTCGGCCACCACCTCCAGGTTGAGGTTGTGCGCCAGGTTGATCATCGCGTGCACCAGCTTGGCGTTCTCCTCGCGCTGCTCCATGCCGCCGACGAAGCTGCGGTCGACCTTGAGCAGGGTGATCGGCAGGCTGTTCAGGTGCACGAACGACGAGAAGCCTGTCCCGAAATCGTCCAGCGAGAAACGCACCCCCAGGCGCCCCAGGGCGTCCATGGTCTGGCGCACCAGCTCGTTGCGCCGCATCACGGCGGTCTCGGTCAGCTCGAACTCCAGCCAGCGGGCATCGACGCCGTGCTCGACGATCAGCCGGCTCAGGGTGGCGAGCAACTGGCTGTCCTGGAACTGGCGGAAGCTCAGGTTCACTGCCATGTGCAGCGGCGCCAGGCCGCGCTCGCGCAGGGCCTGCATGTCGCTCAGCGCCCGGGAGATCACCCAGTAGCCCAGCGGCACGATCAACCCGCTCTGTTCGGCCAGCGGCACGAATTCGCTCGGCGCCAGCAGGCCGCGCTCGGGATGGTTCCAGCGCACCAACGCCTCGAGCCCGACGATGCGGCCGTCGGCGAGATTGAGCCGCGGTTGATAGTGCAGTTCCAGCTCGTCGCGGCGCAGGGCGCGACGCAGCTCGCTTTCCAGGTCGGCCAGGCTGCGGGCGTTGCGGTTGATGCGCTCGTTGAACACATGGAACGTGCAGCCCTGGCTGCTCTTGGCCTGGCGCATGGCGATGTGCGCGTGCCACATCAGCGGGTCGGCGCCGGCCTGGGCGCGGGCGTGGGCGATCCCCAGGCTGCAGCCGAGCAGCAGGCTCTCGCCGTCGACCCAATAGGGTTCGGTCAGTGCCTCGGTGATGCGTTCAGCCATCCACTCGGCGCGATTGGGGTCGCGCCGGGTGTCGATCAGCAGGGCGAACTCATCGCTGCCCAGGCGCGCCAGTTGATCGCTCGCCTCCAGCTGGTGCTTCAGCCGGGCGACCACCTGCAGGATCAGGCGGTCGCCGCCCTGGTGGCCGAGGGCGTCGTTGACGTGGCGGAAGTTGTCCAAGTCGAGGTGGCCGAGGGCCAGGCCGCGGCCTTCGTTCTCGGCCAGGCGCGCGGTCAGCAGGGCCTGGAAGCCCTGGCGGTTGGCGATGCCGGTCAGCGGGTCCTGTTCGGCCAGGCGTTGCAGGGTGGCCACCAGCACGCCGCGCTCGCGCACATGGCGCAGGGAGCGACGCAGGGTGTCGGTGGTCAGCTGCGCCAGCACCAGCCAGTCGCTGACGCCCAGCGGCGCGCTGGCCGGCTCCTGCTCCAGCAGCAGGATCGTCGGCAGCTCGCAACGCCCCGGCGCTGGCTGCAGCTCGGGCGTGGCCAGCACCACGGCCTGGCGGTCGTTGGCGAACAGGCTGTCCACCGCCGCCCAGTTCGGCGCGGTCAGCAGCACGACGCTGCCGCCCATCGGCTGCAGGCACTCGCGCAGGTGCACGGCCCACTCCGGCTCATCAGCCAACAGCAGCAAACGCAGGGGTTCGACAGGCGTGGACAAGCGGGCTCCTTAGACATGGGCGGTGGAACGGCGAGCGCGGGCAATCCTACCCGATTAATTGGAAATGATTTTCACTTTTAGTCGTTGCCCTTCCCTGGCCGCCATCCCGACGCAATCTGACGTGCATCCTGCGCGAAAGTAGCAGATGCGGCAAATCCGATTCGCGCCCTGCATCACAACGTCAGACGGTCGCGCATTAACAGCCCCATGCCTGCTAGAATGCGCGGCTATTTTCTGGTTACCCCCGGTTTCTAGCATGTCCCGACTCAATCCCCGGCAACAGGAAGCCCGAGACTACGTCGGCGGCCCTCTTTTGGTGCTCGCCGGTGCAGGCTCCGGCAAGACCAGCGTGATCACGCGCAAGATTGCCCACCTGATCCAGAACTGCGGCATCCGCGCCCAGTACATCGTGGCGATGACCTTCACCAACAAGGCCGCGCGCGAGATGAAGGAGCGGGTCGGCACCCTGCTGCGTCCGGGGGAAGGCCGGGGCCTGACGGTGTGCACCTTCCACAACCTGGGCCTGAACATCATCCGCAGGGAGCACGAGCGCCTGGGCTATAAGCCGGGTTTCTCGATCTTCGACGAGTCCGACATCAAGGCGTTGCTGTCGGACATCATGCAGAAGGAATACTCCGGCGACGACGGCATCGACGAGATCAAGAACATGATCGGTGCCTGGAAGAACGACCTGATCCTGCCGCCCGAGGCCCTGGAAAAGGCGCGCAACCCGCGCGAGCAGACCGCGGCCATCGTCTACACCCACTACCAGCGCACGCTCAAGGCGTTCAACGCGGTGGACTTCGACGACCTGATCCTGCAACCGGTCAAGCTGTTCCAGGAGCACCCCGACGTGCTCGAACGCTGGCAGAACCGCGTGCGCTACCTGCTGGTGGACGAATACCAAGACACCAACGCCAGCCAGTACCTGCTGGTGAAGATGCTGATCGGCATGCGCAACCAGTTCACCGTGGTCGGCGACGACGACCAGTCGATCTACGCCTGGCGCGGCGCCCGCCCCGAGAACCTGATGCTGCTCAAGGAGGACTACCCCTCCCTGAAGATCGTCATGCTCGAGCAGAACTACCGCTCCACCAGCCGCATCCTGCGCTGCGCCAACGTGCTGATCGCCAACAACCCCCACGCCTTCGAGAAGGAACTGTGGAGCGAGATGGGCGTCGGTGACGAGATCCGCGTGATCCGCTGCAAGAACGAGGAAGCCGAGGCCGAACGCGTGGCCATGGAAATCCTCACCCTGCACCTGCGCACAAACCGCCCGTACAGCGACTTCGCCATCCTTTACCGGGGCAACTACCAAGCCAAGCTGATCGAACTGAAGCTGCAGCACCACCAGGTGCCGTACCGCCTGTCCGGCGGCAACAGCTTCTTCGGCCGCCAGGAGGTCAAGGACCTGATGGCCTACCTGCGCCTGCTGGTCAACCCGGACGACGACAACGCCTACCTGCGGGTGATCAACGTGCCGCGCCGCGAGATCGGCTCGACCACCCTGGAAAAGCTCGGCAACTATTCCACCGAGCGCGGCATCTCGATGTACGCCGCCAGCGAGGAGCTGGGCCTGGGCGAGCACCTGGACGCCCGCTACACCGAGCGCCTGCAGCGCTTCAAGCACTGGCTTGACGGGGTGCGCCACAAGGTCGCCCTGGAAGACCCGATCGCCGCGCTGCACGAGATGATCCGCGACATCGACTACGAGAACTGGATCCGCCAGCAGACCGCCAGCGACAAGGCTGCGGAGTTCCGTATCAGCAACGTCTGGTTCCTCGTCGAAGCGCTGAAGAACACTCTCGAGAAGGATGAAGAGGGTGACATGACCATCGAGGACGCCATCGGCAAGCTGGTGCTGCGCGACATGCTCGAGCGCCAGCAGGAAGAGGAAGAAAACGCCGAGGGCGTGCAGATGATGACCCTGCACGCCTCCAAGGGCCTGGAGTTCCCCTACGTGTTCATCATGGGCATGGAGGAGGAGATCCTCCCCCACCGCTCGAGCATCGAGGCCGACACCATCGAAGAGGAACGCCGCCTGGCCTACGTGGGCATCACCCGCGCGCGCCAGACCCTGGCCTTCACCTTCGCCGCCAAGCGCAAGCAGTACGGCGAGATCATCGACTGCACCCCGAGCCGGTTCCTCGACGAACTGCCGCCGGACGACCTGGCCTGGGAAGGCCTGGACGATGCGCCCGTGGAAGTGAAAGCCGCACGCGGCAACAACGCCCTGGCCGATATCCGGGCGATGCTCAAACGCTGATCAACCATTACTCTTTAACTTTGCCGCTTTCTAGCGGCCACTTTTGTTACATCGGAGACACACAGTGGAAGCACTGCAGCAGAAGATTCGCGAAGAAGGCATCGTGCTTTCCGACCAGGTACTCAAAGTCGATGCGTTTCTCAACCACCAGATCGACCCTGCACTGATGCAACTGATCGGTGACGAGTTCGCCCGCCTGTTCGCCGATTCGGGCGTGACCAAGATCGTCACCATCGAAGCCTCCGGCATCGCCCCGGCGGTGATGACTGGCCTCAAGCTCGGCGTGCCGGTGATCTTCGCCCGCAAGCACCAGTCGCTGACCCTGACCGAGAACCTGCTGACTGCCTCGGTGTACTCCTTCACCAAGCAGACCGAGAACACCGTGGCCATTTCGCCGCGCCATCTCAACAGCAGCGACCGCGTGCTGGTGATCGACGACTTCCTGGCCAACGGCAAGGCGTCCCAGGCACTGATCTCGATCATCAAGCAGGCCGGTGCCACCGTGGCGGGCCTGGGCATCGTCATCGAGAAGTCGTTCCAGGGCGGCCGCGCCGAGCTGGACAGCCAGGGCTATCGCGTCGAATCGCTGGCCCGGGTCAAGTCGCTGGAAGGCGGCGTAGTTACGTTCATCGAGTGATGGCCCCGTGGGAGCGGGCTTGCCCCGCGATGCGACAGGTCAAACAAAGATATTGCCCGACCTGACGCCATCGCGGGACAAGCCCGCTCCCACGCTGCATCATTGCCGCGTCGCCTGAAGCGCCGCCAGCAGCAACCGCTGATACAACTCCTCCTTCAAACCCTGCGGGTCATCCAGCTTCATCCGCGCCAACTGTGCCGCATACCCCTCGGGCCCCGGCGCATCCAACGCCGCCTTGCCAAGCTCCAAGACCTCGCTCAGCTTGAACTTGCTCTTCAACCAGTTCAGCGCCCGCAACAGATCCCGCTCCTCTGCCGTGAAATCAGTCCCCAACGGATACTCAGGGAACAGCCGTGCATGCCGTGCCCGAATAGCCTCGAGCCGCTCAGGCGTATTGCCCATGAACCGCGCATCCAGCTCGAAGTCCTTGGCCAGCTTGCCCGCCGCCTTGGCCTGCTCCATCAGCTCGCGCTGAAAACGTGAGTCACTGATCGCCAGCAACCGCGCAATCACTTCGCTGTCGGTCTGCCCGCGCAGGTCGGCGATGCCGTACTCGGTAATCACGATGTCCCGCAGGTGTCGGGGGATGGTGCAATGGCCGTAGGTCCAGTAAAGGTTCGAGGTGACCTCGCCACCGGCCTCGCGCCAGCTGCGCAGCAACAGGATCGAGCGACCGCCCTCCAGCGCATGGCCCTGGGCGACGAAGTTGTATTGCCCGCCCACGCCGCTGAGTACCCGACCATCCTCGAGCTGGTCGGCAACCCCCGCGCCCAGCAAGGTCATGCCGAACACCGTGTTGATGAAGCGCGCATCCCGCCGCTGGCGACGCTTGCGCTCCTCCTGGCCGTAAAGTTCGTTGATGAAGCTGATGGCGCTCATGGCGAACCGTGCGCGCTGCTCCAACGGCATCTCGCGCAGGCGCTGGTAGAACGCCCGTGGCCCGAGGAAGAACCCGCCATGGATCAGCACCCCCTGCTCGTCGGCAGGGCGGCGCACCACCCCGGCGTCGGCCAATGCCAGCAGGCCATTGACGAACATCTCGCTGCAGCCGTACAGCCCCTGGCCGAAGGTATCCAGCCCCCCTTCCCGCTCGATCAGCGCCTGCCATGGGCCGATGTCCAGCTCATCGAGCAGCGCACGATAGCCCTCGTTGTCACCCTGGCGCGCCAGCAGCGCCGCCGTTATCGCATCGCCCATGGCGCCGATGCCGATCTGCAGGGTGCCACCGTCGCGCACCAGGGCGCTGGCATGCAGGCCGATGCAATGGTCTTGGGTGTTCACCGGCATGTTCGGCGTGGAGAACAGCCGACGCTGTTCGGGCTGGTCGATCAGCAGATCGAACTGCTCCAGGCCCAGCTCCGCGTCTCCGGGCATGTAGGGCAGTTCGTCGTGGACCTGGCCTAGCACCAGGATGGCCTCACCGGCGGCGCGGCGCCGGGCGATCATCGGCAGCAGGTCGAGGGTGATGTCGGGATTGCAGGCCAGGCTCAGGTGGTCGGGCCTTTCAGGCGTGGCCGCCACCAGTTGCGCAACCAGGTTCAGGCCCTTGGCGTTGATATCACGGGCCGCGTGGCTGTAGTTGCTGCTGACATAGTCCTGCTGCGCCGCGTCGCTGTGCAACAGGCTGCCGGGCTGCATGAAGAACTGCTCGACGCGAATGTTTGGCGGGAGTCGGTCGGCACGCAGGTCGGCTAGGTAGGTGAGTTCCTCGTAATCGGCGAATACACGCTCGATGAAGGGTTCGATAAACCGCCTCTGCAAGCCATCGCCCAGCGTTGGACGACCTAACGACAGGGCGGTGTAGATGGTCAACCGACGCTCAGGCAGCTCACTCACCCGGGCATACAAGGCATTGACAAAGGCATTGGGCTTGCCCAAGCCCAGGGGAAGGCCCATATGGATATGGGCAGGGAGGCGTGACAGGGTCTGCTCGACAGCCTGATCAATGGAGCAGAGGTACATCTCGGCCTCCTGAGTCGTCCATGGGTTCAGGGGTTGGACAGTGGTCCACTCGGGTTGGTTGCAGGCTCCGACCTCATTCCGGTCGAGTGATCAATTATATACCACGCCTCCCAGGGACCGGTGTAAGTACTCAATGGATGGCTCAGATCTTTTGAAAACTTGAGACCTGAATATTTTGCAAACTCTACATACTTAGCGTTGAAATGCATGGGCCCCACAATTTCTTTCTGCACGGTAAGCAACTTCAATGCGGACTCAAGGAATACCAACACACCTGAAGAGTACTGCTTATAATGAACTTCAGGCACGAGAATTTCAGGCTGCTTCGTAAACACCCCGTAGACATAGCCTCCATCACTGGAATTTCTAGCGTAGTGCAAGGCCTTCTCAAAGTCTGGCGTGGTATAGAAGCCAGGGCCATTAGCTTGCCTTTCTGAAAAAACCAACGACACCCCACTTCTCAATGAGTGCTCATTTGCCTTATCACTGCCATGTAAAGAAATCAACTTGAGTGGTAATGAATTCTGGCTTGCAAGCGAAGCACCCACCACATTTGGTGCTTTTTCGAAAAATCGTCCGACGGCACCAGAAAAGTAACGTTCTTTGGAGTGACCACTTGGATCGAAATAGTTTACTGGATCCCCCGGGCAGTACGCATACGCATTCAAACCACCCCGTGCAAATGGGCTCAGGGAGTCTGGGCTACTGAAGCGCATCAGCATTGGATTAAATGCTCGATAGCCATTACCCAAAAGATAATGACCGGTTATCGGCTCTAGTCGCTCGCCATTAAAACCAAGGACAGTCGTCAGTTTAGGATGGTAGCCATAAGGTGAATAGGCAAAGCTCTGCGGCAAACAACAGGGGTTGACTCTAGTCAGAATCGATCCCTGTTGAGCCACCGCCAACAAAGCACTAACTCTTTTGTCGCTTAGCATGACGCACCCTCTGCCGTAGCTGGGTGAATCATTATCATGGCCTCGCCTGAAATAGAGTACTGGTAAAAATTCCAGGTATCGGCCTATAGGACTACAGGCGCAAAAAACAAAGCCCGCCAAGATAGGCGGGCCGCGTGTATTTCATCTATGGCTTACAGCCCGGACATCTTCTTGATCGCACCCTTCAGGTCTTCATCCGAGCAATCGGCGCAGGTGCCCTTCGGCGGCATGGCGTTGATGCCGGTGATGGCCTTGGCCAGGATGCCATCGAGGCCGCCCTGGTGATCGGCGCGCTCTTTCCAAGCCGCGGTGTCGCCGATCTTCGGCGCGTTCAGCAGGCCGGTGCCATGGCAGGCGTTGCAGTGCTTGGCGATGATCTCGTCCGGTGTCTTGGCACCGCCGCCGCCGGCAGTGGCGGCCACTTCCATGCCCTTGCATTCCTGGCCCTGGACGCACACCTGGCCGACCGGCTCGAGGCGCTTGGCGATGTCGTCGTTGGTTGCAGCGGTTGCGCTCATTGCCCAAAGGGCGAATACGGCTGCTGGTACGGCCAGCATCTTCTTGATTTGGTTCACGCGAACACCCTCATGGTGGCTAATCACGCCCGCGGCCACGGAATTGCGAGCGTTGAAAAGTATAGCGGGAACCCGGAAGGCGTGAAACGACCACACTCAGGGAAAGGGTATTGGCGAATCAATGCACTGCGCTGGATCAAAAGTTCGACGGGGTCGCCGCACTGATCAAGCGTGCAGGCTCCTCGAACGGGTTGCGAAAGCGATGTGGACGGGTGCTTTCGAAGTAGTAGCTGTCACCGGCTTCGAGAATGAAGATCTCTGTGCCGACCACCAGTTCCAGGCGCCCTTCGAGCAGGATGCCGGTCTCTTCGCCGTCATGGGTGAGCATTTCCGCGCCGGTGTCGGCACCCGGCGGGTAGACCTCGGTGAGGAAGGCGATGGCCCGGTTGGGGTGCGACTTGCCGACCAGCTTCATGGTCACCGCGCCATCTGAGATGTCGATCAGCTCGTGGGCTTTGTAGACGATCTGGGTCGGGCTCTCAGGCGCCAGCTCCACCGAGAAGAACTCGACCATCGACATGGGGATGCCGCTGAGCACCTTGCGCAAGGAGCTGATCGACGGGCTCACGCTGTTCTTCTCGATCATCGAGATGGTGCTGTTGGTTACCCCCGCGCGTTTGGCGAGTTCGCGCTGGGACAGGCCCTTGAGCTTGCGGATGGCTTGCAGTCGTTCACCGACGTCCAAAGCTGGAGCCTCCTGAATCGGTCGAGATGGGGGTAGTGTGAACGATATGATGGCAATGCCGTTCAGTATTTACAACACACAGCCCCGCAGCCTGTCCGCTTCAGCGCCTTATTCGCCGATATAGTCCAGTGGCACGCGTTTGAGATTGCAGAAGATCTGGTACGGAATGGTCCCTGCCTGCAGCGCCACATCGCTCGCCAGGACCTGCTTGCCCCACAGCTCCACCGGGCTGCCGACAGTGGCCTCGGGCACCTCGGTGAGGTCGACGCAGAGCATGTCCATCGACACTCGGCCGATCAGCTGGGTGCGTTTGCCGGCCACCACCACCGGGGTACCGGTGGGCGCCTGGCGTGGGTAACCGTCGGCATAGCCCATGGCGACCACGCCGACGCGGGTCGGGCGCGGGCTGACGAACTTGGCGCCGTAGCCCACCGGCTCGCCGGCCGGCAGCTCGCGCACGCTGATGATCCGCGATTGCAGGGTCATCACCGGTTGCAGGCGGGCCGCTTCGGCCTGCGCCACCTCGAACGGCGTGGCGCCATAGAGCATGATGCCCGGGCGCACCCAGTCGCTCTTGATGCTCGGCCAACCCAGCACCGCCGGGGAGTTGCGCAGGCTGCACTCGGCGGCCAGGCCCTGGCGCGCGGCCTCGAACACGGCGACCTGCTGCTCGGTGGCGGCGGCATCGAGTTCGTCGGCGCGGGCGAAGTGGCTCATCAGCACGATGCGCGACACCTTGCCACTGGCCAGCAGGCGCTGGTAGGCGTCGTGGTAATCCTTGGGGTGCACGCCGACGCGGTGCATGCCGGTGTCCATCTTCAGCCAGATGGTCAGCGGCTTGCGCACCGAGGTCTGCTCGAGCGCTTCCAGCTGCCACAGCGAATGCACCACGCACCACAGGTCGTGCTCGGCGATCAGCACCAGCTCGCTGGCCTCGAAAAAGCCTTCGAGCAGCAGCACCGGTGCCTTGATGCCCGCCGCGCGCAGCTCCAGGGCTTCCTCGATGCAGGCCACGGCGAAACCGTCGGCCTCGGTCTCGAGCGCCAGGGCGCAACGCACCGCGCCATGACCGTAGGCGTCGGCCTTGACCACGGCCAGGGCCTTGGCGCCGGTCAGCTCACGGGCCAGGCGGTAGTTGTGACGGAGGGCTTGGAGGTCGATCAGGGCACGGGCGGGACGCATGGCGGCAGCCTTCTGGCAGTTCTGGTTATCGATAAAGCCCCGGCGCGGCAGATGGGGTAGGTACCCACCGCGCCGGGGTGAGGGAACAGGTGAATCGGTGTGGGCTTTTTCGCGGGTAAAACCGCTCCCACAGGGGACTGCACAAAACCTGTGGGAGCGGGTTTACCCGCGAAAGGGCCGGCGCAGGCGCCCGCTTACTGGTGCGCAGGCGCCGGCTGGCCATGCTTGGCGATCTCGCGGCTGTTGCCATAACGCGAGATGTCCAGGCCTTCGGCACTGATCTGCGGCTTCTTGCGCGCGATCAGGTCCGCCAGCAGGCGACCGGAACCGCAGGCCATGGTCCAGCCCAGGGTGCCGTGACCGGTGTTGAGGAACAGGTTACGGAACTTGGTCGCACCGACGATCGGGGTGCCATCCGGGGTGGCCGGGCGCAGGCCGGTCCAGAAGCTCGCCTGGCTCAGGTCGCCGCCGCGAGGATAAAGGTCGTTGACGATCATCTCCAGCGTTTCGCGTCGACGCGGGTTCAGCGACAGGTCAAAACCGGCGATCTCGGCCATGCCGCCGACACGGATGCGGTCGTCGAAACGGGTGATGGCGACCTTGTAGGTCTCGTCCAGGATGGTCGAAGTCGGCGCCATGTCGCCATTGGTGATCGGCACGGTCAGCGAGTAGCCCTTCAGCGGGTAGACCGGGGCCTTGATGCCCAGCGGCTTGAGCAGTTGCGGCGAGTAGCTGCCCAGGGCCAGCACGTAGCGGTCGGCGGTTTCCAGCTTGCCGTCGATCCACACGCCGTTGATGCGGTCGCCGGCGACGTCCAGGCGCTGGATGTCCTGGCCGAAGCGGAACTCGACGCCCAGCTTGATGGCCATGTCGGCGAGCTTGGTGGTGAACAGCTGGCAGTCGCCGGTCTGGTCGTTGGGCAGGCGCAGGGCACCGGCGAGGATATCCTTCACCCCGGCCAGGGCCGGTTCGACGCGGGCGATGCCGTCGCGGTCGAGCAGCTCGTAGGGCACGCCGGACTGCTCCAGCACGGCGATGTCCTTGGCCGCGGCGTCGACCTGGGCCTGGGTGCGGAACAGCTGGGTGGTGCCCAGGCTGCGGTTTTCGTAGGCAATGCCGGTTTCGGCGCGCAGCTCGTCGAGGCAGTCACGGCTGTACTCGGACAGGCGCACCATGCGCTCCTTGTTCACCGCGTAGCGGCTGGCGGTGCAGTTGCGCAGCATCTGCGCCATCCACAGGTACTGGTCGACGTCGCCGGTCAGCTTGATGGCCAGGGGCGCGTGACGCTCCAGCAGCCACTTGATGGCCTTGAGCGGCACGCCCGGGGCGGCCCAGGGCGAGGCATAACCGGGCGAGATCTGGCCTGCGTTGGCGAAGCTGGTCTCCATGGCCACCGCCGGCTGGCGATCGACCACCGTGACCTCGAAACCTTGCCGGGCCAGATAGTAGGCACTGGCGGTACCGATCACACCGCTACCAAGTACCAGAACTCGCATTGTTGTATCCCTCGCACGCGGCTCGCCGCAGTCTTTTGTTGAAATGGCATGGATGCGCGCAGTATATGAATCTCCGACCAGTGCTATTCACTATATAAGCAGCTATATTTGGCGAGAATTCTCGGCAAAATCGCCTTTCACGGAGGGGCATCCCCTATGAGAACCCAGCACCAGAGCAAACGTGAACTGGACAAGATCGACCGCAACATCCTGCGGATCCTGCAGAATGACGGGCGTATTTCCTTCACCGAACTGGGCGAGAAGGTCGGGCTGTCCACCACCCCTTGCACCGAGCGCGTGCGGCGCCTGGAGCGCGAGGGGATCATCATGGGCTACAACGCCCGGCTCAATCCGCAGCACCTGAAGGGCAGCCTGCTGGTGTTCGTCGAGATCAGCCTGGACTACAAGTCCGGCGACACCTTCGAGGAGTTCCGCCGCGCCGTGCTCAAGCTGCCCCATGTGCTGGAATGCCACCTGGTGTCGGGCGACTTCGACTACCTGGTGAAGGCGCGGATCTCGGAGATGGCCTCGTACCGCAAGCTGCTCGGCGACATCCTGCTCAAGCTGCCCCATGTACGCGAGTCGAAGAGCTACATCGTGATGGAAGAAGTGAAAGAGAGCCTGTGCCTGCCGATCCCGGACTGAGGCTTCAGACCAGCACCTGACGGGTCGTTGCGATGAACTGGTGGACCAGTTGCTCGGCCGCAGGCTCGATAGGCTGCGCCGGCCCTCGGCCACGGGGGCAGGCCAGGCGCGGGGTGGTGCCGAACAGACGGCAGATCATTGGGCGTTCTTCGTAGACCGTGCAGCCGTTCGGGCCCAGGTGCACACAGTCCAGGCGCTCCAGGGCGGCGTTCTGCTCGGCCTGGGTCTTGCGCGGCAGGCGGGCCATCTCCTCGGCGGACGTGGTGACCGGGCCGCAGCAGTCATGGCAGCCGGGCTCGCACTCGAACGAGGGAATGAGTTCGCGCAGGAAGTGGATCTTGTGGCGGTTGCAGGACATGACCGAAGACAGAGCGATGAATGTGGCGGGATTATAAGCCCAATCGCGGAGCGCCGATGCGACTTGCCCCGCGAGAGGCCAGCTGCCTATCCTCCCCCTTTCGTCTCAACCCAGGAATCGCCCCATGGTCCACAGCGCGCAGCACGCCGCCTCCTACTACGCCGCCAGCAGCGCGCCACACCCAGACCACCCATTCCTGCAAGGCGAGCACAGCGCCGACGTATGCATCGTCGGCGGCGGCTACTCGGGCCTGAACACTGCCATCGAACTGGCCGAGCGCGGTTTCTCGGTGATCCTCCTGGAAGCCCGCAAGCTCGGCTGGGGCGCCAGCGGCCGCAACGGCGGCCAGCTTATCCGTGGCGTCGGCCACGGCCTCGAGCAGTTTCTCCCGGTGATCGGTGAAGAAGGTGTTCGCAGCCTGAAGCTGATGGGCCTGGAGGCCGTGGAGATCGTCCGCGACCGCGTCGAGCGCAATGGCATCGACTGCGACCTGACCTGGGGCTACTGCGACCTGGCCAACAAGCCCGCCGAACTGGAAGGCTTCGCCGAGGACGCCGAGGAACTGCGCCGCCTGGGCTATCGCCACGAACTGCGCCTGGTGCAGCCTGGCGACATGCACTCGGTGGTGGGTTCCGACCGCTATGTCGGTGGCCTGGTCGACATGGGTTCGGGCCACCTGCACCCGCTCAACCTGGCACTCGGCGAAGCCGCCGTGGCCAGCCGCCTGGGCGTCGGCCTGTACGAGCAGTCTGAAGTGACCCGCATCGAGTATGGCCCCGAGGTGAAGGTACACACCGCCCAGGGCCGGGTGCGCGCCAAGACCCTGGTGCTGTGCTGCAACGCCTACCACAACGACCTCAACCGCGAACTGGGCGGCAAGGTGCTGCCCGCCGGCAGCTACATCATCGCCACCGAACCCCTGGGCGAAGAACGCGCCCGCCAACTGCTGCCGCAGAACATGGCGGTGTGCGACCAGCGCGTGGCGCTGGACTACTATCGCCTGTCCGCCGACCAGCGTCTGCTGTTCGGCGGCGCCTGCCACTACTCCGGACGCGACCCGCAGGACATCGCCGCCTACATGCGGCCAAAGATGCTCAAGGTATTCCCGCAACTGGCCGATGTGCGCATCGACTACCAATGGGGCGGCATGATCGGCATCGGCGCCAACCGCCTGCCACAGATCGGCCGCCTGGCCAGCCAGCCCAACGTCTATTACGCCCAGGCCTATTCCGGCCATGGGCTCAACGCCACCCACCTGGCCGGGCGTCTGCTCGGCGAGGCCATCAGCGGCCAGCAGGCTGGTCGTTTCGATCTGTTCGCCAAGGTGCCGCACACCACCTTCCCCGGCGGCAAGCTGCTGCGCTCGCCGCTGCTGGCACTGGGGATGCTCTGGTATCGGCTCAAGGAACTGGTCTGATACCAGTCTGAAGCAAGCCCTCTGTGGGAGCGGCCTTGTGTCGCGATAGGGCCGCAAAGCGGCCCCAGCGATTTCAACAGTAACCAGAAATCCGGCTCAATCCTTCCAGAAGGGTTTACGCCCTTCCTGTCGCGCCTGTTCCCAGGTCAGTCCGATATCGCGCAACTGCCGATCATCCAGTTGCAACAGCGCCCTTCGGGTCCGCCAGCGATGCAGCATCAGGCCCCAACGACTCAGGCCGGCCGGCGCATTGAAGACCTTGGGCCGCTGCCCGGCCTCGAGTTCACCAGGCAACAGTTGCAAGCGCACATCGCTCAAGCCACCCATCACTGCGTTCTCCCATCAGTTGATACCGTGGAGAAAGCATGCGCGCTCGTGCCCTCGACAATACAGACTCAACAGAGGCTTATTATTCCCATACAGAATTGGCGAGAAGTCAGTTGAATGAAGTATTTTCCAACAATCTGTATCGGTCATCGACCCGCAAACGCGTAGGAGTATGCCGTGACGCTCTACCTCAACCTCGCCGAACTGCTCGGCTCGCGTATCGAGCAAGGCCTCTACCGCCCCGGCCAGCGCCTGCCTTCGGTGCGCGCCCTGAGCGTCGAGCACGGTGTCAGCCTGAGCACCGTACAGCAGGCCTACCGCCTGCTGGAGGACAACGGCCTGGTATCGCCTCGGCCCAAGTCCGGCTATTTCGTCGCCGAGGATCGCCAGCTCCCCGCCCTGCCCGACATCAGTCGCCCCGCCCAGCGGCCTGTGGATATCTCCCAGTGGGAACAGGTGCTGGAGCTGGTCCGCGCCACCCCGCGCCCGGATGTGATCCAGCTCGGTCGCGGCATGCCCGACGTCGACAGCCCCACGCTCAAGCCACTGCTGCGCAGCCTGGCGCAGATCAGCCGGCGCATGGACATGCCCGGCCTGTACTACGACAACATCCACGGCAACGCCCAGCTGCGCGAGCAGATCGCCCGGCTGATGCTCGACTCCGGCTGCCGCCTGGGCCCGGCCGACCTGGTGGTGACCACCGGCTGCCACGAGGCGCTGTCGTGCAGCATTCGCGCGGTGTGCCAGCCCGGCGACATCGTCGCGGTCGATTCGCCCAGCTTCCACGGCGCCATGCAGACACTGAAGGGCCTGGGCATGAAAGCCCTGGAGATCCCCACCGACCCGATCACCGGCATCAGCCTGGAGGCCCTGGAGCTGGCCCTTGAACAGTGGCCGATCAAGCTCATCCAGATCACCCCCAGCTGCAACAACCCGATGGGCTACATCATGCCCGAGGCACGCAAGAAGGCCCTGCTGACCCTCGCCCAGCGCTACGACGTGGCGATCCTCGAGGACGATGTGTATGGCGATCTGGCGTACACCTACCCACGCCCGCGCACCATCAAGTCGTTCGACGACGATGGCCGCGTGCTGCTCTGCAGTTCGTTCTCCAAGACCCTGGCCCCGGGCCTGCGGGTCGGCTGGGTAGCCCCCGGGCGCTACCTGGAGCGGGTGCTGCACATGAAGTACATCAGCACCGGCAGCACCGCCTGCCAACCGCAGCTGGCGATTGCCGACTTCATCGCCGAAGGCCACTACCAGCCGCACCTGCGGCGCATGCGCAGCCAGTACCAGCGCGGCCGCGACCAGATGTGCGACTGGGTGACCCGCCACTTCCCGCCGGGCACCCGCGCCAGCCGCCCGCAAGGTGGCTTTATGCTGTGGGTTGAATTGCCGGAAAGTTTCGATACGCTGCGCCTGAACCGCGCTTTACTGGAGCAGGGCGTGCAGATTGCCGTGGGCAGCATCTTCTCGGCCTCGGGCAAGTACCGCAACTGCCTGCGCATGAACTTCGCCGCCCGGCCCACGGCGCAGATCGAAGCCGCCGTGCGCAAGGTCGGTGAAACCGCCCTTCGTCTACTGGAGGCCGAGCACGGCGACGGGTAACGTTGCGCCGCCTGCCGTTGTCCAACCCCATAAGCCCTTGCTGCACAGGACGATCCACCCTTGAGACTCCAGCGAGCCTTGCCTCTGCTGTTGGTGCTGCTGCTCGGCCTGACGGGCTGTGCCAGCGTCGGTACGCCCCGTGAAGTCAGCCAGGCCCTGCCGGCCGGCGATTCGGCGTTCGGCCGCTCGGTACAGCGCCAGGCCGTGCCCTACGAGGGGCGTTCGGGCTTTCGCCTGCTGCCCAACAGCAACGAGGCGTTCCGCGCCCGCGCCGAGCTGATCCGCAACGCCCGGACAAGCATCGACCTGCAGTACTACATCGTCCACGACGGCCTCAGTACCCGCGCCCTGGTCCACGAACTGCTGCGCGCCGCCGACCGCGGCGTACGCGTGCGCATCCTGCTCGACGACACCACCAGCGATGGCCTGGACAACCTGATGGGCACCCTCGCCGCCCACCCGAACATTCACATCCGCGTGTTCAACCCGCTGCACCTGGGGCGCAGCACCGGCGTCACCCGCGCCGTGGGGCGGCTGTTCAACCTGTCGCGCCAGCACCGGCGGATGCACAACAAGCTGTTCCTGGTGGACAACAGCATGGCCATCGTCGGCGGTCGCAACCTGGGCGACGAGTACTTCGATGCCGAGCCCAACCTCAACTTCACCGACATCGACCTGCTGGGCGTGGGCCCGGTAGCCGAGCAGCTCGGCCACAGTTTCGACCAGTACTGGAACAGCGCCCTGAGCCGCCCCATCGGCGATTTCCTCTGGCGCCAGCCCGATGCCGACGACCTGTTCGCCAGCCGCCAGCGCCTGGAGGTGTCGCTGGCCGAGGCGCGGGTCGAGCGCAAGGCGCTGTACGACCGCCTGATGGCCTACCAGTCGCAGCCGCGCCTGGACGTATGGCGCAACGAGCTGATCTGGGCCCACAGCCAAGCCTTGTGGGATGCCCCAAGCAAGGTGCTGGCGGACGACGAGCCGGATCCACGATTGCTGATGAGTCGGCAATTGGCCCCGGAGCTGAACGGTGTGCACAAGGAATTGATCCTGGTCTCGGCCTACTTCGTTCCGGGGGAACCGGGGCTGCTGTACCTGACCAGCCGCGCCGACGCCGGAACCTCGGTCAAGCTGCTGACCAACGCCCTCGAAGCCACCGACGTACCGGCCGTGCACGGTGGCTACGCGCCCTACCGCCGTGCCCTGCTCGAGCATGGCGTGCAACTGTACGAGCTGCGTCGCCAGCCCGGCGCCCCTCGGCCACGCCTGGGCTTGCATGGCAGCTCCGATTCGAGCCTGCACAGCAAGGCCATGGTGTTCGACCGGCGCAAGACCTTCATCGGTTCGTTCAACTTCGACCCGCGCTCGGTGCTGTGGAACACCGAGGTCGGGGTGCTGGTGGACAGCCCGGAGCTGGCCGAATACACCCGCGACCTGGCCGTGCAGGGCATGGCGCCGGCGCTGAGCTACGAGGTGAAGCTGGTGGACGGGAAACTGGTCTGGGCGACCGAGGACAACGGCCAGCGGCATGTGCTGGTGACCGAGCCCGGAGGGATATGGCGACGCTTCAATGCCTGGATCAGCAAGGCGGTCGGGCTGGAGAAGATGTTGTAGAACGCATCGCGGGGCAAGCCCGCTCCCACGCCGGTCGTGGGAGCGGGCTTGCCCCGCGATTGCTATCGGTCAGGCCGACGCCGGCTCGAAGGCATCCCGCCGCCGGGTCAGCAGCACCAACCCCGCCGCCCCCACCGCCATCAGCAACGGCAGCGCGTGCCCGCTGATCCACTGGCTCCCCGCCCCGGCCAGCAACGGCCCAAGCAGGCAACCGATGCCCCACAGCTGCGCCACATGGGCATTGGCGCGCACCAGTTCATCATCCCGGTAGCGCTCGCCGATCAGCACCAGCGACAGGGTGAACAAGCCACCCGCACTGGCACCGAACAACACCCACAGCGGCCAGATCACCGGTGTGTGCAACAGCAAGGGGATCGCCAGGCTGGAAACCAGCAAGGTCAGCGCGCAGCCACTGAACAGCGTGCGCCGCGACATGCGATCGGCCAGGGCACCAATCGGCAATTGCAGCACCGCATCGCCCACCACCACTGTGCTGACCATGAACAACGCCACCTCCGTGGTGAACCCTTGCTGCAGGCAGTACACCGGCAGCAACGTCAGGATCATCGCCTCGAACGCCGCGAACAGCGCAATGGCCCAGGCGATCACCGGCAGGCGTCGGCAGAAGCCGAACAGGTCGCTGAAGGTCACGCTGCACGCCTCTGTGGTCGGCGCCCCTCCCCGGCCCAGCAAAATCAAAGGCGCAACCAGCAGCAGGCCGGTCGCGGCCCAGAAACCGAAGTCGTCGTCCGAGCCGAGGAAGCCCAGCACCAGCGGCCCGGCCAGCTGGCTCAGGGCATAGCTGCTGCCATATAGCGCCACCAGCCGCCCGCGCCACTGCTCGACCACTAATTGGTTGATCCAGCTTTCGCCGAGGATGAACACCACGGTCAGCGACATGCCGATCATCAGGCGCAGCAGCAGCCACAAGGGGTAGCTGGGCAGCAGCGCCACCAGAGCAATGGATACCGCGCCGCCCCACAAGCACAGGCGCATGGCCGCAGGCACGCCGACCCAACCGGCCAGGCGGCTGGCTACCGCGGCCCCCACCAGCACGCCCAACGCCGGCATCGCCGCCATCACGCCGATGGCGAACCCGCCGTAGCCCCAGCCCTCCAGGCGCAAGGACACCAGCGGCATGCTCACGCCGAGCGCGAGCCCGACACTGAGCACCGACGCCAGCACGGCAAAGTAGGTTCCCCAACGCATAGTGGCCTCCGGGTAATGAATCTGGCAAAAAGCATCGCGGGGCAAGCCCGCTCCCACGACTGACGTGGGAGCGGGCTTGCCCCGCGAAAAGGCGCTACCTGATTACAGCTTGATCCAGGTCGCCTTCAGCTCGGTGTACTTCTCCAGGGCGTGCAGCGACTTGTCACGGCCGTTGCCAGACTGCTTGAAGCCGCCGAACGGCGCGGTCATGTCGCCGCCGTCGTACTGGTTGACCCAGACGCTGCCGGCGCGCACGGCGCGGGCAGTCTTGTGGGCCTTGGAGATGTCCGCGGTCCAGATGCCGGCGGCCAGGCCATACGGCGTGTCATTGGCGATGGCGATGGCTTCCTCGGCGGTGTCGAAGGTGATCACCGACAGCACCGGGCCGAAGATCTCTTCCTTGGCGATCTTCATGGCGTTGGTCACGCCGTCGAAGATGGTCGGCTCGACATAGGTGCCACCGGTCTCTTCGAGGATGCGCTTGCCACCGGCCAGCAGCTTGGCGCCGTCCTGGTGACCGGCGTCGATGTACGACAGCACGGTGTTCATCTGCTGGGTGTCGACCAGCGCGCCGACGGTGGTCGCCGGATCCAGCGGGTTGCCCGGCTTCCAGGCCTTGAGGGCCTCGACCACCATGGGCAGGAACTTGTCCTTGATCGAACGCTCGACCAGCAGGCGCGAACCCGCGGTGCAGACCTCGCCCTGGTTGAAGGCGATGGCGCTGGCGGCGGCCTCGGCGGCGGCCTGCAGGTCAGGGGCGTCGGCGAAGACGATGTTCGGGCTCTTGCCGCCGGCTTCCAGCCACACGCGCTTCATGTTCGACTCGCCCGCGTAGACCATCAGTTGCTTGGCGATCTTGGTGGAGCCGGTGAACACCAGGGTGTCGACGTCCATGTGCAGGGCCAGGGCCTTGCCCACGGTGTGGCCGTAGCCTGGCAGCACGTTCAGCACGCCCGCCGGGATACCGGCCTCGATGGCCAGCTGGGCGATGCGGATGGCGGTCAGCGGCGACTTTTCCGACGGTTTCAGGACGATGGAGTTACCGGTGGCCAGGGCCGGGCCCAGCTTCCAGCAGGCCATCAGCAGCGGGAAGTTCCACGGTACGATGGCACCGACCACGCCTACTGGCTCGCGGGTCACCAGGCCCAACTGATCGTGCGGGGTCGGGGCGACTTCGTCGTAGACTTTGTCGATGGCTTCGGCAGTCCAGTGGATGGCCTGGGCCGCGCCCGGAATGTCGATGGAGGAGGAGTCACCGATCGGCTTGCCCATGTCGAGGGTTTCGAGCAGGGCCAGTTCCTCGACGTGCTTGCGCAGCAGGTCGGCGAAGCGGATCAGCTTGGCCTTGCGCTTGGCCGGGGCCAGGCGCGACCAGACGCCGGATTCGAACACGGCGCGGGCGTTGTCGACGGCGCGGTTGGCGTCGGCCAGGTCGCAGCTGGCGACCTTGGCCAGGAAGCGTCCGTCCACCGGGCTCAGGCAGTCGAAGGTTTCACCGGATGCGGCATCGGTGTATTCGCCGTTGATGAAGGCGCGGCCTTCGATCTTCAGTTGCTGGGCACGCTGTTCCCAGTCCGCACGAGTCAGGGTGGTCATAGGAAACTCCTCTCTTGTTAAGGTGCAACGCCGCACTGAGGACTCACGGGCGCTGTCAGAAATTCTGGCCGGGCGACGAACGCACACCGGCATCCGACACCCTAAACCAGGGCGGACAAACTATCAATATATTTGACACGAATGGCCTAAACGCCTACTGATGTGCATTTTATTAAACAACAACAGGGTAATCACCATGAGCATCGCCAGTATCGTCGACTTTGCCCAGGTTCTCACCGAGGCCGAACGCTACCGCCCGGCGGCGGAGAAAATCCTCAAGGGCGAGCCTGACCAGGCTGTCTACAACCACTATTCCAGCCCTTGCGGCCAGTTCGCCGCCGGCGTCTGGGAGGGCGAGGTGGGCCAGTGGACGGTGAGCTATACCGAACACGAGTACTGCGAGATCGTCCAGGGCGTGTCGGTGCTGCGCGACCAGGAAGGCAACGCCAAGACCCTGCGTGCCGGTGATCGGTTCGTCATCCCGGCCGGCTTCAAGGGCACCTGGGAAGTGCTGGAGCCCTGCCGCAAGATCTATGTGCTGTTCGAGCAAAAGTAACCTTGTGGGAGCAGGCTAGCCCCGCGACTGCCGATTCGCAGACATAAAAAAAACCCGCCACCTTTCGGTAGCGGGTTTTTCAGGTCGCCGATCAATTACTTGATCTTGGCTTCCTTGTACACCACGTGCTTGCGGACGACCGGATCGTATTTCTTGATCTCGATCTTGTCCGGAGTGGTGCGCTTGTTCTTGTCGGTGGTGTAGAAGTGGCCGGTGCCGGCACTCGAAACCAGACGGATCAATTCACGCATGACGTTCTCCTTAGAACTTTTCGCCGCGAGCACGCAGCTCGGCCAGCACTACGTCGATACCACGCTTGTCAATGACGCGCATGCCTTTGGCGGATACGCGCAGACGCACGAAACGCTTCTCGGATTCAACCCAGAAACGGTGGTGCTGCAGGTTCGGCAGGAAACGACGACGGGTTTTGTTGTTTGCGTGGGAAATGTTGTTCCCGGTTACTGGACCCTTACCAGTAACTTGACAGACTCTCGACATGACTCAGCCCTCTAAAACCACATGCCCAACCCGGCATGGGTTGGCCGCTTAATCTCTCAGTCTTTGGCGCCAGGCGCCGTGATTCTGGAGGTCTTATCGACCGTATCCGCTGACGCGACAGGCCGAGCCCCTAGAAAAGAGCGCTGCTTTATACCAGAAAGACTCTGCCACAACAACAGAAGATGAGTATTCCGGTCGGGCCGAGCGCGCCCGGGCAGCATAACGACTGGGGCGGGAAGCTGTCGACCGCCCGTCGCCGAATTAATGCGAAAGGGTGTGGTCATTTGCCCATGTCCGCACTAGGGTAGGACATTTCCTGAATTTTCCAGACTGCACCGGCAGATGGGCCACCGACCAGCCAAGGAGTCACCATGCGTGCCGCCGCCCTATCCCTCCTGTTCACCACCCTGTGCGCCGCCGGCCTGGCCCAGGCCGCACCGCTATCGGTGTGCACCGAAGCCAGCCCGGAGGGCTTCGACGTGGTGCAGTACAACTCGCTGACCACCACCAATGCTTCGGCCGATGTGCTGATGAACCGCCTGGTCGAGTTCGACGCCGGCCTCGGCAAGGTGGTGCCGAGCCTGGCCGAAAGCTGGACGGTGTCGGCCGATGGCCTGATCTACGACTTCAAGCTGCGCCAGGGCGTGCAGTTCCACACCACGCCATACTTCAAGCCGAGCCGCGAGCTGGACGCCGACGACGTGCTGTTCAGCTTCCAGCGCATGCTCTACCCAGCCCACGCCTGGCACAAGACCGCCCCAGGGGGCTACCCGCACGCCCAGTCGCTGCAGCTGGGCAGCCTGATCAAGGCGATCGACGCACCCGACCCGCACACCGTGCGCTTCACCCTGACCCACGCCGACGCCACCTTCCTGGCCACCCTGAGCATGGGCTTCGCCTCGATCTACTCCGCCGAGTACGCCGACAAGCTGCTCAAGGCCGGCACCCCGGACAAGCTCAACAGCCAGCCGGTGGGTACCGGGCCGTTCGTCTTCCAGCGCTTCCAGAAGGACGCCGTGGTGCGCTACCGCGCCAACCCCGACTACTTCGCCGGCAAGCCGTCCGTCGACCCGCTGATCTACGCCATCACCCCGGACGCCAATGTGCGCCTGCAGAAGCTCAAGCGCGGCGAGTGCCAGGTGGCCCTGTCGCCCAAGCCACTGGACATCGCCGAAGCCGGCAAGGACGGCAACCTGAAGGTGGTGACCACGCCGGCGTTCATGACCGCCTTCGTTGCCATCAACAGCCAGCACCCGCCGCTGGACAAACCCGAGGTACGCCAGGCGATCAATCTGGCCTTCGACAAGGCCGCCTACCTAAAGGCGGTGTTCGAAGACACCGCCACCGCCGCCAACGGCCCCTATCCGCCGAACACCTGGAGCTACGCCAAGGACCTGCCCGGCTATGCCCTGGACCAGAAGAAGGCCAAGGCGCTGCTGGCCAAGGCCGGCCTGGCCAAGGGCTTCGAAACCACGATCTGGACCCGCCCGGCGGGCAGCCTGCTCAATCCCAACCCCAGCCTCGGTGCGCAGATGCTCCAGGCGGACCTGGCCAAGGTCGGCATCAAGGCCGAGATCCGCACCATCGAATGGGGCGAGCTGATCCGCCGCGCCAAGGCCGGCGAGCATGACCTGCTGTTCATGGGCTGGGCCGGCGACAACGGCGACCCGGACAACTTCCTCAGCCCGCAGTTTGCCTGCGCAGCGGTCAAGTCCGGGACCAACTTCGCGCGCTTCTGCGACAGCCGCCTGGACCAGTTGATCAATGCCGGGCGCACCACCAACGACCAGAGCGTGCGCAGCCGCCTGTACCAGCAGGCGCAGACGCTGATCCAGCAGCAGGCGCTGTGGCTGCCGCTGGCCCATCCGACGGCGGCGGCGCTGCTGCACAAAGGGGTCGAGGGTTATCAGGTGAGTCCGTTTGGGCGGCAGGATTTCAGCAAGGTCTCCGTCAGCCGTTGAGGCCGCATCGCGGGGCAAGCCCGCTCCCACGAATCGACAAGGGCTCGTGGGAGCGGGCTTGCCCCGCGATGACTAACCTGCCAACCACCCATGCTCGAGCATCGACAACGGCTCGCCATCGCCGACGATGACATGGTCCATCACCCGCACATCGATCAGCGCCAGCGAGCGTTTGAGCATCAGCGTCAGATGCACGTCATCCTGGCTCGGCTCGCAATTGCCCGACGGATGGTTATGACAGAGGATCAGTGCCGCCGCGTTGTGCAGCAGCGCCCGCCGTACCACTTCCCGCGGATAGATGCTCGCCCGATCGATCGTGCCGCGGAACAGGATCTCGAACGCCAACGGCCTGTGCTTAGTGTCCAGGAACAGACAACCGAAGACTTCGCTGGCCTCGTGCCGCAGCATCGCCTTCAGGTAACGCCGCACAGCCAGCGGGCTGTCCATGACCGACTCGCGCTCGATGGACATCGCCAGGTTCCGGCGCCCGATTTCCAATAAGGCCTGCAACTGGCTGTACCTGACAGGTCCCAGTCCCAGCTCGCCAAGAAACGCCTGCCGATCTGCTTCGAGCACCTGACGCAAGCTGCCGAACTTCATCAACAGCCCACGCGCCAGCTCCAATACGTTGCGCCCTTTCACCCCGGAACCGAGAAATACTGCCAGCTTTTTAGCTCAGCATCGGAAAGGCTTCCCGCCCCCCGCTGCAACAGCTTTTCCCTCGGCCGCTCCTCAGCCGGCCACTCCCTGATGTTCATTTCCCCTCCTCGCCTGCCACTACGGCCCATTTGGGCGCTGTGTTAATCTAGTTCGCTTCGAAAATGCGACGATCTGCCGCAGGCAGCTATCGTCGCCACCCGCTTTCACTGGAATAAGGCAAGGCCTATGCAGCGGTTGTATCGCAAGCGCATCGTTCTCGGCGTGGGTGGCGGCATCGCCGCCTACAAGAGCGCCGAGCTGATTCGCCGACTCCTGGAACACGGCGCGCAAGTGCGCGTGGTCATGACCCGTGGTGGCGCCGAGTTCATCACCCCGCTCACGCTGCAGGCGCTGTCCGGCCACCCGGTGCACATGGACCTGCTCGACCCCGCCGCCGAAGCAGCCATGGGCCATATCGAGCTGGCCAAATGGGCCGACCTGGTGCTGATCGCCCCGGCCACCGCCGACCTGATGGCGCGCATGGCCCAGGGCATGGCCGACGACCTGCTGACCACCCTGGTGCTGGCCACCGACGCCACCGTGGCCGTCGCCCCGGCGATGAACCAGGCCATGTGGCGCGACCCGGCCACCCAGGCCAACCTCGAGCTGCTCAAAAGTCGCGGCATCCAGGTGTTCGGCCCGGCCTCCGGCAGCCAGGCCTGTGGCGACGTCGGCCTGGGCCGCATGCTCGAGGCCACGGACCTGGCCTGGTGCGCCGCCGAGAGCTTCAAGCGCCAGGCCCTGACCGGCAAGCACGTGCTGATTACCGCCGGGCCGACCCAAGAGAACATCGACCCGGTGCGCTACATCACCAACCATAGTTCAGGGAAGATGGGCTTCGCCCTGGCCGAGGCCGCCGCCGAAGCCGGTGCTCGGGTGACCCTCGTCACCGGCCCCGTGCACCTGCAGACGCCCGACCGGGTCAGCCGCATCGACGTGGTCAGCGCGCGGGACATGCTCGCGGCCTGCGAGGCGGCCATGCCCTGCGACCTGTTCATCGCCTCGGCCGCAGTCGCGGACTACCGCCCGGAAGTCGTCGCCCCACAGAAGCTCAAGAAGGATCCCACCACAGGCGACGGCATGCTGCTGCAGATGGTGCGCAATCCCGATATCCTTGCGACCATTGCCGGCCGGCCTGATCGCCCGTTCAGCGTGGGCTTCGCCGCCGAGACCGAACACCTGCTCGACTACGCCACGCGCAAGCTCAAGGACAAGAACCTCGACCTGATCGTCGCCAATGATGTGGCCAACCCCAGCATCGGCTTCAACAGCGAGGAGAACGCCCTGACCGTGATCGACCGCCAGCAGCACCAGACCCTCTTCGCGCAGACCAGTAAGGGCAAGATCGCCCGCCAGCTGGTTGCCTTCATCGCCGAACGGCTCAACCAGGTTCAATAAGTTACATGCACGCTCTTCAAGCCAAGATCCTCGACCCACGCCTGGGCACCGAATTCCCCCTGCCGCAGTACGCCACTCCCGGTTCCGCCGGCCTGGACCTGCGCGCCCTGCTCAAGGAGGACACCGTCCTTGAGCCGGGCCAGACCCTGCTGATTCCCACCGGTCTGTCGGTGTACATCGGCGACCCGGGCCTGGCGGCCATGATCCTGCCGCGCTCGGGCTTGGGCCATAAGCACGGCATCGTGCTGGGCAACCTGGTCGGCCTGATCGACTCGGACTACCAGGGCGAGCTGATGGTCTCCTGCTGGAACCGCGGCAACACCCCGTTCACCATCACCGTCGGCGAGCGCATCGCCCAGTTGATCCTGGTGCCAGTGGTGCAGGCGCACTTCGACATCGTCGAGCAGTTCGACGAAACCCAGCGCGGTGCCGGCGGCTTCGGTCACTCCGGCACCCGCTGAGCCGACAGCAGACCGCTCGGGCCATGGATGGCGAACTCTCTGGCGAAACCGCCGTCCAAGCGTTCAGTTTGCGCTTGCCCAGAAGCCTTTGACTTATGGAGTCCCCAGAGATGAACGACATGGCCCAGCTGGTCCCCGCACTGCCCGACAGCATCTTCCGCGCCTATGACATCCGCGGCGTGGTCGGCAAGACCCTGCATGCCGAGACCGCCTACTGGATCGGTCGCGCCATCGGCGCCCAGACCCTCGCCCAGGGCGAGCCACAGATTTCGGTCGGCCGTGATGGCCGCCTGTCCGGCCCGATGCTGGTCGAGCAACTGATCAAGGGCCTGGCCGACGCCGGTTGCCAAGTCAGCGATGTCGGCCTGGTGCCGACCCCGGCGCTGTACTACGCGGCCAACGTGCTGGCCGGCAAGTCGGGGGTGATGCTCACCGGCAGCCACAACCCGTCGGACTACAACGGTTTCAAGATCGTCATCGCCGGTGACACCCTGGCCAACGAACAGATCCAGGCCCTGCTGACGCGCCTGAAGACCAACGACCTCACCCGCGGCGAAGGCCGTGTGGAAAAGGTCGAGATCCTCGACCGCTACTTCCAGCAAATCACCGCCGACGTCAAGCTGGCCAAGCGCCTGAAGGTGGTGGTCGACTGCGGCAACGGCGCCGCCGGCGTGGTCGCCCCGCAACTGATCGAGGCCCTGGGCTGCGACGTCATCCCGCTGTTCTGCGAGGTCGACGGCAACTTCCCCAACCACCACCCGGACCCGGGCAAGCCCGAGAACCTGGAAGACCTGATCGCCAAGGTGAAGGAGACCGGTGCCGACATCGGCCTGGCCTTCGACGGCGACGGCGACCGCGTCGGCGTGGTGACCAACACCGGCAGCATCGTCTACCCCGACCGCCTGCTGATGCTGTTCGCCCAGGACGTGCTGTCGCGCAACCCGGGCGCCGAGATCATCTTCGACGTCAAGTGCACCCGCCGCCTGACCCCGCTGATCGAGCAGCACGGTGGCCGTGCGCTGATGTGGAAGACCGGCCACTCGCTGATCAAGAAGAAGATGAAACAGACCGGCTCGCTGCTGGCCGGCGAGATGAGCGGACACATCTTCATCAAGGAACGCTGGTACGGTTTCGACGACGGCATCTACAGCGCCGCGCGCCTGCTGGAGATCCTCAGCAAGGCCGGGCAGGACGCCGAAAGCCTGTTCGCCGCATTCCCCAATGATATTTCCACGCCGGAAATCAACATTGATGTGACCGACGAGGGTAAATTCAGCATCATTGATGCACTGCAACGCGACGCCGACTGGGGCGAAGCCAACCTGACCACCATCGACGGTGTGCGGGTCGACTACCCCCACGGCTGGGGCCTGGTCCGCGCCTCCAACACCACGCCGGTGCTGGTGCTGCGCTTCGAGGCCGACAGCGCGGCAGAGCTCGACCGAATCAAGGCTGTATTCCGCACGCAGTTGCTGCGGGTCCAACCCGGCCTGCAACTGCCGTTCTGACGACTTTACGTTCCTTACCTGGAGCCCTGCATGACCCTCGATCGCGATGCCGCTTCCCATGTAGCCGAGGTTTTGTCCGAAGCACTGCCTTACATCCGCCGCTTCGTCGGCAAGACCCTGGTGATCAAGTACGGCGGCAACGCGATGGAGAGCGAGGAGCTCAAGACCGGCTTCGCCCGTGACATCGTGCTGATGAAGGCCGTGGGCATCAACCCGGTGGTGGTGCACGGTGGCGGGCCGCAGATCGGCGACCTGCTCAAGCGCCTGTCGATCGACAGCCACTTCATCGACGGCATGCGTGTCACCGACGCGGCGACCATGGACGTGGTGGAGATGGTCCTGGGCGGCCAGGTGAACAAGGACATCGTCAACCTGATCAACCGCCACGGTGGCAGCGCCATCGGCCTGACCGGCAAGGACGCGGAACTGATCCGCGCCAAGAAGCTGACCGTCACCCGCCAGACCCCGGAGATGACCACCCCGGAAATCATCGACATTGGCCATGTCGGCGAGGTCGTGAGCGTCAACACCGACCTGCTGAACATGCTGGTCAAGGGTGACTTCATTCCGGTGATCGCGCCGATCGGCGTGGGCGCCAACGGCGAGTCCTACAACATCAACGCCGACCTGGTGGCGGGCAAGGTGGCCGAGGCGCTGAAGGCCGAGAAGCTGATGCTGCTGACCAACATCGCCGGCCTGATGGACAAGCAGGGCGAGGTACTCACCGGGCTGACCACCGAGCAGGTCAACGAACTGATCGCTGACGGCACCATCTACGGCGGCATGCTGCCGAAGATCAAATGCGCGCTGGACGCAGTCCAGGGCGGCGTCAACAGCTCGCACATCATCGACGGTCGCGTGCCGAATGCCGTGCTGCTGGAGATCTTCACCGACAGCGGCGTGGGCACCCTGATCACCAACCGCAAGCAGCGCTGATGCACAAGCGCGCCTCGATCAGAGGCGCGCTTGCTTTCTGCCGGGAAATTTCCCACACCAAAGCGAGACCGTTACTACAACCGCCGCCCAAGAATCGCTACTAGCATGGAATCTCCCTACAAGGAGATTCATCCATGACGCAAAAAAACCTGGTCAAATATGGCAGCGACGTTTCCGCTGGCACCTATGCCTGCGCGGATTGCGGCCACAAGTATTCCAACCAGAGCAAGACCTCACTGCCCCCCCTGCCCCCACTTCAAGCCCATGACCCATCCGCTGCGCGGCTGGAAGATCCTCAGCGGTCAGGGCGACGCGGTGCACGACCCTTACCCTAACAGCCGCTGAAACGCGGACATGAAAAAGGCGACCATCAGGTCGCCTTTTTCATGCTGCCAACGTCTCAGATGCCGTACTGAGCGCGGTACGCCTCGACCGCCGGCAGGTGCTGCTTGAGCTGCGGATCGTCAGCCAGGAATTCCAGCACCTGGGTCAGCGAGACGATGCTGACCACCGGGATACCGAAGTCGCGCTCGACTTCCTGGATCGCCGACAGCTCGCCATTGCCGCGTTCTTCGCGGTTCAGCGCGATCAGCACGCCGGCGGCCTTGGCCTGCTGGGCATTGATGATCTGCATGACCTCGCGGATCGCGGTGCCGGCGGTGATCACGTCGTCGATGATCAGCACGTCACCGGCCAGCGGGGCGCCGACCAGGCTGCCGCCCTCGCCGTGATCCTTGGCCTCTTTGCGGTTGAAACACCACGGCACGTCGAGCTGGTGCTGTTCGGCCAGGGCCACGGCGGTGGCCGCCGCCAGGGGAATGCCCTTGTAGGCCGGGCCGAACAGCACGTCGAAGGGGATCTTGCTGTCGACGATGGCCGCCGCGTAGCAACGCCCCAGCTGGGCCAGCGCGGAACCTGTGTTGAACAGGCCGGCATTGAAGAAGTACGGGCTGGTACGCCCCGATTTCAGGGTGAACTCACCGAAGCGCAGAACGCCGCGATCGATGGCAAAACGGATGAAGTCGCGCTGATACGGCTGCATGAAAGGTCCCGGACACCACGGATTTAGCTAAATGTGTTGAGCTCGGGTATCATACACGCACGAGATTTTTGGGGCCATTTATGCGGATCATCAGTGTGAACGTAAATGGCATTCAGGCTGCGGCCGAGCGTGGATTGCTCAGCTGGCTGCAAGCCCAGAATGCCGACGTCATCTGCCTTCAGGATACCCGCGCCTCGGCCTTTGAACTCGACGACCCAGCTTTCCAGCTCGATGGCTATTTCCTTTACGCCTGCGACGCGGAGGTGCCCACCCAAGGTGGCGTGGCACTGTACTCGCGCATGCAGCCCAAGGCAGTCATCACCGGCCTGGGCTTCGAGACAGCCGACCGCTACGGGCGTTATCTGCAAGCAGATTTCGACAAAGTCAGTATTGCCAGCCTGCTGCTGCCTTCGGGCATGCACGGCGACGAAGACTTGAACCAGAAGTTCAAGTTGATGGACGACTTCGCCAAGTACCTGGACAAGCAGCGTCGCAAGCGTCGCGAATACATCTACTGCGGCTCGTTCTACGTGGCGCAGCAGAAGCTCGATATCAAGAACTGGCGCGACAGCCAGCAGTCGGTCGGCTTCCTGCCGCCGGAACGCGCCTGGATGGACGCCATCGTCGGCGATATGGGCTATGTCGACGCCCTGCGCGAAGTCAGCCGTGAAGGCGACCAGTACAGCTGGTGGCCAGACAACGAGCAGGCCGAGATGCTCAACCTGGGGTACCGGTTCGACTACCAGATCCTCACCCCAGGCCTGCGCCGCTTCGTGCGCAACGCCCGTCTGCCACGCCAGCCGCGTTTCTCCCAGCATGCGCCGCTGATCGTGGACTACGACTGGACGCTGACCATCTGAGGATGGCGCGCAGAAAAAAGCCGACCCATGGGGTCGGCTTTTTTGTGCCTATCTGATCGGTCGCCAGATCCAGGGATAGCGATACGGCTTCCCTTCGTTGGCCCTGACCGCCGCCAGGATGATCAGGATCAGCACCGCCACCATCAGCGCGGCGAACAGCACGATGCCGATGACCACGAACATCAGCAGGAAGCAGAAGAACCCGGCGAGGGTCACGCTGATCTGGAAGTTCAGCGCCTCCTTGCCCTGGGCATCGATGAACGGATCCTGCTCGCGCTTGAGGTGCCACAGCACCAGCGGGCCAAGCAGATGCCCAAGGGGCATCACCAGGCCCAGCAGCGCGGACAGGTGACAGAACATCGCCCACTGCCGGACCTCGGCGCTGGGCGGGGTGATCGGCAAGTCCACATCGCTCATGTTCAGCACCTTCCTGGCGTGTCGTCAGTCGGCCAGCGCGGCCTGCTGCAGTTCGAAGATCTCGGTCATGCCCTTCTGCGCCAGCGCCAGCATGGCGTTGAAGTCTTCAGGCTGGAACGGCGCGCCCTCGGCGGTGCCCTGCACTTCGATGAAGCCACCGGCGCTGGTCATGACCACGTTCAGGTCGGTCTCGGCGGCGGAGTCCTCGAGGTAGTCGAGGTCGAGCACGGCCTCGCCCTGATACATGCCCACCGACACTGCGGCGATCATGTGCTTGAGCGGGTTGCCGCCCTTGAGGCCACCACGCTTCTTGATCACCGCCAGGGCGTCGCACAGGGCGACCATGGCGCCGGTGATCGAGGCGGTGCGGGTGCCGCCGTCGGCCTGGATCACGTCGCAGTCGACGTACAGGGTGATGTCGCCGAGCTTGCTCATGTCCAGCGCGGCGCGCAGGGAGCGGCCGATCAGGCGCTGGATTTCGAGGGTGCGGCCACCTTGCTTGCCGCGGCTGGCCTCGCGCTGGTTACGCTCGCCGGTCGAACGCGGCAGCATGCCGTATTCGGCGGTGAGCCAGCCTTGGCCCTGACCTTTGAGGAAGCGGGGAACACCATTCTCGACGCTGACCGTGCAGATGACCTTGGTGTCACCGAACTCGACCAGTACCGATCCCTCGGCGTGCTTGGTGTAGTTGCGGGTAATGCGGATCGAGCGGAGCTGATCGGCGGCGCGACCACTTGGACGTTTCATCTGGGATACCTGTACCGGGACTTTGAATCTGCCGAGCATTATAGAGCCCGCCGCCCGCCGAAGGCACGCCTGTCGTCGTACCCGCGCAGCCTGTCGCCTTTTCCGACAGGCCAGAAGAGGGCCGGTAGCATGGGTGGATTGGGCGCCCGGGCCGCACTGCGCTACAATCCTGCGCCTTGCAGCCGACAGGCTCCCCGTTCACCTGAATACGCGAGGTACTCCCCATGGTGCATAGCATGACCGCTTTTGCTCGTGTCGAGCGCGCTGGCAGCCAAGGCACCCTGGTCTGGGAGCTGCGTTCGGTCAACCACCGCTATCTGGAACCCCACCTGCGCCTGCCCGAGGCGCTGCGTGACCTCGAAGGCGCGGTACGCGAGGGCCTGCGCCAGGGCCTGTCCCGCGGCAAGGTCGAGTGCACCCTGCGCCTGAGCGAGGACAACGCCGGCAAGCCGTTGCAGGTCGACCGCGAGCGCGCCGCGCAGCTGGTCGCCGCCGCCGAGACCGTCGCCGGCCTGATCAAGCAGCCGGCGCCGCTCAACCCGCTGGAAGTGCTGGCCTGGCCAGGCGTGCTGGTGGCCGACGCCAGCGATCCGCAGGCGCTCAACGCCGAAGCCATCGCCCTGTTCGACGAGGCGCTGGCCGAACTCAAGGCGGGCCGTGAGCGCGAAGGCGCCGAACTGGCCCGGCTGATCAACGAGCGCCTGGACAGCATGGCCGGCGAAGTCGCCACCCTGCGCACCCTGGTGCCGCAGATGCTGGCCGCGCAACGGCAGAAGGTCCTCGATCGCTTCGGCGACATGAAGGCCGAGCTCGATCCGCAGCGCCTGGAGCAGGAAATGGTCCTGCTGGCGCAGAAGAGCGACGTTGCCGAGGAGCTGGACCGCCTCAGCACCCACGTCACCGAGGTGCGCCGGGTGCTCAAGTCCGGCGGCGCCGCCGGCCGGCGCCTGGACTTCCTGATGCAGGAGCTCAACCGCGAAGCCAACACCCTCGGCTCCAAGGCCTTCGACCCGCGCAGCACGCAGGCGGCGGTCAACCTGAAGGTGCTGATCGAACAGATGCGTGAACAAGTACAGAATATCGAGTAAGGCCACCCCTACCATGAATCACAGCAGCGGCACCCTCTACATCGTTTCGGCCCCGTCCGGCGCCGGCAAGACCAGCCTGGTCACGGCCCTGATCAAGGACGACGCCAGCGTGCGCGTCTCGGTCTCCCACACCACCCGCGCCATGCGTCCGGGCGAGGAGCACGGGGTGAACTACCACTTCGTCGTTCACGAGGAATTCAAGGCATTGATCGCCCAAGGCGACTTCCTCGAGCACGCCGAAGTGTTCGGCAACTTCTACGGCACGTCGCGCAGCGCCCTGCAGGAAACCCTCGACCAGGGCTACGACCTGATCCTGGAAATCGACTGGCAAGGTGCCCAGCAGGTGCGCAAGCTGATGCCCGAGGCGCGCTCGATCTTCATCCTGCCGCCAAGCCAGGAGGCCCTGCGTCAGCGGTTGGATGGCCGTGGGCAGGACAGCGAGGAGATCATCGCCGGGCGTATGAAGGAAGCGGTCAGCGAGATGGTGCACTACGACGAGTATGAGTACGTCATCATCAATGACGACTTCGGCGTGGCGCTGGAGGAATTGAAGGCGGTGTTCGCCTCGAATCGCCTGTTGCTGAAGAAACAGCAGGCGCGGCATGGTGAGTTGCTCAAGCAGCTGATCGGATGAAGACCGCCGGGGCCTCTGCGAGGCCCTATCGCGACACAAGGCCGCTCCTACAGGTACGGTGCAGAGTCTGAAACTGCGCTGTACCTGTAGGAGCGGCCTTGTGTCGCGAAAGGGGCGCAAAGCGCCCCCATGCGTTAGTCCTGCAGCTGAATGGTCGCCTGCTGACGCAGGGTCGCCCCCAGGAAATACGCCGGCGCCCGCAACCGCGACAGCATCATCAGCACGATCCCCAGTGCCGAGATGATCGCCGCGATCACGAATACCAGCCCCAGCCCGCCCACATGCGAGCCGCTGCCGAAGTCCGGTGAAGCGCTGTCGATCGCCGTGCGCACGAAGATCACCGACAGGATCACCCCACCCACCAGCGGGCAGACGCCGCGCATGAAGAAGTGGCGCGCGCTGTCGAACAGGCTGCGGCGGAAATACCACACGCAAGCGAACGCGGTCAGCGAGTAATAGAAGCAGATCATCATGCCCAGGGCGGTGATGGTGTCCGCCAGCACGTTCTCGCTCAAGGTACGCATGGTCACGTAGAACAGGCCCGCGGCAATGCCGGCACAGATGGTCGCATAGCGCGGCGTCTGCGAACGTGGGCAGACCGTGGCGAAGCGCTGCGGCACAGCGCCGTAGTAACCCATGGCGAGCAGGGTGCGCGCCGGCGAGACGAAGGTCGACTGCAGCGAGGCGGCGGTGCTGGCCAGCACCGCGATCGACATCAGGATCGCCAGCGGCCCCATGACCGGGCCGGCCAGGTGGGCGAACACGTTCTCCTGGATGCGCGGGTTGCCCAGGCCCAGGCCATCCTCGCTGATCCCGGCGAACTGCAGGGTGGCGATGGCGGTGAGCAGGTACAGGCCAAGGATCAGCAACACCGTCCAGGTGGCGGCCTTGCCCGGCACTTCCTCACTGCCGATCGACTCCTCGCTGACGGTCAGGCACACGTCCCAACCCCAGAAGATGAAGATCGACAACGACAGGCCCGCGGCGAACGCCGAGAACGACTCGACGCCGAACGGGTTGAACCAGGCAAGGTCGAATGCCAGCGGTGGCGGCGCCGTGGTCTCGCCGAAGGCGGCGAACGCGAAGCCGATCAGCACCAGCAACTGCAAGGCCACCAGGCCGTACTGCACGGTCATGGTGGTGGCCATGCCGCGACAGCAGATCCACACCGCCAGGGCGATGAACACGCAACAGGTGGTGACGTTGACCAACAGGTTGTCCGCCAGCGCCGCCAGCTCCTGGTTGCCGGTGATCTGGGCCAGGAACAGGTAGAAGAAGTCCACCGCCACGCCCGCCAGGTTGGACAGCACGATGGTGGTGGCGACCACCAGCCCCCAACCGCCGATCCAGCCGATCATCGGACCGAAGGCCCGGGCCGACCAGGTGAAGGAGGTGCCGCTGTCGGGCTCGGCCGAGTTCAGCTCGCGGTAGCCCAGGGCCACCAGCAGCATCGGCAGGAAGCCGACGATGAACACCGCCGGCAGGTGGGCGCCGACTTCGCGCACGGTCGGACCTAGCGCGCCGGTCAGGGTATAGACCGGGGCGATGGTGGAAATGCCCAGCACGACGCTGGCCAGCAGACCGAGGCGGCCCTTGGCCAGGCCCTTGCTACGCTGGGTGTTGCCCGAGTCGGACGCCGCGTCGGGTGGGCGTCCGGCTTCTGTGTATTCATTCATGAGTCTGTGCCGTAACTATTGGAATTGTTCTCACAGGCCCGCCGTAGAGGGCCCGCTTTCACTCATTGAAAGCTCGTGGTGGGGGCACGGTCATCCTGGACCTTCGGCTAACGTCAGCGTGTTTCCTGACGCACACCCTCCCGAGCAGCATGGGCAATGCAAGCCTCGCGGAACGCCTCGAACAAGCGCAGCGAGACCGGGTTTTCGGCGAAACGCCATTCAGGGTGCCACTGCACGCCGACTACAAAGCCCGGCGCATCAGGCATCGACACCGCTTCGATCAGGCCATCCGGGGCCCTTGCCTCGACGCGCAGGCCCGGGGCCAGGCGGTCGATGCCCTGGCTGTGCAGCGAGTTGACCTCGAACTGCGCAGCCAGGCCCAGGCGCTCGAACAACCCGCCCGCGGTGACCGCGACGGGATGACGAGGGCCGTATTGCACCTCCAGGGGTGCGTCCTCAGGTTCGCGGTGGTCCAGGTAGCCGGGCAGTTCCTGCACGCGCTGGTGCAGGCTGCCGCCAAGGGCCACGTTCAGTTCCTGGAAGCCACGGCAGATGCACAACACCGGCACACCGGCGGCAATGGCCGCCTGCAGCAGCGGCAAGGTCAGGCGATCACGTGCAAGATCGTGCCGGGTGCCTTCCGCGCTGGGGGCGCCATTGTAATGATGCGGCTCGACATTTGAAGGCGAACCGGTAAAAAGAATGCCATCGAGCCGGGCCAACAGCGCCCGGGTGTCGCTGCCGCCATCACGCGCCGGCAGGATCAGCGGCAGCCCGGCAAAGCCTGCGGCCTCGACATACTTGTCGCCCACCGTGTGCGACGAGTTCTTCCCCACCTGCTGGCGGCAGGCGCTGACACCGATCAAGGGGACCGCAAATGCGCTCATGGGCTTACACCGTGTGCAGGTACCAGTTGTACTCGAGGTCGGAGATCGACACTTCGAACTCGGCCAGCTCGCTCTCCTTGCAGGCCACGAAGATGTCGATGTAGTCCGGGCTGATGTATTGGTTGAGGACTTCGCTGTCGTCCAGCGCGCGCAGGGCGTCGCGCAGGTTGTTCGGCAGGCTCTGTTCCAGCTGTTCGTACGAGTTGCCTTCGATCGGCGCGTCCGGCTCGACCTTGTTGGTCAGCCCATGGTGGATGCCGGCGAGGATCGCCGCGAGCATCAGGTACGGGTTGGCGTCGGCACCGGCCACGCGGTGCTCGATGCGCACGTTCTCGCTGCTGTCGGTCGGCACGCGGACCGCCACGGTGCGGTTGTCCAGGCCCCAGCTCGGCGCGTTGGGCACGTAGAACTGCGCGCCGAAACGGCGGTAGGAGTTGATGTTCGGGCACAGGAACGCCATCGACGCCGGCATGGTCTCCAGCACGCCGCCGATGGCGTGGCGCAGGGTCTCGCTCTGCAGCGGGTCGTCGTGGGCGAAGATGTTCTTGCCGGTCTTCTTGTCCAGCAGCGAGATGTGCACATGCAGGCCGTTACCCGCCTGGCCCGGATAGGGCTTGGCCATGAAGGTGGAATCCATCTCATGGTCGTAGGCGACGTTCTTGATCAGGCGCTTGAGCAGGATCGCGTAGTCGCAGGCCTTCAGTGGATCGGCAACATGGTGCAGGTTGACCTCGAACTGCGCCGGGGCGCTTTCCTTGACGATGGCGTCGGCGGGCAGGCCCTGCTCCTTGGCGGCTTCGAGCATGTCCTGCAGGCAGTCGGCGTACTCGTCGAGGTCATCGATCAGGTACACCTGGGTCGACTGCGGGCGCTTGCCCGAAATCGGCGAGCGCGGCGGCTGCGGACGACCGTTGAGGTTGTCCTGGTCGATCAGGTAGAACTCCAGCTCGAACGCGGCGCAGATATCCAGGCCCAGGTCGTCGAACCGGCTCACCACCTGGCGCAGCACCTCGCGCGGGTCGGCGAAGAACGGCGCGCCATCCAGCTCGTGCATGGTCATCAGCAACTGCGCGGTCGGCCGCTTCTGCCACGGCTCGTCGCAGAGCGTGCCGGGAATCGGGAAACAGATGCGGTCGGCGTCGCCGATGTCCAGACCCAGGCCCGTGCTTTCGACGGTCGAGCCGTTGATGTCCAGGGCGAACAGCGAGGCCGGCAGGTTGATGCCCTTCTCGTACACCTTGTGCAGGCTGGCGCGCTCGATGCGCTTGCCGCGCACCACCCCGTTCATGTCGGAGATCAGCAGGTCGACGTACTGGGTATCCGGATGGGCATCCAGGAACTCATTCATCTCGCGGGAAGAACTGGCGCACGGGGAGACCGACGTCATGGCTGTACATCCTTTGATTCGGAGCGGCGATGTGGGGAACTGCGGATGACGCCTCGTAAGGCGACGATGGTGCTGCTGTTGTTCTTTTCACTGGCCCATCGTGGGGGGCTGGTTGCCGACCGGCTGCATTGATTCCCGGGGGCCGTTTCACTATAAAATGGCCCCAACGCAACAGACATTGGCATTTCGGCAAGCAGAGCGTGCATCGATGCAATATCAGATCAACCATGCGGACCTCGCCCTGGTCCTGGCGCTGGAGCGCGGCCGCTCCCTGGCCAAGGCCGCCGAACTGCTCAAGGTCGACGTTTCCACGGTCTTCCGTTCGATCCGCCGGCTGGAGTCGGCGCTGGGCACCGCGCTGTTCGTCAAGAGCCGCAAGGGCTACCTGCCCACCGACACCGCCCAGGCCCTGGCCGAGCAGGCCGAGCGCGCCGAACAGGCGCTGGACGCGGCGCGCATCGCCCTGACCAGCGGCGAGCAGGTGGTCAGCGGCACCGTGCGCCTGACCTGCACCGAGGCGGTGCTGCACAGCCTGCTGCTGCCGGCGCTGGCCGAGTTCATGCCCAACTACCCGGCGCTGTCGCTGGAAATGGGCACCTCCAACACCTTCGCCAACCTCAGCCGACGCGATGCCGACATTGCCCTGCGCCTGACCAACACGCCGCCGGAACACCTCGTGGGCCGCTGCCTGGGCTCGACCTCCTACGTGGTCTGCGGCCTGCCGGCGCTGCGCGAGCGCCTGCAGGAGTCCGCCGCCAGCGTGCCCTGGATTGCCCCCGACGACTCCATGCAGGACCACGCCACGGTGGTCTGGCGCAACCAGCATCACCCGGGGCTGATTCCACGCTACCAGTGCAGCGGCATGTCGACCATCGCGCAACTGGTGACCACCGGCCTGGGCGTGGCGGCACTGCCCGACTACATGGTCCACGACCTGCCCGGCGTCGAGGCGCTGAGCGGCCCGCTGCCCGGCTGTGACACGCAGTTGTGGTTGCTGACCCGACCCGATTGCCGCGCCCTGCGCTCGGTACAGACGCTGTTCGAAGAGCTGACCCCGCGCCTGCGCGACGCAATGTTGCGTTAACGCGTCAGGGGCGGTTGTTTTCGGGTAACAGGAACCGTTATCGTCCGACTCAGGCTTGGTGTGAACTTCTTCGCGGGCAAGCCCGCTCCCACGGGGCCCGCGAAAACGACTCAAACAGCACCGGAGGAAGGGCACCCGACAAAACAGCCCTTCCCTATTGGCTGGTGATTTTTTAAACTATCGAGTCCGCCTGCCCATTCTGGGCGCACGCCTACCGCATTTGCTACTGAGGAAGACCATGGCCCGCGTAACTGTTGAAGACTGCCTGGAACACGTGGATAACCGCTTTGAGCTGGTCATGCTCTCGACCAAGCGCGCCCGCCAGCTGGCTACCGGCGGCAAAGAGCCACGCGTTGCGTGGGAAAACGACAAGCCGACCGTCGTCGCCCTGCGTGAAATCGCCGAAGGCATCGTCACGCCAGAGTTCATCGCCGCCGAAGAGATCGTCACCGAGGATCCGGTATTCGCCGCGTTCGAGGACGAGAACAACGAGGCCGTCTGATTGATGCCCAGTCGACACCGTGCGGCGCAAGGCCCTCTTCTTCAGCAAGAGGTGAAACCATGCCGGGTATAGAAGCCCTCGCCGAACGGCTGTCGACTTACCTGGGCCCCGAACAGGTCAACCTGGTTCGCCGGGCCTACTTCTACGCCGAGCAGGCCCACGATGGCCAGCGCCGCCGCAGCGGCGAGCCCTACGTGACCCATCCGCTGGCGGTCGCCAGCATCCTCGCCGACATGCACATGGACCATCAGAGCCTGATGGCGGCCATGCTGCACGACGTGATCGAAGACACCGGCATCGCCAAGGAAGCCTTGAGCCAGCAATTCGGCGAGACCGTCGCCGAGCTGGTCGACGGGGTCAGCAAGCTGACCCAGATGAACTTCGAGACCAAGGCCGAGGCGCAGGCCGAGAACTTCCAGAAGATGGCCATGGCCATGGCCCGCGATATCCGCGTGATCCTGGTCAAGCTGGCCGACCGCCTGCACAACATGCGCACCCTGGAAGTGCTGTCCGGCGAAAAACGCCGACGCATCGCCAAGGAAACCCTCGAGATCTACGCCCCCATCGCCAACCGCCTGGGGATGCACACCGTGCGCGTCGAGTTCGAGGACCTCGGCTTCAAGGCCATGCACCCGATGCGTTCGTCGCTGATCCACCGGGCGGTCAAGAGCGCGCGGGGCAACCGCAAGGAAATCGTCGCCAAGATCGAGACCTCGCTGGCCAACTGCCTGGCCGCCGACGGCATCCAGGGCGAGGTCAGCGGCCGGCAGAAACACCTCTATGGCATCTACAAGAAGATGCGCGGCAAGCGCCGCGCCTTCACCGAGATCATGGACGTGTACGCCTTCCGCATCATTGTCGACAAGGTCGATACCTGCTACCGCGTGCTCGGTGCCGTGCACAACCTGTACAAGCCGCTGCCGGGCCGGTTCAAGGACTACATCGCGATCCCCAAGGCCAACGGCTACCAGTCGTTGCACACCACGCTGTTCGGCATGCACGGCGTGCCCATCGAGATCCAGATCCGCACCCGCGAAATGGAAGAGATGGCCAACAACGGTATCGCCGCACACTGGCTGTACAAGTCCAACGAGGAAGAGCAGCCCAAGGGCAGCCACGCCCGCGCCCGCCAGTGGGTCAAGGGCATCCTCGAGCTGCAGCAGCGCGCCGGCAACTCGCTGGAATTCATCGAGAGCGTGAAGATCGACCTGTTCCCGGACGAGGTCTACGTCTTCACCCCCAAAGGCCGGATCATGGAGCTGCCCAAGGGCTCCACCGCCGTCGACTTCGCCTACGCGGTGCACACCGACGTCGGCAACAGCTGCATCGCCTGCCGCATCAACCGCCGCCTGGCGCCGTTGTCCGAACCGCTGCAGAGCGGCTCCACCGTCGAGATCGTCAGCGCACCGGGCGCCCGGCCGAACCCGGCCTGGCTCAACTTCGTGGTCACCGGCAAGGCACGCACGCACATCCGCCACGCCCTCAAGCAACAGCGCCGCTCCGAGTCCATCAGCCTCGGCGAGCGCCTGCTGAACAAGGTGCTGACCGGCTTCGATAGCAGCCTGGAAAAGATCCCCCAGGAACGCATCCAGTCGATCCTCGCCGAGTACCGCCTGGAGCTGCTCGAGGACCTGCTCGAAGACATCGGCCTGGGCAATCGCATGGCCTACGTGGTCGCCCGCCGCCTGCTGTCCGCCGAAGGCGAGCAGCTGCCGGCGCCGGAAGGCCCGCTGGCGATCCGCGGCACCGAGGGCCTGGTGCTCAGCTACGCCAAGTGCTGCACCCCGATCCCCGGTGATCCGATCGTCGGCCACCTGTCGGCCGGCAAGGGCATGGTCGTGCACCTGGAAGACTGCCGCAACATCAGTGAAGTCCGCCACAACCCGGAGAAGTGCCTGCAGCTCTCCTGGGCCAAGGACATCACCGGCGAGTTCAACGTCGAGCTGCGTGTCGAACTGGAACACCAGCGCGGCCTGATCGCGCTGCTGGCCAGCAGCGTCAACGCCGCCGACGGCAACATCGAGAAAATCAGCATGGACGAACGCGACGGCCGTATCAGCGTGGTCCAACTGGTGGTCAGCGTGCACGACCGCGTGCACCTGGCCCGCGTGATCAAGAAGCTGCGCACCTTGACCGGCGTGGTCCGCATCACCCGGATGCGTGCGTAGTCCGCCAACCGCAAGGAGTCATCATGAGCAAGACCGTCATCACCAGCGACAAGGCCCCTGCCGCCATCGGCACCTACTCGCAAGCGATCAAGGCTGGCAACACCGTGTACATGTCGGGCCAGATCCCGCTCGATCCGAAGACCATGGAACTGGTCGAAGGCTTCGAAGCCCAGACTGTCCAGGTGTTCGAGAACCTGAAGTCGGTGGCCGAAGCCGCTGGCGGTTCGTTCAAGGACATCGTCAAGCTGAACATCTTCCTCACCGACCTGAGCCACTTCGCCAAGGTCAACGAGATCATGGGCCGTTACTTCGAACAGCCTTACCCGGCCCGCGCCGCCATCGGCGTAGCTGCTCTGCCGAAGGGTGCCCAGGTCGAGATGGACGCCATCCTGGTCCTCGAGTAATACCCCCGGTGACGGGCGCCACGCCCGTCACCACCCTCTCCTGCCCCAAGGTTTCCCCCATGCGCCACGCATTGCCTCTCGCGCTGGCAGCCCTGCTCCTGGGCGGCTGCGCCAGCCACAAACCCGAAGACTTCAACGGCACCTGGATCAACCAGGCCGCCATCGACGCCGCCGGCAAAGGCACCAGCCTGCGCCAGGCCCTCGACGCCCAGGGCCCGGTGTTCGAATGGAAGATCGACGTCAAGAACCAGCAGGCCAGCTTCAGCAATGGCTTCGAGGCTGCCGACGGGCGCCTGAGCGCCAACGAGAAAGACTGGCAGGTCAGCTTCGAAGGTGGCCTGGTCGAGCAGCTCAAGCTCGACGGCGACGAGTTGCTGGCGATCGACCCGTCCGGTCACCAGCAGACCTTCGTGCGCAGCGAAGGCCCACAGAATGCGCCGCTGGGCGGCAGCTTCGAGAAGGCGCTGTACCAGCAATACCTGGGCGGCGACTGGAAGATCGTCGAAGGCCAGGGCAAGGGCGCCGTGGTGCGCTTCAGCGACACCGGCAACGTCACCGGCCTGCCCGGCCCCGACCGCTTCGCCCTGTGCCTGGCGGGCGACTGCGCGACCATGGGCGATGGCAACGACAGCCTGTGGCTGGAGCGCAACCAGCGCGGCGCGCCGTGGATCTTCAAGCGCGACGGCGACACCCTGGAAATCTTCCAGGCGGTGAACCGCGCCCAGCCGGATGAAATGCCGCAACTGGCCGCCGGTGCGCGGCAGTGGGTGCTGGAAAAGGATTAACCAGCATCGCGGGGCAAGCCCGCTCCCACGATATGCGTGGGAGCGGGCTTGCCCCGCGATAGGGCCGGCAGTCTCAACCACGCCCTTGCAGAATGGCCGCATACCCCTCTTTATAGCTCGGGTACTGCGGCACCCATCCCAACGCCCGCGCCCGCGCATTGCTGCAACGCTTGCTGCCGGTGCGCCGCACCCGCTGCTCATCCGACCACTGGGTAACGCCCAGGTATTCACGCAGCCAGGCCACCACCTCGGCCAGCGGCGCAGGGTCGTCATCGACGCCGATATAGCAGTCATCCAGCGCAACACCCCGGGCATCGGCCCGCAGCAGGTGCGCCATCAGGCCGGCGGCATCCTCGGCATGGATGCGATTGCCGTACAACGGTGGCTCCTCGGCCACGCGATAACCCTGGCGCACCTGACTCAGCAACCACTCGCGCCCCGGGCCATAGATGCCGGTCAGGCGCACGATCGTCGCGGGAATGCCGCTGTCCAGCGCCAGCCGCTCGGCCTCGAGCATCACCTTGCCGGAATAGCCCTCGGGCTGCGTGGCTGCCGCTTCGGCAATCCATTCACCGTCCTGCTGCGCATACACGCTGCTACTGGACACGAACACCAAGCGTCGCGGCCGCTGCCCTTTCGCCGCCAGCCATCCCAGCACATGGCGCAAACCTTCGACATAGGCCGCCTGGTAGCCGGCTTCATCGTGCTGGCTGGCCGCCACGCAATACACCAGGTAATCAGGCCCCTGCTCAGGCCAGGCGCTCGGTATCTGTGGCTCGGCCAGATCGGCGGCGATCGGCCGAACCCCTTCGGGCAGCTGATCGACCGAACGGCGCAAGCCGCTGACCTGCCAGCCTTGAGCAAGCAGTTGGCGGGCCAGGCGGCTGCCTACATCACCGCAACCCACGATCAAAGCTGAAACGTCTGACATACCAAACCTCCTAATGCGAAAGGCACAGGCTATCGGGTTAGCGCGATAAACGGCTATACCAAGGTCAAAAAAAGCAACAGTATTACTTTTGTTAACAAGAATTACTTGCAATAATGGCGACCCTGTCTGTTCTCGGCCTGCTTCGAGGCCTTGAAGAACTCAACCCATTTCTCTTCATCAGGTCCGGCCAGCATGACACGTACTCAACCTTCCGCTTCGCCAACCCCGTCGCGCGCCTGGCGCGCCATTGCCGCGCTGATGTTCAGCCTGGTACTGGCCCCGGCAGCCATGGCCGATGAGCCTGTCGCCGCTTCCCCGGCACCCGCCGCTGCCGCCGCCCCGGCCACGCCTGCCGCCGAAGGCCAGGCCCCGGTTGCCGCGCCAGTCGCAGCGCCTGCTGACGCAAATGCTCCGGTCGATGGCCAGGCCCCAGCCGACGAGAACGTGCAGGCGATGGTCGAAGACACCTCGCTGGGCATGGCCCACGACCTGTCCCCATGGGGCATGTACAAGAACGCCGACGTGGTGGTGAAGGCCGTGATGATCGGCCTGGCCATCGCCTCGATCATCACCTGGACCATCTGGATCGCCAAGGGCTTCGAGCTGATGGGCGCCAAGCGCCGCCTGCGTGGCGAGATCGCCGCCCTGAAGCGCTCGGTAAGCCTGAAAGAGGCCAGCGAAGTGTCGAACAAGGAAGGCACCCTGGCCCACACCCTGGTGCATGACGCCCTCGAAGAGATGCGCCTGTCGGCCAACGCCCGTGAGAAGGAAGGCATCAAGGAACGCGTCAGCTTCCGCCTGGAGCGCCTGGTAGCCGCCAGTGGCCGGACCATGAGCAGCGGCACCGGCGTACTGGCCACCATCGGTTCCACCGCACCGTTCGTCGGTCTGTTCGGCACCGTGTGGGGCATCATGAACAGCTTCATCGGCATCGCCAAGACCCAGACCACCAACCTCGCTGTGGTCGCCCCGGGCATCGCCGAGGCCCTGCTGGCCACCGCCCTGGGCCTGGTCGCCGCGATCCCGGCCGTGGTCATCTACAACGTCTTCGCCCGCTCCATCGCCGGCTACAAGGCACAGGTGTCCGACGCCTCCGCCCAGGTGCTGCTGCTGGTCAGCCGCGATCTGGACCACCAGGGCAGCGAGCGCGCCGCCCCGCACATGGTGAAAGTGGGGTAAGCCATGGGCCTGCATCTCAACGAAGGTGGCGACGACCTCGCCGAGAACCACGAAATCAACGTCACGCCGTTCATCGACGTGATGCTGGTGCTGCTGATCATCTTCATGGTCGCGGCGCCCCTGGCCACGGTCGACATCAAGGTCGACCTGCCCGCCTCGACCGCGAAGCCCGCGCCGAGGCCCGAGAAGCCGGTGTTCGTCAGCGTCAAGGCCGACAAGAAGCTTTACCTCGGCGACGACGAGGTGGCCCAGCGCGACCAGCTTGGCGCCATGCTCGACGCCAAGACCAAGGGCGACAAGGAAACCACCATCTTCTTCCAGGCTGACAAGGGCGTCGATTACGGCGACCTGATGGAAGTGATGAACACCATGCGCGCCGCCGGCTACCTCAAGGTCGGCCTGGTCGGACTCGAGACGGCAGCCAAGAAATGACGAAAACGCGCTCAAACATGGCGCGCTACGGTGGCAGCCTGGCGATCGTGCTGGGTGTGCACGCGGTCGCCGTGCTGCTGACGCTCAACTGGTCGGTGCCCCAGGCCCTCGAGTTGCCGCCGGCAGCGATGATGGTCGAGCTGGCACCGCTGCCCGAGCCCGCGCCGCCGCCGCCGCCCAAGGCCGCCCCGAAACCACCGACGCCGGTCGAGGAACCGCCGCTGCCGAAGCTGGCAGAGGCGCCGAAGCCGAAGATCGCCATCCCCAAGCCGCCCAAGCCCAAGGCCAAGCCACAGCCGCCCAAGCCCGAGAAGAAGCTTGAGCCGCCGAAGGACGAGCCACCGGCCAAGGACGACGTCGCGGACACCCCGCCGAGCAACACGCCACCGCAGAAGTCGGCGGCGCCACAGCCAAGCATCGCGTCCAACAGCAATGCCCTGCCGAGCTGGCAGAGCGACCTGCTGCGCCACCTGGCCAAGTACAAGAAGTACCCCGAGGACGCTCGCCGTCGTGGGCTGCAGGGCATCAACCGCCTGCGCTTCGTGGTCGACGCCGAAGGCAAGGTGGTCTCGTACGCGCTGGCCGGCGGTTCAGGCAGCGCGGCGCTGGACCGGGCCACGCTGGAGATGATCCGTCGTGCCGGCACGGTGCCCAAGCCTCCGGCGGAGTTGCTGAACAATGGCACGATCGAAGTCGTCGCGCCGTTCGTCTACTCGCTGGACCGACGCTGACGTTTTTTGTTTCTGTCACAAAACGGCAAGTCTGATAACGTGCGTCTATCAATTGCAGCCGCTATGCTGGGGCCGCAACTTCATGGACGCACGTTATGACCCTCACCGAACTTCGCTATATCGTCACCCTCGCGCAAGAGCAGCACTTCGGCCACGCGGCCGAGCGTTGCCACGTCAGCCAGCCGACCCTGTCGGTGGGCGTGAAGAAGCTCGAGGACGAACTCGGCGTGCTGATCTTCGAGCGCAGCAAGAGCGCGGTGCGCCTCACGCCGGTCGGCGAGAGCATCGTCGCCCAGGCGCAGAAGGTACTGGAGCAGGCCCAAGGTATCCGCGAGCTGGCCCAGGCCGGCAAGAACCAGCTGACCGCGCCACTCAAGGTCGGCGCCATCTACACCGTCGGCCCCTATCTGTTCCCGCACCTGATCCCGCAGCTGCACCGCGTGGCGCCGCAGATGCCGCTGTACATCGAAGAGAACTTCACCCACGTGCTGCGCGAAAAGCTGCGCAACGGCGAACTGGACGCGGTGATCATCGCCCTACCGTTCAACGAGGCCGACGTGCTGACCCTGCCGCTGTACGACGAGCCGTTCTGCGCCTTGATGCCGGCCGACCACCCGTGGACCGCCAAGCACACCATCGACACCGCCATGCTCAACGACAAGAGCCTGCTGCTGCTCGGCGAGGGCCACTGCTTCCGCGACCAGGTGCTCGAGGCCTGCCCGACGCTGAACAAGGGTGGTGAAGGCTCCAAGCACACCACGGTCGAGTCCAGCTCGCTGGAAACCATCCGCCACATGGTCGCCTCGGGCCTGGGCGTGTCGATCCTGCCGCTGTCGGCGGTGCACAGCCATCATTACGCGCCGGGCGTCATCGAAGTCCGTCCGCTGACCGCGCCCGCACCGTTCCGCACCGTGGCCATCGCCTGGCGCGCCAGCTTCCCGCGGCCGAAGGCCATCGAGATCCTCGCCGACTCGATCCGCCTTTGCTCGGTGGCCAAGCCGCCGGTGGAACAACCGGCCTGAACCCATGACCGAGCTGTCGAACGTCCCGGTCACCACGCTCAAGGGCGTAGGCGACGCCATGGCGGAAAAACTCGCCAAGGTCGGCCTGGAGAACCTGCAGGACCTGCTGTTCCACCTGCCGCTGCGCTACCAGGACCGCACCCGCGTGGTGCCCATCGGCCAGCTGCGTCCGGGCCAGGACGCGGTGATCGAGGGCGTGGTCAGCGGGGCCGACGTGACCATGGGCAAGCGCCGCAGCCTGGTGGTGCGCCTGGGCGACGGCAGCGGCACGCTGAGCCTGCGCTTCTACCATTTCAGCAATGCGCAGAAGGAGGGCCTCAAGCGTGGCACCCATCTGCGCTGCTATGGTGAAGCCCGCCCCGGCGCCTCGGGACTGGAGATCTACCACCCGGAATACCGGGCGCTGAACGGCGACGAAGCACCGCCGCCGGTCGAACAGACGCTGACACCGATCTACCCGACCACCGAAGGCCTGACCCAACAGCGCCTGCGCCTGCTGTGCCAGCAGAGCCTCGGCCTGCTCGGCCCGCGCAGCCTGCCCGACTGGCTGCCCGACGAACTTGCCCGCGACTACCAGCTGGCGCCGCTCAGCGACGCCATCCGCTACCTGCACAACCCGCCGGCAGACGCCGACCTCGAGGAGCTCGCCGAGGGCCATCACTGGGCCCAGCATCGTCTGGCCTTCGAAGAGCTGCTGACCCACCAGCTCTCGCAGCAACGCCTGCGCGAAAGCCAGCGTGCCCTGCGCGCGCCGGTACTGCCCAAGGCCACGCGCCTGCCGGCGCAGTACCTGGCCAACCTCGGCTTCAGCCCGACCGGCGCCCAGCAGCGGGTCGGCAACGAAATTGCCTACGATCTCAGCCAGCACGAGCCGATGATGCGCCTGGTGCAAGGCGATGTGGGCGCCGGCAAGACCGTGGTCGCCGCGCTGGCCGCCCTGCAGGCTCTGGAAGCGGGTTACCAGGTCGCCCTGATGGCGCCCACCGAGATCCTCGCCGAACAGCACTACATCACCTTCAAGCGCTGGCTCGAACCGCTGGGCATCGAAGTCGCCTGGCTGGCCGGCAAGCTCAAGGGCAAGGCCCGCGCCAGCGCCCTGGAGCAGATCGCCAATGGCGCGCCCATGGTGGTCGGCACCCACGCGCTGTTTCAGGACGAGGTGCAGTTCAAGCACCTGGCCCTGGCGATCATCGACGAACAGCACCGTTTCGGCGTGCAGCAGCGCCTGGCCCTGCGCAAGAAGGGCGTCATGGGCCAGCTGTGCCCGCACCAGCTGATCATGACCGCCACGCCGATCCCGCGCACCTTGGCCATGAGCGCCTATGCCGACCTGGACACCTCGATCCTCGACGAGCTGCCGCCCGGGCGCACCCCGGTGAACACCGTGCTGGTCGCCGACAGCCGCCGCTTCGAGGTGGTCGAGCGGGTCCGCGCCGCCTGCGCCGAAGGCCGCCAGGCCTATTGGGTGTGCACCCTGATCGAAGAGTCCGAGGAACTCACCTGCCAGGCCGCCGAGAGCACCTTCGAGGAACTGGGCAGCGTCCTGGGCGAGCTGCGCGTGGGCCTGATCCACGGACGCATGAAGCCCGCGGAAAAGGCCGCGGTGATGGCCGAGTTCAAGGCCGGCGACCTGCAACTGTTGGTGGCTACCACGGTGATCGAGGTCGGCGTCGACGTGCCCAATGCCAGCCTGATGATCATCGAGAACCCCGAGCGCCTGGGCCTGGCCCAGTTGCACCAGCTGCGTGGCCGGGTCGGCCGTGGCAGCGCGGTGAGCCACTGCGTGCTGCTCTACCACCCGCCACTGTCGCAGATCGGCCGTGAACGCCTGGGCATCATGCGGGAAACCAACGACGGATTCGTCATAGCAGAGAAGGACCTGGAGTTGCGTGGCCCCGGCGAGATGCTCGGGACCCGCCAGACCGGCCTGCTACAGTTCAAGGTCGCCGACCTGATGCGCGACGCCGACCTGCTGCCGGCCGTGCGCGACGCCGCCCAGGCCCTGCTGGCACGCTGGCCCGACCATGTCAGCCCGTTGCTCGACCGCTGGCTGCGCCACGGTCAACAATATGGCCAGGTGTGACGCCCGTCCCATAATGGATCCAGCTTGGCGGCCAGGCTGGTTATACTTCGCGTTTACAGAATGATTGGATACAGGCCATGACTGAAGTTGCCCTGGATACCGCAACCCTACACGCACCGTCTGTCATCCGGCTGTTGCTCGACAAGCTCGGCGTCAGCTTCCGCGAGGTGCCCGAGCACCCGGGGCTGCCGGCCGCCTCGCGGGTACAGGCCGTGCTGCTCGATGACGAGATCGGTGCCTTGATGGTGCTGTTCCCGCAAAGCCAGTTGCTGGACCTCAAGCGCCTCGAGGAACTGACCGGCCGCAAGCTCAAGGCCGTGCCGCTGGAGCGCCTGAGGCAGATGCTCGACAAGCATCACCTCAAGGCCCTGCCGGCGATTCCCGCCCTGACCAGCTCGCCGTGCCAGTACGAGAAGAGCCTGCTCGACAACGAGACGCTGCTGATCCAGTCCGGCGAAGCCGGCCTGCTCCTGGAAATCGGCAGAACGGCCTTCAAGAAGATGCTGTTCAAGGCCAGCGCCAGCACCTTCGGCCAGCAGATCAGCGATATTCGCCTGAGTTTCGACCCGTTGGACGGCCCTCCCAAGGAAGTCATCCGCGCCGTCCAGGCCTTCACTGCCCGCCGCATCCAGCAACGCCTGGAACAGACCATCGAGATTCCGCCGCTGGCCGACACCGCGCAGAAGATCATCAAGCTGCGCGTCGACCCCAATGCCAGCATCGACGACATCACCGGCGTGGTGGAGACCGACCCGGCCCTGGCCGCGCAGGTGGTCAGCTGGGCTGCCTCCCCGTACTACGCCTCGCCCGGCAAGATTCGCTCGGTGGAGGACGCCATCGTCCGCGTGCTGGGCTTCGACCTGGTGATCAACCTGGCCCTGGGCCTGGCGCTGGGCAAGACCCTGAGCCTGCCCAAGGACCACCCGCAACAGGCCACGCCATACTGGCAGCAGTCGATCTACACCGCCGCGGTGATCGAGGGCCTGACCCGCGCCATGCCGCGCGCCGAGCGCCCGGAAGCGGGCCTGACCTACCTGGCCGGCCTGCTGCACAACTTCGGCTACCTGCTGCTGGCCCACGTCTTCCCGCCGCATTTCTCGCTGATCTGCCGCCACCTGGAGGTCAACCCGCACTTGTGCCACAGCTATGTGGAACAGCACCTGCTGGGGATCAGCCGTGAACAGATCGGGGCCTGGCTGATGAAGCTGTGGGACATGCCCGATGAACTGTCCACGGCCCTGCGTTTCCAGCACGATCCGGCATACGACGGCGATTATGCGGCGTTCCCCAACCTGGTGTGCCTGGCGACGCGCCTGCTGCGCGCCCGGGGGATCGGTTCGGGGCCAAGGGACGAGATCCCGGATGCCCTGCTCGAGCGCCTGGGGCTGACCCGGGACAAGGCCGAAGAGGTGGTGAACAAGGTGCTGGAGGCCGAGGCCCTGCTGCGCGAACTGGCGTCGCAGTTCCACGCGCCGCATTGATGTAGCCGGGCCTCTGTCCTGTGGGAGCCGGTTTACCCGCGAATGCGGTGGTGAACCCACCGCCGTATTCGCGGGTAAACCCGCTCCCACAGGTGCTTTGTTCTGTGTTGTAAATCAGGCCTTCTTCTTCGGCTTCAGGTACTTCATCAAGCCCTGGAACCAGATCACCAGCGCCGGATTGCCCTTGATCTGGATGTTCTTCTCCTGAATCCCCTGCATGAACGCCAGCTGCTTGTTACCGGCCTGCAGCGTAGCGAAGCCGTAGGCGGCGTCCTTGAAGGCGATGGCGAAGGCCGGCTGCGGGTGCAGGCCGCCCTTGCTGCTGATGCGCAGATCCTTGACGATGAAGTGCCGGGCGACCTTGCCGTCGAGCGTCTGCATCTGGAAGACCAGGTCCTTGTCCTGCAGCTGCTGCTGGAACGCCGGGTTGTTGCGGCTGGCCTTGGCCATCAGCAGCCCCATGGCCCAGAGAAGAAAGCGAAACTTCATCAACACGCCTCGAATGAAAAGTGACTGAGTCGCGCAGTTTATCCGTTTCTCGCCCTGTTTATGCAAGTTCGCCGCATTTGCTTACCAGAAACGCAACGGGCGCCTCCAGGCGCCCGTCTGGTGAACCTGTTCGGTCACTTTTTCTTGGCAGGCTTGGCCGGTGCGTTGACGCTGTCGCGCAGGTTCTTGCCCGGCTTGAAGGCGACGGTGTTGCTGGCCTTGATCTTGACCGGCTGGCCGGTCTGCGGGTTCTTGCCGGTGCGGGCGCCACGGTGGCGCTTTTCGAAGGTGCCGAAACCGACCAGGGTGACGGTGTCCTTGTCGAGCGCGCCGGTGATGCTGTCGAGAATCGCGTTGAGGACCTGGTTGGCCTTTTCCTTGGTCAGATCGGCCTTTTCGGCGATGACGGCGGCGAGTTCTGGTTTACGCATAGTGAAGCCTCTTTGACGGGATTTCTTGTTGTTATGCCGTGCTGCCGAAGGGAGCAGCGTTCAAGGCACCGCAGGCTCTAGGCTGCGGCAGACGCCAGTGAGGATGGCACGCCGACCGGGGCCGCGCCAGTATCTGGGCGGCCATTGTCGCGGCAAGAACAGGATAATTCCGACAGAACGCCCGCTATTTACGCCATCAAGGGCGGCAACTGGCGATTCAGCGCCAGTTTCTCCATGACCGCGCCGCCGGTCAGGGCATAGCCCAGCAGCTGGCCATCGGCGCCGTGGCAGAGCACTTTCAGGTCGGCGCCGCTGCCTTCGACCACCCAGGTGCCCTCGTGGCCAGGCGGCACCGGGGAGACCACCAGCGGACAGGCCGGGGTCTTCACGGTGACCGGCATCGGGCCGTAGGCCACCGCAGTCGGGTTGCCGGCCAGGGTCTGGGCCAGGGCACGGGCGCAGGTCATCAACGGCATGACATACAACAGGTTGATGCCATCGACCTCGGCGCAGTCGCCCAGGGCGAAGATGTTGGCGTGGGAGGTGCGCAGTTGGCGGTCCACCACCACGCCACGATTGACCTGCAAACCCGCCGCCGCCGCCAGGTCGGTGCGCGGACGCAGGCCGATGGCCGAGACCACCAGATCACAGGGAATCACGCTGCCATCGGACAGGTGCGCCTCGAGCGCCTCCCCTGCACGCTGCAGGCGGGTCAGAACCGGGCCGAGGTGAAAGCGCACGCCCAGCCCTTCCAGGCCCGCCTGCACGGCCGCGGCGGCAGCCGGGTGCAGCAGGGTCGGCATCACCTGCTCACAGGGGGCGACGACCTCGCACTGCAGGCCACCCAGGCTTAGGTCGTTGGCGAATTCGCAACCGATCAGGCCGGCACCGAGGATCAGCACACGCTGCTTGCCCGCGGCCGCGGCGCGAAAGCGTGCGTAATCCTCCAGGTCGTTGATCGGGAAGATCAGCTCACCCGCATCGCCTTCGACCGGCACCTGCACGGTCTGCGCGCCCCAGGCCAGCACCAGGTCGCGGTACTCCACCGCCTCCTCGCCGATCCACAGGCGCTTGTGGCCCGGGTCGATGCCGCTGATTCGGGTATGGGTGCGAATCTCGGCCTTGAGCTGCTCGGCCATGGCGCCCGGCTCGGCCATGCACAGGCCGTCGGCGTCCTTCTGCTTGGCGAAGCCGGTGGACAGCATGGGCTTGGAGTAGGAGCGACCGTCGTCGGCGGTGATCAGCAACAGCGGCGTGTCGCCGTCGAGCTTGCGAAACTCTCGCGCCAGGTTGTAGCCGGCAAGGCCGGTACCGATGATCACCACGGGGGACGTCATGTCGTGCATTCCTTCTTCAAGCCAGGGTTGTGATCAGCCGATGGCGATCATTTCGAAATCACTCTTGCCCACGCCGCAGTCGGGGCACAGCCAGTCTTCTGGTACGTCCTCCCAACGGGTGCCGGGGGCGATGCCGTCGTCCGGCCAGCCTTGGGCCTCGTCGTAGATCAGGCCGCAGACAATACATTGCCACTTCTTCATTTACTGCTGTTCCTCGGTCAGGCTTAAGGGGGGCGTTGCAGCTGACGGCCTCATCGCGGGGCAAGCCCGCTCCTACAAGGGGCGCGCAGTTCCCGAGGGCTGCGCTGTACCTGGGGAGCGGGCTTGCCCGCGAAGGGGCCACCGCGCAATTCGTGGGGGCTTTGTACTGGCCCTGCCAGCAGTATGCAAGCAGTCCGGGCAAACATGCTAAGCTCGCCGCCTCTCTGGCCTGTATCAAGCATACCGACGTGCCGTACGAAACCCCGCAAGCAGCCGCTGTCGCGTGGCTGGCGTATCCGCAACTGGCGACCACCCTCGACCAGCCGACCTTGGGCTGGCTGTTCGACGAAGGCTCCCTGACCCGTCGCCTGACCCGTCTCTCCCACGACCACTTCAGCGTCACCCCCCTGTTCGAGGGCTGGCAGCCCCTGCGCGACGACGAGTGCGCCGCCTTGAGCCTTGCCCCCGGAGCCCAGGGCTGGGTGCGCGAGGTCTACCTACGCGGCCATGGCCATCCATGGGTGTTCGCTCGCAGCGTGGCCAGCCGCACGGCGCTGGAACGCGGTGGGCTGGACCTGGAGACCCTGGGCAGCCGCTCGCTGGGCGAGCTGCTGTTCTGTGACCAGGCGTTCGTCCGTCACCCGATCGAAGTGTGCAGTTATCCACAGGGCTGGCTGCCCGCCGAGGTCGCCGGCGCAGGGCTGTGGGGGCGGCGCTCGCGCTTCGAGCGCGACGGCCTCGACCTGCTGGTGGCCGAGGTGTTCCTGCCCGCCCTGTGGCACGCGGCCAAGGAGGAGAACCGCTGATGTACCTGCAACTGCTCAAGTCGCTCAACCGCCTGCACCCACGGGCCTGGGACTTCATCCAGCTGAGCCGCATGGACCGCCCGATCGGCATCTACCTGCTGCTGTGGCCGACGCTGTCGGCGGTGTGGATCGCCGGCAACGGTTCGCCGACCCTGGCCAACGTGCTGATCTTCGGCCTCGGCGTGGTGCTGATGCGCGCCGCCGGCTGCTGCATCAATGACTTCGCCGACCGCAAGGTGGACGGCCACGTCAAGCGCACCGCCGACCGGCCACTGGCCAGCGGCCGGGTGAAACCCCGCGAAGCGCTGGTGCTGTTCGCCCTGCTGGTGGGGGCGAGCTTCCTGCTGGTGCTGTGCACCAACGCCACCACGGTGTGGCTGTCGTTCGGCGCGGTCGCCCTGGCGTTCTGCTACCCGTTCATGAAGCGCTACACCTACTACCCGCAGGTGGTGCTGGGCGCCGCGTACTCCTGGGGCATCCCGATGGCCTTCACCGCCGCGGGCGGCGAGCTGCCGGCCAGCGCCTGGCTGCTGTACATCGCCAACCTGCTGTGGACGGTGGGCTACGACACCTACTACGCCATGGTCGACCGTGACGACGACCTGAAGATCGGCGTGAAATCCACCGCCATCCTGTTCGGCGAGGCCGACCGGGTGATCATCCTGACCTTGCAGTTGCTGTCGCTGGGCTGCCTGCTGCTGGCGGGCAACCGCTTCGAGCTGGGCGGCTGGTTCCACCTGGGGCTGCTGGCGGCGGCGCTGTGCTTCGCCTGGGAGTTCTGGTCGACGCGCAAGCTGGATCGGGAGTCGTGCTTCAAGGCGTTTCTGCACAACCATTGGGCGGGGATGCTGATCTTTGCCGGGGTGGTGCTGGATTACGCGTTGCGCTGAGGCTCACCTACCTTGAGGCTAGCATGGCCTCAGTGGGAGCGGGCTTGCCCGCGAATGCGATGGTGCTGCCACTACCGCCTTCGCGGGCAAGCCCGCTCCCACAGGTTTCAAACCGCCTCTAAGGCTTGGCGACGTGCCAGACGTCCTTCATGCCATCGCCGGTGGTCTCCCCGGCCTTCTTGTCCTTGACGAAGGTGTACAGCGGCTTGCCGTCATAGGCCCACTGCATCGAGCCATCGTCACGAGTGACGTGGCTCCACTTGTCCTTCGGCGCCTCGTCGTCCTTCTTCACCATCAACGGCGGCCAGTTCTTGGCGCACTCGCCGTTGCACATGGACTTGCCACCGGCATCCTTGTCGAAGGTGTACAGCGTCATGCCGTCATGATCGACCCACATGCCGTCCTTTTCCATGGCGTGATGAGCCGACGCCACCCCCGGCACTGCCAGCGCAGCGCAAAGGGCCATCCAGCTCAGCGTATGTCGTGTCATTGGAATCACCATTGTTTCGGGAATGGATTGAGCTTGCGCGCCGCCTTCGCGGCCCCCTGAAGCCTAGTCCAGTCACGCAATGTCGCCAGAATGGCCAACACCCTGTCACACAGCTGCAATAATTCCGTTATCTAATGCGGGCCAAGACACCGTTCCTGGGAGAGGTAATTGAGCATGGTTGGCAGAAACATTCTGATCGTCGACGACGAAGCGCCTATCCGCGAGATGATCGCCGTTGCATTGGAAATGGCCGGCTATGACTGCCTCGAGGCCGAGAACTCGCAACAGGCCCACGCCATCATCGTCGACCGCAAGCCGGACCTGATCCTGCTCGACTGGATGCTCCCGGGCACTTCGGGCATCGAGCTGGCCCGCCGCCTCAAGCGCGACGAACTGACCGGCGACATCCCGATCATCATGCTCACCGCCAAGGGTGAAGAAGACAACAAGATCCAGGGCCTGGAAGTCGGCGCCGACGACTACATCACCAAGCCGTTCTCGCCCCGCGAGCTGGTGGCGCGCCTGAAGGCCGTGCTGCGCCGCACCGGCCCGAGCGACAGCGAGGCGCCGATCGAAGTCGGTGGCCTGCTGCTCGACCCGATCAGTCATCGCGTGACCATCGACGGCAAGCCGGCCGAGATGGGTCCTACCGAATACCGCCTGCTGCAGTTCTTCATGACCCACCAGGAGCGCGCCTACACCCGTGGCCAGCTGCTCGACCAGGTTTGGGGCGGCAATGTCTACGTCGAGGAACGCACCGTCGACGTGCACATCCGTCGCCTGCGCAAGGCGCTGGGTGAAGCCTATGAAAATCTGGTACAAACCGTCCGCGGCACCGGCTATCGCTTCTCGACCAAGAGCTGATCGAAGCCCCGGCGCCCGCTGTACAAGGACTGTCAATTGAACCAGAACTGGCACGCGACCCTGATTCGCCACATGCTCCTGCTGATCACCGTCTGCCTGATCGGCGGGCTGGTCAGCGGCTACTACGGCTGGAGCCTGGCCATCGGCCTGGCCCTGTACCTGGGCTGGACGCTGAAGCAGCTGCTGCGCCTGCACGACTGGCTGCGCAACCACCAGCCCGACGAGGCGCCGCCCGACGGCTACGGCCTGTGGGGCGAGGTGTTCGACAGCATCTACCACCTGCAGCGTCGCGACCAGCGCGTGCGCGGTCGCCTGCAGGCAGTGATCGACCGGGTCCAGGAGTCCACCGCCGCCCTGCGCGACGCGGTGATCATGCTCGACAGCGAAGGCAACCTGGAATGGTGGAACCGCGCCGCCGAGACCCTGCTGGGCTTCAAGACGCCGCAGGACGGCGGCCAGCCGGTGACCAACCTGGTGCGCCACCCGCGCTTCAAGGAGTACTTCGAGTCGGACAACTACGCCGAGCCGCTGGAGATTCCGTCGCCGATCAATGACCGCCTGCGCGTGCAGCTGCACCTGACCCGCTACGGCAACAACGAACACCTGATGCTGGTGCGCGACGTGACCCGCATCCACCAGCTCGAGCAGATGCGCAAGGACTTCGTCGCCAACGTTTCCCACGAGCTGCGCACGCCGCTGACGGTGATCACCGGCTACCTGGAGACGCTGCTGGACAACGTCGAGGACGTGAACCCGCGCTGGAGCCGCGCCCTGCAGCAGATGAGCGCGCAAGGCTCGCGCATGCAGACCCTGCTCAACGACCTGTTGCTGCTGGCCAAGCTCGAGGCCACCGACTACCCCTCGGACAACCAGCCGGTACTGGTCGACACCCTGCTTGGCGCCATCAAGAACGACGCCCAGGCCCTGTCCGGCCCGCGCAACCAGCGTATCAGCCTGGAAGCGGCGCCCGGCATTCGTCTCAAGGGCAGTGAGTCGGAGCTGCGCAGCGCGTTCTCCAACCTGGTGTTCAACGCGGTCAAGTACACCCAGGACGAAGGCAATATCCGCATCCGCTGGTGGACCGACGAACAGGGCGCGCACCTGAGCGTGCAGGACTCGGGGGTGGGGATCGAGGCCAAGCACCTGCCGCGCCTGACCGAACGCTTCTACCGGGTCGACTCCAGCCGCGCGTCGAATACCGGCGGCACCGGGCTGGGGCTGGCGATCGTCAAGCATGTGCTGATGCGCCATCGCGGGCGACTGGAAATCAGCAGCGTGCCGGGGCATGGCAGCACCTTTACCTGCCATTTTACGCCGGCGCAATTGGTGTCAAGCAAAGCCTGAATCATCGCGGGGCAAGCCCGCTCCCACGCATTGCCTGAGCGATCGTGGGAGCGGGCTTGCCCCGCGATGGGACGCATCCCCTTTGCTTTTGCGGCTCCAGCCGCTACATTGGATCCCCCGTGCCAGCCATCGCTGGCACTTTTTTTCTCTTGAATTCAAAGACGGACCCCGTAAAAACTCCATCATGGACCCTTCCCCTGGTATCAGCCTCACCTCGTTGTTCGCCGATTTCGGCATGATTCTCTTCGCCTTGTTCCTGGTGCTGCTCAACGGCTTCTTCGTTGCCGCCGAGTTCGCCATGGTCAAGCTGCGTTCCACCCGGGTCGAATCCATCGCCGAGCTGCATGGCTGGCGTGGCAGCATCCTGCGCAAGGTGCACAACCAGCTCGACGCCTACCTGTCGGCCTGCCAGCTGGGCATCACCCTCGCCTCCCTGGGCCTGGGCTGGGTCGGCGAGCCGGCGTTCGCCCACCTGCTCGAGCCGCTGCTGGCCGCCGTGGGCGTGGACAGCCCCGAGCTGATCAAGGCGATCTCGTTCTTCGTCGCCTTCTTCGTGATCTCCTACCTGCACATCGTCGTTGGCGAGCTGGCACCGAAGTCCTGGGCAATCCGCAAGCCCGAGCTGCTGTCGCTGTGGACCGCCGTGCCGCTGTACCTGTTCTACTGGGCGATGTACCCGGCGATCTACCTGCTCAACGCCAGCGCCAACACCATCCTGCGCATCGCCGGCCAAGGCGAGCCCGGGCCGCACCACGAGCACCACTACAGCCGCGAGGAGCTCAAGCTGATCCTGCACTCCAGCCGCGGCCAGGATCCGAGCGACCAGGGCATGCGCGTACTGGCCTCGGCCGTGGAGATGGGCGAGCTGGAGGTAGTCGACTGGGCCAACTCCCGCGAGGACATGGTCAGCATCGACGCCCATGCGCCGCTGAAGGAAATCCTCGCCCTGCTGCGCCGCCACAAGTTCAGCCGCTACCCGCTGTATGACGCCGAGCGCGAGGAATTCACCGGCCTGCTGCACATCAAGGACCTGCTGCTGGAACTGGCCGAGCTGGATCACCTGCCCGAGACCATCGACCTCGAGGACCTCGCCCGCCCGCTGGAGCGCGTCTCCCGGCACATGCCGTTGTCCCAGCTGCTGGAGCAGTTCCGCAAGGGCGGCGCGCACTTCGTGCTGGTGGAGGAAGCCGATGGCAAGGTGATCGGCTACCTGACCATGGAAGACGTGCTGGAAGTGCTGGTCGGCGATATCCAGGACGAACACCGCAAGACCGAGCGCGGCATCCTCGCCTACCAACCGGGCAAGCTGCTGGTACGCGGTGATACGCCGCTGTTCAAGGTCGAGCGCCTGCTGGGCGTCGACCTCGACCATATCGAGGCGGAAACCCTGGCCGGGCTGGTCTACGAGACCCTCAAGCGCGTGCCCGAGGAAGAGGAAGTGCTGGAGGTCGAAGGCCTGCGCATCATCATCAAGAAGATGAAAGGGCCGAAGATCGTGCTGGCCAAGGTGCTCAAGCTGGATTGATGTGACGTCATCGCGAGGCAAGCCCACGTGGGAGCGGGCTTGCCCCGCGATGCTTCAGGGATTGCCCGCCGTGAAATCCGGCAACCCGCCAATCGGCCGGTCGAACTGATACGGTATCGACTCCAGCGCCAACCCCACATTGCGCTGCACCACGAAATGCAGGTGCGGACCGCTGCTGTTGCCGGTGTTGCCCGACTTGGCCAGCGCCTGCCCCTGGGCCACCCGCTGCCCCTCGCCCACAACCACCGAGCCGCGCATCAGGTGCAGGTACACGCCCATGGTGCCGTCCGGGTGCAGGATCCTGACGAAGTTGCCCGCCGGGTTGTTGCCCCGCCCGCTCTGGTTGTTCTCGATCTTCACCACCACCCCACCCCGCGCCGCGATGATCGGCGTGCCCTCGGGCATGGCGATGTCCATGGCATAGCGCCCCTTGGGCCCGAAGTGGCTGAAGCGGCCGTTGGGACCCTGGCTCAGACGAAACGGCCCGCCCTTCCAGGGGAAGGGATAGCGATAGCCCTGCGGGCGCTGGCCCGGGTCGCCCATGGCATAGCGAAACTTGGTGTCGTACCTGAGGCTGCTCCCCTGGCGGGCCTGGACCACGCTGAGCACCTGGGTAGAGCGCGGCGGCACCAGGCGCCGGACGATACGCGGGGCGTTGCCGCCCTGGGCATTGGCCAGGCGCTCCACGCGCAGTTCCACCTCCATGGGCACGAACAGTTCGTTGCGGGCGACAAAGCGCACGCCACCGGCAAAGGGCTCGGTCTTCAGGCGAACTTGGCCATCCAGGCGCTCGACCATGGGCTCACGGAACACGAAGACCTTGGCCCCCGGGCTCGGGCGGTCGGAGTAGGAGACCACGCCGAAGGTGTCGGTGGTCTTGTAGACGGTCATGCCCAGGCTCGACGCCGAGGCCGTGAGCAAGGCACAGAACAGCAGCAGGCGGGCGGGCGGCATGATGGTGGCTTTTTGACAGTTGTGTTCTGTCGAAGCCTAGCAGCCGGATTTGAGAGGGATATGACAGTTGGTCGGGTGGTGCCTGCAGGAGCGACTTGCGCAGCGTATGGTACCCGCTTCGCGGGTTATCGCGGGACACGCCCGCTCCTACAGGGCCCAGGGTGGCGTCAGGCGCCTGGCGTGAAGTGCTTCTGCGCCGTGCCGCGAGCGATCAGCCGCGACAGGTAGTCGAGCTTCTGCGCATCCTGGTCGACGAACTTGAAGGTCAGTTGCAGCCAGTCGCTCTCAGGCTTTGGCTCCAGCGCCGCAATGGCGTGCAGGTAGCCGTTCAGCCGCGCCGTTTCGGCATTCTCGCCTTGCTCCAGGTCCAGCACCGCGCCTTCGAGCACTTGCGGCAGGTTGGTGCCGCGGCGCACCACCAGCAGGGCTTCCTTGAGGCTCAGGGCCTTGATCATGCACGGCTGGGTGCCACTGGACAGGCGCAGTTGGCCTTGGCCACGGCCGGTCTGGGCCGCCGCGGCGGCAGTCTTCGGCGTGGGGGCGTTGATCAGCGGCTTGGCCGCCGCTGCCACGGGCGCGGCGGCGGGCGCGGTTACCTTGGCCGCGTCTGGACGACCGCCGGTCAGGGCGCTGAGCGAGTCGTTGGCAAACGCCGAGTTGACCCGCGCCGGCGCGCTGGACATCAGGGCATCGAGCTTGCCGATCTTGGTCAGCGACTTCTTCACCTTGGTCAGCAGCTGCTCGTTGGTGAACGGCTTGCCGACGAAATCGGAAACACCGGCCTGGATGGCCTGGATCACGTTTTCCTTGTCACCACGGCTGGTCACCATGATGAACTGCATGGTCTTCATCTCTTCCTGCTGGCGGCACCAGGTCAGCAGCTCGAGGCCGGACATCTCGGGCATCTCCCAGTCGCACAGGACCAGGTCGAAACGTTCCTTGCTCAGCATGGCCATGGCCTTGCGACCGTTGACCGCGTCCTCGATCACCACGCCGGGAAAGGCGTTGCGCAGGCACTTTTTTACCAGGTCGCGGATGAACGGGGCATCGTCCACGACCAGCACATTCACTTTACTCATCGATACTCCTCTTGAATCCCGGCTAGCATACCGCCGACTGATGGCCATTTGCCAAACCACTGGTCACGCCGGGACTTCTCACACGGTTCGCGGGTGCCTGCTGGTGCTCGACCGCAAACGAAAACGCCCGGCGGTTGCCGGGCGTTCATGCTCGGGAGCAATCCTATTTATCGTCCGGTTCAGCCGGAACATTAGCGATTTCGCCCTCATCGAACGCTTCGCCCTGCACCTCGGCCTTCATGCGCTTGAGGCCCATGTGGCGCACGTCGGTGCCACGCACCAGGTAGATCACCAGCTCCGAAATGTTGCGCGCGTGGTCGCCGATGCGCTCCAGTGAACGCAGGGCCCAAATCACGCTGAGCACGCGGGAGATCGAGCGCGGGTCTTCCATCATGTAGGTGACCAGCTCGCGCAGCGCAGTCTTGTATTCGCGGTCGATGGTCTTGTCGTACTGGGCCACCGACAGCGCCAGGTCGGCGTCGAAACGGGCGAAGGCGTCCAGCGCGTCGCGGACCATGTTGCGTACCTGGTCGCCAATGTGGCGCACCTCGACGTAGCCGCGTGGCGACTCGCCTTCCTCGCACAGCTGGATGGCGCGGCGGGCGATCTTGGTCGATTCGTCACCGATGCGCTCCAGGTCGATCACCGACTTGGAGATGCTGATGATCAGGCGCAGGTCGGAGGCCGCCGGCTGGCGACGGGCTAGGATCCGCACGCACTCCTCGTCGATGTTGCGTTCCATCTGGTTGATCTGTTCATCGACCTCGCGCACCTGCTGGGCCAGGCCCGAATCGGCCTCGATCAGCGCGGTGACGGCGTCGTTCACCTGCTTCTCGACCAGGCCGCCCATGGCCAGCAGGTGGCTGCGCACCTCCTCGAGCTCGGCGTTGAACTGCTGGGAGATGTGGTGGGTAAGGCTTTCTTTGTTGATCATGCTTTCGCTCCGCGAAGAAGCTGCAAGCCTCAAGCTGCAAGCTTCAAGTGGTTCGTGTCATTCCCTGGCCGCTTCTTCTTGCAGCTCGCAGCTTGAAGCTTGCAGCTGCGCCAAAGGCACCGTTAGCCGTAGCGACCGGTGATGTAGTCTTCGGTCTGCTTCTTCGCCGGGTTAGTGAACAGGGTGTCGGTATCACCGAATTCGACCAGTTTGCCCATGTACATGAACGCGGTGTAGTCCGAAACGCGGGCCGCCTGCTGCATGTTGTGGGTGACGATGACGATGGTGTACTTGGATTTCAGTTCGTAGATCAGCTCTTCGACCTTCAGCGTCGAGATCGGGTCCAGCGCCGAACACGGTTCATCGAGCAGCAGCACTTCCGGTTCCACGGCGATGGTACGGGCGATCACCAGACGCTGCTGCTGGCCACCGGACAGGCCCAGGGCCGAGTCATGCAGGCGGTCCTTGACCTCGTCCCACAGCGCCGCGCCCTTCAGCGCCCACTCGACGGCTTCGTCGAGCACGCGCTTCTTGTTGATGCCCTGGATGCGCAGGCCGTAGACCACGTTCTCGTAGATGGTCTTGGGGAACGGGTTGGGCTTCTGGAACACCATGCCCACGCGGCGGCGCAGCTCGGCCACGTCCTCGCCCTTGCGGTAGATGTTGTTGCCGTACAGGTTGATGGCGCCTTCCACGCGGCAGCCATCGACCAGGTCGTTCATGCGGTTGAAGGTCCGCAGCAGCGTGGACTTGCCGCAGCCGGACGGGCCGATGAAGGCAGTCACGCGCTGCTTGGGGATGTTCAGGCTGACGTCGAACAGCGCTTGCTTGTCGCCGTAGAACAGGGACAGCCCAGGTACTTCGATGGCCACGGTCTCTTCGGCCAGGCGCAGGCTCTGCTTGTCGCGGCCCAGGGCCGACATGTCGATGCCGTGGGCGTGGGATTCATGCTGCATGGTCAACTCCATACGCTATCAATTCGTTTCAAAGGGCCGCCCGGTGTTCGGGCGGCACGCTTGCAATCAGGATCAGTGGTCGAGGGCCTTGTACTTCTCGCGCAGGTGGTTACGGATCCACACCGCCGAGAGGTTGAGGGTGGCGATCACCAGCACCAGCAACAGCGCGGTGGCGTACACCAGCGGCCGCGCGGCCTCGACGTTGGGGCTCTGGAAGCCGACGTCGTAGATGTGGAAGCCCAGGTGCATGATCTTCTGGTCCAGGTGCAGGTACGGGTAGTTGCCATCCACCGGCAGCGACGGCGCCAGCTTCACCACACCCACCAGCATCAGCGGCGCCACTTCGCCGGCGGCGCGAGCCACGGCGAGAATCATGCCGGTCATCATGGCCGGGCTGGCCATCGGCAGGACGATCTTCCACAGGGTCTCGGCCTTGGTCGCGCCCAGGGCCAGCGAGCCCTCGCGCACGGTCCGCGGAATCCGCGCCAGGCCTTCCTCGGTGGCCACGATCACCACCGGCACCGCCAGCAGCGCCAGGGTCAGCGAGGCCCACAGCAGGCCTGGGGTGCCGAGGGTCGGCGCCGGCAGCGACTCGGGGAAGAACAGCCGGTCGATCGAGCCACCCAGCACATAGACGAAGAAGCCCAGGCCGAACACGCCGTAGACGATCGCCGGAACGCCGGCCAGGTTGTTCACCGCGATGCGGATCAAGCGGGTCACCGGGCCCTGCTTGGCGTACTCGCGCAGGTACACCGCCGCCAGCACGCCGAACGGGGTGACGATCACGGCCATGATCAGGGTCATCATCACGGTGCCGAAGATGGCCGGGAAGATACCACCCTCGGTATTGGCCTCACGCGGGTCGTCGCTGAGGAACTCCCACACCTTGGCGAAGTAGGCGCCCATCTTGGTCAGGCCGGACATGGCGTTCGGCTGGATGGCGTGGACCACCTTGCTCAGGTTGATCTCCACCTCGCGGCCGTTGCCGTCGCGGGCTACCAGGCTGTCGCGGGCAAAAGCCTGGTGCAGGCCGGTCAGGCGCTCCTCGATGGCCTTGTAGCGGTTGTTCAGCTCGGCGCGCTCGGCGTCCATGTCGGCCTGGGCGGCGGCATCCAGCTTGCCATCCAGTTCCAGCTTGCGGCCGTGCAGGCGCAGGCGCTCGAGGCCATGGTTGATGGCACCGATGTCCTTCTTCTCCAGCTTCACCAGCTGGTCGTTGAGTTCGCTGGCGCGCTTGAGGCGCGTCTGCAGCTCAGTCCAGGCCTCGGGGCCCTGGGCGACCACGCGGCCTTCTTCCTTGACGCTGACCAGGTAGCCATAGAAGTTGCCCCACTCGCGGCGCTCCAGGGCGATCAGATCGACAGGCTTTTGCTGGTCGACCAGCCACTCGCCCACGACCCAGGTGAAGTCAGTGCCGTTGAGGTCACGGTTACCGACCTTGATCAGCTCGCGGGTCATGAACTCCGGGCCCTGCTCGGGCACCGGCAGGCCGGCACCCTTGAGGCGTTCGCGGGGTACTTCTTCCTTCTGTACCACTTCACCGATGACCACGTGGTCGGCCTGGCCCGGCACCTTGTAGGTGGCCTGGACCAGGTCGGCCGGCCAGAAGTGGCCCAGGCCGCGCACGGCGATCACGGCCAGCAGGCCGACGGTCATGATGACCGCCATGGCGACCGCGCCACCACTGATCCAGACGCCGGGGGCGCCGCTCTTGAACCAGCCTTTGAGGGAATCCTTTTTCACGGATCTCTACCTTTCTATCAAAGCGACGAGTATTTCTTGCGCAGGCGCTGGCGAATCAGCTCGGCCAGGGTGTTCATCACGAAGGTGAACATCAGCAGCACGAGGGCGGCGAGGAACAGCACACGATAGTGGCTGCCGCCGACTTCCGATTCGGGCATTTCCACGGCCACGTTGGCGGCCAGAGTGCGCATGCCCTCGAACAGGTTCATCTCCATCACCGGGGTGTTGCCGGTGGCCATCAGCACGATCATGGTCTCGCCCACCGCGCGGCCCATGCCGATCATCAGCGCCGAGAAGATACCCGGGCTGGCAGTGAGGATGACCACGCGGGTCAGGGTCTGCCACGGCGTGGCGCCCAGGGCCAGCGAACCCAGGGTCAGGCTGCGCGGCACGCTGAACACGGCGTCTTCGGCGATGGAGTAGATGTTCGGGATGACCGCGAAGCCCATGGCGATACCGACCACCAGGGCGTTGCGCTGGTCGTAGGTGATGCCGAGGTCGTTGCTGATCCACAGGCGCATGTCGCCCTTGAAGAACCAGCTCTCGAGGAACGGACTCATGTACAGGGCGAACCAACCGATCACCAGGATCACCGGGATCAGGATCGCCGCTTCCCAGCCATCCGGGATGCGCAGGCGGATCGACTCCGGCAGGCGGCTCCAGCTGAAGCCGGCGAGCAGGATGCCGATTGGCATGATCACGAACAGGCTGAACACGCCCGGCAGGTGGCCTTCCAGGTACGGCGCGAGGAACAGGCCGGCGAAGAAGCCGAGGATCACCGTCGGCATCGCTTCCATCAGCTCGATCACCGGCTTGACCTTGCGGCGCATGCCCGGGGCCATGAAGTAGGCGGTGTAGATGGCGGCGGCGATGGCCAGCGGAGCGGCCAGGATCATCGCGTAGAACGCGGCCTTGAGCGTACCGAAGGTCAGCGGCGACAGGCTCAGCTTGGGTTCGAAGTCGGTGTTCGAGGCGGTCGACTGCCAGACGTATTTAGGCTCGTCGTAGTTCTCGTACCAGACCTTGCCCCACAGCGCGCTGAAGGAGATCTCCGGGTGCGGGTTGCGCAGGCTCAGGGGCAGCAGCTTGCCGCCTTCCTCGATGATGATGCGGTTGGCGCGCGGCGACAGGGCCAGCACGCCCGCGCCTTCGGCGACCGGCTCGACCAGCAGGGTGCGGTGCGCGGTGCTGTGGAACACACCGAGCTTGCCTTCGCTGTCCAGGGCGATAAAGCCCTTGCGGCGCTCTTCGGCGTCGATCTGCACCACCGGGGCCTTGCCCAGCTGGAAGCTTCGGATCAGCTTGAAGCGCGACTCGCCGTCCGGATCCCGGGCCATGAACCACTGGCTCAGGCCGCCCTTGGAGTCACCGAAGATCAGCGAGATGCCACCGACCAGCTGGGCGGTCGCGGTGATTTCGGCGTTGCCGTCTTCCAGCAGCTTGTAGCGACCATTGAGGCTCTTGTCGCGCAGGCTGAACACGTCGGCGGTGGCGCGACCGTTGACCACGTACAGCCACTGCTGGCGCGGGTCGATGAAGATGTTCTTCACCACCTCGGTCATCTGCGGCAGCTCGATGCGGTTCTGCTCGATGGTGACCTCGTCGGTCATCATGTTTTCGGTGCGAGACAGTTCGACCACCTGCAGGTGCGCACCGGTGGAGCCGGCCAGCAGCAGGGTGTCGCCATTGACGTTGACGCTCACGTGTTCCAGCGCGCGGCCCTGGTCATCCAGGGTGAACAGGTCCTGACCATAGGGGTAGTCGATACCCGGCTCAATGGTCTTCTTGTTGTCCGGATAGGTGATCTTGTAGGTGTGGTGGAACACCAGCGCCTGGCCATTGGACAGGCCCAGTACCACCAGCGGGCTGCCAGGCTGGTCGGTGCTGATCGAGCTAACCTGGGCGCCGGCAGGCAGCGGCAGGTCGACGCGTTTCAGTTCATTGCCGGTCTTGGTGTCGAAGAACAGCGCCTGGCCCTTGTCGGACACACGCATGCCCACGAGGTTCTGCTCCTCGAGGGCGATCATCAGGGGTTTGCCGGCGTCCTGTTGCAGCCAGGTCGGCTCCAGGGCCTTCTTGCTGGTCAGCTCGGCACCCTGGAACAACGGCAGCACCACATAGGCCAGGTAGAAGAAGATCAGCGTGATCGCTGCCAGCACGGCGAGGCCGCCCACCAGGACGTACCAGCGGGTCAGACGGTCCTTGAGGGCGCGCATGCGGCGCTTGCGTTGCAACTCGGGCGTATTGAAATCAATGCGCACGGGAGGAGAATTTTGGGTCATTGTGGAGTTGGCCAGATCATTCATGCGCACACCCTAGCGGTCCCGTATGACAAAAACATGACAGTGCAGTGACGCAAAAAAGCCCGCCGCTCAGGAGCCCTGGCTTCGGACTAAGGAATTCGTGGAGGAGGCCGGCATTGTGGTCACCGGCCTCGTCCTCAGTTACTTACTTCTTTGCAACGTTACCCGCGTGGGACAGGCCCAGGTCGGCCAGGGTCTTGTCGACCACCTTGGCTGGCAGCGGGATGTAGCCGTCCTTCACGACAACCTGCTGGCCGGCCTGCGACAGCACCAGCTTGACGAACTCGGCTTCCAGCGGTGCCAGAGGCTTGTTCGGCGCCTTGTTGACGTAGACGTAGAGGAAGCGCGACAGCGGATAGGTGCCGTTCAGGGCGTTGGCTTCGTTGTCTTCGACGAAGGTGCCGCCGTCTTTCTTGGCCAGAGGCACGGTCTTGACGCTGGCGGTCTTGTAGCCGATGCCCGAGTAGCCGATGCCGTTCAGCGAGGAGCTGATCGACTGCACGACCGAGGCCGAGCCAGGTTGTTCGTTGACGTTAGGCTTGAAGTCGCCTTTGCACAGGGCTTCTTCCTTGAAGTAGCCATAGGTGCCCGATACCGAGTTGCGGCCGAACAGCTGGATCGGCTTGTTGGCCAGGTCGCCGGTCACGCCGACGTCGCCCCAGGTCTTGATCTCGCTCTTGCCACCGCACAGGCGGGTGGAGGAGAAGATGGCGTCGACCTGGGCCATGGTCAGGCCCTTGATCGGGTTGTCCTTGTGCACGAACACGGCCAGGGCGTCGACGGCGACCGGGATGGCGGTCGGCTTGTAGCCGTACTTCTGCTCGAAGGCCTGCAGCTCGACGTCCTTCATCTTGCGGCTCATCGGGCCCAGGTTGGCGGTGCCTTCGGTCAGCGCGGGCGGCGCGGTGGAGGAGCCGGCGGCCTGGATCTGGATGTTTACGTTCGGATATTCCTTCTTGTAGGCCTCGGCCCACAGGGTCATCAGGTTCGCGAGGGTGTCGGAACCGACGCTGGAGAGGTTGCCCGATACACCGGTGGTCTTGGTGTAGGTCGGGATTGCAGGATCGACAGCGGCGACCGCATTGGCGGCAGCGACGCCAGCGGCGGCAAAGGTCAGGGCCGCCATCAAACGCTTCAGTTTCATGCCTTGCTCCTAGCAGGAATATCGTGGGTTGTGAGATGGAACGGGCCCAAGTATCTGCAGGCCGCATGAACACTCTATGACTCGAATATGACAATTGGATGAAAGGCCATCACCGGGAACCGGGATGGCCTTTACAGGATGTTGCAGAGGGGGATTTTAGAGCGGGTGTCAGCGTTTACGAGCGAGCAAATAGGTGCCCACCAACAGACCAACGGCACACAGGCACGCCACGTAGTAGGCCGGCGCCATCGGGCTGAACTTGAGCAGCGCGGTCACCACCATCGGCGTCAGCCCGCCAAAGATCGCGTAGGCCAGGTTGTAGGAGAACGACAGGCCGCTGAAGCGCACCACCGGCGGGAACGCCTTGACCATCACGTACGGCACGGCACCGACGATACCCACGCACAGGCCGGTCAGGGCGTACAGCGGGAACAGCAGGTCCGGACGGGTCGGCAGGCTGTGGTAGAAGGCCCAGGACGACGCCAGCAACGTCAGGCTGCCGACGATGAACACTCGCCCGGCGCCGAAACGGTCGGCCAGGCTACCAGCCCCGATGCAGCCCAGGCTGAGCAGCACGATGGCCAGGCTGTTGGCCTTGAGCGAGTCGGTGGGGCTGACGTGATAGAGGCTCTGCAGCAAGGCCGGGGTCATCAGGATGATCACCACGATGCCGGCCGACAGCAGCCAGGTGAGCAGCATCGACAGGATGATCGCACCGCGATGGTCGCGCAGTACCGCGCGCAGCGGCAGTTCTTCGGCCAGGGCCTTGCGCGCCTGCATCTCGGCGAACACCGGGGTCTCATGCAGCCAGCGGCGCAGGTAGACCGCGAAGAAGCCGAACACCCCACCGAGCAGGAACGGGATACGCCAGGCGTAATCCGCCACCTCCTCGGGGGTGTAGAGCGTGTTGATCAGGGTCGCCACCAGCGAGCCAAGCAGGATGCCCGAGGTCAGGCCGGCGGTCAGGGTGCCGCAGGCATAGCCGGTGTTGCGCGCTGGCACGTGCTCGGAGACGAACACCCAGGCCCCCGGCACCTCGCCACCGATGGCCGCGCCCTGGATCACCCGCATCAACAGCAGCAGGATCGGCGCCCACAGGCCGATCTGCGCATAGGTGGGCAGCAGGCCCATCACCAGGGTCGGCACCGCCATCAGGAAGATGCTCAGGGTGAACATCTTCTTGCGCCCGAGCAAGTCGCCGAAGTGGGCCATGACGATGCCGCCCAGGGGGCGCGCCAGGTAGCCGGCGGCGAAAATGCCGAAGGTCTGCATCAGACGCAGCCACTCGGGCATGTCGGCGGGGAAGAACAGTTTGCCGACCACCGTGGCGAAGAACACGAAGATGATGAAGTCGTAGAACTCCAGGGCTCCGCCCAGGGCGGACAGCGAGAGGGTCTTGTAGTCACTGCGGGACAACGGCCGGGACGGCTGCTCGATACTGCTCTGCACGGAGGTCATCGCTGTTCTTTCTCTTGTAGGTCTGCGGACCGCTTGGCATGCGGCTTCTGGATTGGCTAGGCAGCGAAGATAGCAAATAGCCGAGCCGCGCTCATAGCGGTACAAAATCCATACAGATATTCATGAATGTGCGGTCGTCGCTGGCTGTGCAGGTATATATACTGCCCGCTCGTAGGAAAAGGTTGCTTCCATTGTGGGAAGTTGTGCGAAAACGTCGGTCATTGTTGTCAGACTGTTTCGCAGAGTTTCCCTTTGGCCGCCTCGCGAAGCGAAATCAGCGTAGTATGCGTGTTGCTGAATCGTTTTTACGGCGTCCTTCATTGCGCCACCAACGAAGCTTCACGGGTCAGAGGCCCCACGGCATGATTGAGCTCGAACAAGAAGATCCTATCCCGCAGGGCGACCTGGCCTTGCAGATCACCGCGCTGCCACGCGAGACCAATGGTTTCGGCGATATCTTCGGCGGCTGGCTGGTCGCCCAGATGGACCTGGCCGGCACCGCCATGGCCAGCCGCGTCGCCGGTGGCCGAGTGGCCACGGTGGCCATCGACCGCATGGCCTTCCTGGTGCCGGTGGCGGTGGGCGCGCAGCTGTCCTTCTATACCCAGACCCTGGAGATCGGCCGCAGCTCGATCCAGATGATGGTCGAAGTGTGGAGCGACGACCCGCTGTCCAGCGAATGGCGCAAGGTCACTGAAGCCGTGTTCGTGTTCGTCGCCATCGACGGCAGCGGTCGCACCCGCTCGGTGCCTCGTCGCTGAGCCGAGCGAGCGGTAAACTCATTGCACGTCACCGGGTCCAACGGCCTGACAGACAATCAATGAGACGAGCGCAATGGCTAACTTCACGGTCGAGACCGAGCTTCACGGCGAACTCAATTGCTGGCGCATTACCAGCGAGCATGCCGAACTATTGATCGCCCAGCAGGGCGCGCAGGTCCTCAGCTACCAGCGGATCGGCGAACCGCCGCTGCTGTGGCTGAGCGACCTGGCCATCTTGCGCAAGGGCAAGTCGGTGCGCGCCGGCGCACCGGTGTGTTGGCCCTGGTTCGGCATCTTCGAACGCAACCCGGATTCGGTCAAAGCCATGTTCAAGGGCGAGCAGCCACCGGCCCACGGCCTGGTGCGCGGGCGCGACTGGCAGTTGCTGGGGGCCGAGGAGCACGGCGAAAGCCTGCACATCGAATTCGAACTGCCCGAAGCCCAGGGCGACTTGCCGGGCTGGGCCCACGAGGTCCAGCTCAAGCTGCTGGTGGAACTGGGCGACCAGCTGAAGCTGACCCTCACCAGCTACAACCTCGGCAATACCGACGTCACCCTGAGCCAGGCCCTGCACAGCTACTTCGCGGTAAGCGACGTGCGTCAGGTGCAGGTGGAAGGCGTGGACGGGTTGGCCTATATCGAAACCCTGGCCAACTGGGAGCAGCGCCAGCAGCAGGGCAACCTGGGCTTTACGGGCGAGACCGATCGCATCTACCTGAACGCCCCCGAGCGCCTGGCCATCGTCGACCCGCACTGGAACCGACGCATCACCTTGCAGGCCGGCGGCTCACGCACCGCGGTGATCTGGAACCCCTGGACCGAGCGCGCTCGCGACCTGCCGGACATGGCCGACGATGGCTGGCAGCGCATGCTGTGCATCGAGACGGCCAATGTGATGGATGACCTGGTGGTGCTCAAGCCGGGGGCGAGTCATGCGATGAGCGTGGCGATCGGTAGCGAAGTGCTCTGAGTTTTCCGGGACCGCTACGCGGTCCTTTCGCGACACAAGGCCGCTCCCACAGGATTCGCGTGATCCCTGTAGGAGCAGCCTTGTGTCGCGATGGGCTGCAAGCAGCCCCAGAATGCGTTAGAGGTCGGCGTCTTCCACCACCCTCACCTGCCCCGCCTCCAGCGCATACGCCGCATCCGCCAGGTCATTGCTGACCGTCTCCACCTTCAGCGTGCCGGTCACCCACAACGGCGTGTAGATGTCGTCGATCTTCAAACCTTTCGGATAACGCACCAGCACCAGCTGGTTCGGCGGCGGTGGCGGAACATGGATGCAGGCGCCCGGGTACGGCACCAGGAAGAACAACGTGCTGTTGCCTTTCGCATCGCTCTCCAACGGCACCGGATACCCGCCCAGGCGGATCTGCTTGCCGTTCATCGCTGCCACGGTCTTGGTCGAGTACATTACCGCAGGCAAGCCCTTGCTCTGCTTCAGGCCACCCTTGGCAGTGAAGGTCCCCTGGGCTTCCGGGGAGTCGTGGTCGATCTCGGGCATCTGCTCGAGGGCTTTCTGGTCCGACTTGGGCATCAGCTCCAGCCAGTCGGTCTCGGGCAGTTCGGCATGGGCCAGGGCGCTGGCCAGCAGCAGGGGGACGAGGAATAACGCACGCATGGGAATGCTCGGCAACTCGGGATTGAATTGCCGGGCATTCTAGCCTGTGTTCAGTTCTTCTTGATGAAGCCGTAGATCACCAGAAGGATGATCGCGCCGACCAGGGCCCCGAAGAAGCCTGCGGCCTGCCCGGCCTGGTAGATGCCCAGGGCTTGCCCGCCATAGGTGGCGGCCAGGGAGCCGGCGATACCGAGGAGGATGGTCATGATCCAGCCCATGCTGTCGTCACCCGGTTTCAGGAAACGCGCCAGCAGGCCGACGATCAGGCCAATGAAGATGGTTCCAATGATGCCCATGGCAATCCCTCTGTGATGAACATGAAACATGCCAAAGCCTAGTCAGCGCTTTGGCATGTTGCCATCTCAGAGCGGCATTGCCGGCCAGAAGTTCGATCAGCCGGCGATCAACGCCTCTACTTCGGCGATCTTGGCCTTGAGGGTGGCCATGTCGGCGCAGCGCAGGGTGGCATGGCCGACCTTGCGCCCGACCTTGAATGCCTTGCCGTAGTGGTGCAGGTGGCAATCGTCGATGGCCACGACCTTGTCCACCGGCGGTACTTCGCCGATGAAGTTGAGCATGGCGCTCTCGCCGACCTTGGCGGTCGAACCCAGCGGCAGGCCGGCGACGGCACGCAGGTGGTTCTCGAACTGGCTGCACTCGCTGCCTTCGATGGTCCAGTGCCCGGAGTTGTGCACGCGCGGGGCGATCTCGTTGGCCTTCAGGCCGCCGTCGACTTCGAAGAACTCGAAGGCCATGACGCCGACATAGTCCAGCTTCTGCAGCACCCGACCGACGTAGTCTTCGGCCAGGGCCTGCAGCGGGTGCGCGTCGCTGGCCACCGACAGTTTCAGGATGCCGCTGTCGTGGGTGTTGTGCACCAGCGGGTAGAAGCGGGTTTCGCCATCGCGGGCACGCACGGCCACCAGCGACACTTCGCCGGTGAACGGTACGAAACCTTCCAGCAGGCAAGGCACGCTACCCAGCTCGGCGAAGGTATCGACCACGTCCTCAGGCTTGCGCAGGACCTTCTGGCCCTTGCCGTCATACCCCAGGGTGCGGGTCTTGAGCACGGCCGGCAGGCCGATGCTGGCGACGGCGGCATCCAGGTCCGCTTGCGAGAGGATGTCGGCAAAAGCCGGGGTCGGAATCCCCAGGTCGCGGAACATGCTCTTCTCGAACAGACGATCACGGGCGATGCGCAGGGCCTCGGCACTCGGGTAGACCGGCACGAACTGCGAAAGGAAGGCGACGGTTTCCGCCGGCACGCTCTCGAACTCGAAGGTCACCAGGTCGACTTCGTCGGCCAGCTGGCGCAGGTGGTCCTGGTCGCCGTAGTCGGCGCGCAGGTGCTCGCCCAGCGGGGCGGCGCAGGCGTCCGGGGCCGGGTCGAGGAAGGCGAAGTTCATGCCCAGCGGGGTGCCCGCCAGGGCCAGCATGCGGCCCAGTTGGCCGCCACCGATTACACCGATCTTCATAGCGTCAACCTCAAGCCTGGCGCGGATCTGGATTGTCCAGAACGGTGTCGGTCTGCTCGGTGCGGAACTGCTTGAGCGCCGCGTGGAACTGCGGGTACTTGGCGCCCAGGATGCTCGCCGACAGCAGCGCGGCGTTGATCGCGCCGGCCTTGCCGATGGCCAGGGTGGCCACGGGAACACCAGCTGGCATCTGCACGATCGACAGCAGCGAATCGACACCCGACAGCATCGACGACTGCACCGGCACGCCCAGCACCGGCAGGTGGGTCTTGGCGGCGCACATGCCCGGCAGGTGGGCGGCGCCGCCAGCACCGGCGATGATCACCTCGATGCCGCGGCCTTCGGCCTCCTCGGCGTACTGGAACAGCAGGTCCGGGGTACGGTGGGCGGAAACCACCTTCACCTCGTAGGGAATGCCGAGTTTTTCCAGCATATCGGCGGTGTGGCTAAGGGTGGACCAATCGGACTTGGAGCCCATGATCACGCCAACCAGTGCACTCATCGTCGAGCCTCTTCGCTTGTGCGCCCGCAGGCGCGTCAAAAAACAACAAGCCACGCGGGACGACCGGCGTGGCTTGTTTGCTGATCATGACCGGATCTATCCGGTCGAGGGGCCGCGCAGTATAGCGTAACGCGAGGCGATCACGGCACCCCCGGCGACCAAGTGTCGCCCTTATTTTTCGGGGGTTTGGCTGACTTTCGGGTCAACTGAGCCGCCCTCCAGCTTGCGCCACAGCAAGCGCACGTTGGCCTTGCGCACCAGCGCGCAGCGGTACAGGCGGATTTCCAGCGGCACATGCCACTGGCTGCCGCCACAGATCACCAGTTCGCCACGTTCCAGCTCGCCGCGCATCGACAGCCTCGGCACCCAGGCGATGCCCATGCCTTCGAGCGCCATGCTCTTGAGACTGTCGGCCATCGCGGTTTCATAGACAGTGGTATAGCGCAGGTTGCGCTGGCGCAGCAGCAGGTTGACCGAACGGCCGAGGAAGGCGCCAGCGCTGTAGGCCAGCAGCGGCACGCTGCCCTCGCCCTCCAGGTCGAACAGCGGCTTGCCGTCCGGACCCACGGCGCACACCGGAAGCATTTCGGTGGTGCCCATGTGCAGCGAGGGGAAGATCTCGGCGTCCATCTGCAGGGCGGCGTCCGGGTCATAGAAGGCCAGCATCAGGTCGCAGCCGCCCTCGCGCAATGCATGAACGGCATCACCGACGTTGGTGGCCACCAGGCGCGTGGCGATGTTCAAGCCATCGTTGCGCAACTGCGCCACCCAGCGCGGGAAAAAGCCCGATGCCAGGGAGTGCGCGGCCGACACCTGGATCACCTCGCCCTGCCCACCCTCGAGGTGATGCAAATGGCGGAGAACTTCGCTCAACTGATCGACAACGGTACGCGCCGTGACGAGAAACAGCTGTCCTGCCTCGGTCAGTTCGATGGGCGTGCGGGAACGATTCACCAAGGTCAGCCCGAGTGCCGCCTCCAGGCTGCGTATGCGTCGGCTGAAGGCCGGCTGGGTGACGAAACGGCGCTCGGCCGCCTGGGAAAAACTGCGCGTGGAGGCCAAGGCACTGAAGTCCTCCAGCCATTTGCTTTCGAGGTTCATCGACTACTCCGCAACGCGTGCACCAAAATGGAACACGCTCGATTGTCAATCGGCGTCACATCAAACCGTATGCCGTTTGTGCATAGGTTAGCGTGCAACAGCATTGGCCGCAAAATCCGGGCAGCCCTAGCATTGGCGCCATTCCGGCAGGTGCCGGGTCAAAATCGAGATGATATCCATCATGTCCTCCGCTGCATCGTTCCGCGTCGAAAAAGATCTGCTTGGTACCCTTGAAGTCCCTGCCGATGCCTACTACGGCATCCAGACTCTGCGCGCTGCCAACAACTTCCACCTCTCCGGCGTTCCGCTGTCGCACTACCCGAAACTGGTAGTCGGCCTGGCGATGGTCAAGCAGGCCGCTGCCGACGCCAACCGTGAGCTGGGGCACCTGAGCGATGCCAAGCACGCTGCCATCACTGCAGCCTGCGCCCGACTGATCAAGGGTGACTTCCACGATCAGTTCGTCGTGGACATGATCCAGGGCGGTGCCGGCACCTCCACCAACATGAACGCCAACGAAGTCATCGCCAACGTCGCACTGGAGCACATGGGCCACCAGAAAGGTGAGTACCAGTACCTGCACCCGAACAACGATGTGAACATGGCGCAGTCGACCAACGACGCCTACCCGACCGCTATCCGTCTGGGTCTGCTGCTGGGCCACGACGCCCTGCTGGCCAGCCTCGACAGCCTGATCCAGGCCTTCGCCGCCAAGGGTAAAGAGTTCGATCACGTACTGAAGATGGGCCGTACCCAGCTGCAGGACGCCGTGCCGATGACCCTGGGCCAGGAATTCCGTGCCTTCGCCACCACCATGACCGAAGACCTGCAGCGCCTGCGCTCGCTGGCTCCGGAACTGCTGACCGAAATCAACCTGGGCGGCACCGCCATCGGTACCGGTATCAACGCCGACCCTGGCTACCAGGCCCTGGCCGTGCAGCGCCTGGCGACCATCAGCGGCCAGCCGCTGGTCCCGGCCGCCGACCTGATCGAAGCCACTTCCGACATGGGCGCCTTCGTGCTGTTCTCCGGCATGCTCAAGCGTACCGCGGTCAAGCTGTCGAAGATCTGCAACGACCTGCGCCTGCTGTCCAGCGGCCCGCGCACCGGCATCAACGAAATCAACCTGCCAGCGCGTCAGCCAGGCAGCTCGATCATGCCAGGCAAGGTCAACCCGGTAATCCCGGAAGCCGTCAACCAGGTGGCCTTCGCCATCATGGGCAACGACCTGGCCCTGACCGTCGCCGCCGAAGGTGGCCAGCTGCAGCTGAACGTGATGGAACCGCTGATCGCCTACAAGATCTTCGACTCGATCCGCCTGCTGCAACGCGCCATGGACATGCTGCGCGAGCACTGCATCGTCGGCATCACCGCCAACGAACAGCGCTGCCGTGAACTGGTCGAGCACTCGATCGGCCTGGTCACCGCCCTGAACCCGTACATCGGCTACGAAAACGCCACCCGTATCGCCCGCGTCGCCCTGGAAACCGGCCGCGGCGTGCTGGAACTGGTGCGCGAGGAGAAGCTGCTGGACGAAGAGATGCTCAACGACATCCTGCGTCCGGAAAACATGATCGCTCCCCGTCTGGTTCCGCTGAAGGCGTAACCCAGACCGCTGCAAACAGTCTCACCAGGTCGAGGGACTAGACACCTCTCAACCTTTCAAGGGCCCGAGCGCACGCTCCGGGCCCTTTTTTTATGCCTGCGCTTCAATCCCTGCGCGGTCCCTGTAGGAGCGGCATACAACTTGCTCACTAAAGCTTCTCAGCCCAATGGGACGCCGAGCATGCTGCACAGCCACCTCACCACCCTCAACGCGGTTTCGCTGATCCTCCAGGTGTTCCAGGAGGCCGGCGTCGACCCGCGGCAGTTGCTCGCCGGCAGCGGCATAGGCCCGGCGGACATGGGCCACGCCGATGCGCGCATCACCACCCAACAGGAGCTGCAGGTGTGCGCCAACGCTGTGGTCCGGCGTGAGGACATCGGCCTGGAACTGGGCCGGCGGATGCATGTGTCGTGCTATGGGATGCTGGGTTACGCCCTGCTCTCCAGTGCCACTTTGGGTGACGCCCTGCGCCTGGCGCTGAGTTATCCGGCACTGCTGGGAACAGTCTTCCAACTGCGCCTGGTGGACGACGGCCAGCGGGTCTGGCTCTGCGCCAGCGATCATTACGACGCCCCCGGCCTTGCCGCCTTCAACGCCGAGTTCTGCCTGGTGTCGCTTAAAGTGATCTGCGATGACCTGCTCGGCCGCCCGCTGCCACTGCTGGCGGCGCGCTTCGAACACTCGCGCCCCGGCTACCACGCGCTCTACGACGGTGCGTTCCAGTGCCCGCTCGGCTTCGAGGCCGGCGACAACGCCTTCGCCTTCGAGCGCCGCTGGCTGGACATGCCGCTGCCGCTGGCCGACCCGATCACCCACAAGGCCATGGGCGAACGCTGCCGACGGCTGAACCTGGAGTTCACCGGACGCCAAGCCTGGCTCGGGCGCATTCGCCAGTTGCTGGTCCAACAGCTGGATGCCGCTCCCGGGCTGGAGGGCCTGGCACGGCAGATGAACTGCTCGTCGCGCACCTTGCGCCGGCACCTGCAGGCGTTGGGTAGCAGTTATCAACAACTGCTGGATGAGCTGCGCTTCGAGCGGGCCAAGCAACTGCTGGCCGAAGACCAGATGCCGATCTATCGCATTGCCGAATCGCTGGGGTTCAGCGAGACCGCGAGTTTCAGGCATGCCTTCCAGCGCTGGAGCGGCGTGGCGCCCAGTCATTTCCGCGGTTGACCCTACCGGCCTCTTCGCGGGCAAGCCCGCTCCCACAGGTACCGCGTCGGGCTCAAGATCAACGCCGCACCTGTGGGAGCGGGTTTACCCGCGAAGAGGTCGGAACAAGCAGCCTCGTACTTGGCCACATCAATCCCCTTTTGGCCGTTTGCATCGTTCTCCCTCCGTTGGCCGCCCACCAGAATGGCCTCACGCCAGTCATAAACGGAGAACAACACGTGCTGACGATCTATTCCGATGACCACCGCCTGCACCATGGCCGCTGCGAGCTGATCGATGGCCAGCTGATGCCCTGCTTCGAAATGCCCTCCCGCGCCGATCACGTCCTGGAGCAGGTGCAAAGGCGCAACCTCGGCCCCGTGCAAGGCCCCACCGACTTCGGTCGCGCCCCGCTGCAGCGCATCCACAGCGCCGACTACCTGAACTTCTTCGAAGGCGCCTGGGCCCGCTGGGCCGCACTGGGCCACGACGGCGACCTGCTGCCCTTCACCTGGCCGGCGCGCACCCTGCGCCAGGTCAAGCCCACCGGCCTGCACGGCGAACTCGGCTACTACAGCTTCGATGCCGGCGCGCCGATCACCGCCGGTACCTGGCAGGCCGCCTACAGCGCAGCGCAAGTGGCCCTGACCGCCCAGGCCGCGATCCAGCAAGGCGCCCACGCGGCCTTCGCCCTGTGCCGCCCGCCGGGACACCACGCCGCCGCCGAGGTGATGGGTGGCTACTGCTACCTGAACAACGCCGCCATCGCCGCCCAGGCCTTCCTCGACCAGGGCCGGCGCAAGGTGGCCATCCTCGATGTCGACTACCACCACGGCAACGGCACCCAGGACATCTTCTACACCCGCAACGATGTGTTCTTCGCCTCGATCCACGGCGACCCACAGGACGAGTTCCCGTTCTTCCTGGGCTATGCCGACGAGGTCGGTGAAGGCGCGGGCGAAGGCTGCAACATCAACTACCCACTACCCGCCGGCAGTGACTGGGCGGCCTGGAGCGCGGCCCTGGAAGACGCCTGCCAGCGCATCGCCGCCTACGACGCCGAGGTGCTGGTGATCTCCCTCGGCGTGGACACCTTCAAGGACGACCCGATTTCCCAGTTCAAGCTCGACAGCCCGGACTACCTGGCGATGGGCAAGCGCATCGCCCGGCTGGGAAAGCCGACCTTGTTCGTGATGGAGGGCGGCTACGCCGTGGAGGAAATCGGCATCAACGCGGTCAATGTGCTGGAAGGCTTCCAGCGCGCCCAGCCAGGAGCCTGAACATGGTCCGACTCAAGCGTCTGCTCGCCCCGCTCATCGCCACCGGCCTGCTCGCCGGCGCGCTCCAGGCCCACGCCGACCAGCGCACCCTGCGGGTCTACAACTGGTTCGACTACATCACCCCGCAGACCCTCACCGACTTCCAGAAGGACAGCGGGGTGAAGCTGGTCTACGACATCTTCGACACCAACGAGGCGCTGGAGGCCAAGCTGCTGACCGGCAACTCCGGCTACGACGTGGTGGTGCCATCCAATGTGTTCCTCGCCAAGCAGATCGAGGCCGGCGTGTTCCAGCCGCTCGATCGCGCCAAGCTGCCCAACTGGCAACACCTGGACCCGGCGCTGATGAAGCTGATCGAGGCCAACGATCCCGGCAACAAGTTCGCCGTGCCCTACATGTACGGCACCGTGCTGATCGGCTTCAACCCGGACAAGGTCAAGGCCGTGCTCGGCGACAACGCCCCGGTGGACAGCTGGGACCTGATCTTCAAGCCGGAGAACATCGCCAAGCTCAAGCAGTGCGGCGTGGCGCTGCTCGACTCGCCGTCGGAGATCCTGCCGCTGGCCCTGTCGTACCTGGGCCTGGACCCCAACAGCGGCAAGCCGGCCGACTACCAGAAGGCCCAGGACTTGCTGCTGAAGATCCGCCCGCATGTCACCTACTTCCACTCGTCCAAGTACATGGCCGACATCGCCAACGGCGACATCTGCGTGGCAGTGGGTTACTCGGGCAGCTTCTCCCAGGCCGCCAACCGCGCCCGCGAGGCGAAGAATGGTGTGACGGTGGACATGCGCCTGCCCAGGGAAGGCGCACCGATCTGGTTCGACATGCTGGCGATCCCGAAGAACGCGGCCAACCCGGAGGATGCCCATGCCTTCATCAACTACCTGCTGCGGCCTGAGGTGATCGCGCCGATCAGCGATTTCGTCGGCTACCCGAACCCGAACAAGGATGCGAACGACAAGGTCAGCCCAGCGATCCGCAACAACCCGAACCTGTACCCGACGGCGGAGGCGATGGCCAAGCTGTATACCTTGAAGCCGTTGCCACGGGATGCCGAGCGGGCACGCACCCGGGCCTGGACCAAGATCAAGTCGGGAACCTGACCTCATCGCGGGGCAAGCTAGCTCATACAAGGACCATCCAAGTCTGCGTGGGGGTAGGCTTGCCCCGCGATGCCTACCTCCAGGCCTTGCGCAGACGCATCAACGCATCCGCGATCTGCGCCTCCGGCACCGCCGCGAACCCCAGCACCAGCCCTGCCCTTTTATCCACAGGCTCTTCGCTGTCCTCCAGCCAGTAGCTGCTCAGCGGATTGACCTCCACCCCTACCGCTTCCGCCAGAGCCACCAGTTCCTGTTCCCGCGCGAAGTTATCCACATCCACCTTCACATGCAGCCCCGCCGCTACCACCGGCATGGCCCCCAGCCCCGGCACGTCCTGGGGCCAGCCGGCCTTGAGCACATTGCGCCGCGCCAGCGCAGCCCGGCGCATGCGGCGGATATGCCGCTGGAAATGCCCTTGGGCCATGAACTGCGCCATCACGCACTGGGTGCCGACCTCCGAATGGCGCACCGCCAGCGCCCGACATTGACTGAACGCCTGCACCAGGCGCCCGGGAAGCACCAGGTATCCCAGGCGCAGGGCCGGCAGGGCGATCTTGCCGAAGGTCCCCACGTACAGCACGCGCCCTTGGCGGTCCAGCGCGGCCAGTGGCGCCAGCGGCGCACCGCTGTAACGGTACTCGCCGTCGTAGTCGTCCTCGAGGATCCAGCCATCCTGGCGTTCGGCCCAGGCCAGCAGCGACAGGCGACGGGCCAGGCTCATGGTGACGCCCGTGGGGTACTGGTGGGCAGGCGTCACATAGGCCAGCCGGCACTCGGGCATCTCGGCCAGCCTCGCGCAGTCCATGCCCTCGGCATCCACCGGCACCCCCCTGAGCGTCGCCCCGGTCATCGCGAAGGCATGCCCGGCAGCCCGGTACCCCGGGTTTTCCACAGCCACGCCATCGCCGGGCTGCAACAGCAGCTGTGCACAAAGGCTGATGGCCTCCTGCGCGCCACTGGTGATCACAATTTGTTCAGCCGTGCAGGAAAGCCCACGCGAGCGTCGCAGGTAGGTGGCAATCAGTTCGCGCAGTTGCCACTCACCCGCCGGATCACCATAACCCAGCATCGCCGGGTCGGGATTTCTCCAGAAACCCGCTTGTAGCTTGGCCCACACCTCGAATGGGAATAGATCGAACGCCGGCACACCCACGCGAAAAGCCTTGGGTGCCCCACCTCTTGGCAGCGGCAGATGATGATTTTTCAGACGTTGCAGGGGCTCGCTGATGACCGCCTGGCTGGATAAATCCTCAGTATCCTCGGCACGAAATGTGGATAAGTCTGTTGATAAACCCAGGGATAACCCTGTTGATAATTGTGTGGATAGTTTTGGTAGCTGGCTCACATAGGTGCCATCGCCAACCCGGCTCTCGATGAAGCCTTCGGCATACAGCTGGTCGTAGGCCCTTACCACGCTGTTGCGCGACAGCGTCAGCATCGCCGCCAGATCGCGGGTGGCCGGTAACCGCGTGCCGCTGCCCAGGCGCCCATCCAGCACCCTGGCGCGCAAGGCATGGTAGAGCTGCTGGCTCAGCCCGCGGCGGCGGTCCAGGACGATACCCGTAGGGTCGAAAGGCAGAGGATGGCAACGTTCGATCATGGCATTGGACCTATGAAAACAGCCGTGAATGGCTCTTACCCAGAGCCAATAGCCTGCCTAGCATGGAGCCATTCAACAAGGACATCCAGCATGTACAACAACAAGCCCCACCAGGAACACGACCTCGAGCGCCTGCACCGGCACATGCTGCAAACCCGCCTGGCGCTGCTGGTCAGCCAGGGTGAACAGGGCCTGCTGGCCACCCACCTGCCCGTACTGGTCGAGACCGGCGAAGGCGAGTTCGGTACGGTCTACGCCCACCTGGCCCGGGCCAACCGCCAGTGGCAGGACCTGGAGCAAGGGGGCGAGGCGCTGCTGGTGTTTCCCGGTGCCGATGCCTACGTCAGCCCGAGCTACTACCCGAGCAAGGCGGACAACCCCAAAGTCGTGCCGACCTGGAACTACCTGGCAGTACACGCCTACGGCCCGGTCGAAGTTATCCACAACGCCAAGTCGTTGCTGGACATCGTCACCCGCCTCACCGACCGCCATGAACAGGGCCGCAGCGAGCCCTGGACAGTGTCCGACGCCCCAGGCGACTACCTCGACGGCATGCTCCGCGCCATCGTCGGCATCCGCCTGCCCATCAGCCGCCTGCAAGGTGCGCGCAAGCTGAGCCAGAACCGTTCGGCGCAGGACATTGCCGGCGTGCGCGAAGGCCTTGGCGCCAGCAATGACCACCTGGACAACCAACTCGCCGCGCACATGCGCGATCTCTGAAGGAAACGCCCATGACCCACGTTACCCTGCGCCCGGTCGGCGCCCACGATCACGCTGCCTGGCGCTCCCTGTGGCAGGCCTACCTGCGCTTCTACCAGACCGAACTGGCCGACGAGATCTACCTCAGCACCTGGCAGCGCCTGCTCGACCCCAGCGAGCCCACCCATTCGACCCTGGCCTGGGTCGACGGCAAGGCGGTGGGCCTGGTCAACTTCATCTACCATCGCACCAACTGGAGCATCCAGAATTCCTGCTACCTGCAGGACCTCTACGTGGACAGCGAGCAACGCGGCATGGGTATCGGCCGCCAGCTGATCGAGCATGTCTACGCGACGGCCAAGGCCGCCGACTGCACGAGGGTGCACTGGCTGACCCACGAGACCAATGCCACCGCCATCAGCCTGTACGAACAGGTCGCCGATCGGCCGGGCTTCATTCAATTCCGCAAAGCACTGTAGGCCGAACATGAACGACGCATTGAACTGGAAGCCCGCTGGCACCCCCAAGGCCGAGCCCCTCGAAGGCCGTTTCATCCGCCTGGAAAAACTCGACCCGGCCCGCCATGGCGACGACCTCTGGGAAGTACTGCAAGGCCCGGGCTCGGACCCGGTGCTGTGGGACTACCTGCCCTACGGCCCGTTTGCCGAGCGCGCCGGCTTCGACCATTGGCTGCAAGGCAACGCCGCCAGCCGCGACCCGCTGTTCTACAGCGTGATCGACCGCGCCAGCGGCCAGGTTCAAGGCATCCTCAGCTACATGTCGATCGTCCCGGAACAGGGTCGCTTCGAGATCGGCCACATCGCCTTCGGCGCCGCCATGCAGCGCACGCCGAAAGGCACCGAGGCGGTGTACCTGCTGGGCAAGCTGGGCTTCGAGCTGGGCAACCGCCGGCTGGAATGGAAGTGCAACGACGCCAATGCCCGCTCCAAGCGCGCGGCGGAGCGCTTCGGCTTCATCTTCGAAGGGGTGTTTCGTCAGCACATGGTGGTCAAGGACCGCAACCGGGATACGGCCTGGTATTCGATTACCGACGGCGAATGGCCGGCGGTGGCGGCGGGGTTCGAGCGCTGGTTGAGTGTGGATAACCAGCAACCTGAAGGTCAGGTGAGGACGCTGGAGGCCTGTCGCCAGGGCTGACCGCATCGCGGGGCAAGCCCGCTCCCACGTTCATGCGTGGGAGCAGACTTGCCCCCAAGGCCCTCATCTGATCTGACGATGACGCCTGACGACGCCCATCTGCAGCCCGAACGGCTTGAAGACCGCATTCAGCGATTTGAGCGTGGGGTTGCCCTCCCCCTGTTCGATCTGGATCAACGTGCGAACCGAAACCTTGCACATCCGCGCAAACTGGGTCTGCTGCATCTTCGCGACTTCCGTACGCAAGCGCCTGACCGCTGCGCCCAGCTCCAGGCTGCCGTCGGCGATTCCTTCGCGCACACCGTCGATCAACAACCCGCGGGCATCGATGGATACCGTCATGCCAACCCCCACTCGGCCATCCGCCGCTCAAGCTTGCCCAGCGCAATCGCCGGGTGATTCATGACCCTGCTTGCCAACCCCAGTTCGCTCAGGATATCGGGCAATGCCAACAACTGGCGGGCATCCTCGCGCAAACGCTGATACGCCTGCTCCGGGTCAATGACCGAGGCCAGGGCGTCGCACACCGCCATCCAGTCGATTTCACCAGCCCGCTCGATCGGCACTGGCCATTTGGTTGTCCGGGTTACCCCCTCCTGGTCCATCACCATCGGAGCAAGGTCATAGATCGGCGCCAGACGCACCGCATCGCGGGTGCGGATGATGGCGGTATTGCGTCCATGGTTGTCGGCGTTGCCCAGGATCTTGTTGATCAGGTCGCGGCGCAGGTAGTCCGCAATCAGCCCAGGCACCTGATCCGACTGCCCAGCCTCACGCCATAGGGCGACAAGGGTATCGATCACTTCCAGGTGGCCCATGCGGCTGCCGGACTCGGTCACGCCGCACAACGAGTAGACCGACTCCACCGCAAGGCGCTGCACCCCCTCTGCGGACACCTTACGATCAAAGCGCGCCATCCAGAGGCTGGGCTTGCGGCCCTCCTCCAACGCCATATGTTCACTGGCGACCGTATCAATACCTAAACGCTGCAAGGCTTTGTAGTAGAGGTGCTCGGCTCGCAGAATCTCCTGGTCATCGACCAGTGCCTGGTTTCTGGCAAATTTGATGAACCAGTGACGGTGAGCGTGTTCGTCGGCAAGCACGGCATCCGGGTACAACTGCCCGGTTTCGTCCTCGGTCATCAACAGCTTCGGCGCTTCTCCGCCAGCACCGGTCGCACCGCCAATGGCCGCTCCCTGCTCATAGGCGTACTCGAGAAAGCGCTGATCCCGGGAAACGACATCCTCGCGGGTAAAACCGATGGGGCTTGCCAGATCCAGTTGCTCGAAGGACTCCTTGATGCGCAGGTTGCCGATCGGCGCAGGGGTGGAACGCCCAAGCAGAAACAGGTCCTCTCCCATGCCGGCCGGCTTCTCGCGGCCAATATGCTTGAGCAGGAAACGCTTGGCGGCACCAGCAGGCGCGATGTCGTAAAGGAATGCAGGGGCGTGGGGCAGGCGATGGCTGCCAAAATCCACCGGCAGCCTTGCACTCGCCGCCCGGCAGAACAGGCTGTCATAGCCATCTGGATTCGCCCTGACGTAATCGGACAGATAGCCAAACTCGCAAGGGCTGGCGAGGCTGTGCTCCGGCTGTGCGAAGGCCATCGCCAAAGCGTCCTGCCACTTGCCGTCGTCATGGAGCTGGAGCGTAAGTCTGTGCATGGGCCGCCTGTGATTGACTGCATGTGAACGGGTCAACCATTCATTCGATATGCAGCATAGTGCAGATTTTTATAAAAACCCAACAGGCAATCTGTATTAAAATGCATAAAAATTAAAACTTTTACGTCTTCTTCTGCAAAACAGTGCAGATGGAATGACAAAAAAAGGGGAGCATCCGCTCCCCAGAGGTTAACCGCTTGCAGATGAAGGCTTCTGTCAGCCTTCGATCTCGATCAGGATCTCGCCCGGGGTCACCCGGTCGCCCTTGGCTACGTGGATGGCCACGACCTTGCCGGCGATGGCCGCCTGGACTTCGGTCTCCATCTTCATCGCCTCGGTGATCAGCACCGCCTGGCCGGCCTTGACCACATCGCCTTCCTTGACCAGCACATCGACGATGTTGCCCGGCATGCTGGTGCTGACATGGCCCGGCTCGCTGGCCTGCTTGCGCTTGCTGCCGCCACCGCCGACGAACTCGTTGAGCGGCTCGAACACCACTTCTTCCGGCATGCCGTCGATGGACAGGTAGAAGTGGCGCTTGCCTTCGGCCTTGACGCCAACGCCGGTGATGTCGACGCGGTAGGTCTCGCCGTGCACGTCGATGACGAACTCGGTCGGCACGCCCTCACCGCCCACCGAACCCACCGCGCCGGCTTCCGGAATCGGCAGCAGGGCTTCGGGCTTGAGGGTGCCGGCTTCGCGTTCCTCGAGGAACTTGCGGCCAATGTCGGGGAACATGGCGAAGGTCAGTACGTCTTCCTCGGATTGCGCCAGGCTGCCGATATCGGCACGCAGCTTGGCCATCTCCGGCTTGAGCAGGTCGGCCGGGCGCACGTCGATCACTTCCTCGCTACCGATCGCCTGGCGGCGCAGCTGCTCGTTGACCACGCCCGGGGCCTTGCCGTAACCGCCCTGCAGGTACAGCTTCACCTCGTTGGTGATGGTCTTGTAGCGCTCGCCAGCCAGCACGTTGAAGAACGCCTGGGTACCGACGATCTGCGAGGTCGGGGTCACCAGCGGCGGGAAGCCGAGGTCTTCACGAACGCGCGGGATCTCTGCCAGCACTTCGTTCATGCGGTTGAGCGCGCCCTGCTCCTTGAGCTGGTTGGCCAGGTTGGAAATCATCCCGCCCGGCACCTGGTTGACCTGCACGCGGGTGTCCACGGCGGTGAACTCGCTCTCGAACTGGTGATACTTCTTGCGCACGGCGTAGAAGTACAGGCCGATCTCCTGCAGCAGTTCCAGGTCCAGGCCGGTGTCGAACTCGCTGCCCTTGAGCGCGGCGACCATCGACTCGGTGCCCGGGTGGCTGGTGCCCCAGGCGAAGCTGGAGATCGCGGTGTCGATATGGTCGGCGCCGTTTTCCACCGCCTTGAGCTGGCACATCGCGGCCAGGCCGGCGGTGTCGTGGGAATGGATGAACACCGGCAGCGACTGCTCGGCCTTCAGCGCCTTGACCAGCTCGCCGGTGGCGAACGGGGTCAGCAGGCCGGCCATGTCCTTGATCGCCACCGAGTCGCAGCCCATGGCTTCCATCTGCTTGGCCTGCTGCACGAAGGCGTCGATGGTGTGCACGGGGCTGGTGGTGTAGGCGATGGTGCCCTGGGCGTGCTTGCCGGCGGCCTTCACTGCCTCGATGGCCACCCGCAGGTTACGCACGTCGTTCATGGCGTCGAAGATGCGGAACACATCGATGCCATTGACCGCCGCCTTGGCGACGAAGGCCTTGACCACGTCGTCGCTGTAGTGGCGGTAGCCCAGCAGGTTCTGCCCGCGCAGGAGCATCTGCAGGCGGGTGTTGGGCAATGCGGCGCGCAGCTTGCGCAGGCGCTCCCACGGGTCTTCCTTGAGGAAGCGCACGCAGGCGTCGAAGGTGGCGCCGCCCCAGACTTCCAGCGACCAGTAGCCGACCTTGTCGAGCTTGTCGCAGATCGGCAGCATGTCTTCGGTGCGCATGCGGGTGGCCAGCAGGGACTGGTGGGCGTCGCGCAGGATCGTGTCGGTGACAAAGATTTTCTTGGACATTGTTCGGTTCCTCACAGGCCTGCGTGCGCGGCGATGGCGGCGGCGATGGCCAGGGCCAGCTCTTCGGGTTTGCGCTTGATCGAGTAGTTGGTCAGTTCAGGGTGGCTTTCGACGAAGCTGGTGTTGAACTGGCCGCTGCGGAATTCCGGATTGCGCAGGATTTCCTGGTAGTACGCGGCGGTGGTCTTCACCCCCTGCACGCGCATGTCGTCCAGGGCCCGCAGGCCGCGGTCCATGGCTTCTTCCCAGGTCAGCGCCCAGACCACCAGTTTCAGGCACATGGAGTCGTAGAACGGCGGGATGGTGTAGCCGGTGTAGATCGCCGTGTCGGTGCGCACGCCGGGGCCGCCGGGGGCGTAGTAGCGGGTGATCTTGCCGAAGCTGGGCAGGAAGTTGTTCTTCGGATCTTCGGCGTTGATGCGGAACTGCAACGCGAAGCCACGGTGCTGGATGTCTTCCTGCTTGATCGACAGCGGCAGGCCGGAGGCGATGCGAATCTGCTCGCGGACGATGTCGATGCCGGTGATTTCCTCGGTGATGGTGTGTTCCACCTGCACCCGGGTGTTCATTTCCATGAAGTACACCTCGCCATCGGCGAGCAGAAACTCCACGGTACCGGCGTTCTCGTAATCCACCGCCTTGGCCGCGCGCACCGCCAGGTCGCCGATGTAGGCGCGCTGCTCGGGGGTCAGCTGCGGGCTCGGGGCAATCTCGATCAGCTTCTGGTTGCGGCGCTGGATCGAGCAGTCGCGTTCGAACAGGTGCACCACGTTGCCGAAGCTGTCACCGAGAATCTGCGCCTCGATATGCTTGGGGTTGACGATGCATTTTTCCAGGAACACTTCCGCCGAGCCGAAGGCCTTGGTGGCCTCGGAGATGACACGGGGGAAGTTCTGCTCCAGCTCTTCACGGCTGTTGCAGCGGCGGATGCCACGCCCGCCACCACCGGAGGTGGCCTTGAGCATCACCGGGTAACCGATGCGGTCGCCTTCACGCAGGGCTTCATGGATATCGGCGACGTTGCCTTCGGTGCCGGGGGTGACCGGGACACCAGCAGCGATCATGGTGCGGCGTGCCTCGGTCTTGTCGCCCATGCGGCGAATGACATCGGCGGCCGGGCCGATGAACTTGATTCCGCGTTCTGCGCAGATCTCCGCAAGCTCGGCGTTTTCCGACAGGAAACCGTAGCCTGGATGCAGGGCATCGCAGCCGGTCTCGACAGCAAGGTTCACCAGCTTGCGCGGGTTCAGGTAGCCGGCCAGGGGCTCGGCACCGATGCTGTAGGCCTCGTCGGCGCGCTTGACGTGCAGGGCGTGACGGTCGGCGTCGGCATAGATCGCGACGGAGCGAATGCCCATCTCGGCGCAGGCACGCACGATCCGAACTGCGATCTCACCCCGGTTGGCGATCAGGATTTTTGTTATCACTGGAGTCTTCCCAAAGCCGTAGGAACAGACGATCCGGTTTTACCGGTCGGCGCGTGACCAGACGTCGCTGGCCAGTCGCATATTCACCCTAGCGCTGAAGGTCGATAAACAAAAATCAATATTTGTTAGGGGCAGTATTAGCAAAAGCTTATAGTGAAGTAACAAGGTTTTGCCGGAGCCCCGTAAAAAATGCGTAAGTCCTTGATGCGTATGACTTTGCGTCAGCTTCAGGTGTTCAACGAGGTGTGTGATCTGCGCTCCTACAGCCGGGCGGCCGAGGAGATGGCACTGACGCAACCCGCCGTTAGTCTACAGATCCGCCAGCTCGAGGAGCTGGTCGGCCAGCCGCTGTTCGAGTACGTCGGCAAGAAGCTCTACCTGACCGAGGCGGCCGAGGCGCTGCAACGCGCCAGCCGCGATATCTTCGGGCGCCTGGAGAACCTCGACATGCAGCTGTCGGACCTGCAGGGCTCATTGCAGGGTCAGCTGAAACTGGCGATCGAATCCAGCGCCAAGTACTTCGTGCCGCACCTGTTCGCCGCCTTCAAGCAGCGCCACCCGGAGGTCAACCTCACCCTCACGGTGGTCAATCGGGCCCAGGCGATCCGGCGCCTGTCGGACAACCGCGACGACCTGACCATCATGTCCATGGTGCCCCAGGACATGGGCCTGGAGTTCCTGCCCTTCCTCAACAACCCGATCGTTGCCGTGGCGCCACCGGATCACCCGCTGTGCAAGCTCGAACAGCTGCGCCTGCAGGACCTTGAGCCTCATGCCCTGCTGGTCCGCGAACAAGGGTCGGGCACGCGCAAGGCCTGCGAGGAGTTCTTCAAGGACAAGCGCGTTCACTTCACCCAGACACTCGAGGTGGCCTCCACGGACGCCCAGCGAGAATGCGTGGTGGCCGGCCTGGGCATCGCCCTGCTGACCCGCCACGCGGTCAACCTGGAGCTGGCCACCGGCGTGCTCAGGGAACTGCCGGTGGAAGAGCTGCCGCTATACCGCAGCTGGTGCCTGGTGCAGTCCAAAAGCAAGCGCCAGTCGCCGGTCGCCTTGGCGTTCCAGGCGTTCATCCGCGGCGAACGTGCGCAGATCAGCGGGCTTGTGGAGCGTTTCTCGGGGAAGTTGCCGCCGATACCTGCCACACCGTGATGTCCTGCAGGTCGGGGTAGTCGGCCAGCTCGCGCAGCAGCTGGCGCTGGTCGCAGTAGCTTTCGATCGCGCGGCGGAACTCCATGCGGCGCTGGTCCTTTTCCTGCTGCTTGCGAGCCTTGGCGTTGGGTTGGTACACACCTGCGTGATCATGTGCCATTGCCTGTCTCCCAGATAGGATGCGGGGAGTTTCAGACTGACCTCAGGGGTTTACCGTTTGGCGGTGGAATAGTGACGAAATGATGAAATCTGCGTGGGAGCGGGCTTGCCCCGCGCTTGCAATCGCGGGGCAAGCCCGCTCCCACGGAAGCTGTGCATCGCTCAGTCGTCGGTGGCCTTGATCGATTTGGGCGACAAACGCAGGCTGCGCAAGCTGCGCTTCACGCTCTTGAGGTGATTGACCAGGCTCGGCCCTCGGGCCATGGCCACGCCCATGGCCAGCACGTCGATCACCACCAGGTGAGCGATACGCGAGGTCAGCGGGGTATAGATTTCAGTGTCTTCATGCACGTCGATGGCCAGGTTGACCGTCGACAATTCGGCCAGCGGCGTCTGGCTCGGGCACAGGGTGATCAGGTTGGCGCCACTTTCACGCACCAGGTTGGCGGTGATCAGCAGGTCCTTGGAGCGCCCCGACTGCGAAATGCACACCGCCACATCGCCCGGCTTCAGGGTGACCGCCGACATCGCCTGCATGTGCGGGTCGGAATAGGCCGCGGCGCTGAGCAGCAGGCGGAAGAACTTGTGCTGGGCATCGGCCGCGACCGCGCCGGAAGCGCCAAAGCCGTAGAACTCCACGCGCTGGGCCTGGGCCATGGCGGTCACCGCCTGCTGTAGCGCCTGCGGGTCGAGGTGCTCGCGCACCTCCATCAGCGTGTGCAGGGTGGTGTCGAAGATCTTCAGGCTGTAGTCGGCGACCGAGTCGTCTTCATGGATGGCGAACTGGCCGAAACTGGCGCCGGCGGCCAGGCTCTGCGCCAGCTTGAGCTTGAGGTCCTGGAAGCCCGAGCAACCGATCGCCCGGCAGAAGCGCACGATGGTCGGCTCGCTGATCCCCACGCTGTGCGCCAGGTCGGCCATCGAGCTGTGCATGACGGCAGCCGGATCGAGCAGCACATGGTCGGCCACTTTGAGTTCCGATTTGCGCAGCAGGTGCCGCGATTGGTCGATATGTTGCAACAGATTCACGGGCTGGACTCGGTTATGATCGGCGTGCCGGGATGTAGCTTTCTTGTAGTTATACTACATGCTTGCCAACCCGCCCAGCTAAACGAACGTGGAGAGTGGTGGTTTGACGATTCCTTGCGACATCCTGGTCTTCGGCGGCACGGGCGACCTGGCCCTGCACAAACTGCTCCCGGCGCTCTACCACCTGTATCGCGAGGCCCGCCTGCACAATGCCGTGCGGATCATCGCCCTGGCCCGGCGCCACCTTTCGCGCAACGACTACCTCAAGCTCGCCGAACGCCATTGCCGGGCGCAGATCGCCCGCCAGGACTTCGACGAGGACGTCTGGCAGCGCTTCTGCGCCCGCCTGGACTACTTCCCCATGGACGCCGCGCAGAGCGCCGACTTCGGCCGCCTCGCCCGCTACCTGGGCGAGCCCGGCGGGCTCACGCGCATCTTCTACCTGGCCACCGCGCCCAAGCTGTTCGTGCCCATCGCCAACCACCTGCGCATCGCCGGCCTTGCCGACAGCGAGGCGCGTATCGTGCTGGAGAAGCCCATCGGTCACTCGCTGGAGTCGGCCACCGCGATCAACGAGGCCATCGGCGCGGTGTTCAGCGAACCGCAGGTATTTCGCATCGACCACTACCTGGGCAAGGAAACCGTGCAGAACCTCATGGCCCTGCGCTTCGCCAATGCCCTGCTGGAGCCGGTGTGGCGCAACGGCCAGGTCGACCATGTGCAGATCAGCGTCTGCGAGACCCTCGGCGTGGAGAACCGCGGCGCCTACTACGACCGTGCCGGCGCCACCCGCGACATGCTGCAGAACCACCTGCTGCAGTTGCTCTGCCTGGTGGCCATGGAGCCGCCGGCGCAGTTCGAGGCCGAGGCGGTGCGCGACGAAAAGGTGAAGATCCTTCGCGCACTCAAGCCCATCACCGGCCAGGACGTGCAGGACAAGACCGTGCGCGGCCAGTACGGCGCCGGCAAGATCGGCGGCCAGGAAGTGCCGGCCTATTACTTCGAGAAGGACGTGGACAACGACAGCGACACCGAGACCTTCGTCGCAGTGCAGGCGCACATCGACAACTGGCGCTGGGCCGGCGTGCCCTTCTACCTGCGCACCGGCAAGCGCATGGCGCGGCGCTCGTCGCAGATCGTCATCCAGTTCAAGCCGGTGCCCCACGAGCTGTTCAGCGGTGGCCAGGTCAACCAGTTGCTGATCCAGCTACAGCCGGACGAGCACATCAGCCTGCGCATGATGACCAAGAGCCCGGGCAAGGGCATGCGCCTGGCACCGGTCGAACTGGACCTGAACCTCGCCCAGGCCTTCGCCCAGACCCGCCGCTGGGACGCCTACGAGCGGCTGTTGCTGGATGTGCTGGAAGGCGACTCGACGCTGTTCATGCGCCGCGACGAGGTCGAGGCCGCCTGGGCCTGGATCGACCCGATCCTGCAAGGCTGGGAGGAACACTTCCAGGCGCCACGCCCCTACCCCGCCGGCAGCAATGGCCCGGAACAGGCCAACAGCCTGCTGACGCGCCAGGGCCAGGCCTGGCACCTTTAGCGCAACAGGTCGGCCGTCGAGCGATCAAGCAGCGCGCGGAACGAGGTCGCGTCCACCGGCCGGCTGATCAGGTAGCCCTGCACCTCATCACAGCCATGTTCGCGCAGGAACTGAAGCTGCTCGCGGGTTTCCACCCCTTCGGCCACCACCTTCAAGCGCAAACTCTTGGCCATGGCAATGATCGCCCGGGTGATCGCCGCGTCCTGAGTCCCTTCTAGCAGACCACGGATGAACGCCTGGTCGATCTTCACGTAGTCCACCGGGAAGCGCTTGAGGTAGCTCAGCGACGAATAGCCGGTGCCGAAGTCGTCGATCGCCAGCTTCACCCCCAGCGCATGCAACTGCTCGAAGGTAGTGATGATGTGCTCGACGCTGTCCAGCAACTGGCTTTCGGTCAGTTCCAACTCCAGCAGGTGCGGCGCCAGGCCGGACTCCTGCAGGACCTGGCGCACCAGGCTGACCAGCTTGCCCTGGCGCAACTGGTACACCGACAGGTTGACCGAAACGCGTACCTCCAGGCCCTGGCGCAACCATTCGCACGCCTGCCAGCAGGCCTGGCGCAGCACGAACTCCCCCATGGGCGCGATCAGCCCGGTCTCTTCTGCCAGGCCGATGAACTCACTGGGTGGCACCATGCCCCACTCGGGGTGCTGCCAGCGCACCAGCGCCTCGGCCGCGTGCAGCTGCCCGGTGCGCAGGCACAGCTTGGGCTGGTAGTAGACCAGCAACTGGCGCTCGTCGATGGCCTTGCGCAGCTGGTTCTCCAGCTGCAGGCGTTCCAGGGTGCTGGCGCGCAGGCTCTCGGTATAGAACTGGAAACTGTCGCCGCCCAGGTGCTTGGCGTGCTGCTTGGCCATGTCGGCCTGGCTGACCAGGGCATTGAGGTCCTGAGTGGCGTCGGACAACAGGCTGATGCCCACCGACGCGCTGATCACCACTTCGTGCCCGCCCACGCGCTGGGGCACGCGCAGCTTGTCGAGCAGCCGGGTGGTGACGCGTACCAGGCTCGACAGGTTGGTGTAGCCGTCGAATAGCACGGCGAACTCGTCGCCGGACAGGCGCGCCACGGTGTCGGCCTCCGGCACTGCGTTGGCCAGGCGCTGGGCCATCTTCTTGAGCAGCTGGTCCGCCAGTTCATGGCCCAGGCTCTCGTTGAGCAGCTTGAAGCGATCCAGGTCCACATGCAGCAGCGCCAGGCTGCGGCCGTTCAGGCGCATGCGCTGCGCCGCCTCGTGCAGGCGCAGGCGGAACAGCGCGCGGTTGGCCAGCCCGGTGAGGTCGTCGTAATGCGCCAGGTAGCGCAGGCGCTCCTCGGATTCGCGGCGCGCGGACAGGTCGGTGAAGAAGCCGACGATATTGACGATCCGTCCCCGTGGGTCATTCACGCTGTTCAGCTGCAGCCACTGCGGGTAGAGCTCGCCGTTCTTGCGCGCCTCGACCAGCTCGCCCTGCCAGCGACCCTGCTGCTCCAGGGCCTGGTCGATGGCCTGGCTGTGGCGCCGGGCATCGCGGCTGCAAGGCAGTTCCAGGGCATTGCGGGCGATCAGCTCGGCCCGGCCGTAGCCGGTGACATCGCAGAAGGCCTGGTTCACCGCCAGCAACTGGAAGTCCGCATCGAGAATGGCGATCCCTTCGCTGGCCGCCTCGAACACCGTCGCGGCCAGGCGCTGCTGCTCTTCCTGTTCCTTCTGCGCGGTGATGTCGCGGCGGGTGCCGAGCATGCGCAGGACCTTGCCCTGGTCATCGGATTCCACCGCCCGCCCACGGTCCTCGATCCAGCACCAGTGCCCCTGGGCGTGGCGTACCCGGTACTCGACCCGGTAGTCCTCGGTGCGCCCCTTGAGGTGCTCGACCAGCGTGCGCCGCAGCACGGGCAGGTCGTCGGGATGCAGCCGTGGCTTGAGGTCGGCACGCACCGAGCGCACCTGCTCCGGATCCAGCCCGAACAGCGCATGCAACTGGGTGTGGTGGACCTCGTCGGTTTCCAGGTTCCAGTCCCACAGCCCGAGTTCGCTAGCTTGCAAGGCCAGGGCCAGGCGCTGCTCGCTCTTGCTCAGGGCCTGGTTGGCCAGGTCCAGTTCATGACTGCGTTGGGCCACGCGCTGTTCGAGGCCGGCATGGGCCTTGCGCAGATCGTCCTCGGCCCGTCGCCGTTGGGCGATCTCTGCGCTGAGCTGGCGGTTGAGGCTTTCGCCATGGCGCTGGGCGTTCTGCAGGTGCTCGATCAGCGCCTGGTTCTGGAAGCGGCGCAGCAGGCCGCGCTCGATCAGGCGATTGACCTGCCAGGCCACCACCATCAGCGCCACCAGCAGGATCAGCCCCAGCCAACCCCAGCCACGCTGATGCCCGGCGTCATAGACGAAGAGAAACGCGATCGGCGGCAGCAGGCACGGCACGGCGAAACTGAGAAACGCCGGCAGGCTGACCGCGTAGGCGACGCTGGCCGACAACGCCGCGGCGCCGAGCAGGCCGAAGACCCAGGCCTGCTGCACGAAGTTGTCCGCCGGCGCCAGGGCGATCACCGCGCTGGCCAAGGTCAGGCCGCTGAAGGCCGAGCCGAACAGGAACATGCGCCGCCAGGTCGGCTTGGCCTGGCGCGCCGGTGTCGCCGCGTCGAAGGCCGCCACCTGGATCACCCGCAGCGCCACCAGCGCCAGCAACCAGGCCATCCACACCCCGACCAGCAGATAGCGCGCAGGGCTCCACAGCAGCCAGGCGCAGAGCAGGCCGTTGAGCAGCATGAACAAGGTGGGCAACAACGAGCCCTGGTACAGCAGGCGAGTACGCTCGATCGACAGCTGGGTGGCGAATTGCCTGCGAACGCTCCTTGTCGTCTCCGGCGATGCTCCGATCGCCCCGCAATCCTGGGTCATATTGGCTGGTTTCTTTTGTGTTCTTGTTATGGCTGACCGCAAATGTGCAGGGAGCATACACAAGCACCGCGTCGGACCAAACTGCTCTGCGTCATGATTTCGAAAATGTCTGCTGCGTCCAGGTCTGACCGCTCAACCACGGGTGCCAGGCGAGGCCACCGATGAACGGTCGAGCGCCCGCCCGGCGATTTGCGCCCAGGGCGTTTGCCCCTACCTTCGCGCGGCCATAGAATGCCCGGATGCATAATGACGACCTCTCCCTCCTGCTGAACTCCCTCAACGACGCTCAACGCCAGGCCGTGGCGGCCTCGGTGGGGCGCCAACTGGTGCTGGCCGGCGCCGGCTCGGGCAAGACCCGCGTGCTGGTGCACCGCATCGCCTGGCTGATCCAGGTCGAACAGGCCTCGCCGCACTCGATCCTGTCGGTGACCTTCACCAACAAGGCCGCGGCGGAAATGCGCCAGCGGATCGAGCAACTGCTGGGCATCAACCCGGCCGGCATGTGGGTCGGCACCTTCCACGGCCTGGCCCACCGCCTGCTGCGGGCGCACTGGCAGGAGGCGGGGCTGGCGCAGAACTTCCAGATCCTCGACAGCGACGACCAGCAGCGCCTGATCAAGCGGGTGATCCGCGAGATGGGCCTGGACGAGCAGAAGTGGCCGGCGCGCCAGGTCCAGTGGTTCATCAACGGGCAGAAGGACGAAGGCCTGCGACCGCGGCACATCCAGGCCAGCGGCGACCTGTTCCTGGCCACCATGCGCGACATCTATGTGGCCTACGAGCAGGCCTGCGACCGCGCCGGGGTCATCGACTTCTCCGAGCTGCTGCTGCGCGCCCTCGACCTGTGGCGCGACCACCCGGACCTGCTCAGGCACTACCAGCGCCGCTTCCGTCACCTGCTGGTGGACGAGTTCCAGGACACCAACGCCGTGCAGTACGCCTGGTTGCGCCTGCTGGCCTCCGGGGGCGACAGCCTGATGGCGGTGGGCGACGACGACCAGTCGATCTACGGCTGGCGCGGCGCCAAGATCGAGAACATCCACCAGTACACCGCCGACTTCCCGGACGCCGAGCTGATCCGCCTGGAGCAGAACTACCGCTCCACCGGCGGCATCCTCAAGGCCGCCAACGCCCTGATCGCCAACAACAGCGGGCGCCTGGGCAAGGAGCTGTGGACCGACATGGGCGAGGGCGAACCGCTCACGCTCTATGCCGCGTACAACGAGCACGACGAAGCGCGCTATGTAGTCGAGACCATCGAAAGCCTGGTCAAGCAGGGCAACGCGCGCAGCGAGATCGCCATCCTGTACCGATCCAACGCCCAGTCGCGGGTACTTGAAGAGGCCCTGCTGCGCGAACGCATCCCCTACCGCATCTATGGCGGCCAGCGCTTCTTCGAGCGCGCCGAGATCAAGAACGCCATGGCCTACCTGCGCCTGCTCGAAGGTCGCGGCAACGACGCGGCGCTGGAGCGGGTGATCAACGTGCCGCCACGGGGCATCGGCGAAAAGACCGTCGAGGCCATCCGCGACCACGCCCGCCACAGCCAGCTGTCGATGTGGGAAGCCATGTGCCAGCTGCTCGCCGCCAAAGCCCTCAAGGGCCGCGCCGCCAGCGCCCTGGGCGCGTTCATCGAGCTGCTCGAGAACCTCGCCGCCAAGGTGCTGGACATGCCGCTGCACCTGATGACCCAGACCGTCATCGAGCAGTCCGGGCTGATCGTCTACCACCAGGAAGAAAAAGGCGAGAAAGGCCAGGCACGGGTGGAAAACCTTGAGGAACTGGTCAGCGCGGCGCGCAACTTCGAGACCAGCGACGAAGACGCCGACCTCTCGCCGCTGTCGGCGTTCCTCGGCCACGCCTCGCTGGAGGCCGGCGACACCCAGGCCGACGAGCACGAGGACAGCATCCAGCTGATGACCCTGCACAGTGCCAAGGGCCTGGAGTTCCCGTACGTGTTCCTGGTGGGCATGGAGGAAGGCCTGTTCCCACACAAGATGAGCCTGGAAGAGCCCGGCCGCCTCGAAGAGGAGCGCCGCCTGGCCTACGTGGGCATCACCCGGGCCATGCGCCAGCTGGTCATGACCTACGCCGAGACCCGCCGCCTGTATGGCAGCGAGACCTACAACAAGGTATCGCGCTTCGTCCGGGAGATCCCCGCCGGGCTGGTGCAGGAGGTACGCCTGTCGAATACCGTCAGCCGTCCGTTCGGCGGCGCGAAGACGCCGGCCAGCAGCCTGTTCGCCAACGCCAGCATCCCGCAGACCGCCTTCAGCCTCGGCCAGCGGGTACAGCATGCGGTGTTCGGCGAAGGCGTGATCCTCAACTTCGAGGGCTCCGGCGCCCAGGCACGGGTGCAGGTGAACTTCTCCGAGGGCAGCAAGTGGCTGATGCTGGGCTACGCCAAGCTGGAAGCTATCTGACCGAACTGAACGACAGGCCTCTGTAGGAGCGGCCTCGCGCCGCGAAAGGGCCGCAAAGCGGCCCCGACAATTTCAGCGTCACACCGTAACAGGGGCTGCTGCGCAGCCCTTTCGCGGCACAAGGCCGCTCCTACAGGTGAACGCATAAATCCGGGCGATCAGGCAAAAGCTCGAAACATCTTGTCGCTGGCTATGTCTGCCAGTTCATGTGCACCATGACGCGCGTGCAATCCACACAAACGGGAATCCCCATCTTATGCAACGTTTTCTTAGCATCGCTCTGGCGCTCTGCGTCGGCCTGACGCTGAGCCTCGACGCCAACGCCAAGCGCTTCGGTGGTGGCAAGAGCTCGGGCTCCGCGCCTATCCACCAGACCCGCCAGGCCACCCCGACCACGCCTGCCGCCGCCCCGACCGCTCCTGGCCGCGCACCCGCTGCCGCCAGCGGTGCCTCGCGCTGGCTGGGCCCACTCGCCGGCCTCGCCGCCGGTGGCCTGTTGGCCTCCATGTTCATGGGCGACGGCTTCGATGGCATGCAGATCCTCGATTTCCTGATCATGGGCCTGATCGCCTTCCTGGTCTTCCGCTTCATCGCCGCGCGCCGTCGCCAGCAGCAGCCGCAACACGCTGCCGCCGGCCACGCCCCGTACCAGCGCGAAGCCCAGCCGCAGGCCGCCCCGCAGTCGATCTTCGGCGGCTCCGCCGCACCGGTCGCCTCGCCTGTGATCAACGCCCCGGCCTGGTTCAACGAAGCCAGCTTCCTGTCCGCCGCCCGTTCGCACTTCCAGTCGCTGCAGCAGCACTGGGACGCCAATGAGATGGACAAGATCGCCGAGTTCGTCACCCCGCAGATGCTCGAGTTCCTCAAGCGCGAGCGCGCCGAGCAGGGTGAAGGCTTCCAGTCCACCTACATCGACGACCTCGATGTGCAACTGGACGGCGTTGACGAGCGTGCCGACCAGACCGACGCCACCCTGACCTTCCGTGGCGTGTCGAAGACCTCGCGCTTCGACCAGGGCGAAGCCTTCAGCGAAAGCTGGCACATGGTTCGCGCCCATGGCGAAAACCAGCCTTGGCTGCTGGCCGGTATCCGCCAAAACGGTTAACCGTCGCACGTTGCAGAAAAAACCCCGGGCCTGTCCCGGGGTTTTTGCTTTTGCCAGAGCGGCCTACTAGGGTATAACGCGCAGCGTTGTCATAAGGTCAGAGGATGTGAACCGTGGAAGAAGTGATCGAACAACTCCGTGAAGCCAACGAGCCGGTACCGGTGCCGCTGGAACTGCCGGACGAGGATCAGCTGGTCGAGATCGAGGAAGAGCTGTTCATCAACATCCCGTTCGTGTTCAAGGAATACCTGCTGACCGTCAGTGACGTGGTGTACGGCAGCCTCGAGCCGGTGACCGTGACCGATCCGCAATCCCACACCTACCTGCCGGAAGTGGCGGCCAACGCCTGGGACACCGGTGTGCCCCGCGACCTCATTCCCATCTGCCAGGACGGTGACGACTACTACTGCGTCGAAGAGGACGGCACCGTGGTGCTGTGGTCCGGCGAAGAAGAAATCGTCACCGAGGAAAGCTGGGAATCGGTCTGGCACTGGGCGCGGGATGTCTGGCTGGAAAGCTGAATGAGAAATACCCGCATAAAGTGATGGCTTATAGCTACCAATCACTCGTAGAATCGCCAGGCTCTCTGCGCCTGGCGACACTGCTACCGCTCCATCCCCTCGGACGACGGTGAAATCTTGCGCAGAAAGCGTTAACCGCGCGCTCAGTGCGAATGATCGCGGTTGTTCTCCAGCGTCTCCAGCAATGCCACCTGCATCCGCGTATGCACTCGGATCAGCCAGCGCCACAGCAGTGCCACCACCACCGCCGCCACCACGACGATGACCAGCAGCAGTTCGCTGGTCGGCAGGATGCTTGCCGACAAGGCCGACAGCAGCAGGAAGATCACCAGCAGTGACAGCAGCGGAATCACCTCGGCGATCACCCGCCGTACCCGCTGGGTATGCCGCCCGGCCATCTCGGGTTTGACGCCCATCTCCGCCAGCAACATCGACAGCGCCTTGAGCTTGCGATACGCCGCGATCAGGAACGGCAGCGACAGCAGCAATGCCGCGCCCCAGATCAGTGCCTTCTGCTGGCCGGCATCCGCCACCCACTCGCTCAGCCAGTTACCGATGCGCCCGGCGAAATAACCGCCACTGAAGAAGATCGCGATCACCAGCGCCAGGTTGACCCCGACCTGCAGCAGAATGCGTCGGATCATCGCCGCCAGCATGGCCCCCTCGCCCTGCGGCTGGATGCTGCGCAACCATTCGCCGTACAACGACAGCACCCGTGCCACGCGGCTCGGCACCACCTTGCCCAGCCTGATCGACAGTGGGTCAGCAGCCCGGATCAGGTACGGCGTCAGCAAGGTGGTGATGGCCGACACCGCCACTGCGACCGGATAGAGAAAGTCGCTGGTGACCTGCAAGGTCACCCCCAGGGCGGCGATGATGAAAGAGAACTCGCCGATCTGCGAAAGCCCCATCCCCACGCGCAACGAGGTGCGCCCGTCGTTGCCGGCGATGAACGCGCCCATGCCGCAGGAGAGCATCTTGCCCAGCACCACCGCCAGGGTGATGACCACGATCGGCCAGGCGTACTCGACCAGGATCGATGGATCGATCATCAAGCCGATGGCGACGAAGAAGATGGCGCTGAACAGGTCGCGAACCGGCTCGATCAGCCGTTCGATCTTCAGCAGCTGGCGCGACTCGGCCATGATCGCGCCGATCAGGAAGGCGCCAAGCACCATGCTGTACTCGAGCTTGACCACCAGCAGGCAGAAGCCGAAGCACAGGCCCAGCACGGTGATCAGCAGCATCTCGTTGCTTTCGAATTTCGCCACGTAGGCCAGCAGCCGCGGCACCAGCAGGATGCCGATGACCAGCGCGACGATCATGAACAGCGACAGCTTGCCCACGGTGGAGAACACTTCGCCGGAACTTACCGAGCCGCTGACGGCAATGCCCGACAGCAGCGCGATGATGCCGATGCCGAGGATGTCCTCGACGATCAGCACGCCGAAGATCAGCTGGGCGAAACGCTCGTTCTTCATCTTCAGGTCGTTGAGCGCCTTGACGATGATGGTGGTCGAGGAGATCGCCAGGATCGCCCCGAGGAACAGCGAATCCATGGTGTTCCAGCCGAACCAGCGACCGATCTCGAAACCGATCCAGATCATCAGGACGATTTCCAGGAACGCCGCGATGAAAGCCGTGGCGCCGACCTTGAACAGCTTGCGCAGGCTGAACTCCAGGCCCAGGCAGAACATCAGGAAGATCACCCCAAGTTCGGCCAGGGTCTTGATGGTGTCTTCGTCGTGGATCAGGCCGAACGGCGGCGTGTGCGGGCCGATGATGAAACCGGCGACGATGTAACCCAGCACCACTGGCTGCTTGAGGCGATGAAAGAGGATGGTGACCACCCCGGCAACCAGCATGATCACCGCCAGGTCCTGGATGAAGCTGATGGCATGCATGGCGTGATACTCCTTGTTTTCGGTGCTCGGGGCGAACCGCTCCTCTGCCGGACGATCCTTCGGCGCGGAGCTGGCACATACTGTTGTGATAGACGCAAAAGCCCACGTTGCATGGGCGTCGTCAGGTTAACATCGCGCCTTGCCACAAATTGCCGATGCAATATGCAGAAACAGATCGGCCGATTCGACACCGCCGATGGCAAGATTGGCGTGACGATGGAGCGTCAGCCGACGTCCCGTACCAGGATGGGAAACCTCAACGAGGGGAAACAGAAGTGTCTGCAGATACCCGCCCCGAATCCGTGCAAATTCACCGTGAGCTCTCTATGGAACCTGGAAACGCCCAGCTGACCATGACCGTCCTGATGACACCGGACATGGCCAACTTCTCTGGCAACGTACACGGCGGCACCCTGCTCAAGTACCTCGACGAAGTCGCCTATGCCTGCGCCAGCCGCTATGCCGGCACCTATGTGGTGACCCTGTCGGTGGACCAGGTGATCTTCCGCGAACCGGTGCATGTCGGCGAGCTGGTGACCTTCCTGGCCTCGGTCAACTACACCGGCAACACCTCGATGGAGGTGGGCATCAAGGTGGTCACCGAGAACATCCGCGAGCGCTCGGTGCGCCACTCCAACAGCTGCTTCTTCACCATGGTCGCGGTGGACGACGACCGTCGCCCGGTGAAGGTGCCACCGCGCCAGCCGCAGAGCAGCGAGGAGAAGCGCCGCTTCCTGCAGGGCCAGCAACGCCGCCAGATCCGCCAGGAGCTGGAACAGCGCTACCAGAACCTCAAGACTGATTCGATCTAGTAGAGCAAACGCTGCGCCTCGAAGCGCACCCGCGGGTGGGCGATGCGATCCTGGGCCCGCACCAGCTGCAGTTCATAGCTGGTGCAGGCCTGGGTTTCCAGCAGCACTTCATGCACGGCGGCGGCGGTGAATTCGAAAGCCTGCAACCAGTCGTCACCCAGCAGCACGCGGGCGAGGAACAGCCCGGAGGTCAGGTCGCCCACGCCTACCGGCTGGCGTGGGAAGGCCAGCAAGGGCCGGCGCAGGTGCCAGCTGGCATCGCGGGTCACCAGCAGCATCTCGAAGGCATCGTCCGCCCGCTGTGGATAATTCAGGTGCTTGACCAGCACCACCTGCGGCCCGCGCTCCAGCAACCCGCGCGCCATGCTCACGCAATCTTCCAGCGACTGCGCGCGACGGCCACAGAAGCTGTCCAGCTCGAGCTGGTTCGGGCACAGGATATCGGCCTTGGCGACCGCCTCCTCGAGCAGGAACTCGCTGACCTCCGCCGGTACGATGCAGCCCTTCTCGGCATGCCCCATCACCGGGTCGCACAGGTACAGGGCCTTGGGATTGACCGCCTTGATCCGCTCGACGCCAGCCAGGATCGCCCGCCCCTGCTCGGCACTGCCCAGGTAGCCCGACAACACCGCATCGCAATGGCCCAGCTCACCGATATTGGAAATGCCTTCCACCAACGCGGGAATTTGCGCTGGGGCAAGCACTTCCCCGGCCCACTGTCCATACTGAGTATGGTTGGAGAACTGTACGGTGTTGAGCGGCCAGACGTTGACCCCGACCCGCTGCATGGGAAACACCGCGGCGCTGTTGCCGGCGTGTCCAAAGACCACGTGGGACTGAATGGCGAGCAGGTGCGGCGTACGTTTCATGCGGGACGATTCCGAAACTGTGTGAATAAGTGTGCGGCCCGCAGTATGAACCTGATTGCCATCTGTACGACAGGCCAGAGACGCAGTTAAGCTGGATCGACCTGTCTGGAGCTTACGCAAATGCTGACCCTGGAAAACCTCTTCGTCCTGATGCTGGTGGCGACCGCAGGCGCCTGGCTGTGGCACAACCACGGGCTGCGCGAAAAGGCCCTGGCACGGGTCAAGCAGCATTGCGCCAAGCTCGACCTGGAGTTGCTCGACGACGCCGTGGCGCTGAAGCGCATCGCCTTCGTGCGTGACGCCAATGGCAGGAAGCGCCTGGCGCGCATCTACAACTTCGAGTTCACCGTCACCGGCGAACAGCGCCACCCCGGCACCGTCACCCAGTTCGGCGCCCACACCATGCAGATCGAGCTCGCGCCCTATCCGTTCGAGATCAAGACCCCGCCGCGTGCCGACAACGTCATCGAGATGCAGCAGTGGCGCCAGGAGCATAACCGCTGGCGCAATTGATCAACGGATCAGCTGGCAGCCGCCGATGGCCGCTTGCAGGGCCTGCAAGGGTTGCGGCTGATCGAAGATCAGCTCGATGCGCGAGTCCTTGCGCCATTCGCTGGGCCGCCACTCCAGCGTCCCGCCTTCCAGTCCGTTGAACGACTGCCAGCCTTCGGTGCTGTGGATAACACCTTTCGCCCGGCGCCACGGCCATTGCTCGAGCACACCACGCAGAACGGCCTCGTCGAAGCATTGGTCGGGATGCCAGCGCCAGCCGACGCTCCAACTTCCCTCACCCTGCTGAAACTGGCAGATCGGCTGTCGCGGATCGGTCCACAGGGTGGGCAACGGCACCGCACCGTTATCCACAGGCAGTCTGCCAGGGTCGACAGTACCTGCCGCCACGGGGGTTGAAACAGGCAATGCAGCAAGCGGCAGTATCCCGTGATCCGTCCAGCGCGCCGGTATTGCGGGTAGTGATGCAGTTATCAACAAGCGTTCGGCTTCATCCACAACGCTCGCCTTGTTGAACACCAGCAACCCCGCCTTCGCCAGTGCCTGGCGCTGAGCCCCGGGCAGGACGTCGCCCCGGGACAGCGCCGCGGCATCCAGCACCATCAGCAGTGGCTGGACCGACAGCACGCCAGTCCAGGGCGCACGCCCCAGCTGCTCCAGCAACTCGACCGGGTGACCGAGGCCGGACGGTTCGATGAACAGGCGGTCCGGGCGAGCCTTGCGCAGCAAGCGGCCAAGCCCCACCTGGAACGGCGCGCCATTGACGCAGCACAGGCAGCCTCCCGCCACTTCACCGATGGCGATGCCCGCCTCGTCGCGGCTGAGCAAGGCGGCATCAAGGCCGACCTGGCCGAACTCGTTGACCAGCACGGCCCAGCGCTCACCAGCCGGACGCTGGTCCAGCAGGTGGCGAATCAGGCTGGTCTTGCCGGCGCCGAGTGGGCCGGCGATTACATGGGTGGGGATGTTCTGCAGCATGGCTCGGTATCGGGGTGGATTGATGGCAGTCTATACCGCCGGGCCCCGCGATTCATGCCAACCAATCCAGGCTCAGCAACAACCGGCGCTCCCCGGCAGGCGTCAGTGGTGACCGGTGGACCAATCCCGCGCCCTCGTTGCCCAGCCACTTCTCGCCCTTCAGCAAAGCCACCTCTCCCGCCGCCAGGCGCCGAACCTTATCCACAGGCGGCGACGACTGCTGCAAGCGCGCGCGATCGATCGCTCCCTCCGCCAGCCATTCGCTGCCCGCACCGGCATAGGTGCTGAGCAGGCGCACCGGCACATGGTCCACATGCATGCGCGGGCACATCGCCCCGTCCAGTACCCGCACGCGCACACCGAGACGACGGGCGCCCAGCAGGCAGGTGTACGCGGCCACCAGCCAAGCCACATCCGCGACGAAACCGTCATAGCCGTGCAGATCGGCGGCCTCCCTGAGCAAACCGGGCAAGGCTGGCGGGTGACGTTCATCCACCTCGATCACCCGCTCATCGGCCAGGGGTTGGCCAAGGCTGAGCACCAGGTTGGCGAAGTCCTCCACCTGGGCCGGCAGGCGGCGCTGCCAGACCGCCAGGTTGACGCCATCCTGAAGAATGTCGGTCATCACCTGGGGTGATTCACCGAACACCTGGCGGATATCCACAGTCATGCCACCGCGTCCTCATGCCAGGCCCCGAAAGGATCGGGCAGACGCAGCCAGGCCATCGGCCCCGATTCCATCTCGTCGTCCGTGAGCAGGCAGGCCTCCAGCGCTGTGGATAACCGCTGGAAGTCGATGTCCTGCCCGATGAACACCAGTTCCTGACGGCAATCGCCGCTTTCCACCGACCACTGCTTGAGGATCGCCGCAGTGTTCTCTTCGTCCTGCGGCCATTGCTCGCGTGGCACGAAGCGCCACCAGCGCCCCGCCAGGCCGTGACGCATCATGCCACCGGCCTGGGACCAGCTCCCGGCCTCCTGGTATTTGCTGGCCAGCCAGAAGAAGCCCTTGGAACGCAGCAACCGTCCATTGCTCCAGGGCGTGTGGATAAAGTCGTAGAAGCGCTGCGGGTGGAACGGTCGACGTGCCTGCCAGGTGCTGGCGGCGATGCCGTATTCCTCGGTTTCCGGCACATGCTCGCCACGCAGTTCGCGCAACCAGCCCGGAGCCTGGGCCGCCTGATCGAAATCGAACAGGCCGGTATCGAGGATGCGCGACAGCGCCACCTGGCCCATCACCATCGGCACGATCTGCGCCCGGGCATTGAGGCTGCGCAGGATGGCCACCAGTTCCTCGCGGTCAGACTGGCTGATCAGGTCGATCTTGCTCAGCAACAGCACGTCGGCGAACTCGACCTGCTCGATCAGCAGGTCGCTGATCGAGCGCTCGTCCTGTTCACCCAAGGTCTCGCCACGGCTGGCGAGACTCTCGGCGGCCTGGTAGTCACGCAGGAAGTTCAGCCCGTCGACCACGGTGACCATGGTGTCCAGGCGCGCCATGTCGGAGAGGCTGCGCCCCTGCTCGTCGCGAAAGGTGAAGGTCTCGGCGACCGGCAGCGGCTCGGATATGCCGGTCGACTCGATCAGCAGGTAATCGAAGCGGCCCTCACTCGCCAACCGCGCCACCTCTTCCAGCAGGTCCTCGCGCAAGGTGCAGCAGATGCAGCCGTTGCTCATCTCCACCAGTTTTTCTTCGGCCCGGTTCAGGCTGACGTTGCGCTGGACCTCGCTGGCATCAATGTTGATTTCACTCATGTCGTTGACGATCACGGCGACGCGCAGGTTGTCGCGGTTGCGCAGGACATGGTTGAGCAGCGTGCTCTTGCCGGCGCCGAGAAAGCCGGACAGCACGGTGACAGGGAGACGGTTGGGCATGACTAACCTCATCGGGCAGGCGCATTCGAATCGATGCATTGCATAATGTTATATTATAACAATACAATTTCGCCAAGCCGTGTCGACCGAACGGTTGTCTGGAGAGCGTCATGAAATCATCCGGCCTCGCTGCCCTACTGCTGCTCACAGCACCCACGCAGCTTTTCGCCATGCCCCACACCGACCTCGCCCTGTGCACCCGCAGCGCGACCCTGCTCGCCTGCCAGGATGGCCAAGGCAACTACTACAGCGTGCGTACCGAAGGCAGCACCTTCTACCTGCGTGGCTACGAAGTGGCAGGCAAACGCCTGTGGGCTCAGACCAACAGCCGCTACGACACGCTGACCTTCTTCACCGGGCTGGCCAGCGACGGTGAAGCCTGGGTGGGCTACAGCCGCCGCATCGGCTGGACCACCCTCAACCGTGTTTCCAGCTCCAGCGGTCAACGCTTCAACCTGCACTGCAGCCTTGTCGGCGGTTGCCGCTGACTGCCATCACTTCAGGATTCTTCCATGTCTAGCCTTGCCCTTCCCGACATCGCCGCACAGAGCAACCAGCAGGCACTGCCGCTGGACTGGGTCGGCATGTGCGGTATCGCCCTGCCGCTGCTGGTCGACGGACGCAGCCTCGGCGCCCACGCCGATGCCGGCGTGAGCCTTGATGACGGCGCAGCCCGGGGCATCCACATGTCACGGTTGTACCTGGCGCTGGAAGCGCTGGAACAACAAGCCTTGAGCCCCCGGCTGATTCGCCGGACGCTCGAGCATTTTCTTGCCAGCCACGAGGGCCTTTCGAACACCGCCTACCTGCGTCTGGCGTTCGATCACCTGCTCAAACGCCCGGCGCTGGTCAGCCCGCTGGCAGGCTGGAAACGCTACCCGGTGAGCATCGAAGCCCAGCTGAAAGATGAAATGTTCCACGTGGAACTATCGGTGCACATTCCCTACTCCTCGACCTGCCCATGCTCGGCGGCGCTGGCCAGGCAGCTGATCCAGGCGCAGTTCGACCGGGACTTCGCTGATCAGTCGCTGGAGCGGGAACGTGTTCGCCAATGGCTTGGCAGCAGCGACGGCATCGTTGCGACACCCCACAGCCAGAGGAGCCTGGCCAAGCTGCAGGTCCGCCTGGACGGCGATGAGTTCAGACTGACTGAGTTGATCGAGACAGCGGAGGCAGCCTTGGGCACGGCCGTACAGACGGCAGTGAAGCGCGCCGACGAGCAGGCCTTTGCCCTGGCCAATGGACAGAACCTGATGTTCTGCGAGGATGCCGCCCGCCGCCTGCATGCGGCCTTGCGAACGCTAGCGGGCGTGAGTGGCTTCAGCGTGCGCGTGGAACATGCAGAGAGCCTGCATGCCCACGACGCGGTGGCGGTCAGTCGCTATCGCTGGTGACAGATCAGGTACGCGGTTTGACTGTTCCACAGTCATTCCCAAGCCAGACCGCCCGGGTGTCCATGCTGCCCTGCTGCTGAACCCCGGATGCATTGAAGGTGCCGTTGACCTTGGTCAGGAACTCCCGGTCGCTGAGGAAGGTGGCCTGGCCGTTACCCTGGGCCTTGGGGCAACTGAACTGGAACTTCCAGACATTGCCATTGCGCTCGGTGATCTTCTGCGTGCACCCGGACTGCGGATCCTGCAGCGGAATGTCATTGGTCTTGACCTGCTCCGCAGTCAGGCACGAGCGCACCCCCTTGCCCCCCACCGTGATGCCCTGCTTGGCCAGGGCACCCTCCATCATCGCCCGTTGCTCGGGTGGCAGGTTCTTCAACTGACCGAGCATGAACTCCATGTCCGGCAGCGGCTTGCCATCGACCTGCATGTTGCTGGTGGTCAGTTCCCACAGGCCGGGTTGCAGCATCTGCGCATGAACCAGCGGGCTACCCAGCCCCAGTACCAGGGCGAGCAGTGGCAGACGAATCTTCATGGATGAAAGCTCCTCGAAATACCGGCTCCGGCCGGACTGAGCCGTTAGACGTCAAAATCGCCTTTGGGTTGCAGGCACACCCTCGAACGTGGTCTGTTAGCAGCAGTGCTCTCGGCAAGCAGGATGCGTATGGATTTCCACAGCCCCTACTTCTTCGGTTACTTGCTCGGCCTGATTCATCTGCTCGGCCTCATCGCCGCGCTGCATGCGGTATTCACCGTGCGCACCGCCCAAGGTGCGATCGCCTGGGCCATGTCGCTGCTGTTCATCCCCTACCTCACCCTCATCCCCTACCTGGTGTTCGGCGCCCGTTCCTTCTATGCCTATATCCAGGCGCGGCGTCAGGCCAACCAGGAAATGCACGTGGCCATGGCCAACCTGAACTGGCGGCCCTGGGTGGAGGAAGCGCTGACCGCCCGCGAGTCCGACAGCTACGCCGCCCTGCGCGCCATGCCCAAGCTGGGGCGCATGCCCTGCCTGGCCAACAACGAGGTGAAGCTGCTGATCGATGGCGCCGCCACCTTCGAGGCGATCTTCTCGGCCATCCGCATGGCGCGGGACACCGTGCTGGTGCAATTCTTCATCATCCATGACGACGCCCTCGGCCGGGAGTTGCAGCAACTGCTGCTGCGCAAGGCCGCCGAAGGCGTACGGGTGTTCGTGCTGTACGACCGCGTCGGCAGCCATGCCCTGCCGGCCAGCTACAGCCAGGTGCTGCGCGACGGCGGCGTGCAGATCGAGGCGTTCGCCACCCGGCGCGGCTGGTTCAATCGTTTCCAGGTCAACTTCCGCAACCACCGCAAGATCGTCGTGGTCGATGGCCTGCTCGGGTTTCTCGGCGGCCATAACGTAGGAGACGAATACCTCGGGGCACACCCCAAGCTGTCACCGTGGCGCGACACCCATGTACAGATCGGCGGCCCGGTGCTGGCCTGCCTGCAGGAGTCCTTCGCCGAAGACTGGTACTGGGCCACGCGCCAGCTGCCGCCGCTGATCCTGCCCGACGTCTACCCGGAGAACGGCGTGCTGTGCCAGGCCTTGGCCAGCGGCCCGGCCGATCCACAGGAAACCTGTGCGCTGTTCTTCCTCGAGGCGATTCACTCGGCTACCCGACGGGTGTGGATCACCAGCCCCTATTTCATCCCCGACGAAGCCATCTTCGCCGCCCTGCGCCTGGCGGTGCTGCGGGGTGTCGACGTGCGCATCCTGATTCCCTCGCGCCCCGACCACCGCATCGTCTACGCCGCCTCCAGCCTGTTCGCCTTCGAGGCGGTGCGCGCCGGGGTGCGCATGTTCCGCTACCTGCCGGGCTTCCTGCACCAGAAGGTGGTGCTGGTGGACGATGAGGTCAGCGCCATCGGCAGCGCCAACCTCGACAACCGCTCGTTCCGGCTGAACTTCGAGATCACCCTGCTGACCGTGGACCGTGCTTTCGCCGACCAGGTCGAACAGATGCTGGAGAATGACTTCGAGCAGGCCCGGGAGATCACCGCGGAGGACAGCCGCGACACCCATCGCCTGCAACAGCTGGGGATGCGCATCGCGCGGCTGATTTCACCGATCCTGTAGCCCGGCGAGCCTTGTCGGCACGCCGGGCTACCCGATCAGCGATAGAGGTCCTCACGCGTCCATGGCAGGTCGTGGTGGCCGTCGGCGTAGGGCTTCACCGCAAGGATCTGGTGCAGGTTGATCCAGCCCTTGGTGAAGGCGTAGGCGCAACCGGCCAGGTACAGGCGCCAGATGCGCAGGGTCTTCTCCGGCACCAGCGCGGCAGCGCGGTGCAGCTGGTTCTCCAGGTTCTCGCTCCAGTGGTTGAGGGTCTTGGCGTAGTGCAGGCGCAGGCTCTCGATATCGACCACCTCCAGGCCCGCCTCGCAGATCCGCGCCGTGATCATCGAGATATGCGGCAACTCGCCGTGGGGGAACACATAGCGGTCGATGAAATCACCCGCGCCGCGACCGACCGGGCGACCATCGACGTGCTTGGCGGTGATGCCATGGTTCATCACCAGGCCACCTTCCCGCACCGCGCCGAACAGCCGCTGGCAATACAGCTCGAGGTTGGCATGCCCGACGTGTTCGAACATGCCGACGCTGACCGCCTTGTCGAAGCGGCCATCCTGGGGCAGGTCGCGGTAGTCGAGGATCTGCAGGTCGACCTTGTCGGCCAGGCCCTCCTCCTTGACCCGTTGGCGACCGAGCTTCAACTGCTCCTTGCTCAGGGTGATGCCGAATACCTTGGCGCCATACTCGCGGGCGGCGAACCGCGCCAGCCCGCCCCAGCCGCAACCGACATCCAGCAGATAATCACCGGCCTGCAGGCGCAGCTTGCGGCACAGGTGATCGAACTTGTCCTGCTGGGCCTGGGCCAGGGTGTTGTCCGGCTCCTTGAAGTAGGCGCAGGAATAGACCATGTCCGGGTCGAGCCACAGTTGGTAGAAATCGTTGGACAGGTCGTAGTGGTAGGAAATGGCTTCGGCGTCGGTGCGCTTGTCATGCGAGGTGCGCTCCGGCAAGAACTCGTCTTCATCCTTGAGCAAGGCTTCGCTGAGCTCGTCGCAGACCCGAATCACTTCGCCGATATCGCCTTCCAGCTCCAGCTTGCCCTCGACGAAGGCGGAGCCAAGCTCTTCCAGGTTCGGGTGGGTGAGCTGGGCGATCAGCTGGGGTTCCTTGACCAGGATGGTGACCTGCGGGCTCGGCCCCAGATCGAACTGGTTGCCGTCCCACAGCTTGACGCGCAAAGGTAAGTGCAGGCTCTGCAATGCGGGTGGAAGTTGCGCAAGCATTCATGACCCTCCCTTTCATTGATACGGGACGTCAGGCCTCAAGGTGTCGGACGTCACCGGATCAGGGTAGTTCATTCGTGCGAAGTTTCCGTTAATCGCGACCATAGTCTAGAACTATCTGGTCCGGGCCGCACAACAGATTGTATACAATTTCAATCGCTCAGACTAACCTTGTGCCCCTCTTCGCTTCCTCACACTCTCGGAGTAACGAAACCCATGAAATCCTATGACGTGGTGATCATCGGCGGCGGCCCCGGCGGCTACAACGCAGCGATCCGTGCCGGCCAGCTGGGCCTGAGCGTGGCCTGTGTCGAGGGTCGCTCGACCCTGGGCGGCACCTGCCTGAACGTCGGCTGCATGCCTTCCAAGGCACTGCTGCATGCGTCCGAGCTGTACGAGGCGGCCAGCGGCGAGGAGTTCGCCCACCTGGGGATCGAGGTCAAGCCGACCCTCAACCTGGGCCAGATGATGAAGCAGAAAGACGAAAGCGTGACCGGTCTGACCAAGGGCATCGAGTACCTGTTCCGTAAGAACAAGGTCGACTGGGTCAAGGGTTGGGGCCGCCTGGACGGCGCCGGCAAAGTGCTGGTCAAGGCCGAGGACGGCAGCGAAACCACCCTGCAGGCAAAGGACATCGTCATCGCCACCGGTTCCGAACCCACGCCGCTGCCCGGCGTGACCATCGACAACCAGCGCATCATCGATTCCACCGGCGCCCTGGCGTTGCCCCAGGTGCCCAAGCACCTGATCGTGATCGGCGCCGGCGTGATCGGCCTGGAGCTGGGTTCGGTATGGCGCCGCCTGGGTGCCGAAGTGACGGTGATCGAGTACCTGGACCGCATCTGCCCAGGCACCGATGAGGAAACCGCCAAGACCCTGCAGAAGGCCCTGGCCAAGCAAGGCATGACCTTCAAGCTTGGCAGCAAGGTGACCCAGGCCACATCCAGCGCCGACGGCGTCAGCCTGACCCTGGAGCCCGCCGCCGGTGGCAACGCCGAAACCCTGCAGGCCGACTACGTGCTGGTGGCCATCGGTCGCCGTCCCTATACCAAGGGCCTGAACCTGGAAAGCGTGGGGCTGGAAACCGACAAGCGCGGCATGCTCGCCAACGACCATCACCGTAGCGCGGTCCCAGGCATCTGGGTGATCGGCGACGTCACTTCCGGACCGATGCTGGCGCACAAGGCCGAGGACGAAGCGGTGGCGTGCATCGAGCGCATCGCCGGCAAGCCCCACGAGGTCAACTACAACCTGATCCCCGGCGTCATCTATACCCGCCCGGAACTGGCCAGTGTCGGCAAGACCGAAGAGCAGCTTAAGGCCGAAGGCCGTGCCTACAAGGTCGGCAAATTCCCCTTCACCGCCAACAGCCGGGCCAAGATCAACCATGAGACCGAAGGCTTCGCCAAGGTCATCGCCGACGCCGTCACCGACGAGGTTCTGGGCGTGCACCTGGTGGGCCCGAGCGTGAGCGAGATGATCGGCGAGTTCTGCGTGGCCATGGAATTCTCGGCCTCGGCCGAGGACATCGCCCTCACCTGCCACCCGCACCCGACCCGCTCCGAGGCCCTGCGCCAGGCGGCGATGAATGTGGATGGGAAAGCGATGCAGATCTGAGTGAGCACCTTGTAGCAAAACGGTGTGGGAGCGGGCTTGGCCCGCTCCCACAAGTGCCAGGCCTAGCCGTGGGCCAGTTGTTTATCCACACCCTCACGGAACCGCGACGCCAGGAATGGCGTGATATCCAGCGGCAACGCCTCGTTGTGGACAACCTTGTCCAGCAACACACCGGTAATCGCTGACGTGAGGATCCCGGTACGGAAATGTCCACAGGCATTGAAATAACCCTGCACATTATCCACAGGCCCGAGAATCGGCAGCTCGTCCGGTGACCCCGGGCGCAGGCCGGCCCAGGTGCGCTTGAGGTTCACCTGCGCCAGCTGCGGCACGCAGCGGATCGCGCCCTGCACCAAGCCGCTGATTTCCGGGAAGGTGTTGCTGACATCAAAGCCCTTCTCTTCGGTGGTGCTGCCGATCAGGATCTCGCCATTGTCCTTCTGCGCCATGTAGCAATCGCTGGTGGTGATGCAGCCATCGAGCAGCTTGGGCAGGCGCTCGGTCAGCACGATCTGACCCTTCACCGGCTTGACCGGAATGCTCTCCCCGGTCGCCCACTCGCTCAGCTCCGCGGCCCAGGCGCCAGCGGCATTGATCAAGGTGGCGCAGTGGAACTCACCGGCCTCGGCGGTGCGCACGCCCTTGATCCGCGAGCCTTCATGCAGCACGCCGGTGATGTTCACGTTCGGGTACAGGTCGACGCCGTTCTGCCGCGCCGCCTCCATGTAGGCATCGCCCAGGCGGAACGGGCTGACCTGATGGTCGCAGAGAAACTCCAGCGCGCCATTGGCCTTGAGCGTCACCGCCGGCTCCGAGGCCCGCAGCGCGTCGCGGTCGAGCCAGCGTACCTGGTCGGCCAGGTGCGGGATCTGCTTGACGATGTGCTCGGCGTACAGCTGGTCTTCCTCATCCTGGATGATGTACTTGAGCCCGGTGCGTTCGAACTTGAAGTCCATGCCGTGGCGCTCGATCAGCTCCTGGTGCAGCTGTGGATAAAGCGCGTTGGACTGCAGGGCGAAGTCGAAGAAGCACTCCGGCAGGATGTGCGGCGTGCTCGAGTCGACCACCACCGCCGCGCCGTTGGCCTCACGCTTGTTGCGCGAGGACATCATGCGAAAGAAGATCACCCCGCAGCCCAGTCCCACCGACTCGCCGATGGCCCACAAGCCGCCGGCCGAGGCGCGGGTGGCGTTGCCCGGGCGCTTGCAGTCGATCAGGGCAATCTTCAGGTTATGCCGCTTGGACAGCTGGTAGGCACAGGACGCGCCGATCACGCCGCCACCGGCAATGATGATGTCGTAATGCTTGTTCATGCTCAGGCCTCCGTGCCGAGTTGTTCGAATGCGGAAAACGGAATCGGGTCCACCGGGAAGCGCGGACGCAGCCAGCCCACGTCCGGGCGTCCGGTGGCGCTGCGCAGGCGGTCGCTGCAGTAGCCGACGCACATGCGCCCCTGGCAGTCGCCCATGCTTACCCGGGTACGCATCTTCAGGCTGGCCATGTCCTCCACGCCCTGCTCCAGGGCCAGGTCGATCTGGTCGCGGGTGACGTTTTCGCAACGGCAGATCACCGTGTCGGCCTGGGGCAGCTGGATCTGTGCCGCGCCGCGTGCGGTGTAGCGTTCCACCCCGGAGCGGAAGCGCTTGATCGCCGCCAGCTTGCCGAGGAAACGCTCACGGCGCTCGATCGCCTGCTCGGCATCGAGCTTGCCCATCTGCTGCAGCATCGACACCGCGGCGATACGCCCGGTGAGCATCGCCGCCTCGCCACCGCGAATACCGGCCATGTCGCCGGCCAGGTGAATGTTCGGCTGACTGCTCTGCTGCCACACGTTGCACTCGGCGCGCAGGTAGCCGTCCTCGCTGAAGCCATGGGCCAGGCCCAGTTGCTGGCTGAGCTGGGTCCGTGGAATGAAGCCGTAGCCCACCGCCAGGGTGCGCACCTGCTCGCGCTGGATACGGGTCATGTCCGGCTGCCAGTCCTGGGTGTAGGGGGCGACCTGGACCTCCTGCAACTCGCCGTCACCCGTGGCGCCCACCACGCCCCAGCCGTAATGCATGGGGATGCCGTTGAGCTTCATGTAGGCCAGCATGCTCAAGCCATCGAGGAACAGCTGCGGCTTGTTCATCAACGCCAGGCTTTCCTTGGCGATACGGTTGAACGAACAGGCTTCATACACGCCGGCCACCTTGGCGCCGGCGGCGTGCAGCTGGCAGGCGACCAGCGGCAGCAACGGCCCGGTACCGGCAATCAGCGTGCTGCCCAGTGGCTTGACCACACCGCTCTTGATCTGCAGCTGCAAGCCGCCGAGCAGGATCACACCGGGCAAGGTCCAGCCGGGGAACGGCACGTTGCGCTCGTGGCATCCGGCGGCCAGCAGCAGGTGCGAGTAGTCGATCTCGTGCAGCTGTTCATCAGCATCGAGGACCATCAGCCGTTGATCGTCCCCACCCACCACGCGATGGTTCAGGCGCAGGTCGATGCGCTCGGCGCAGGCGGCGAAATCTTCATGCAGCTTGGTCAGGGCCTTGGTGTAGCGCGGCCCCAGGTAGCCCAGGTCGACACCCGCGCGCAGCGGGCCACGATAGACCACGCCACCGGGGCGCGAGGCCTCGTCGAACAGCAGGCAATCCACGCCATGTTCGGCCAGCTCGATGGCGGCGCCCATGCCGGCCGAACCGCCACCGACGATCACGGGACGAAGGCTCATGGGTGGGCCTCCTCTTGCACGCGATTGACCTCGGTCTCGATGCTCATGCCCGGTTTGACGATGGTCTGGCAGGCGCGACGCTTGGGACGCCCATCGATCTGCACCAGGCAGCAATGGCAGACGCCCATGCCGCAGTAGGCACCGCTGAGCTGGCCATGGTCGTTACGCGCCAGCTGGCGCAGGCCAACGGCGTTGAGCACGCTGAGTACGGTTTCGCCGGCACTGGCGACCGCAGGCAGGCCATTGACCAGCAGGGTCATTTCAGCGCCTTCCAGTGGCTGGATATCGTGCTTTCGTTGCAGCGTCTGCATTTACTGTCGTCCTTGATGACTGATGGGTCGGGCGACGTTAGGGCAAACAACGAGGGAAAACATTGATCCATGCCAGAGGCACGTTTAAGAAATGTCCTACAGCGACGGACGTACAATCGCGTAGGACGAGAACGCTACAAATCCATTGTCGAACACTCAGAAATAGAACGCCCCTGGCGGACCAGGGGCGTTCGGTAGCCTTGCTTCGACAGCAGCGGTGTTACTCCACCGTCACCGACTTGGCCAGGTTACGCGGCTGGTCGACGTCGGTGCCCTTGAGCACGGCAACGTAGTACGACAGCAGTTGCAGCGGAATGGTGTAGAGGATCGGCGCCAGCGCATCGTTGATGTGCGGCACGTTGATCACATGGGTGCCTTCGCCGTTGCTCATGCCGGCGTGCTCGTCGGCGAACACCACCAGCTCGCCGCCACGGGCGCGGACTTCCTGCAGGTTCGACTTGAGCTTCTCCAGCAGTTCGTTGTTCGGCGCCACGGTCACCACCGGCATGTCGTTGTCCACCAGCGCCAGTGGGCCATGCTTGAGCTCGCCGGCCGGGTAGGCTTCGGCGTGGATGTAGGAGATCTCCTTGAGCTTGAGCGCGCCTTCCATTGCCACCGGGTACTGGGCACCGCGGCCGAGGAACAGGGTGTGGTGCTTGTCGGCGAACAGCTCGGCGATCTTCTCGACCACGCCATCCATCGCCAGCGCCTCGCTCAGGCGGGCCGGCAGGCGGCGCAGCTCGTCCACCAGCTCGGCTTCGACACCGGCCTCGAGGGTGCCGCGCACCTGGCCGAGGGCCAGGGTCAGCAGCATCAGCGACACCAGCTGGGTGGTGAAGGCCTTGGTCGAGGCGACGCCGATCTCCGGCCCGGCCAGGGTCAGCAGGGTCAGGTCGGATTCGCGCACCAGCGAGCTGATGCCCTTGTTGCAGATCGCCAGGCTGCCGAGGAAGCCCAGCTCCTTGGCATTGCGCAGGGCCGCCAGGGTGTCGGCGGTTTCGCCGGACTGCGAGATGGAGACGAACAGGGTGTCCGGCTGCACCACCACCTTGCGGTAGCGAAACTCGCTGGCCACTTCCACCTGGCAAGGGATGCCGGCCAGGCTTTCCAGCCAGTAGCGGGCGACCATGCCGGCGTGGTAGCTGGTGCCGCAGGCAACGATCTGCACATTACGCACTTTGGCGAACAGCTCGGCGGCCTGTGGGCCGAAGGCCTGGACCATCACGTGGTCCTTGCCCAGGCGCCCTTCCAGGGTACGTTGCACCACGGTGGGCTGCTCGTGGATTTCCTTGAGCATGAAGTGACGGTAGTTGCCCTTCTCGGCGGCTTCGGCGCCCTCGTGGTACTGCACCGTCTCGCGCTGGACCGGATGACCGGCCTGATCCCAGATCTGCACCTGGTCACGACGGATCTCGGCGATATCGCCTTCTTCCAGGTACATAAAGCGGTCGGTGACCTGGCGCAAGGCCAATTGGTCGGAGGCCAGGAAGTTCTCGCCGAGGCCAAGGCCGATCACCAGCGGGCTGCCGCTGCGGGCGGCGACCAGGCGATCCGGCTGGCTGGCGCTGATCACCGCCAGGCCATAGGCGCCGTGCAGGCGCTTGACCGCGGCCTTGAGCGCGTCGGTCAGGTCGGGAATGTCCTTGAGCAGATGGTGGATCAGGTGGACGATGACTTCGGTGTCTGTCTGCGAGACAAAGACATAGCCCAGGCCCTTGAGCTCTTCACGCAGTTCTTCATGGTTCTCGATGATGCCGTTGTGCACCACTGCCACATCGTGCCCGGAGAAATGCGGGTGGGCATTGTGCTCGGTCGGCGCGCCATGGGTCGCCCAACGGGTATGGGCGATGCCCAACTGGCCGGCCAGCGGATCGGCGCTCACGGCGCCTTCCAGCTCGCTGACCTTGCCAATGCGGCGGCGACGCTCGAGCGCGCCTTGCTGGTTCAGGACGGCCAGGCCGGCGCTGTCATAACCACGGTATTCCAGGCGCTTGAGGCCTTCGATGAGGATGGCCGTAATATTGCGCTCGGCAACGGCACCAACGATTCCACACATAAGATGTTGCTCCTAGCTGATAGCGGCGCAGATAAGGGTGATGCCGCGGGCTTGAATCCGGTCGCGTGCCTCGGCGGGCAGGCGATCATCAGTAATCAGGGTGTTGACGCTGCCCCAGGGCAGCTCGAGGTTGGGGATCTTGCGACCGACCTTGTCCGACTCGACCATGACGATCACCTCGCGCGCCACCTCGGCCATGACCCGGCTCAAGCCCAGCAGCTCGTTGAAGGTGGTGGTGCCACGCTCCAGGTCGATGCCGTCGGCACCGATGAACAGCTGGTCGAAGTCGTATGAGCGTAGTACCTGCTCGGCCACCTGGCCCTGGAAGGACTCAGAGTGCGGGTCCCAGGTGCCACCGGTCATAAGTAGCACAGGCTCATGCTCCTGCTCGCTGATGGCACGGGCGACGTTGAGCGAGTTGGTCATCACCACCAGGCCTGGCTGGCGCCCGAGCTGTGGAATCATCGCCGCCGTGGTGCTGCCGCTGTCGATGATGATCCGCGCATGCTCGCGGATGCGTCCGACCGCCGCCCGGGCAATGGCCTGCTTGTACAGGGATACTGGCTGGACTGTGTCGCCCAGCAGTTCCTGAGGCATGGTCACCGCGCCGCCGTAGCGACGCAGCAGCAGGCCGTTGGCCTCCAGGGCAGCGAGATCCTTGCGGATAGTCACTTCGGAAGTTTCGAAACGCTTGGCCAGGGCATCGACGCTCACCTCGCCCTGCTCGTTGAGCAAGGCCAGGATGTTGTGGCGGCGCTGGGGGGTGTTTCGTTTCGACATGTCGGTTTAAGTTTCGATTCGAAAGATAAGTGGTGCAATCAAAACCTAAGATGAACGATTCGTCAAGTTTCTCTCTGCACTGGCTCCTACAGAGGACCTCTATACGACACCCAATAAAAAGCCGGCTTATTCACATAAGCCGGCTTTCGATCGAAAGCGCTGTGGATAACTCAGCTCTTCTTGATCTTCTCCGGCCGCTTCCAGCCTTCGATGTTGCGCTGGCGCGCACGGGCCACGCCCAACTGGCCGGCTTCCACCGCCTGGGTGATGGTCGAACCCGCCGCGGTAGTGGCCCCCGCCTGGATTTCCACAGGTGCCACCAGCGAGTTGTTGGAACCGATGAACACGTCCTCGCCCATCACGGTGCGGAACTTGTTGGCGCCGTCGTAGTTGCAGGTGATGGTGCCGGCACCGATGTTGGTGCGGGCGCCGACCTCGGCATCGCCCAGGTAGGTCAGGTGACCGGCCTTGGCGCCCTCGCCCAGGTGCGCGTTCTTCAGTTCGACGAAGTTACCCACATGGGCACGGGCTTCCAGCACGCTGCCCGGACGCAGGCGGGCGAACGGGCCGGCATCACTGCCCTCGCCCAGCACCGCGCCTTCAAGATGGCTGTTGGCCTTGACCACCACGCCCTTGCGCAGGGTGCTGTCCTTGATCACGCAGTTGGGGCCGATCTGCACGTCGTCCTCGATCACCACCTTGCCTTCGAGAATGACGTTGATATCGATCAGCACATCGCGGCCGACCGTCACCTCACCACGTACATCGAAGCGCGCCGGATCACGCAGCGTGACGCCTTGGGCCATCAGGCGGCGGCCTTCACGCAGTTGATAGTGACGCTCGAGCTCCGCCAGCTGGCGGCGGTCGTTGGCGCCCTGCACTTCCATCGGGTCGTGGGGCTGCTCGGTGGCGACCACCAGGCCATCGGCCACGGCCATGGCGATCACGTCGGTGAGGTAGTACTCGCCCTGGGCGTTGTTGTTGGACAACCGGCCCATCCAATCGGCAAGGCGCGCGGCAGGCATGGCGAGGATGCCGGTGTTGCCTTCCTTGATCGCCTTCTGCGCTTCGCTGGCGTCCTTGTGCTCGACGATCGCGGTCACGTTGCCCGCCGTGTCACGCACGATGCGCCCGTAACCGGTCGGGTCCTGCAAGGTCACGGTGAGCAGACCGAGCTGCTGCTCGCTGACCTTGGCCAGCAGGCGCTGCAGGGTTTCCACCTCGATCAGCGGCACATCGCCGTAGAGCACCAGCACGGTATCGGCGGTGATGGCCGGCAACGCCTGGGCCACGGCATGGCCGGTGCCCAGTTGCTTGTCCTGCATGACGAAGTTCAGATCGTCGGCGGCCAGGCGCTCACGGACCAGCTCGGCGCCATGGCCGATAACCACGTGAATACCTTTGGGCTGCAACTGGCGTGCGCTGTAGATAACGTGGCCGAGCATGGAGTTGCCGGCGACCGGGTGCAGGACCTTCGGCAGCGCGGAGCGCATGCGGGTGCCTTGGCCTGCGGCGAGAATGACGATATCGAGGGACATTGACTGGCTACCAATCCTGGGCGGTCAGGGACGTGACCGAAGGGAATATCAGAAAAAGAAAAAGGGTAGCCGAGGCTACCCTTTAACTCAATCGCAACGGCAGTAAGCGGCCAAGGCCGGATTACTTGCCTTTGCGCAATTGCTGGACAGTACGCAGCTGAGCTGCAGCCTCGGCCAGACGTGCGGCAGCAGCGCCGTAGTCGAAGTCCGAGCCTTTAGTGTTCAGCGCGTTCTCGGCAGCCTTGAGGGCTTCCTGAGCCTGAGCTTCGTCCAGGTCGGCAGCGCGCTGCACGGTGTCGGCAAGAACCTTGACCATGTTCGGCTGCACTTCGAGGAAGCCACCGGAGATGTAGTACACCTCTTGAGTGCCACCCTGCTTGGTCAGCGTGATCGGACCAGGCTTGAGATTGGTGATCAGCGGCGCGTGGCCTGGAGCGATACCCAGATCGCCCAGGTTGCCGTGCGCTACTACCATCTCGACCAGGCCGGAGAAGATCTCTCCTTCCGCGCTGACGATGTCGCAATGGACTGTCATAGCCATCTGCTTGCCTCAACCTGATTAGCGCCCCTTGCGGGGCGCCGGGATTACAGTTTCTTGGCTTTCTCGATCGCTTCGTCGATGCTGCCGACCATGTAGAACGCTTGTTCTGGCAGGTGGTCGTAGTCACCTTTGAGGATACCGCTGAAGCCAGCGATGGTGTCCTTGAGCGAAACGTACTTGCCTGGCGAGCCGGTGAAGACTTCGGCCACGAAGAACGGCTGCGACAGGAAGCGCTGGATCTTACGAGCGCGGGCAACCAGTTGCTTGTCGGCTTCGGACAGTTCGTCCATACCCAGGATCGCGATGATGTCCTTCAGCTCTTTGTAGCGCTGCAGAACATACTGAACGCCACGAGCGGTCTCGTAGTGCTCGGTGCCGATCACGTTCGGGTCCAGCTGGCGCGAAGTCGAGTCCAGTGGGTCGACCGCTGGGTAGATACCCAGGGAAGCGATGTCACGGGACAGAACGACAGTGGCGTCCAAGTGGGCGAAGGTGGTCGCTGGCGACGGGTCGGTCAGGTCGTCCGCAGGTACGTATACGGCCTGGACGGAGGTGATCGAACCTTCTTTGGTCGAAGTGATACGCTCTTGCAGAACGCCCATCTCTTCGGCCAGGGTCGGCTGGTAACCTACTGCCGAAGGCATACGGCCCAGCAGTGCGGATACTTCGGTACCGGCCAGGGTGTAACGATAGATGTTGTCGACGAACAGCAGAACGTCGTTACCTTCGTCACGGAACTTCTCAGCCATGGTCAGGCCGGTCAGCGCTACGCGCAGACGGTTTCCTGGTGGCTCGTTCATCTGACCGTAGACCAGCGCTACCTTGTCGAGAACGTTGGAGTCCTTCATCTCGTGGTAGAAGTCGTTACCCTCACGAGTACGCTCACCCACACCAGCGAACACGGAGTAACCGCTGTGTTCCATGGCGATGTTACGGATCAGTTCCATCATGTTAACGGTCTTGCCGACGCCGGCACCACCGAACAGACCAACCTTACCACCCTTGGCGAACGGGCAGACCAGGTCGATAACCTTGATACCGGTTTCCAGCAGGTCGTTGCCGCCCGCCTGGTCGGAGAACGAAGGCGCTGGCTGGTGGATACCGCGACGCTCTTCTTCGCCGATTGGACCGGCTTCGTCGATCGGGTTGCCCAGGACGTCCATGATACGGCCCAGGGTTGCCTTGCCGACAGGTACCGAGATGGCAGCCTTGGTGTCGACGACATCCAGACCGCGCTTCAGACCTTCGGTCGAGCCCATCGCAATGGTACGAACCACGCCGTCGCCCAGCTGCTGCTGAACTTCCAGGGTGGTTTCCGCGCCTTGTACTTTCAGCGCGTTGTAAACACTCGGCACGGCATCACGTGGGAATTCCACGTCGATGACGGCGCCGATGATTTGAACGATACGTCCGCTACTCATAGCTGGATCCTCTGAATTTTTGAACCGTTAAACCGCGGCAGCGCCGCCGACGATTTCCGAGATCTCCTGGGTGATCGCAGCCTGACGCGCCTTGTTGTAGATCAACTGAAGCTCTTTGATCAAATCACCGGCGTTGTCTGTGGCGTTCTTCATGGCGATCATCCGGGCCGCTTGTTCAGCAGCGTTGTTCTCGACCACCGCCTGGTAGACCTGCGACTCCACGTAACGCACCATCAAGCCGTCCAGCAGCTCTTTTGCGTCGGGTTCGTACAGGTAGTCCCAGTGGTGCTTGAGTTCCTGATCCGGGGTTGCCACCAACGGTACCAATTGCTCGACCGTCGGTTTTTGGGTCATGGTGTTGATGAACTTGTTCGAAACCACCGAGAGGCGATCGATGCGGCCGTCCAGGTAGGCGTCCAGCATCACCTTGACGGAGCCGATCAGATCATTGATCGATGGCTCTTCGCCCAGGTGGCTGATCGCGGCTACGACGTTGCCGCCAAAGATGCGGAAGAAAGTCGCACCCTTGCTGCCGATCACGCACAGGTCGATTTCAACGCCCTGTTCGCGGTTTTCGTTCATGTCCTTGACCAGGGCCTTGAACAGGTTGGTGTTCAAGCCACCGCACAAACCACGGTCACTGCTCACCACGATATAACCGGCGCGCTTTACAGGGCGCTCGATCATGAACGGGTGGCGGTATTCCGGGTTGGCGTTGGCCAGATGACCGATCACCTGGCGGATACGCTCCGCGTAAGGACGGCTAGCAGCCATGCGCATTTGTGCCTTGCGCATTTTGCTGACCGCCACTTTCTCCATGGCGCTGGTAATTTTTTGCGTGCTTTTGATGCTCGCAATCTTACTGCGAATCTCTTTTGCGCCTGCCATGTATCACCTATCAGGTTAGCAAGCGGGGGCCGGAGCCCCCGCTGCGGCTTACCAGGTCTGGGTGGCCTTGAACTTCTCGATACCGGCTTTCATGCCAGCGTCGATTTCGTCGTTGAAGTCACCCTTCACGTTGATCTTCGCCATCAGTTCGGCGTGATCACGGTTGAAGTAGGCGATCAGAGCTTGCTCGAAGCTACCGACCTTGGCGACTTCTACGTCGGTCAGGAAACCACGCTCAGCGGCGTACAGCGACAGGGCCATGTCGGCGATCGACATTGGCGCGTACTGCTTCTGCTTCATCAGCTCGGTAACGCGCTGACCATGCTCCAGCTGCTTGCGGGTAGCCTCGTCCAGGTCCGAAGCGAACTGGGCGAATGCCGCCAGTTCACGGTACTGGGCCAGGGCGGTACGGATACCACCGGACAGCTTCTTGATGATCTTGGTCTGGGCGGCACCACCAACACGGGATACCGACACACCGGCGTTAACGGCAGGACGGATGCCTGCGTTGAACATGGCCGATTCCAGGAAGATCTGACCGTCGGTGATCGAGATCACGTTGGTCGGAACGAACGCGGAAACGTCGCCAGCCTGGGTTTCGATGATCGGCAGAGCGGTCAGCGAGCCAGTCTTGCCGGTTACGGCACCGTTGGTGAACTTCTCGACGTACTCTTCGGAAACGCGCGATGCACGCTCCAGCAGACGGGAGTGGAGATAGAACACGTCGCCTGGGTACGCTTCACGTCCTGGTGGACGGCGCAGCAGCAGGGAGATCTGACGGTAGGCAACGGCCTGCTTGGACAGATCATCGTAGACGATCAGGGCGTCTTCACCGCGGTCACGGAAGAACTCGCCCATGGTGCAGCCGGCGTACGGGGCCAGGAACTGCAGTGCGGCGGATTCCGAGGCGCTGGCAACGACCACGATGGTGTTGGCCAGGGCGCCAGCTTCTTCCAGCTTGCGAACGATGTTGGCAACGGTGGAACGCTTCTGGCCGACTGCAACATAAACGCAGAAAATACCGGAGTCTTTCTGGTTGATGATGGCGTCGATGGCCATGGCGGTCTTGCCGATCTGACGGTCACCGATGATCAGCTCGCGCTGGCCACGGCCGACAGGGATCATGGCGTCGACGGACTTGTAGCCAGTCTGTACAGGCTGGTCTACCGACTTACGCCAGATCACGCCTGGAGCTACTTTCTCGACCGCGTCGGTCTGGGTGTTGCCCAGAGGACCTTTGCCGTCGATCGGGTTACCCAGTGCGTCGACGACGCGACCCAGCAGTTCCTTACCAACCGGAACTTCCAGGATGCGGCCGGTGCACTTGGCGCTCATGCCTTCGGCGAGGGTGTCATAGGCACCCAGGATCACTGCACCTACGGAGTCTTGCTCCAGGTTCAGGGCCATGCCGAATACGCTGCCAGGGAACTCGATCATTTCGCCGTACATGACGTCGGCCAGACCGTGGATCCGCACGATGCCGTCGGAAACCGAAACGACGGTACCTTCGTTACGGGCTTGGGAGCCAACATCGAGGTTGTCGATGCGGCCCTTGATGATTTCACTAATTTCGGAAGGATTGAGTTGCTGCATTGCTCTGCTGCCCCTTCAAACTCAAGATTTCAAGGCTTCGGCCAGTTTCGCGATCTTGCCGCGAACCGAACCGTCGATTACCAGGTCGCCAGCGCGGATGACGACGCCGCCAATCAGGCTGGCATCCTCCGACGCGTGCAGGCGCACTTCCTGGCCTAACCGTGCACTGAGAACCTTGGCGAGTTTGTCTTGCTGTTCTTGGTTCAACGCAAAAGCACTGGTGACTTCCACGTCCACGGATTTCTCTTGCTCGGCCTTGTACAGGTCGAACAGAGTCGAAATCTCCGGCAGAAGCAGGAGACGTTCGTTTTCCGCGGCAACATGAATGAAATTCTGTGCCTTGGCGTCAAACTTGTCACCGCACACTTCAATGAATGCGGCGGCCTTTTCTGCGCTAGTCAGTTGCGGGGCCTTGAGCAGGCGCTGCATGGTGTCGTCTTGCGACACCGCAGCAGCCAGGCCGAGCATGGCTGACCAATTGGCCAGTTGCTGATGGGCCTGGGCATGCTCGAAGGCAGCCTTAGCGTAAGGTCGGGCCAACGTGGTCAGTTCTGCCATGATCGCCCTCGCTTAAATTTCAGCGGCCAGTTTGTTAACCAGCTCCGCATGCGCGTTTTGATCGATTGTGGCGCCAAGGATCTTTTCAGCACCGCCAACGGCCAGGGCACCCACTTGGGCACGCAGGGCGTCTTTGACGCTGTTCAGTTCCTGTTCGATCTCGGCTTGAGCCTGAGCCTTCACACGGTCAGCTTCGACGCGAGCCTGTTCACGGGCTTCCTCGACAAGCTGAGCAGCGCGTTTCTTGCTTTGCTCAATGATTTCGGCTGCCTGTGCCTTCGCTTCACGCAGTTGCTGACCCGCTTTCTCTTGGGCCAGCTCCAGGTCGCGAGCTGCGCGGTTGGCAGCGTCCAAGCCGTCGGCAATCTTCTTTTGGCGCTCTTGCAGGGCAGTGATGACCGGAGGCCATACGTACTTCATGCAGAAGAGTACAAAAATCAGAAAAGCAACGGATTGGCCAATCAGGGTTGCATTAATGTTCACGCCAACACCTCGCTCGGTCTTTGTCCATCACACCAATCAACTCGTAGGAACGAGTGATTAGCCGGCGATCTGACCAACGAAGGGGTTCGCGAAGGTGAAGAACAGAGCGATACCAACACCGATCATGGTTACGGCGTCGAGCAGACCGGCAACGATGAACATTTTGACCTGCAGCATCGGAACCATTTCTGGCTGGCGAGCAGCGCCTTCCAGGAACTTGCCGCCCAGCAGGCCGAAACCAATGGCGGTACCCAGAGCACCCAGGCCGATCAGCAGAGCAACAGCGATAGCGGTCAGACCAACTACAGTTTCCATCTTTCCTCCCGACTTTTACGTCGTATTGGTTAGGTTTTTAGTTTGAAGCGGTAAAACAAATCGTTTGGTACAGCATGCCCTTGCGGACTTTTTAAGCCCTCCCCCCAAACGGGCGGGGAAGGCTATCAGACACGCCAGGCGGTCTTAATGGTTATCTTCGTGAGCCATCGACAGGTAGACGATGGTCAGCATCATGAAGATGAAAGCTTGCAGGGTGATGATCAGGATGTGGAACACAGCCCACGCCCACTGCAGCACCACACCCAGGCCGCTCAGCCACAGCAGGCCGGAGCCGAACATCACGGCGATCAGGATGAACACCAGCTCGCCGGCGTACATGTTGCCGAACAGACGCAGTGCCAGCGAGATCGGCTTGGCGATCAGGGTGACGAACTCGAGCAGGAAGTTGACCGGGATCAGCAGGATCTGCACGAAGATGTTCTTGCTGCCGAACGGGTGCAGGGTCAGCTCGCCGATGAAGCCGCCCAGGCCCTTGACCTTGATGCTGTAGAAGATGATCAGGGCGAACACGCAGAAGGCCATGGCCAGGGTCGCGTTCGGGTCGGTGGTTGGCACCGCACGGAAGACGAGGTGCGGATCACCGGAGATCCAGGCCGCCGCTTTCGGAATCCAGTCGACCGGAACCAGGTCGATGGCGTTCATCATGAACACCCAGACGAAAATGGTCAGTGCCAGCGGGGCGATCACCGGGCTACGGCCGTGGAAGGAGTCCTTCACGCTGCCGTTGACGAAGTCGACCAGCACTTCAACGAAGTTCTGCAGACCGCCAGGTTGGCCGGAAGTCGCCTTCTTGGCCGCCATGCGGAAGATGAACAGGAAGATCAGACCCAGCGCGACGGACCAGCCCAGGGTGTCCACGTGGAACGCCCAGAAGCCCATTGCCTTGGCTTCTGCAGCCGAATGGGCGAAGCCCCAGCTGCCGTCTGGTAGTTGACCGTAGGTCAGGTTCTGCAAGTGGTGCTGGATATAACCCGAAGCGGTTTCTTCTGCCATGGTTGCCTCAAACGCCCTAAGGTCTCGAAAGTCTTTTATTCATCAGCAGGGGCGCGAACCAGCTGACCAAAAGGGTCAGCACGAAGACGCCGAATACTGCCAACGGCGCCAATGGCTTCACTCCTGCGAAGGTCAGTGCAAACAGCACTGCCGTCAAAATCATCTTGCCTGCCTCGCCCGCGTAGAACGACTTGACGATGGCCTGCGCCGCCCGGGCTCCGCTGAAGCGAAAAGCCTTCCAGGCGAAATACACATTGGGCAGCCAGGCAATCAATCCTCCGCAGAGGCCTGAATATCCACTGACCGACCCTTTCCACTGCCACAACACCAAGGTTGCCAGCAGCAGGACGACAAATTGAGCCAGCAGTACCGGAAAAACCGCCCAGCGATGGAAAGGCAGGCGGTTTGGCGTGCGTATTTCCATCACAACTGCTCCTCGAAAGTCGACCGCCTAGTCAGCAATGACTTGGCATAATTTGTGCCGACAAAATGCGCGCAGAGTATAGGGGTGGATTAACCCCTATTCAACTCTTCGGTAGTGATTTCCGACTGCGCGCTACAACAGGAATTGTTTCAGCGGATGTGAGCAAGCACGCCCTGCAACTCGTCAAGGGAGTTGTAGCGAATAACCAACTGGCCTTTGCCCTTGTTGCCATGGCGAATTTGTACCGCCGAGCCCAGGCGCTCTGCCAGACGCTGTTCGAGACGGGCAATGTCCGGATCAGGTTTGCTCGCCTCGACCGGCTCAGGTTTGCCATTGAGCCACTGGCGCACCAGTGCCTCGGTCTGGCGCACGGTGAGCCCGCGTGCGACAACATGACGCGCCCCTTCTTCCTGGCGATTTTCCTCGAGACCGAGCAAGGCGCGGGCATGGCCCATCTCCAGGTCGCCGTGGGCAAGCATGGTCTTGATCGCCTCGGGCAGCGAGATCAGGCGCAACAGGTTGGCCACGGTCACCCGGGACTTGCCGACGGCGTCGGCCACCTGCTGCTGGGTCAGCTCGAACTCCTGCTGCAGGCGCTGCAGGGCCAGGGCCTCTTCCAGCGGGTTGAGGTCCTCGCGCTGGATGTTCTCGATCAGCGCCATGGCGATGGCGGCTTCGTCGGGCACCTCGCGGACCATGGCCGGAACGGTGTCCAGGCCGGCCTGCTGGGTGGCGCGCCAGCGGCGCTCACCGGCGATGATCTCATAGCGGTTGTCGCCGATCGGGCGCACCACGATCGGTTGCATGACGCCGTGGGTGCGGATCGAGTGCGCCAGTTCCTCCAGCGCCTCGGGATCCATGTCGCGGCGCGGCTGGTACTTGCCGCGCTGGATCAGCTCGACCGGCAGCTGTTGCAGTTCCTTCTGGTCGATCTTCACTGCCTGCGCCTCGAGCGCGCTGACGGAAGGACCACTGAGCAGTGCATCCAACCCACGTCCGAGACCGCGTTTCTTGATGGCCATGCGGATTCCTTAAGTTGTTTGTGCAGTGCGTGATGGACGGCGCTGACGGCGAACCAGTTCCCCGGCCAGCGCCAGATAGGCGAGCGCGCCGCGGGATTGCTTGTCGTAGGCCAGCGCCGGCATGCCGAAGCTCGGCGCCTCGGCCAGGCGAATGTTGCGCGGGATCACCGTGTCGTACAGCTGATCGCCGAAGTGTTCCTTGAGCTGGGCCGAAACATCGTTGTTCAGGCTCAGGCGCGGGTCGTACATGGTCCGCAGCAGGCCTTCGATCTTCAGCTCCGGGTTCAGCCGGGCGGCGATGCGCTTGATGTTATCCACAAGGTCGCTGAGACCTTCCAGCGCGTAGTACTCGCACTGCATGGGGATGATCACGCCATCGGAGGCGACCAGGGCGTTGAGGGTCAGCATCGACAGCGACGGCGGGCAGTCGATGAGGATGTAGTCGTAGTTCTCGCGGATCGGCGCCAGCGCGTTGCGCAGGCGGCTCTCCTTCATCTGCATCTCGAGCAGCACGACTTCCGCGGCGGTGAGGTCGCGGTTGGCCGGCAGCAACTGGAAGTTGCCGTGCTCGGAATAGTGCATGGCCTGGGCCAGGTCGCATTCCCCGATCAGCAGGTCGTACACCGAGTGCTCGAGCTCGTGTTTATCCACACCGCTGCCCATGGTGGCGTTGCCCTGTGGATCGAGGTCGATCAGCAGCACGCGACGCTTGGTCGCGGCCAGCGATGCGGCGAGATTGATGCAGGTGGTGGTCTTGCCCACACCACCCTTCTGGTTCGCGATTGCGAATACCTTAGCCATTGTTGCGTGTGTTCCCAGTCATGCCTTGCGGCGCAGTATCAGCAGATGGCGCTGGCCCTGGCAACCTGGAACGGTCAGGGCCTGCTCGCTTTCCACTGTGAAGTCTGCGGGCAATGCTACCAGTTCGTCGGCAGGATGCAGCCCCTTCATTGCAAGCCATTGCGTGCGGGCGTCACCCAGGTGGCGGGTCCAGTTGGTGAAATTCTCCATGCTGCTGAAGGCCCGGGAAATGATCCCGCAGAACGGCTGCTCGGGCTGGACCTCTTCCACCCGGCTGTGGATAACCGTGAGGTTGTCCAGTTTCAGTTCCATCTTCACCTGGGTCAGGAAGCGGGTCTTCTTGCCGTTGCTGTCCAGCACCGTCACCTGCTTGTGCGGATGCAGGATGGCCAGCGGAATGCCGGGCATGCCGCCGCCGCTGCCGACATCCAGCCAGCGCTGGGTGTCATTGTGGATAAACGGCATGACACTCAGGCTGTCGAGCAGGTGGCGCGAGACCATCTCGTCCGGGTCGCGTACCGCGGTCAGGTTGTAGGCCTTGTTCCATTTGATCAACAGGGCCAGGTAGCCCAGCAGCGACTCGTGCTGCTGCGCGCTCAGCTCGACACCGAGCTGGCGCGCACCTGTGGACAACTCTTCGGCGTGTTGCGGGGTGACCAGGGAACTCAAGCGCTTTGCTCCAATTCGCGGCCTGCGCCGCGTTTTTTCAAGTGAATCAGCAACAGGGAAATCGCCGCCGGGGTAACACCCGGAATACGCGAAGCCTGGCCCAGGGTCTCCGGGCGGGTCTGCCCGAGCTTGCCCTGGATCTCCTTGGACAGGCCGGAAATCGTGGTGTAGTCGATATCCACAGGCAGGCGCGTGTCTTCACTGGCGCGCAGACGGGCGATCTCGTCCTGTTGGCGGTCGATGTAGCCGGCGTACTTGGTCTTGATCTCGACCTGTTCGGCAACCTGTGGATCGATCACTTCACCGCCGGTTGCTTCGATCAAGCCAGCGTAGTCGACTTCCGGACGGGCGAGCAGGTTGAGCAGGCTGTATTCGTGGGCCAGCGGCGTGCCGAACTTATCCACAATGGCCTGGCCCTGCGGCGTGCCCGGGCGAACCCAGGTGCTCTTCAGGCGTTGTTCCTCGCGCTCGATGCCTTCGCGCTTGGCGCAGAACGCGGCCCAGCGCTGGTCATCGACCAGGCCCAGCTCGCGGCCTTTCTCGGTCAGGCGCAGGTCGGCGTTGTCTTCACGCAGGATCAACCGGTACTCGGCGCGCGAGGTGAACATGCGGTACGGCTCCTGGGTCCCCAGGGTGATCAGGTCGTCGACCAGCACGCCGATGTAGGCCTCGTCGCGGCGCGGGCACCAGCTTTCACGGCCCTGGGCGCGCAGCGCGGCGTTGGTCCCGGCCAGCAGGCCCTGGGCGCCGGCCTCTTCGTAACCGGTAGTGCCGTTGATCTGGCCGGCGAAGAACAGGCCGCCGATGACCTTGGTCTCGAGGCTGTACTTCAGGTCGCGCGGATCGAAGTAGTCGTACTCGATGGCATAGCCCGGGCGGACGATGTGGGCGTTTTCCATGCCGCGGATCGAACGGACGATCTCCAGCTGCACGTCGAACGGCAGCGACGTGGAAATACCGTTGGGGTACAGCTCGTGGGTGGTCAGGCCTTCCGGCTCGATGAACACCTGGTGGCTTTCCTTGTCGGCGAAGCGATGGATCTTGTCCTCGATCGACGGGCAGTAGCGCGGGCCGATGCCTTCGATCACGCCGGAGTACATCGGCGAACGGTCGAGGTTCGAGGCGATGATCTCGTGGGTGCGGGCATTGGTGTGGGTGATCCAGCAGCTGACCTGGCGTGGATGCATCTGCGCATCGCCCATGAACGACATCACCGGGATCGGCGTGTCGCCCGGCTGCTCGGTCATCACCGAGAAGTCCACCGAACGGCCATCGATGCGCGGCGGCGTGCCGGTCTTCAGCCGGCCGACACGCAGCGGCAGTTCACGCATGCGCTGGGCCAGGGCGTTGGCGGGCGGATCACCGGCGCGACCACCGGAGTAGTTCTGCAGACCGATGTGGATAAGTCCGCCGAGGAAGGTGCCGCTGGTCAGGACCACGGAGTCGGCGAAGAAGCGCAGACCCATTTGCGTGACCACGCCCTTGACCTGGTCCTGCTCGACGATCAGGTCATCGCACGACTGCTGGAATATCCACAGGTTCGGCTGGTTTTCCAGGATTTCGCGCACCACCGCCTTGTAGATGGCGCGGTCGGCCTGCGCGCGGGTGGCGCGTACGGCCGGCCCCTTGCGGTTGTTCAGGATGCGGAACTGGATGCCGCTCTTGTCGGTGGCCAACGCCATGGCGCCGCCGAGCGCATCGATTTCCTTGACCAGGTGGCTCTTGCCGATGCCGCCGATGGCCGGATTGCAACTCATGTGACCGAGGGTTTCCACGTTGTGGGTCAGCAGCAGGGTTTTCACACCCATGCGTGCGGACGCAAGCGCAGCCTCGGTACCGGCATGGCCGCCGCCGATGACGATCACTTCAAAACGGGAAGGGAAATCCACCACGCACCTCGTGCCTGTTTTTGCGAATAGAGAAGGTAAGCGGACAAGTATAGGGACTTACCGCCCTTCAAAGAAACCTTCTGAGCAAAAAATGAGCAGGCTGTGGATGAGTGGCAGGTAAAAGAAAACAAAGAGGAAAAATTTAAAAAAGCTTTGTTTTTATGTTTATGTTTAGGCAGCTATCCACATGTGGATAAGTGATCTAAGCCCTTTCACTGCGTGGCTTTGCCGGAATCATAACCCTGTGGCGTAGTGGGCCTGGGGGTTCTGGATAACGGCGTGTAACCTGTGGATTAAAGTATCGTTTACCCACAGGCGGGTTTGTCCTCAAAAAAAAAGGCCAGTTATCAACGGAGCTGATGGCGAGTTTTCCACAGAGCTCCTGAGCCTGAAATCTTGTCTGTGGATGACGTCGTCGCAGCTGCCTTACAGGTACTGCAGGCCAAGCCGGCGCTCGCGCTGCCCGAATCACAGGCAAAAAAAAGCCGCTCCAGACAGGAGCGGCCTTGTTATCGAAGGGCCGTGGACTATTTGCCGATGCAGAAGCTCGAGAAAATCCTGCCAAGCAGATCGTCCGAACTGAACGCCCCGGTGATTTCCCCCAGCGCCTGCTGAGCCTGGCGCAGATCCTCCGCCAGCAGCTCTCCGGCGCCCGCCAGGGTCAGCTGCGCCCGACCATGCTCCAGGTGCTCGCTGGCGTGGCGCAGCGCTTCCAGGTGCCGGCGACGGGCGCTGAAGCTGCTCTCCGCGGTCTGTTCATACCCCATGCAGGCCTTGAGGTGGTCACGCAGCAGATCCAGCCCCATGTCGTCTTCGCGGGCACTCAGGGTAATGGTTACGTGCCCATCCTCACTCTGCTCCATGCCGACATGCTCACCGCTCAAGTCGGCCTTGTTACGGATGAGCGTGACCTTTGCCACATCTGGCCGTTGGTCCAGGAACTCTGGCCACAGCGCAAAGGGATCACTGGCCTCCGGCGCGGTCGAGTCGACGACCAGCAGCACCCGATCGGCCTCGCCGATGGCCTTGAGCGCCCTTTCCACCCCGATCTTTTCCACATGGTCATCGGTATCGCGCAGACCGGCGGTGTCGACCACATGCAGCGGCATGCCATCGATGTGGATATGTTCGCGCAGGATGTCCCGGGTGGTGCCGGCGATATCGGTGACGATCGCGGCCTCGCGTCCGGCCAGCTGGTTGAGCAGGCTCGATTTGCCGGCGTTAGGCCGCCCGGCGATGACCACCGTCATGCCGTCGCGCAACAGGGCACCCTGCCCGGCCTCACGCTGCACTGTGGACAACTCGCTGCGCACGTCATCGAGCATGCGCAACACATGGCCGTCGGCGAGGAAGTCGATTTCTTCCTCAGGGAAATCGATAGCCGCTTCGACGTAGATGCGCAAGGCAATCAGCGCCTCGGTCAGCCCATGCACGCGCTTGGAGAACGCCCCTTGGAGAGAACGCAGGGCATTACGGGCAGCCTGCGTGGAGCTGGCTTCAATCAGGTCGGCGATGGCTTCGGCCTGGGCCAGGTCGAGCTTGTCGTTGAGGAACGCACGCTCGCTGAACTCGCCCGGGCGTGCCAACCGGCAGCCCAGTTGCAGGCAACGCTGCAGCAGCATGTCCATGACCACCGGCCCCCCGTGGCCCTGCAGCTCCAGCACGTCTTCGCCGGTGAAGGAGTTCGGCCCGGGGAAGAACAGCGCGATGCCTTCGTCCAGGACCAGGCCTTCGGCATCACGGAACGGGCCGTAGTGGGCATGGCGCGGGGTCAGCGTGCGGCCGGTGATGGCCTGCCCGGCCTGGCTGGCCAGCGGCCCGGACAAGCGGACGATGCCGACCCCGCCGCGGCCCTGGGCGGTAGCGATGGCGGCGATGGTTTCACGCACAGTGTTCATGCTCGAAAGCCTCTACAACGAATTCGTCAGATAGCAAAAACGCCCCACTAGGGGGCGTTTTTATTCACAGGCAAACAGGCTTGCCCGTCAAGCGGCAGCTTTCTTGGTCGCTGCCTCGATGCTGCGGGTGATGTACCACTGCTGCGCGATCGACAGGCAGTTGTTCACAACCCAGTACAGCACCAGACCGGCCGGGAACCACAGGAAGAAGAAGGTGAAGATGATCGGCATCATTTTCATCACCTTGGCCTGCATCGGATCCGGTGGGGTCGGGTTCAGACGCTGCTGGATGAACATGGTGGCGCCCATGATGATCGGCAGGATGAAGAACGGATCCTTGATCGACAGGTCGGTGATCCACAGCATCCACGGGGCTTGGCGCATCTCCACGCTTTCCAGCAGTACCCAGTACAGGGCCAGGAACACCGGCATCTGCACCAGGATCGGCAGGCAGCCGCCCAGCGGGTTGATCTTCTCTTTCTTGTACAGCTCCATCATCGCCTGGGACATCTTCTGGCGATCGTCGCCGAAGCGTTCCTTGAGCTGAGCCAGTTTCGGCGCCACGGCACGCATGCGCGCCATCGAGCGGTAGCTGGCGGCCGACAGCGGGAAGAACAGGCCTTTGATAAGCATGGTCAGGACGATGATCGACCAGCCCCAGTTGCCGAGCAGGCTGTGGATATGTTGCAGCAGCCAGAAGATCGGCTGGGCGATGAACCACAGGAAGCCGTAGTCGACGGTCAGTTCCAGGCCTGGGGACAGTTCCTTGAGCTTGGACTGGATCTTCGGACCTGCATACAGCATGGCGCTGGTTTCGACCTTGCCGCCGGCAGGGACGTCAAGCGCAGGGCCGGTGAAACCGATGATGTAGTTGCCCTGGCTGTCCTTGCGGGTCTGGACGGCGTTGTTGTCCGACTTGCTCGGGATCCAGGCGGTCACGAAGTAGTGCTGCAGCCAGGCGACCCAGCCGCCGGTCACATTTTCTTTCAAATTGCCCTTGTCGATGTCTTTCATCGACACTTTCTTGTACGGCTCGGAAGCTGTCCACAGGGCGGCGCCCAGGTAGGTGGCCGTACCGGTGGCAGTGCTCGACGACGGATCGGAGCTGGCGTCGCGCTTGAGCTGGGCAAACATGTTGCCGCTCCAGGCCTGGCCGCTCTGGTTGTCGATCAGGTAGCTGACGGTCAGGTCGTACTCACCGCGCTTGAAGCTGAAGCGCTTGATGTAGTTGACGCCGTTCTCGCTGAACTTCAGGTCTACGGACAGTTGGTCCTGACCGTCGGCAAGCTGGAAGCTCTTCTGTTCGGCGGCGTACAGCGGCCGACCAGTGGAGCGGGCGTCCGGGCCGTTGGTGCCGGTCAGGCCGCTCTGGGCCAGGTATACGCGCTCGCTGCCGTTGTCGAACAGCTGGAACGGAATGTCCGGATGGTCCTGGCGACGTGGGTACTTCGGCAGGTTCAGCTGGACGATGTCACCACCGACCGGGTCGATAGCCAGGTCCAGGACATCGGTCTTGATCCGGATCAGGTCCTTGCTGAGGGCGACCGGCGCCAGTTCAGCAGGGCTGGATTCAGCATTGGCGCTCGGCACATCGGCGCTTGCACCGGAGTTGCCGGCCGGCACGGTGTCCGGCAGGGCCGGGGCAGCATTGCTGGCAGCAGCATTCTGAGTCGGCAGGGCAGCCTGGCCATAGTCCTGGTTCCACTTGAGGACCATGACATAGGACACGATTGCCAGGGCGACGATCAGGATCGTGCGTTTAATATCCATGATTACTCGGCTATCGAAGAAGTTCGGGAGGAAGGAGCAGGTGGAACGGGATCGAAACCGCCATCGTTCCACGGATGACAACGCCCCAGGCGACGAACGGCCAGCCACCCACCACGCAAGAGGCCATGATTTTCGATGGCTTCATAGGCGTAACAGGAACAGCTGGGATAGAAACGACAGTGACTGGCCATCAGTGGACTGATGGCGTAACGGTAGAACTGGATCGGAACGAGGGCCAGTTTACGCATTGTGACTGTCTACCCCTGCGGAATCGGCGACCGCTGGAGAGGGCCGACTGCGGACCAGTCGCTTCCAGAGCTTGCCAAAGTGTTGGTGCAATTCTGGGTTTTCCACTTCGCCCAACCCCTTGCGTGCAACGATCACGATATCCAGTCCAGCCAGCATCTGCTGGTTCAACCGGAACGAATCGCGCATCAGGCGTTTCAGGCGATTGCGTTGAACGGCGAGCTTGACGCTCTTCTTGCCGATCACCAGGCCGAGGCGTGGATGATCGAGGCCGTTCTCGCGGGCAAGGATAAGCAGGTTTTTCCCTGGAACCTTGCCGGTTGGGGAGTCGAAGACCGCTTTGAAATGCCGGGGTGTAAGCAGTCGCTTGTCCCGACTGAAGTCCTGACTCACCACCTGTGCCGAAAAATCAAATGGCCAGACGCTTACGGCCTTTGGCACGGCGACGCGACAGAACGGCACGGCCGTTCTTGGTAGCCATACGGGCACGGAAACCGTGGGTGCGGGCGCGCTTGATGGTGCTTGGTTGGAAAGTACGTTTCATGGCGTGTTACCTGGGTTGGTCGACAACGGGCCGGAAGGGCCCCCTTTTTAAGAGATCGGCGATTCTAGAGAAAGCAAGCCGATAGGTCAATTTCCAACCAGCCTTTCCTTATGGAAGGTCGAGCCAGGTCGATGGGCGTCATATCGACCTGGCTAACCTGAAAGCGGGCAAATCAAAAAAACAGAAGAGGCATATAAAAAGCTTTTCTGAAGAACTTATAGAGCTTAGGTGGATAACCTTCTGTGGATAACCTACTACAGGCCACGAGTGACGGTCTGTACAGAAAATCACAACCTTGTCGGTAAGGGGTGTTCTGTCTGTGTCCCACATGAGGAAAACCTGTGCGGGAACAGGTAGTTTATCCACAGATGATTTATCCACAGATCTGAACCCAGGGTTGTGCATAGCCCACAGGTGACGTTATCCACAGGGCTTATCAACCGTGCATGGAGGGTGTTCAAGTCGTTTTTTGGCGGATTTACCATGATAGTGGGTGGCGTCACGTGTGGATAACTGACCGCCCGCCCGGTACAATGGCGGTTTGTTTTTGCCTCATCCGGCTTTCAACTCAGGGGATATCCGTGTCAGTGGAACTTTGGCAGCAGTGCGTGGAGCTTCTGCGCGATGAGCTGCCTGCCCAGCAATTCAACACCTGGATCCGTCCGCTACAGGTCGAAGCCGAAGGCGACGAGTTGCGCGTCTATGCGCCCAACCGCTTCGTGCTCGACTGGGTCAATGAAAAGTACCTTGGCCGCCTGCTCGAACTGCTGGGTGAACAGGGCAGCGGTATTGCACCTGCCCTTTCCTTATTAATAGGCAGCCGTCGCAGCTCCGCAGCCCGTGCCGCACCCAACGCCCCTGTCAGTGCCGCCGTCGCGGCAACCCTCGCGCAACAGGCGCAGGTGCAGCAGCCAGCGCCTGTACTCGAGCCTGTCAGCGCACCCGTGGTGGAGCCGGCACAGGTTGCCGAAGTCGAGGAGCCCTCTTCGCGCGACAGCTTCGACAGCATGGCCGAGATCGCGACCGCTCCGGTTGCCAGCGGTCGCACCGAGCAGCGCACGGTGCAGGTCGAGGGTGCCCTGAAGCACACCAGCTACCTGAACCGCACTTTCACCTTCGAAACCTTCGTCGAAGGCAAGTCGAACCAACTGGCTCGCGCCGCGGCCTGGCAGGTTGCCGACAACCCCAAGCACGGCTACAACCCACTGTTCCTTTATGGTGGCGTCGGCCTGGGTAAGACGCACTTGATGCACGCTGTGGGTAACCACCTGCTGAAGAAGAATCCGAACGCCAAGGTGGTCTACCTGCATTCGGAGCGCTTCGTTGCCGACATGGTCAAGGCGCTGCAGCTGAACGCGATCAACGAATTCAAACGCTTCTACCGTTCGGTCGATGCGTTGCTGATCGACGACATCCAGTTCTTCGCCCGCAAGGAGCGTTCCCAGGAAGAGTTTTTCCACACCTTCAACGCCCTGCTCGAGGGGGGCCAGCAGGTGATCCTCACCAGCGACCGCTACCCGAAGGAAATCGAAGGCCTGGAAGAGCGCCTGAAGTCCCGCTTCGGCTGGGGCCTGACGGTGGCCGTCGAGCCGCCGGAGCTGGAAACCCGCGTGGCGATCCTGATGAAGAAGGCCGACCAGGCCAAGGTCGATCTGCCGCATGATGCAGCGTTCTTCATCGCCCAGCGTATCCGCTCCAACGTGCGTGAGCTCGAAGGTGCCCTGAAGCGGGTGATCGCTCACTCGCACTTCATGGGCCGCGACATCACCATCGAGCTGATCCGTGAATCGCTCAAGGATCTTTTGGCGCTGCAGGACAAGCTGGTCAGTGTGGATAACATCCAGCGCACCGTGGCCGAGTACTACAAGATCAAGATCTCCGATCTGCTGTCCAAGCGACGTTCGCGCTCCGTGGCGCGTCCTCGCCAAGTGGCCATGGCGTTGTCGAAAGAGCTGACCAACCACAGTCTGCCGGAGATCGGCGACATGTTCGGCGGCCGCGACCACACCACCGTGCTGCACGCCTGCCGCAAGATCAACGAATTGAAGGAATCCGACGCGGACATCCGCGAGGACTACAAGAACCTGCTGCGCACGCTGACGACCTGATGGCCGTCTGCGCAGCTAATTGAAGGCAAGGGACTAGACCATGCATTTCACCATTCAACGCGAAGCCCTGTTGAAACCCCTGCAACTGGTCGCAGGCGTCGTCGAGCGCCGCCAGACCTTGCCGGTCCTGTCCAACGTCCTGCTGGTCGTGCAAGGCCAGCAGCTGTCGTTGACCGGTACCGACCTGGAAGTCGAACTGGTTGGCCGCGTCCAGCTGGAAGAGCCTGCGGAGCCGGGCGAGATCACCGTTCCGGCGCGCAAGCTGATGGACATCTGCAAGAGCCTGCCCAGCGATGTCCTGATCGACATCAAGGTCGACGAGCAGAAGCTGTTGGTCAAGGCTGGCCGCAGCCGTTTCACCCTGTCCACCCTGCCGGCCAATGACTTCCCGACCGTGGAAGAAGGCCCGGGCTCGCTGACCTGCAACCTTGAACAGAGCAAGCTGCGCCGTCTGATCGAGCGCACCAGCTTCGCCATGGCCCAGCAGGATGTGCGCTACTACCTCAACGGCATGCTGCTGGAAGTCTCCACCGACACCCTGCGCGCCGTCGCCACCGATGGCCACCGTCTGGCGCTGTGCGCCATGCAGGCACCGATCGGCCAGGCTGAGCGTCACCAGGTCATCGTGCCGCGCAAGGGTATCCTCGAGCTGGCGCGCCTGCTCACCGATCCGGAAGGCATGGTCAGCATCGTCCTGGGCCAGCATCACATTCGCGCCACCACCGGTGAGTTCACCTTCACCTCGAAGCTGGTCGACGGCAAGTTCCCGGACTACGAGCGCGTCTTGCCCAAGGGCGGCGACAAGCTGGTGATCGGTGATCGTCAGGCGCTGCGCGAGGCGTTCAGCCGTACCGCGATCCTGTCCAACGAGAAGTACCGCGGCATCCGTCTGCAACTGGCTGCCGGCCAGCTGAAGATCCAGGCCAACAACCCGGAGCAGGAAGAAGCGGAAGAAGAGATCAGCGTCGACTACAACGGCAGCTCGCTCGAGATCGGTTTCAACGTCAGCTACCTGCTGGATGTGCTGGGCGTCATGACCACCGAACAGGTTCGCCTGATTCTGTCCGACTCCAACAGCAGCGCCCTGCTGCAGGAAGCCGGCAATGACGACTCGTCCTACGTTGTCATGCCGATGCGTCTGTAACCCAAAGCAGGCGACATGTCCCTTCGACGTCTCTCGGTCACCGCGGTGCGCAACCTGCACCCGGTGACCCTCTCACCCTCCCCCCGCATCAACATCCTTTACGGCGCCAACGGCAGCGGCAAGACCAGCGTGCTCGAAGCCGTGCACCTGCTGGGGCTCGCCCGCTCGTTCCGAAGCACCCGGTTGAACCCGGTGATTCAGTACGAGCAGCCGATCTGCACGGTGTTCGGTCAGGTTGAACTGGCCGAAGGCGGTACCAGCAACCTGGGTGTTTCTCGGGAGCGTCAGGGTGATTTCACCATCCGTATCGACGGACAGAATGCGCGCAGCGCCGCGCAACTGGCCGAGATGCTGCCCCTGCAACTGATCAACCCGGACAGTTTCCGCCTGCTCGAAGGTGCGCCCAAGGTGCGCCGGCAGTTCCTCGATTGGGGCGTGTTCCACGTGGAACCTCGTTTCATGGCGACCTGGCAGCGCCTGCAGAAGGCCCTGCGGCAGCGGAACTCATGGCTGCGGCATGGTACACTTGATGCCGTTTCGCAAGCCGCCTGGGATCGGGAGTTATGTCTCGCCAGTGCGGAAATAGATGAATACCGTCGCAACTACATCAAGGCCTTGAAGCCTGTCTTCGAGCGTACCCTGAGCGAGCTGGTCGAACTGGACGGGCTGACCCTGAGCTACTACCGAGGTTGGGACAAGGACCGGGAACTGAACGAAGTCCTCGCAACCTCTCTCCTTCGCGATCAGCAGATGGGCCATACCCAGGCCGGGCCACAACGTGCCGATCTGCGCCTGCGTTTGGGCGCGAACAACGCGGCCGACATCCTCTCGCGAGGGCAGCAGAAGCTGGTGGTCTGTGCCCTGCGCATCGCCCAGGGACATCTGGTCAGCCAGGTTCGTCGCGGTCAGTGTATTTATCTGGTGGATGACTTGCCGTCCGAGTTGGACGAGCAGCACCGCCGCGCCCTGTGCCGCTTGCTTGAAGAATTGAACTGCCAGGTGTTCATCACCTGTGTAGACCACGAATTTCTGAGGGAAGGCTGGCAGACGGAAACGCCAGTCGCCTTGTTCCACGTGGAACAGGGCCGTATCACCCAGACCCACGACCATCGGGAGTGAAGGCATGAGCGAAAATCAAACGTACGACTCCTCCAGCATCAAGGTGCTGAAAGGGCTGGATGCCGTACGCAAGCGTCCCGGCATGTACATTGGCGACACCGATGACGGCAGCGGCCTGCACCACATGGTGTTCGAGGTGGTCGACAACTCGATCGACGAAGCCCTGGCCGGGCACTGCGATGACATCACCGTCATCATTCACCCGGACGAATCCATCAGCGTCCGCGACAATGGCCGTGGTATTCCGGTCGACGTGCATAAAGAAGAAGGTGTTTCCGCGGCCGAGGTCATCATGACCGTGTTGCACGCCGGCGGTAAGTTCGACGACAACTCTTACAAGGTATCCGGCGGTCTGCACGGCGTAGGTGTCTCGGTGGTGAACGCCCTGTCCGAGCAACTGGTGCTCACCGTTCGTCGTAGCGGCAAGATCTGGGAACAGACCTACGTCCATGGCGTGCCACAGGCGCCGATGGCGGTCGTCGGTGAAAGCGAAACCACCGGTACCCACATTCACTTCAAGCCTTCGGCTGAAACCTTCAAGAACATCCACTTCAGCTGGGACATTCTCGCCAAGCGTATCCGCGAGCTGTCGTTCCTGAACTCGGGCGTTGGCATCCTGCTGAAGGATGAGCGCAGCGGCAAGGAAGAGTTCTTCAAGTACGAAGGCGGCCTGCGTGCATTCGTTGAATACCTGAACACCAACAAGACCCCGGTCAACTCCCAGGTCTTCCACTTCAACGTCCAGCGTGACGATGGCGTGGGTGTCGAAGTCGCCCTGCAGTGGAACGACAGCTTCAACGAAAACCTGCTGTGCTTCACCAACAACATTCCCCAGCGCGACGGTGGTACCCACCTGGTCGGCTTCCGTTCCTCGCTGACCCGTAGCCTGAACAGCTACATCGAGCAGGAAGGCCTGGCGAAGAAGAACAAGGTCGCCACTACCGGTGACGACGCCCGTGAAGGTTTGACCGCGATCATCTCGGTCAAGGTACCGGATCCGAAGTTCAGCTCGCAGACCAAGGACAAGCTGGTTTCCTCGGAGGTGAAGACCGCCGTGGAACAAGAGATGAACAAGTACTTCGCCGACTTCCTGTTGGAGAACCCCAACGAAGCCAAGGCCGTGGTCGGCAAGATGATTGACGCCGCCCGTGCCCGTGAAGCGGCGCGTAAAGCCCGTGAGATGACCCGCCGCAAAGGCGCGCTGGACATCGCCGGCCTGCCGGGCAAACTGGCCGACTGCCAGGAGAAGGACCCTGCCCTTTCCGAACTGTACCTGGTGGAGGGTGACTCCGCGGGTGGTTCGGCCAAGCAAGGCCGCAACCGTCGCACCCAGGCGATCCTGCCGCTCAAGGGCAAGATCCTCAACGTCGAGAAAGCGCGCTTCGACAAGATGATCTCTTCCCAGGAGGTCGGCACGCTGATCACCGCACTGGGTTGTGGCATCGGCCGCGAAGAGTACAACATCGACAAGCTGCGTTATCACAACATCATCATCATGACCGATGCTGACGTCGACGGTTCGCACATCCGTACCCTGCTGCTGACCTTCTTCTTCCGTCAGCTGCCGGAGCTGGTCGAGCGTGGCTACATCTATATCGCCCAGCCGCCGCTGTACAAGGTGAAGAAAGGCAAGCAGGAGCAGTACATCAAGGACGACGAGGCCATGGAAGAGTACATGACCCAGTCGGCCCTGGAAGATGCCAGCCTGCACCTTGACGAGTCCGCGCCAGCCGTTTCCGGCGTGCAGCTCGAGGCGCTGGTCAACGAATTCCGTGCGGTGATGAAGACCCTCAAGCGTCTGTCGCGCCTGTACCCGGAAGAGCTGACCGAGCACTTCATCTACCTGCCAAAGGTCTCCCTCGAGCAATTGGCTGACAAGGCGCAGATGGATGGTTGGCTGAAGGCGTTCCAGCAGCGTCTGGATAATAGCCAGCGTTCTGGTCTGGCTTACAAGGCCGACCTGCACGAAGACAAGGAGCGCAACCTCTGGCTGCCTGTCGTTGAAACGACCTCCCATGGTTTGGCCAGTTATGTCACCTTCAACCGTGATTTCTTCGGTAGCAATGACTACAAGACAGTGGTTGCCCTGGGTGAAAAGCTGGGTACCTTGCTGGGCGACGGCGCCTATGTTCAGCGTGGCGAACGTCGCAAGGCGGTCACCGAGTTCAAGGAAGCCCTCGACTGGCTGATGAACGAGAGCACCAAGCGCCACACCATCCAGCGATACAAAGGGCTGGGTGAGATGAACCCGGACCAGCTGTGGGAAACCACCATGGACCCGACCGTGCGCCGCATGCTCAAGGTGACTATCGAGGACGCCATTGCCGCCGACCAGCTGTTCAACACCCTGATGGGTGATGCGGTCGAGCCGCGTCGCGACTTCATCGAAAGCAACGCGCTGTCGGTGTCCAACCTGGACTTCTGATCACTCGGGCGACGCCATCAAAAAAGCCAATACGCGAGTATTGGCTTTTTTTTGCCCGTCTGATGATGATCGGCTGTTTACATCACGGCCCAACGGATTTGTAGAGGTAGCCTTTGTCCGGCACACAGACTCCGATTCGCACAGGCTGCGGTGTCTTCACCGGACCATTGCCAGTCAGCTCGCTGACTGAGACTTTGCAAGACGAGGACATGAAGCTTTCGTCTACGGTGATGTATCTGACTTCATAGTCCTTCCCCGCTTGTGGTACGAGGTAGACTGGTTTTGGGTAGCACCAGGCTTTTCCTTGGTCAGATACAGCGTGGTAACCCAAGCTCAGGACGATGGGTTTGCCAGCCGGGATCACATGCTCGTTGTAACCTACCCGGTCGTTCTTCAGCTCTTCTGTCGTTGTCGAAGCGGGAATACCGATAGTGCGGTTGATGTAGTCTTCTTCGACCATTCCCAACAGATCGACCCTTCTCCAAAGCATGTACTGCTTGGTAGAGGTGCGATCTTTGAACGTCACAGTGAGCGAATTGCCTTCCTTGGTTTCGAGGGGGCGGTACTGTTCACAAGTTGCATTGGCCTGATAGGACCCGGTGATCTCCGGAGACGTAAAGGCGCGAATGCGAGCTGTAGTAGCGGGGTCGTACTTGGCCGTCTCGGCCTCGTTTCGAATGTTGGTTTTTTCATAGAAGCTGCAGCCCTGCAGAGCTGCTGCAACTAAGGCCAAGCCGATGATCTTTTTCAACGTTCTCTCCGTGACCCAGGGCAAAGCTCGCAATCTTCCTTGAGCCGCGATATCAAAACAATACTATTCAGCAGCGTTCTCGTTGAATGTTCCACGTGGAACGCTCAAAGCCCTAGTGATTTGAGACGGCGATAGAGAGTCCGCTCACTCATGCCCAGATGTGCCGCCAGCTCGTTACGTGATCCTTTGAAGGTCTCCAAGGCATGCGCCAGCTCGGCCATTTCATTGCGTCCGCGACGGCCGAAATGGCTCTGATCTGCCACTGGATGGATGTCTTCGGGCAGATGCTCTGGGCGAATAAAACCGTCATCGGCGAACAGCCTGGCCCGTTCCAGGATGTTCCTGAGCTCACGAATGTTGCCTGGGAAGGTATGCAGGTTGAGGCACTCGAGTGCTTCGGCGGTAACCTTGGGCGCATGCTTTCCGGCCATGCGTTGCAGCAGGCTCTCACAGAGCAACGGTAAATCCTCGCCTCGCTCACGTAGTGACGGCAGGCGAATCGGGAATCCGCTGATACGGTAATACAGGTCTTCACGGAACGTCCCTTCGGCGGCCATCTCCTTCAATGGCTTGTGCGTGGCCGAGACCAGGCGAAAATCCGAATGGACCGTGCGCGTGCTGCCGACCGGGCGGAAGCTGCCGGACTCGATCAGGCGCAGCAGTTTCACCTGCATCGCCAGCGGTACTTCACCAATCTCATCAAGGAACAGGGTGCCACCGTGAGCAGCCTCGGCCAGGCCGATCTTGCGTTGAGTCGCGCCGGTGAAGGCGCCCTTCTCATAGCCGAACAGTTCACTCTCGAACAACGACTCGGTCAGCCCGGTGCAATCCACCACCACCAGGGGGCCATTGGCTCGGGGGCTGCCCAGGTGCAAGGCGCGGGCGAACAGCTCCTTGCCCGTGCCCGACTCGCCCTGGAGCAGTACCGGAATCTGCGCAGGGGCTGCACGTTGCAAACTGGCCACGGCGGTCTTGAAGGCTGGTGCCCGGCCAACCAGTCCTTGTTGTTGAGGTTGTGCCGATGCCAGGGTGACGCTGGTCAGGCGTTCGACGAAGGCTACCACCCTGCCCTCGTCATCGAGGATCGGGCGCAGTTCCACATCCACATGTTCCGGCCCTCGCGGGGTGTGATGGATGTGCAGCACACGCTCGGGCACCTTGCTGTCCAGCGACTTGCGCAGCGGGCAATGTTCCCCGGCCTGGTCGCAGGGCACGGCATAGTGGTGCGAGACCCGGTGGCATTTTTCGCCGATCGGCGCGTGCTCCTCGTTGCCGAACTGGCGACGGTACGCCGCGTTGGCAGCCAGGATGTTGTAGTCGGTATCCAGCACGATGCTGGGCAGCACATCGTGTTCGAGATAGGACACCAGCGCGAGGATCGCGGGATGGGAAGCGGCTAGCATGACAGCACCAGATGAAGGACCTGGCGAGGGTAGCAAGGACTGCCAAACACTGCCATCGGCTGACAGTCGACTGCCAGGAACTGTCACCTTTGCTTGGCAGGAATGGGGCTGCTGCGCGGCCCATCGCGGCACGAGGCCGCTCCTGCAAGGGGACGGCGTCCTATCTGAAAGGCTGGCATGTATCTTGATAAAGCACCCTTCACTGCCTATGCCTTCAAGGAGGCTTGGTGGATAACTGGAGAGTGCAATGATCATCGGCAACAACCTTCACGTCGAAGCATTCTTCGACAAGGCGACCTGGACCATCAGCTACCTGGTCATGGATGGCGAGACCCGCCAATGCGCGCTGATCGACAGCGTGCTGGACTACGACCCCAAGTCCGGGCGCACCTGCACCGATTCGGCGGACAAGCTGATCGCCCGCGTCGAAGCGCTGGGCGCAAAGGTGCAATGGATTCTGGACACCCATGTGCACGCCGACCATCTGTCTGCGGCGGCCTACCTCAAGGAGCGGCTTGGCGGCAGCATCGCGATCGGTGCGCAGATCACCCAGGTGCAAAAAGTCTTCGGCACCTTGTTCAACGCCGAGCCGGGTTTTGCCCGCGACGGCAGCCAGTTCGACGTCCTGTTCGAAGATGAAGAGGGATTTCGCATCGGCAACCTGCATGCCCGTGCCCTACACACCCCAGGGCATACCCCGGCGTGCATGAGCTACATGGTCGAGGACGCGGGCGAGACCGCCGTGTTCGTCGGCGACACCTTGTTCACCCCCGACTATGGCACCGCCCGTTGCGACTTTCCGGGCGCCAGCGCGCGAACCCTGTACCAGTCGATCCGGCGCCTGCTCGCCTTCCCCGACCAGACCCGGCTGTTCATGTGCCACGACTACCTGCCCGGTGGCCGTGAGCTGCGCTTCGTCACCACCGTGGCCGAGCAACGCGCCGACAACATCCATATCCATGAAGGGGTCAGCGAAGACAGCTTCGTGCAGATGCGCGAAGCCCGTGACAAGACCCTCGACATGCCCGTGCTGATCCTGCCGTCGGTGCAGATCAACATGCGCAGCGGGCAATTCCCCGAACCTGAAGCCAACGGTGTGAGCTACCTGAAGATCCCGCTGAACAAGCTGTAAGCCACGCCGTACCCATAACGAGATTTCCAAGGAACACCGCCATGCCTGCCTTGCTGTCCCCTGTCGATTCCTCCCGTGCCGACCACCACAAGGTGGTGATCGTCGGCGCCGGTGCCGCCGGTATCGCCACCGCCTCCAGCCTGATCGCCCGTGACCCGTCGCTGGACATTGCCCTGATCGACCCCGCCGACGTGCACTACTACCAGCCTGGCTGGACCATGGTCGGTGCCGGTGTTTTCAAGGCGCCGAGCACCGCCCAGACCATGGCGGCCACCCTGCCCCGTGGCGTGCGCTGGATCAAGGCACGGGTGGAGGGCTTCGACCCTCAGGGGCAACTGGTGGTGCTCGAGGACGGGCGTGCGGTCAGCTATGAGCAACTGGTGGTCTGCCCGGGATTGAAACTCGATTGGAACGCCATCGAGGGTTTGAGCGAGACGCTCGGACGCAACGGCGTCACCTCCAACTACCGCTACGACCTGGCGCCCTACACCTGGCAACTGGTGCAGAACCTCAAGCAGGGGCGCGCCCTCTTCACCCAGCCGCCGATGCCGATCAAATGCGCCGGTGCGCCGCAGAAGGCGCTTTACCTGTCCTGCGATCACTGGTTGCGAAACGGGCACCTGGGCAATGTCAGGGCCAGCTTCTTCAATGCCGGTGCGGTGCTGTTCGGCGTACCGGACTATGTGCCAGCACTGATGAGCTACATCGACAAGTACGGCGTGGACCTGAACTACCAGCATCGCCTGACGGCGGTGGATGGTCCGAACAAGCGCGCCACGTTCATTCGTACCCTCCCCGACGGCAGCACCGAGACCCGGGTCGAGGCCTTCGACATGCTGCATGTGGTGCCGCCCCAGGTGGCGCCTGACTTCATCCGCCAGAGCCCGCTGGCCGATGCGGCGGGCTGGGTGGATGTCGACCCGCATACCCTGCGTCATCGCCAGTTCGGCAATGTCCACGCGCTGGGTGACGTGGTCAATACCAGCAACGCCAAGACCGCCGCCGCCGCCCGCAAGCAGGCGCCGGTGGTGGCCAACAATGTGCTGGTGGCACTCGGTCGCCTGTCGACCCTGGCCCAGTACGATGGCTACGGCTCCTGTCCTTTGACGGTCGAGCGCGGCAAGATCGTCCTGGCCGAGTTCACCTATGGCGGCAAGGTGGCGCCGAGCTTCCCGCGCTGGCTGCTCGATGGCCGCAAGCCAACCCGCCTGGCCTGGTTGCTCAAGGCGCAGATCCTGCCGCCGCTGTACTGGAAGGCCATGCTCAAGGGCCGCGAATGGCTGGCCCGGCCGCAACCTCTGGTGGTCGAGGCGCAGCAGTGATCGAACACCAACTGCTGGGCGCCGGGCTCGGCGCGATCATTGGCGCGGTGCTTGCCCTGACCGGCGCCGGCGGTGGCATCCTGGCGGTGCCGCTGCTGGTGTTCGGCCTGGGGCTGAGCATGGTCGAGGCGGCGCCGATCGGCCTGCTGGCCGTGGGGTTGGCGGCGTCGGTTGGTGCGGTGCTCGGCCTGCGCCAGGGATTGGTGCGCTACCGGGCGGCCGCGTTCATCGCGGTGATCGGGATTGCCTGCGCGCCATTCGGCCTGATGCTCGCCCATCGTTTGCCCAACACGCCGTTGGCCTTGGTGTTCGCCGGGGTGCTGGTGTACGCCTGCCTGCGGATCTGGCGCAAGGCGGCGCGTGAACTGCGTGGCGAGTCGCCCTGTGGGGAGCGGGAGATCATGCCCTGCGTGCTCAACCCGCTGCAGGGGCGCTTGCGCTGGACCCTGCCCTGCGCCCGGGCGCTAGCATTTACCGGGATGCTGTCGGGTCTGCTGTCAGGCCTGTTGGGCGTCGGTGGTGGATTCGTGATCATCCCGGCGCTGAACCGCTATACCAACCTGAACATGAAAAGCATCGTCGCCACCTCGCTGGCGGTGATCGCCCTGGTGTCCACCGGCAGCGTGGTCAGCGCCAGCGTGGCGGGGGTGATGCACTGGTGGGTCGGGGCGCCGTTCGCCGTGGGGGCGGTGCTGGGCCTGCTGCTGGCGCGGCCGTTGGCGAGCAAGCTGGCCGGCCCGCGCCTGCAGCAGCTGTTCGCCGTGGTGGGCTGTGGCGCTGCGGTACTGTTGGCCGGTAAGGCGCTACTCGGCTAGCAACTCGTCCTGCTCGGCGGCGCACAGCGCCAGCAGGTAGTCCCACACCACCCGCAGGCGTACAGACTTGTGCAGCTCGCGGCGGGTGCAGATCCAGTAGCTGCGCTGGATGGTCTCGCTGGGCAGCACGCGCACCAGCTTCGGATCGTGGCGGGCCATGTAGTTGGGCAGCACGGCGATGCCCAGACCGGCCTGGGCAGCATGCTGCTGGGCGATCACGCTGGTGCTGCGGAACACCACGTTGGGCGCCCGGCAGAAGCTGTTGAGGAACAGCAGCTCCTGGCTGAACAGCAGGTCGTCGACATAGCCGATCCAGCTGTGCCGGGCCAGGTCTTCGCGGCTGTGCAGCGGTGGTGCGCGGTCCAGGTAGTCCTGGCTGGCGTACAGGGCAAGGCGGTAATCGGTGAGCTTGCGGGTGATCAGCAGGTCGGCGTTGGGGCGTTCCAGGTGGATGCTGATCTCGGCTTCGCGGTTGAGGATGCTGACGAACCGCGGCACCGCCACCAGCTCCACTTCGAGCCCCGGGTAGCGCTGGAACAAGGCCTTCATGCGCGGGGTGAAGAACATGATGCCGATGCCTTCGGTCACCCCCAGGCGGATCTTGCCCAGTGGCGTGATGGCCTGGGTGATTTCTTCCTGCGCCAGCAGGGCAACGTTCTCCATGGCTTCGGCGTGCTTGAGCAGGGCCTGGCCGGAGGGTGTGAGTTCGTAGCCTTGGGCGTGCTGGACGAACAGCGCGGTGCCCAGGTGCTTTTCGATGCTCTCGATATGCCGGGCCACGGTGCTGTGGGTGGTGTTGAGGCGCTTGGCGGCGGTAAGCAGGCGGCCGCTGCGCTGCAACTCGAGGAAAAACCGCAGATCGTTCCAGTCGAACATGCTGATCCTTTTGCCTTTCGGATGCCGCAGATCCCTGTGTAGGAGCGGCCTTGTGCCGCGATGGGCCGCATAGCGGCCCCAACTGATGCATGCGGTATTTCAGGTACACCGCGTTTGCATTATCAGGGCCGCTATGCGGCCCATCGCGGCACAAGGCCGCTCCTACACAGGAATTCGTGCTGGGCATTGGCGCTGTGCTAAAACGCACAACGGCTGCGCGAAATCTCGTGTTTCCTCAGCGAAATTAATCAATAAGATGGATCGGGACAAGAATAATAATCAGGCGCGAGGTTGCACATGCCATCAGCCGATCCTGTCTACGACTATGTGGTCGTGGGTGCCGGTCCCGCCGGTTGCCTGCTGGCCAACCGCTTGTCCGCCGACCCTTCGTGCCGCGTATTGCTGCTCGAGGCGGGGGGCCGCGACAACTATCCCTGGATTCACATCCCCGTCGGTTACCTCTACTGCATCGGCAATCCACGCACCGATTGGTGCCTGAAGACCGAGGCCCAGCCTGGCCTGAACGGTCGCAGCCTGGGTTATCCACGGGGCAAGGTGCTGGGCGGCTGCTCGTCGATCAACGGCATGATCTACATGCGTGGCCAGGCCGCCGACTATGACCGCTGGGCCGAGCAAGGCAACGACGGCTGGGCGTGGAAGGATGTGCTGCCCTTGTTCAAGGCCAGCGAGAACCACTTCGCCGGCGCCAGCGACAGTCACGGCGCGGACGGGGAATGGCGGGTCGAGCAGCAGCGCTACAGCTGGCCGATCCTCGATGCCTTCCGCGATGCCGCTGAGCAGAGTGGCATCGCCAAGGTCGAAGACTTCAACACGGGCGACAACGCCGGCTGTGGATACTTTCAGGTCAATCAGCGCAGCGGCGTGCGCTGGAACTCGGCCAAGGCGTTTCTCAGGCCCATCCTCAAGCGCCCCAACCTGACAGTGTTGATGGGCGTACAGGTCGACCAGGTGCTGCTCGACAACACCCGAGCCCGGGCGGTGAAGGCCCTGTGGCAAGGCGCCTGGCACGCGTTCGCCGCTCGCCGCGAGATCATCCTGTGCGCGGGCTCTGTGGGCTCGCCCGGCATCCTGCAACGCTCCGGCATTGGCCCGCGCAAGCTGCTCGAAGGCTTGGGTATCGGGGTTCGCCATGAGATGCCCGGGGTTGGCGGCAACCTGCAGGATCACCTGCAATTGCGCCTGATTTACCAAGTCCGCAACACCCGAACCCTCAACCAGATGGCCAACAGCCTGTGGGGCAAGCTGGGCATGGGCCTGCGCTATGCCTATGACCGCAGCGGCCCGTTGGCCATGGCGCCGAGCCAGCTGGGCGCCTTCGCCCGTTCAGGCCCCGAGCAGGCAACGGCCAACCTGCAATACCACGTGCAGCCGCTGTCGCTGGACCGTTTCGGCGAACCGCTGCATCGCTTCCCGGCCTTCACCGCCTCGGTGTGCAACCTGCGCCCGGCGAGCCGTGGACGGATCGACATCCGCTCGGCGGACATGAATGCCGCGCCAGTGATCGACCCCAACTACCTGAGTGACCCCGAGGACCTGCGCGTCGCCGCCGAGGCCATCCGCCTCACCCGGCGTATCGTCCAGGCCCCTGCCCTGGCGGCCTTCGATCCTCTCGAGTATTTGCCAGGCCCCGCCTTGCAGAGCGAGGACGACCTGCACCAGGCCGCCGGCCAGATCGGCACCACCATCTTCCACCCGGTGGGCACCTGCCGCATGGGCAGTGGCGCGCTGGACGTCGTGGATAACCAGCTGCGCGTGCATGGCATTCCCGGCCTGCGCGTGGCCGACGCCTCGATCATGCCGCAGATCGTCTCCGGCAATACCTGTTCACCCACGTTGATGATTGCCGAGAAGGCGGCACAACTGATCCTCAAGGGGGCCAATACCCAGACCAACCTCAGCGACGCCAGCGCGATACCGACGCCCTGACCCGGGTGTTTGCAACAGCGGTGGCTTGTGTTCGCAAGTCGCCGGCAGTGGAACAACAAGAATAATCACTGTGGCCCGCGGGCCGAGGACAGCAACGATGTCGGATTACATCCAGGAACAGGGGGCGGCGGCGAGCAGCCCAAGCCGTCGTGAAGAGCGCAAGATCATTTTCGCGTCATCCCTCGGGACGGTGTTCGAGTGGTATGACTTTTTTCTCTATGGCGCGCTGGCCGCGGTCATCAGCAAGCAGTTCTTCGCTGGCGTCAACGACACCACCGCCTTCATCTTCGCCCTGATGGCCTTTGCCGCCGGCTTCCTGGTGCGCCCGTTCGGCGCGCTGGTGTTCGGCCGGCTGGGCGACATGATCGGGCGCAAGTACACCTTCCTGGTGACCATCGTGCTGATGGGCCTGTCGACCTTCGCCGTGGGCCTGTTGCCCACCTACGCCAGCATCGGCATCGCCGCGCCGATCATCCTGGTGGTGCTGCGCATGCTCCAGGGCCTGGCGCTGGGCGGTGAATACGGCGGCGCGGCCACCTATGTCGCCGAACACGCGCCACCCGGCAAGCGCGGTTTCCATACCGGCTTCATCCAGTCCACCGCCACCCTCGGCCTGCTGCTGTCGTTGCTCGTGGTCCTGGCCAGCCGCTACATCAGTGGCGACCAGTTCGAAACCTGGGGCTGGCGCCTGCCGTTCCTGCTGTCGATCGTGCTGCTGGCGATTTCCACCTGGATCCGCATGAGCATGCACGAGTCGCCGGCCTTCGTGAAAATGAAGGCCCAGGGCAAGGTCAGCAAGTCGCCGATCCGCGAGTCGTTCACCTCGTGGCCCAACCTGAAGGTGGTGCTCACGGCGCTGTTCAGCATCAATGCCGGGCAGGCGGTGACCTTCTACACCGCGCAGTTCTACGTGCTGTTCTTCATGACCCAGATGCTCAAGATGGACCCGGCCCAAGCCAACACCCTGCTGATCATCAGCGTGGTGATCGGTGCGCCGTTCTTCGTGTTCTTCGGCTGGCTGTCGGACCGGGTCGGGCGCAAGCCGATCCTGATGCTTGGCCTTTTGCTGGCGACGGTGTTGTACTTCCCGCTGTTCAAGGCCCTGAGCCATTACGCCAATCCGCAGATCGACGCCGCCAGTCGCCAGGCGCCGATCGTCGTCACCGCCGATCCCAAGGGCTGCACCTTCCAGTTCGACCCGGTGGGCAAGGCACGCTTCGACAGCCCGTGCGACAAGGTCAAGACGTTCCTGGTCAAGCAGGGCCTGCCCTACAGTTCGGTGAATGTCGCTGGCAGCGAGGTGATCGTCAGCATCGGCGCCAAGACCATCAATGGCTTCGACGAGACGGCCATGCGCAGTGCCATCGATAGTGCTGGTTACCCAGCCAAGGCGGATCCTGCGCATGTGAACCAGGTGATGGTGGTGGTGCTGATCGTTGTCATGATCCTGATCGCCACCATGACCTACGGGCCGTTGGCGGCGGTGATGGTCGAGCTGTTCCCGACGCGCATCCGCTACACCTCGATGTCCCTGCCCTACCACATCGGCAATGGCTGGTTCGGCGGCTTCCTGCCGACGGTGTCGTTCGCGTTGGTGGTGTACACCGGGGATATCTTCTATGGGCTGTGGTACCCGGTGTTGATCACCGGGGTGAGCCTGGTGGTGGGGATCTTCTGCCTGAAAGAGACCCGGGATGTGGATATCGACAAGGTCTAGGCAGTACAGATGACACTGCGTGGGAGCGGGCTTGTCCCGCGATACCGGCGCAGCCGGTGCCATCCATCGCGGGGCAAGTCGGGGCGCCGAACCGCCGCTCCCACGTACTCGCTATGCCACCATCAAACGAGCACAAAAAAACCGGCGTAAAAGCCGGTTTTTTTATCGCGGGAAAAAACTTATGCACGATTTTCGAAAAAACGTCATACATGGAAATAAATAGCTAATTCAATCACTTAGCTATGTTTGAAGACGCTTAATCCAAAAATTGCTAACACGTTATCCACAGATCGTCAGGCAGGCTGCTGCTCGGGTTTTTCCGCCGCGGGCGGCAGTGAACCCATGGCGCGTTGGGCCGCCTCGTTCCATGCCTGGGCACGGTCGTTGAGCTCGGCGATGGCACGCGGGCCTGTCCCCTCCGGGTACATCGGCTCGCCAATCACCACCTCGATGGTGCCCGGGCGCTTGCCCCAGCCTTCACGCGGCCAGAACTTGCCGGCGTTGTGGGCGATCGGCAGTACCGGCAGGCCGGCATTCACCGCCAGCGCGGTGCCGCCGCGGGAAAACTTGCCCATCTGTCCATGCGGCACACGGGTGCCTTCGGGGAAGATCAACACCCAGGTGCCCTGCTTGAGCAGCTCGTCGCCCTGGCTGGCAACCTGGCGCAGGGCCTCCTTGGGGTTCTTCCGGTCGATGGCGATCGGTCGCAGCATGGCCATGGCCCAGCCGAAGAACGGCACGTACAGCAACTCGCGCTTGAGCACCTGGCTCAGCGGCGAAAAGTAAGCCGAGAGGAAGAATGTCTCCCAGGTGCTCTGGTGGTTCGACAGGATCACGCAAGGTACGTCAGGCACGTTCTCGGCGCCGGTGACCTTGTAGTCGATCCGCAGGATCGTCCGCACCAGGAACAGTGCGCAGCGGCACCAGTACACGTTGATGAACTTGTAGCGCTTGGGGAACGGCAGGAAAGGCGCGACGAAGAAGCTCAGCGAGCACCACAGCAGCGAACTGGTGCCCAACAGCAGGTAAAAAAGAAAGATTCTGATCGCCTGCAGGATCGACATAGTGGCATGTACCGTTGCGGGGCGTGCCCGCCTAATGAAAAGTGCGCCGGTCCTGGCGCACTCATTTAAATAAGTTCTCTGGCGATGGCAGCCAGATCGTCGAAAATCAGTGTAGTTTGCGGGACACCTTTTTCCAGGGTCCTTTCGCCCTTGCCGGTTTTTACCAACACGGGTTGTGCATCGACGGCCAGGGCCGCCTCCAGGTCACCTTTGCTGTCACCGACGAACCATACGCCGGCCAGCGGCACCTGGTAGTGCTCGGCGATTGTCCGCAGCATGCCGGGCTTGGGCTTGCGGCAGTCGCAACCCTCGTCCGGGCCGTGCGGACAATGCACGATCAGGCCGACCTCGCCGCCCTGCTCGGCCACCAGCGCGCGCAGGCGCGCATGCATGGCCTCGAGGGTTTCCAGCGGGTAGTAGCCGCGGGCAATGCCGGACTGGTTGGTGGCAACCGCCACCGTCCAGCCCGCCTTGCTCAACTGCGCGATGGCCTCGATCGAGCCAGGAATGGGGATCCACTCCTCCAGCGACTTGATGTAGGCGTCGGAGTCGTGGTTGATCACTCCGTCTCGATCAAGAATCAGCAGTTTCAACGACTCACCCCAGCAGCGAGATATCGGCCACGCCCAGGAACAGACCGCGCAAGCGGCTGAGCAGGGCATAACGGTTGGCGCGTACCTTGGCGTCCTCGGCGTTGACCATCACCGCCTCGAAGAAGGCGTCGACCGGGTCACGCAGGGCGGCCAGGCGGGCCAGGGCCTCGCTGTACTGACGCGCGGCCGCCATCGGTTGCACGGCCTGGTCGGCCTGCTGGATGGCCGAGTACAGGGAGAACTCGTTGGCATTGTCGAAGTACTTCGGCTCGACCTGGTCGGCGATGGCGCCTTCGGCCTTGCCCAGCAGGTTCGACACGCGCTTGTTCGCCGCGGCCAGGGCTTCGGCTTCCGGCAGCTTGCGGAAGGCCTGCACGGCCTGCACGCGTTGGTCGAAGTCCAGCGCCGAACCCGGCTTCAGGGCACGCACCGACAGGTAGGTGGAGACGTCGATGCCTTCGTCCTCGTAGCGCGCGCGCAGGCGGTCGAAGACGAACTCCAGCACCTGCTCGGACAGGCCGGCGGCCTTGACCTTGGCACCGAACTGCTTGACCGCGAACTCGACCGCGACGGCCAGGTCCAGGTCCAGCTGCTTCTCGATCAGGATGCGCAGCACGCCCAGGGCGGCACGACGCAGGGCGTACGGGTCCTTGCTACCGGTGGGCAGCATGCCGATGCCGAAGATGCCGACCAGGGTGTCGAGCTTGTCGGCGATGGCCACGGCGGCACCGGTGAGGGTCTGCGGCAGCTCGGCGCCGGCGCCGCGCGGCATGTACTGCTCGTTCAGCGCCAGGGCGACGTCTTGCGGCTCGCCATCGTTGAGGGCGTAGTAGTAGCCGGCGATGCCCTGCATTTCAGGGAATTCGCCGACCATTTCCGAAGCCAGGTCGCACTTGGACAGCAAGCCGGCACGGCCAGCGTTGGCGGCGCTGCCACCGATGTACGGGGCAATGAAGGCGGCCAGCTTGGAAACGCGCTCGGCCTTGTCGAACACGGTGCCCAGCTGAGCCTGGAACACCACGTTCTTCAGGCGCTCGTTGAAGCTTTCCAGCGGCTGCTTCTTGTCCTGCTTGAAGAAGAACTCGGCGTCGGTCAGGCGTGGGCGCACGACTTTCTCGTTGCCTTCGACGATCTGCTTCGGATCGCGGCTCTCGACGTTGGCCACGGTGATGAAGCGCGGCAGCAGCTTGCCTTCGCTGTCCAGCAGGCAGAAGTACTTCTGGTTGTCCTGCATGGTGGTGATCAGGGCTTCCTGCGGCACCTCGAGGAAACGCTCCTCGAACGAGCACACCAGCGGCACCGGCCACTCGACCAGGGCGGTCACTTCGTCCAGCAGCGCTGGCGGCACGATGGCCGTGCCTTCCTGCTGCATGGCAAGCTCGGCGGTACGCTTGCTGATCAGCTCGCGACGCTCGGCGAAGTCGGCCAGCACGTGGGCCTTGCGCAGGTCCTCGACGTAGTTGGCCGGGGTGGTGATGAGTACGTTTTCCGGGTGGTGGAAGCGGTGGCCACGGGATTCACGGCCAGCCTTCTGGGCCAGGATGGTGCAGTCGACCACCTGGTCGCCCAGCAGCATCACCAGCCACTGGGTCGGGCGCACGAACTCTTCACGGCTGGCGCCCCAGTGCATGCGCTTGGGGATCGGCAGGTCGTTGAGCGAATCCTCGACGATGGTCGGCAGCAGGCTGGCGGTGGCCTTGCCCGGAATATGCTGGGAGAAGCGCAGCTTGGGGCCGCTCTGGTCGATGTCCGACAGCTCCACGCCGCACTTCTTGGCGAAGCCCAGGGCGGCCTGGGTCGGCTGGCCTTCGGCATTGAACGCGGCCTGCACGGGCGGGCCGTCGATGTTGATGCTGCGGTCCGGCTGCTGCACGTCCAGCTGGCGGATCAGCACGGCCAGGCGGCGCGGCGCGGCGTAGACCTGCTTGCCGGTGTAGTTCAGGCCGGCGGCCTGCAGGCCTTTCTCGATGCCGGCGAGGAACGCGTCGCCCAAGCTGGCGAGGGCCTTCGGTGGCAGCTCTTCGGTGCCCAGTTCAACCAGGAAATCTTGAGCACTCATTGTGCAGCCTCCAGCTTAGCCAACACTTCGTCACGCAGTTCAGGAGAGGCCATCGGGAAGCCCAGGCGTGCGCGGGCTTGCAGATAGCTTTGCGCCACGTCCCGGGCCAGGGTACGTACACGCAGGATGTAGCGCTGGCGCTCGGTCACCGAGATGGCGCGGCGGGCGTCCAGCAGGTTGAAGGTGTGCGAGGCCTTCAGGACCATTTCGTAGGTCGGCAGCGGCAGGTCCAGCTTGATCAGGCGGTTCGCTTCGCTTTCGTAGAAGTCGAACAGTTCGAACAGCTTCTCGACGTTGGCGTGCTCGAAGTTGTAGGTCGACTGTTCCACTTCGTTCTGGTGGAACACGTCGCCGTAGGTGACCTTGCCGAACGGACCGTCGGCCCATACCAGGTCGTAGACCGAGTCCACGCCCTGCAGGTACATGGCCAGGCGCTCCAGGCCGTAGGTGATTTCACCGGTGACCGGGTAGCACTCGATGCCGCCGACCTGCTGGAAGTAGGTGAACTGGGTCACCTCCATGCCGTTCAGCCAGATTTCCCAACCCAGGCCCCAGGCGCCGAGGGTCGGCGATTCCCAGTTGTCTTCGACGAAGCGGATGTCGTGAACCAGCGGATCCAGGCCGATGGCTTTCAGCGAGCCGAGGTACAGCTCCTGGAAGTTGGCCGGGTTCGGCTTGAGCACCACCTGGAACTGGTAGTAGTGCTGCAGGCGGTTGGGGTTTTCGCCATACCGCCCGTCGGCGGGGCGACGGCTGGGCTGCACGTAGGCGGCGTTCCAGGTCTCCGGGCCGACGGCGCGCAGGAAGGTAGCGGTGTGGAAAGTGCCGGCGCCTACTTCCATATCGTAGGGCTGAAGCACCACACAACCTTGCTCGGCCCAGTAGTTCTGCAGGGCGAGGATCAGGTCTTGGAAGGTACGCACGGCTGGCGTAGGCTGGCTCACGAAATTCACCTGTATCTGGGGATGCGGATGTAAAGAGCGGGAGTATACCCGATTCGCCTCGCCCTCTACGTTATTGGAGCCTTATGCCACGCTGCTTTTGGTGTTCCGACGATCCGTTGTACCAGGCCTATCACGACCACGAATGGGGAACGCCGCAGCGCGACCCGGCGTTGCTCTTCGAGATGCTTTTGCTCGAAGGGTTCCAGGCGGGGTTGTCGTGGATCACGGTATTGAAGAAACGCGAGCGCTATCGCCAGGTGCTGGACGGCTTCGACCCGGTGAAACTGGCGCGCCTGAGCGACGAGCGCATCGAGGAGCTGATGCTGGACCCCGGCATCATTCGCAACCGCCTCAAGCTCAAGGCCGTGCGCCGCAATGCCCTGGCCTGGCTGGCTGTGGATAACCCCGCCGAATGGCTGTGGTCGTTCGTCGGCGGTGCGCCGAAGATCAACCATTTCCAGGGGCGCGGCGACGTGCCGGCGGTCACCGATGAGGCCAAGGCCATGAGCAAGGCCCTGCGGAAGGCCGGCTTCACCTTTGTCGGGCCGACCATCTGCTACGCCTTCATGCAGGCTACCGGCATGGTCATGGACCACACCACCGACTGTGATCGCTACGCCGCGCTGGTGCGCTGACGGGGTACAATGCGCGCCTTGCTGAAATAAGGAATTCGCCTGTGGAAAAGTTCAAGGGCGCCCTGATGGTCGGGGTGCTGCGCCTGTTTGCCAAGCTGCCCTGGGGCGCTGTGCAGCGCGTCGGCGCCGGTATCGGCTGGCTGATGTGGAAAGTCCCCAATGGCTCGCGCAATGTCGTGCGGATCAACCTGGCCAAGTGTTTCCCGGAGATGGACCCGGTCGAGCGCGAGCAGCTGGTTGGCCGCGCGTTGAAGGACATCGGCAAGTCGTTCGTCGAGAGCGCCTGTGCCTGGATCTGGCCGCCGCAGCGCTCGCTGGAGCTGGTCAAGGAAGTGCACGGCCTGGAAGTGCTGGAACAGGCCCTGGCCTCGGGCAAGGGCGTGGTGGGCATCACCAGCCACCTGGGCAACTGGGAAGTGCTCAACCACTTCTATTGCAACCAGTGCAAACCGATCATCTTCTACCGCCCGCCGAAGCTCAAGGCAGTGGATGACTTGCTGCGCGAACAGCGCGTGCAGATGGGCAACCGCGTGGCGCCTTCGACCAAGGAAGGCATCCTCAGCGTGATCAAGGAAGTGCGTCGGGGTGGTCAGGTGGGGATTCCGGCCGACCCGGAGCCGGCCGAGTCGGCGGGTGTGTTCGTGCCGTTCCTCGGGACCCAGGCGCTGACCAGCAAGTTCGTGCCGAACATGCTGGCCGGCGGCAAGGCGGTCGGGGTGTTCCTGCATGCCCTGCGGCTGCCGGATGGCTCGGGCTTCAAGGTGTTCCTGGAGGCGGCGCCGGAAGAGATGTACAGCACCGATGTAACTGAATCGGCGGCGGCCATGAGCAAGGTGGTCGAGCGTTATGTGCGCGAGTATCCGAGCCAGTACATGTGGAGCATGAAGCGCTTCAAGAAGCGCCCGGCTGGCGAGGCGCGCTGGTATTGAAATTCTGGGGGCGCTTTGCGCCCCTTTTGCCGGCAAGCCGGCTCCCACATGACGCAGCGCTCACCTGTGGGAGCCGGCTTGCCGGCGAAAGGGCTGCAAAGCAGCCCCGGCGATCTCAGATCTTGTTCAATTTCTTCAGGAACACGGTCATCTCTTTCTCGGCCTGCTTGTCGCCATGGGCCTGCGCCGCAACGATCCCCTCTTCCCAGGCCTTGCGCGCGCCGTCCAGATCCCCGCTCAACTGATACGCCTTCCCCAGCAGCTTCCACGCCGCCGAGTACTTCGGATCCTGCTTCACACAGGCAGCCAGGTGCACCGCCGCTTCAGCCCCATTGCCCTCGTCCAGCCAGGCCTTGCCCAGCCCGAACCTCAGCAGCGGGTTATCCACACCCTTGGCCAGCATCTTTTCCAGCGATTCGCGCATGTCCTTCCCTCCTAGAAGAAACTCAGGCCCACGTGGAACATCTTCTCCACGTCCCGAATATGCTTTTTATCCACAACGAACAGGATCACATGGTCGCCCGACTCGATCACCGTGTCGTCGTGGGCGATCAGCACTTCCTCGTCGCGGATGATCGCGCCGATGGTGGTGCCCGGCGGCAGCGAGATGTCCTCGATGGCCTTGCCCACTACCTTGCTCGACTTCGAATCACCATGGGCTACCGCCTCGATGGCCTCGGCCGCGCCGCGGCGCAGCGAGTGCACGCTGACGATATCGCCGCGGCGCACGTGGGCCAGCAAGGTGCCGATGGTGGCCAGTTGCGGGCTGATGGCGATGTCGATCTCGCCGCCCTGCACCAGGTCGACGTAGGCCGGGTTGTTGATGATGGTCATCACCTTGCGCGAGCCCAGGCGCTTGGCCAAAAGCGACGACATGATGTTGGCTTCGTCGTCGTTGGTCAGGGCCAGGAAGATGTCGGCGTCGGCGATGTTCTCTTCGAGCATCAGGTCGCGGTCGGAGGCGCTGCCCTGCAGCACCACCGTGCTCTCGAGGGTGTCGGAGAGGTAGCGGCAGCGCGCCGGGTTCATCTCGATGATCTTTACCTGGTAGCGGCTCTCGATGGCCTCGGCCAGGCGTTCGCCGATCTGCCCGCCGCCGGCGATGACCACGCGCTTGTTGGTCTCGTCGATACGCCGCAGCTCGCCCATCACCGCGCGGATGTCCTTCTTCGCGGCGATGAAGAACACCTCGTCGTCGGCCTCGATCACCGTGTCGCCCTGGGGCGTGATCGGCCGGTCGCGGCGGAAGATCGCCGCCACGCGGGTGTCGACATTGGGCATGTGGGCGCGGATCTGGCGCAGTTGCTGGCCCACCAGCGGGCCGCCGTAGTAAGCCCTGACCGCCACCAGCTGGGCCTTGCCTTCGGCGAAGTCGATCACCTGCAGCGAGCCCGGGTGTTCGATCAGGCGCTTGATGTAGTTGGTCACCACCTGTTCGGGGCTGATCAGCACGTCCACCGGGATGTGGTCGTTGTCGAACAGCTCTTCGCGGGTCAGATAGGCCGACTCGCGCACCCGGGCGATCTTGGTCGGGGTGTGGAACAGCGAATAGGCCACCTGGCAGGCGACCATGTTGGTTTCGTCGCTGTTGGTCACCGCCACCAGCATGTCGGCGTCGTCGGCGCCGGCCTGGCGCAACACCGTCGGCAGTGAGGCGCGCCCCTGCACGGTGCGGATGTCCAGGCGATCGCCCAGGTCGCGCAGGCGCTCGCTGTCGGTGTCGACCACGGTGATGTCGTTGGCTTCGCTGGCCAAGTGCTCTGCCAGCGTACCGCCTACCTGGCCTGCGCCGAGGATGATGATCTTCATCCGCTACTCCCTACCCTTTTTGTTCTTTACCCGCGCGAGGCGGCAATCTTGATCAGCTTGGCATAGTAGAAACCGTCGTGGCCGCCTTCCTGGGCCAGCAACTGGCGGCCATGGGGCTGGCGCAGGCCGGCCTCGGTGGCCAGGTCCAGCTCGCGGGCGCCGGGGGTGCGGGCGAGGAAGGCGTCGATCACTTCGGTGTTCTCGGTCGGCAGGCTCGAGCAGGTGGCATAGAGCAGCATGCCGCCCACTTCCAGGGTCGGCCACAGGGCGTCGAGCAGCTCGCCTTGCAGCGCGGCCAGGGCCGGGATGTCCTCGGCCTGGCGGGTCAGCTTGATGTCCGGGTGGCGGCGGATCACGCCGGTGGCCGAGCACGGCGCATCGAGCAGGATGCGCTGGAACGGCTTGCCGTCCCACCAGCTGGCGGTGTCGCGGGCGTCGCAGGCGATCAGCTCGGCATCGAGCTTGAGGCGGTCGAGGTTCTCGCGCACGCGGGCCAGGCGCTTGGCTTCCAGGTCGATGGCGACCATGTGGGCCAGGCCTGGCTCGGCTTCCAGCAGGTGGCAGGTCTTGCCGCCCGGGGCGCAGCAGGCGTCGAGCACGCGCTGGCCGGGGGCCAGTTCGAGCAGGTCGGCGGACAGCTGCGCGGCTTCGTCCTGCACGCTCACCCAGCCGTCGGCGAAGCCCGGCAGGCCGCGCACGTCGCAGGCCTCGGCCAGGACGATGCCGTCGCGGCTGTACTGGCAGGCGCTGGCCTGGATGCCGGCCTCGGCCAACAGCGCCAGGTAGGCGTCGCGGCTGTGATGGCGGCGGTTGATCCGCAGGATCATCGGCGGGTGGGCGTTGTTGGCGGCGCAGATGGCTTCCCATTGTTCCGGCCAGAAGGCTTTCAGCGACTTCTGCAGCCAGCGCGGGTGGGCGGTACGCACCACCGGGTCGCGTTCCATGCCGGCGAGCAGCTCCTCGCCTTCACGCTGGGCGCGGCGCAGCACGGCATTGAGCAGGCCCTTGGCCCACGGCTTCTTGAGCTTGTCGGCGCAACCCACGGTCTCGCCGATGGCGGCGTGGGCCGGGATGCGCGTGTAGAACAGCTGGTACAGGCCGACCAGCAGCAGCGCCTGCACATCGGCGTCGGCGGCCTTGAACGGCTTCTGCAGCAGTTGCGCGGCCAGCAGGTCCAGGCGCGGTTGCCAGCGGGCGGTGCCGAAGGCCAGGTCCTGGGTCAGGCCGCGGTCGCGCTCCTCGACCTTGTCCAGTTGCGCCGGCAGCGAGCTGTTCAGCGAGGCCTTGCCGCTGAGCACGGCGGCGAGGGCACGGGCGGCGGCCAGGCGTGGGTTCATTGGCCGAGCACCTTGCCACCGGCGAACTTCTCGCGGCGGCTGTTGAACAGGTCGCTGAAGGCCAGGGCCTTGCCGCCGGGCAGTTGCAGGCGGGTCAGGCTCAGTGCGCCGTCACCGCAGGCGACCACCAGGCCGTCCTTGCTGGCGGAGAGGATTTCGCCGGGGGCGCCCTTGCCTGTGGACAAGTTGGCGGCCAGCACCTTCACGCTTTCGCCGTCGAGGGTGCTGTGGCACACCGGCCAGGGGTTGAAGGCACGGATCAGGCGCTCCAGTTCGACGGCCGGGCGGCTCCAGTCGATGCGGGCTTCGTCCTTGTTCAGCTTGTGGGCATAAGTGGCCAGGGCATCGTCCTGGACTTCACCTTGCAACGAACCGTCGGCCAGGCCGGCGATTGCCTGGACTACAGCAGGCGGACCCATTTCGGCGAGACGGTCATGCAGGGTGCCACCGGTGTCCTCGGCGCTGATCGGGGTAACCACCTTGAGCAGCATCGGGCCGGTGTCCAGGCCGGCTTCCATGCGCATCACGGTCACGCCGCTCTCGGCGTCACCAGCCTCCACGGCGCGCTGGATCGGCGCCGCACCGCGCCAGCGTGGCAGCAGGGAGGCGTGGCTGTTGATGCAGCCCAGGCGCGGAATATCCAGCACCACTTGCGGCAGGATCAGGCCGTAGGCGACCACCACCATCAGGTCCGGCTTGAGCGCGGCGAGCTCGGCTTGCGCCTCGGCGTTGCGCAGGGTCTGCGGCTGGTACACCGGGATGTCATGGGCTACAGCCAGCGCCTTGACTGCGGTTGGCATGAGCTTTTGGCCACGGCCAGCCGGGCGGTCGGGCTGGGTGTAGACGGCCACGATCTCGTACGGGCTGTCGAGCAGGGCCTTGAGGTGTTCGGCGGCAAACTCTGGAGTGCCTGCGAAGACGATGCGCATGGAGTTCTCGCTTCTTCAAAAAGAAAAAGGCTTGCCGGAGCAAGCCTTCTGGAAGGTGGGGATCAGGCTTGCTGGCGGTGCTGCTTTTCCAGCTTCTTCTTGATCCGGTCGCGTTTGAGCTGGGACAGGTAGTCGACGAACAGCTTGCCGTTGAGGTGATCGAACTCGTGCTGCACGCACACGGCCAGCAGGCCTTCGCATTCCAGTTCGTAGGGCTTGCCGTCGCGGTCCTGGGCCTTGACCCGCACGCGCAGCGGGCGATCGACGTTCTCGTAGAAGCCGGGCACCGACAGGCAGCCTTCCTGGTACTGGCCCATGTCGTGGGTCAGCTCCTCGACCGTGGGGTTGATGAAGACGCGCGGTTCGCTGCGGTCTTCGCTCAGGTCCATTACCACGACCTGCTTGTGCACGTTGACCTGGGTGGCGGCCAGGCCGATGCCGGGCGCCTCGTACATGGTCTCGAACATGTCGTCGATCAGCTGGCTCAAGGCGTCGTCGAACTCCGTCACCGGTTTGGCGATGGTGCGCAGGCGCGGATCGGGGAATTCGAGAATGTTCAAAATGGCCATGGCGGTCAGGCAGTCACTGTGCGGTCGGTTGAAAACTGAGCACACATAATAAAGGGAAATGGGGCGTTCGGCACCTGTGAAGCTTGGCTAGGGTCTCTATGGGCTTGATAGCTGCCGTTTCATGGACAGCTTTTCAAAGTGTTACTCACAAAGTTATCCACAGGTTGTGCCACGTATCTGGCCCCCTGTCGATCAAGGATGATCCACCATGAACCCATCCCGTTCGTCGCCTTGTCCGCCTGCGGAACTGGAGGCGCGGCTGCGTCTTCATAGCCTTCCAGAGATTGGCTTGCGTCGTTTCCATACCCTCATCGAAGCGTTCGGCAGTGCCTCGTCGGCACTTAGCGCGCCGGCCAGTGCCTGGCAGGCGTTGGGGCTGAAGGCTGCCAGTATAGACGCCCGGCGCAGCCCGCAAGTGCGCGACGGCGCATTGGCTGCAATGCGCTGGCTAGAGCATCCGGGCCAGCATTTACTGATGTGGGACGGGCCTGGCTACCCGGCGTTGCTGGCCGAGATAGACGATCCGCCGCCGCTGCTGTTCGTCGCGGGTGACCCTGATTTGCTTGAGCAACCGCAACTGGCGATCGTGGGCAGCAGGCGTGCTTCACCTCCGGCGCTGGATACGGCGGGCGCGTTTTCCCGTTGCCTTTCCCAGGCCGGTTTCACCATCACCAGCGGGCTGGCGCTGGGTGTTGATGGTGCCGCTCATCGGGCCGCCTTGAAGGCTGGCGGACACACCATCGGGGTGCTCGGCACGGGGTTGCAAAAACTTTATCCACAGCGCCACCGTGACCTGGCACGGGCAATGCTCGACAGTGGCAGCGCGCTGGTTTCCGAGTACCCACTGGATGCCGGGCCGCTGGCCGGCAACTTCCCGCGTCGCAACCGGATCATCAGCGGCTTGTCGCTGGGTGTGCTGGTGGTCGAGGCCAGCCTGGCCAGCGGTTCGTTGATCACCGCACGGCTTGCTGCCGAACAGGGGCGGGAGGTGTACGCGATTCCCGGGTCCATTCATCACCCCGGCGCCAAGGGCTGCCACCAGCTGATCCGCGATGGCGCCCTGCTGGTGGAAAGCGTGGAGCAGATCCTCGACAGCCTGCGCGGTTGGCAGAACCTGCCGCCTGCGGTTGTGGATAAACCCGCTCATCCATTGATCGCCCTGCTCCACGCCGCACCCCAGACTACCGAGGGCCTGGCCAGCAGCAGCGGCCTGCCACTGGCCCAGGTACTGGCCAGCCTGACCGAGCTGGAGCTTGAAGGCCGGGTGAGCAATGAAGCCGGGCGTTGGTTTGCCCGTGCCGGCTAAGTACACTGCGCGCACGGCGATTATGCGGAGAGACGGAAAATGGTGAGCAGTTGGCGTGTGCAACAAGCCGCGCGCGAGGTGAAGGCGGGTGCGGTGATCGCCTATCCGACGGAAGCGGTCTGGGGCCTGGGCTGCGACCCGTGGAACGAGGACGCGGTGTATCGCCTGCTGGCGCTCAAGTCGCGGCCTGTGGATAAAGGGCTGATCCTGGTCGCCGACAATATTCGCCAGTTCGACTTTCTGTTCGAGGATTTCCCCCAGGACTGGATCGATCGCATGAGCGCCACCTGGCCTGGGCCGAACACCTGGCTGGTGCCGCACCAGGGCCTGCTGCCCGAGTGGGTGACCGGGCAGCATGACACCGTGGCGCTGCGGGTCAGCGATCATCCACAGGTGCGTGAGTTGTGCGCGTTGGTCGGGCCGTTGATCTCCACCTCGTGCAACCCGGCCGGGCGGCCGGCGGCCAAGAGCCGGTTGCGGGTGGAGCAGTATTTCCACAACGAGCTGGACATGGTGCTGGGTGGGGCGTTGGGTGGGCGGAAGAACCCGAGCCTGATTCGCGACCTGGCGACCGGTGAGGTTGTGCGCCCGGGCTGATACCGCTGGCGAGGGCTTCGCCCTCGTTTCGCGGCACAAGGCCGCTCCTACAGGTACAGCGCAGCTCTCAGGCTTGGCGCTGTAACCTGTGGGAGCGGCCTTGCCGAGGCGTCGGACCGGTCGGAAAGGGCCGCAAAGCGGCCCCAGAATTCCCGCCGATTTTTCTGATTTGCACCCAGATGGCTGCCCATTCTGAATTCAGAGAAATATCCTACGCAGCCTGTCGACTGCCATTACCTTCTCAGTGGGAACGCTTGCCTCTAGGCTCCAAATCGTCGCCGAATAACTTGGCGATCGGGTGTGGTAGCCCGGGTATTCGATTCCCCATGTCAGTCCATGGCGGCTGTGCGTGGGAGGCTTTCGAGCCTGCCTGGTTTGGGAATCGCCCGGGTCTACCACCTCGCGTACAGTCGCCACCCAATTCGCGTGGTAGCGGGGCCGGTGGTTTTTTAAGGAGCGAATTCCCATGACTAGAAAGCTTGTTCCCGATCCACCACTCCCAAATACCACAACCCACCCCTTCGGCCGATGCGACGCCGGCCACCCCCCACTCTTCACCGTAAACCCCAACATCGAAGCCCACGACGCCCTGGTGCACGTCGCGCTCTACCTGCGCTGTGCCTACGACACTGGCATCAAGGCCCTCGATCACCTGCGCGACGAGGGGCGTGGCATGTACTGGTCGAGCCTGCATTCGCTGGAAATGGCGGAGGGGTTGGTGGAGGCGATGCTCGATGGCATCGAGTCGGCGCCAGCGGCGAAGAAGCCCGCCGGCTGAACTGACGCAATCGCGGGGCAAGCACGCTCCCACGCCGATCTCTGGTCATGGCATGGGAGAGGACTTGCCCCGCGATGAAATAGAAACTGGGAAATACCCTACGTGTCACACCGATCCAATCACGTTCCCGCTGAAGGTTTGGGCCGGTAATCTCCCTTTGCTTTGCGCAGCACTCCATCCCGAGTGATGAAGACGCCGACGGCGGGTCGTTGAGATTTGTACCCAGCTTTGTACAATGTTCGCTCAGCTCTCCTTTGTAATCCGGGAAGGATTGGACAAATGCATGTACTGACTTTTAGCCAAGCTCGCGCCGACCTGAAGCAAACGATGGATGACGTATGCCGCGACCACGAGCCGGCGATCATCACGCGCCAACGTGGCGAGCCGGTGGTCATGCTGTCCCTGGAGGATTACAACGGCATGCAGGAGACCCTTTACTTGCTAGGGTCTTCTGCCAACGCAAGGCGCTTGCGTTCATCAGTCGAGCAGCTGCGGTCGGGTCAGCCAGTTACTCAAGAGCTGATCATCGATGAACATGAAGTCAAAGCAACGCAACAAGACTGAGGCTCGGAATTCCGTGAGCGTTGCGTTCACTGCCGAGGGATGGGAAGACTATCACCACTGGCGGGAAGCTGATTCGGCGATCTTCGAGACGGTCAATGTGCTGATCCGCGAGTGCTGCCGTACACCCTTCAAAGGGACTGGTAAACCTGAGCCGCTCAAGGGCGATCTTTCCGGGTTCTGGTCTCGTCGCATCACCCGAGAGCACCGTCTGGTCTACTTCTATGAAGGTGGCCAGTTGACTGTACTTCAATGTCGGTTCCACTACGACTGAGAAATCGCATCGCTGGGCAAGCCCACTCCCACGCGGGTCTCTGATATGGCGTGGGAGCGGGCTTGCCCCGCGATAGAGCCATCAAGGCAGAAGCACAGTCGAGCCAACGGTCCGCCGCGCCGACAACTCCGCCTGCGCCTTGGCCGCCTCACCCAACGGATACCGCTGCTGGATATCCACAACCAGCTTGCCACTGGCGATCATCGCGAACAGATCATCGGCCATGGCCTGGGTGTTCTCGGCATTGTTGGCGTAGCTCCCCAGCGTCGGCCGGGTGACATACAACGACCCCTTCTGCGACAGGATCCCCAAGTTGACCCCGGTTACCGCGCCGGAGGCATTGCCGAAGCTCACCATCAACCCCCGCGGCTGCAGGCAATCCAGCGACGTCAGCCAGGTATCGGCGCCCACGCCGTCATACACCACCGCGCACTTTTGACCGTCGGTCAGCTCCAGCACGCGCTTGGCTACGTCTTCATGGCTGTAGTCGATGGTCGCCCAGGCCCCGAGCGCCTTGGCCCGCTCGGCTTTCTCAGCCGAGCTGACAGTGCCGATCAGCTTCGCCCCCAACGCTTTGGCCCACTGGCAAGCCAGCGACCCCACACCACCGGCAGCAGCATGGAACAGCACGAAGTCCCCTGGCTGCACGGGATAGGTCTGCTTGAGCAAATACTGCGTGGTCAGCCCCTTGAGCATCACCGCCGCCGCCTGTTCGAAGCTGATCGCCTCCGGCAGCTTCACCAGGTTGGCCTCCGGCAGCGTATGCACCTCGCTGTAGGCCCCCAGCGGCCCACCGGCATAGGCCACGCGGTCGCCGACCTTGATCCGGCTGACGCCCTCGCCCACCGCCTCGACCACGCCTGCCGCTTCGGTGCCCAGCCCGGAAGGCAGCGCAGGCGGCGCATACAGCCCGCTGCGGAAATAGGTGTCGATGAAATTCAAGCCGATTGCATGGTTACGCACCCGCACCTGCTGCGGGCCGGGCGGTGCCGGGTCGAATTCCACCAGTTGCAGGACTTCCGGGCCGCCATGCTGGCTGAACTGGATACGCTTGGCCATCACACACTCCTGTCGTCGAGGGTCGCAAAGGCCTTCTATCGGACGCCTTTGCTTGACCGCCGTCAACTGCGACGCGGCGTCGGCCGGTGGTATGCTACGCGGCGAATTTTCCCGCTCCTTCCAGGTGACCCGATGACCAGCCGCACCGAGGCCGTAAAAGCCTACCTGCTCGACCTGCAAGACCGCATCTGCTCTGCCCTCGAAACCGAAGACGGCGGCGCCCGCTTCGTCGAGGATGCCTGGGTGCGCGATGCCGGTGGCGGCGGTCGCACGCGGGTGATCGGCGAGGGCAAGGTGATCGAGAAAGGCGGGGTGAATTTCTCCCACGTGTTCGGCGCCGGCCTGCCGCCGTCGGCCAGTGCCCACCGCCCGGAACTGGCGGGTCGTGGCTTCGAGGCCCTGGGTGTGTCGCTGGTGATCCACCCGCACAACCCGCACGTACCAACTTCCCACGCCAACGTGCGTTTCTTCATCGCTGAAAAAGAGGGTGAAGAGGCGGTGTGGTGGTTCGGCGGCGGCTTCGACCTGACCCCGTACTACGGCAACGAGGAAGACTGCGTGCACTGGCACCGCGTCGCCGAACAGGCCTGCGCGCCGTTCGGTGCGGATGTCTACCCGCGCTACAAGGCCTGGTGTGACCGCTACTTCCACCTCAAGCACCGTGGCGAACCGCGCGGCATCGGCGGCCTGTTCTTCGACGACCTGAACGAGTGGGACTTCGACACCTGCTTTGCCTTCATGCGCGCCATCGGCGACGCCTACGTCGACGCCTACCTGCCGATTATCCAGCGCCGCAAGGACACGCCGTACACTGCCAAGCAACGTGAATTCCAGGAATACCGCCGTGGCCGCTACGTCGAGTTCAACCTGGTCTACGACCGTGGCACGCTGTTCGGTTTGCAGTCCGGTGGTCGCACCGAGTCGATCCTGATGTCGCTGCCGCCGCAGGTACGCTGGGGCTACGATTGGAAAGCGGAGCCTGGCAGCGAGGAAGCGCGCCTGACCGACTACTTCCTGCAGGACCGCGACTGGCTCGCCCAGTAAGCCTGTGGATAACCGAGGAGCTCCCATGGACCAGTACGTCGTATTCGGCAACCCCATTGGCCACAGCAAGTCGCCGCTGATCCACCGCCTGTTCGCCGACCAGACCGGCCAGGACCTGGAGTACGCCACCCTGCTGGCGCCTCTGGACGAGTTCAGCGACTGCGCCACAGGCTTCTTCAAGCAAGGCAGCGGCGCCAACGTCACCGTGCCGTTCAAGGAAGAGGCCTATCGCCTGTGCGACAGCCTCACCCCGCGCGCCCAGCGTGCTGGCGCGGTGAACACCCTGACCAAGCTGGCCGACGGTACCTTGCAAGGCGACAACACCGACGGCGCCGGGCTGGTGCGGGACCTGACGGTGAACGCCGGGGTGGTCTTGGCTGGCAAGCGTATCCTTATCCTTGGCGCCGGCGGTGCGGTTCGCGGTGTGCTGGAGCCGATCCTGGCACACAAGCCACAGTCGCTGGTGATCGCCAACCGCACCGTCGAGAAAGCCGAGCAGCTGGCGCGGGAGTTCGATGAACTTGGGCCGGTGGTGGCCAGTGGTTTCAGTTGGTTGCAGGAGCCGGTGGACGTGATCATCAACGCTACTTCTGCGAGCCTGTCCGGTGAGCTGCCGCCGATTGCCAACAGCCTGGTCGAGGCCGGCAGCACTGTCTGCTACGACATGATGTATGGCAAGGAACCGACGCCGTTCTGCCAGTGGGCCAGCAAGCTGGGGGCGGCCAAGGTGCTGGATGGGCTGGGGATGCTGGCCGAGCAGGCGGCGGAGGCGTTCTTCATCTGGCGTGGGGTGCGGCCGGAGACTGGGCCGGTCTTGGATGAACTGCGCCGACAACTCGCTCGTAGCTGAGATTGCTGGGGCTGCAAAGCAGCCCCAGGATCTGGAAGGTCAATCATCGAACCGGATCGGACACTGCTCCACTCCCTCCAGCTTCTGTAACTCCTCGACTACCTGCGGTCGTGCCCGGTGCAGCGTCAGGCTGCCGCCAAGGCGTAGCAACCGCCGCGCCTCGCGGTGCAACATATCCACACCCGAATAGTCGATGAAGTTCACCTGCCGTGCATCGATCACCACATTCGGCCCCTCGCAGCGCTGCAAGCGCAGCTGCAGGTAATGCGCCGCGCCGAAGAAGATCGACCCGCCCACCCGCAACACGTCCGCCTCCCCTTCCCGGCTCTGCTGTACTCGCGGCCTCGAGGTGCGCTTGAGGTAGAAGAACAGCGATGCCAGCACCCCGGCGTAGATCGCCGTCTGCAGCTCCAGCAGCAGGGTCGCGGCGGCGGTCAGCGCCATGACCAGGAACTCCGAACGGCTGACCCGGAACAGCGCGCGGATGCCGCGATGGTCCACTAGCCCCCAGCAGATCAGCAGGATGCTGCCCGCCATTGCCGGGATCGGCAGATGGGCGATCAGCCCGGCCCCCGCCACCGCGAACAGCGCCACCCACAGCGCCGAGAACACCCCGGCCAACGGCGAGCAGGCGCCTGCGTCGTAGCTGAGCCCGGAGCGGGTAAAGGAGCCGGAGGACAGGTAGCCGGAGAAGAACGCCCCGATGATGTTCGACAAGCCCTGGGCGCGAATCTCCTGGTTGGCGTCGATCAGTTGCTCGGAGCGTGCGGACAGGGAACGGGCGATGGACAGGCTGGTGACCAGCCCAAGCATGCCGACAGCCACGGCACTGGGCAGCAGGCGCAGGATCAGTTCCACATCGAGTAACGGCAGTGGGCTGAGCGGTGGCAACTGCCCGACGAAAGCGGGCACGCGCGGCACATGGCCGAACACGCCGGGCAACAGCCAGGCCGCCAGGCTCACCAGCAGCAGACTTATCAACAGGCCAGGCCAGCGTGGGCGCCACAGCTTCAACACCACGCCAATCGCCAGGGTGCTCAGTCCGAGTACCAGCGATGGAATGTCCACCTCGCCAGCATGGCCGGCCAATTCCTGCACGGTCTTCAGAGCCGTGGCCTGGCTCGGCAGATCCAGGCCCAGCAGGTTGGGCAACTGCCCCAGGGCGATGACGACGGCGGCGCCGAGGGTGAAGCCCAGCACCACCGAATGGGAGACGAAGTTGACCAGCGCGCCGAAGCGCAGCAGCCCGAGCAAGAGTTGGAAGATGCCGCCGAGGAAGGTCAGCAGCAGCACCAAGGTCACGTAGTCGTCGCTGCCGACCACGGCCAGCGGGCTGATGCTGGTATAGAGGACGATGGAAATGGCGGCGGTGGGGCCGCAGATCAGGTGCCAGGACGAGCCCCACAGGCAGGCCACCAGCACCGGCACGATGGCGGCGTACAGGCCGTACTCGGCGGGCAGGCCGGCGATCAGGGCGTAGGCGATCGATTGCGGCAGGGCGAGGATGGCGCCGCTCAGGCCCACCAGCAGGTCCTGGCGCAGGCTGCGGCCTGACTGGCGGGGGAGCCAGGTGAGGAAGGGCAGCAGGTGGTGGAGACGAGGCATGCGTCATTCCTGTTCAGTATCGCAGGCGAGGGCGTTGCCCTCGTTTCGCGACACAAGGCCGCTCCTACAGAAAAGCGCGAACTCCTGTAGGAGCGGCCTTGCCGAGGCGTCGGACCGGCCGGAAAGGGCCGCAAAGCGGCCCCAGCAGCCTAACAGACAAAAATCAGAGTTTGGCTTTGACCGTTTCTGCTGCATCCCCACCAGCTTTGGTGGTCACCCCTGCAAGCCAGGCATCCAGCACCTGTGGATGAGCCTTCACCCACCCCCTGGCCGCTTCATCGAAGCTCACCTTCTTATCCACAACCTCGGCCATGATGCTGTTCTCCATGTCCAGCGTGAACGTCAGGTTGCCCAGCAGCTTCGCCGCATTCGGGCACGCCTGTGGATATCCCTTGCGGGTCAGCGTGTACACATCGCCTTTGCTGCCAAACCATTTTTCGCCCCCCGTGAGGTAATGCATCTTCAACTTCACGTTCATCGGGTGCGGAGTCCAGCCCAGGAAGGTGATGAACTGCTGCTTCTTCACCGCCCGATCCACCTGGGCCAGCATCGCCTGTTCGCTGGACTCGACCAGCTTCCACTGCCCAAGCGCGAAGTCGTTCTTGTCGATGATCTCCTTCAGCGACAGATTGGCCGGTGCGCCGGAGCCGATGCCGTAGAGCTTCTTGTCGAACCTGTCGGCGTACTTGTGCAGGTCGGCGAAGTCCTTCACGCCGGCCTCCCAGACATAATCGGGTACCGCCAGGGTGAATTCGGTGCCCTCCAGGTTGCGCGCCAGCTGTTGCACGTCGCCATTGGCGATGAACTTGTCATGAAAGCCCTGCTGCGCCGGCATCCAGTTGCCGAGGAAGGCATCCACCCGGCCATCCTTCAGGCCGCCGTAGATGATCGGCACGGCCAGGCTGTCGATCTTCACCTGGTAGCCCAGGCTTTCCAGGAGCAGGCGGGCCACGGCATTGGTGCTGGCGATATCGCTCCAGCCAGGGTCGGCCAGTTTCACGGTGCTGCATTGCGCGTCGCCGTCGGCGGCGTGGGCCGTGCCCAGGCTCAGGGCCAGGGCGAGCACGGCGGTGGAGAACTTCTGCATGGCGGCCTCTCTTCTCAATCCAGGGGTGCGGGCTGTGGATAACGTGCCTTGCGCTCGAGGTCGTCGAGATCGATGTGGTTGCGCATGTACTGTTGGCTGGCGTCCACCAGGGGTTGGTGGTCCCAGCTTTTCAGCGTGCCGATGGACAGCGCTTCGGCCACCAGGCGGCGGCGGCGCTGGCTGGCCAGCACCTGCTGGCGCAGGCTGGGGATATCCCAGCGCAGTTTCGCTTCATCGACAAATGCCTGCAGCAGCGCCTGGTGGTCGGGGCTGCCGGTGAGGTTCTCCCGCTCGTGCGGGTCGCGGCTCAGGTCGTAGAGTAAACAGGGGTCGTCCTCGCTGTACACGAACTTGTAGGCGCCACGGCGGATCATCATCAGCGGGCCGACGGTACCTTCGGCCATGTATTCGCCGATCACCTCGTCATGACCGCCCTGCCCTTGCAGGTGGCCGAGCAGTGAGCGGCCGTCCAGGTGCAGGTCTTTATCCACAGCGCCGCCGGCCAGTTCGACAAGCGTCGGCAGCAGGTCGCAGGTGGAAACGCTGGCGCTGATGCGCGCAGGTTTGAAGTGCTTGGGTGCGTGGATCAGCAGCGGTACCCGCGCCGACATCTCGAACCAGTGCATCTTGTACCAGAGCCCGCGCTCGCCAAGCATGTCGCCATGGTCGCCGGAGAAGACGATCAGGGTGTCGTCGGCCAGGCCGCAGTCTTCCAGCGTCTGCACAAGCAGGCCGATATTGTCGTCGATGTAGCTGCAGGCACCGAAGTAGGCGCGGCGGGCATCGCGGATCTTGTCCACGGGTAGCGGCTTGTCCCACAGGTCGTAGACCTTGAGCAGGCGTTGCGAGTGCGGGTCTTGCTGGCTCTGGGCGATCATGTCGCGGGGCTGCGGGATATCCACAGCCTCGTAGAGATCCCAGTAGCGTTTGGGGATGGTGTACGGGTCGTGGGGGTGGGTCATCGACACGGTCAGGCAGAAAGGCCGGCCATCGTCTTCGCGCACATGGTCGTAGAGGTACTGGCGTGCCTTGAACACCACCTCTTCATCGAAATCCAGCTGGTTGGTGCGCACGCACGGCCCGGCCTGCAGCACCGAGGACATGTTGTGGTACCAGCTCGGGCGCTGGTCAGGCGCGTCCCAGTTCACCGCCCAGCCGTAGTCGGCCGGGTAGATGTCGCTGGTCAGGCGTTCTTCGTAGCCGTGCAGCTGGTCCGGGCCGCAGAAGTGCATCTTGCCCGACAGCGCGGTGCGGTAGCCGAGGCGGCGCAGGTAGTGGGCGTAAGTCGGAATGTCGGCGGGGAAGTCGGCGGCGTTGTCGTAGGCGCCGATGCGGCTGGGCAACTGGCCGCTGACCAGGGTGAAGCGCGAGGGGGCGCACAGCGGGCTGTTGCAGTAGGCGGAGTCGAACACCACGGCCTGCTCGGCGAGGCGCGCCAGGTTGGACATCCTGATCGGCGATGGGGTGTAGATCGGCAACAGCGGCGCGGCCATCTGGTCGGCCATGATGAACAGGATGTTGGGTTGCTTCATGGTGCCCTTCCATCGTCGAGAGTTATGGTGAACGCTTGCAATCCAGCATGGTGCTGTGGATAACGTGGGTAAAGCCCATGCCGGGCAATGACTGGGATTAGCCAAGCTTATGTTTGAGCACCTTGCCGACCTGTCCCTCGATGCCTTGCGCGTGTTCGAGGCCGCCGCACGTCTGCGCGGTTTTACCGCTGCCGCCGTGGAGCTGGGCACCACGCAGCCGGCGGTGAGCCAGCAGGTGAAGCGCCTGGAGGCGCAGTTGGGAACGCGGTTGTTCGACCGTATCTACCGGGGTATCGAGCTGACCGAAGCGGGCCAGCTGCTGTTCGAACAGGTGCATCAAGGGTTGCAGGCCATGGACGATGGTGTTGCCTTGGCCAGCGGGCGTGGTCAGCGCGAGGTGTTGCAGGTGGCCACTGACTTCGCGTTTGCCGCGTTCTGGTTGATGCCGCGTCTGCAGCGTTTCCACGAGGCTTATCCACAGGTGGATGTAAGCCTGGTGACCGGCGAGCGCAGCCAGGGGATGCTGCGCCCGGACATCGATGTGGCGGTGCTGTTTGGCGATGGGCGCTTCCATCAGGGCGAGAGTCGCTGGTTGTTCGACGAGGAGGTCTTCCCAGTCTGCAGCCCACGGCTGACTCATGGCAAACCCTTGTCAGCCGTGGCTTTGCAACGATTGCCTTTGCTTCATTTGAAGGGTGAGCAGGCCAGTCGCTGGTTCGATTGGGCGGGGGTATTTCGTGGTCTTGGTGTGGACAGTCCCCCTCCGTCAGGGCAGCTGCGGTTTGATAACTACACGCTGCTGATCCAGGCCGCGATTGCCGGGCAAGGGGTGGCGATTGGCTGGGCGCACCTGGTTGATGGGCTGGTCGAGCAAGGGTTGTTGTGTCGGCCTATGGAAGGCAGTTTGCGGTCGGAGCGCGGGTATTACGTGGTGCTGCCGCCGCGCAAACGGCGCGGGGCGCTGATCCAGCGGTTCGTGGATTGGCTGGAGAAGGCCGCTCCTACAGGGATGGCGTAGACTTCAAGATGTTCGTATTACTGTAATCAGGAGCCATCGTGCAAAGGATCAAGGGCTATCACGCCCACGTGTACTACGACGCATCGACCATGGAACAGGCCCGTGAGCTGTGCGAGGAAGCAACGCGGCTGTTTCCCGTGACCATGGGACGCATGCATCAGAAACCGGTCGGGCCGCACCCGGACTGGAGCTGTCAGCTGGCCTTCGGGCCGGAGGTGGTGGGTGTGGTATTGCCGTGGCTGGCGCTGTATCGCAAGGGGCTGGTGGTGTTCCTGCACCCGGAAACTGGCGATGAGCTGGCGGATCATCGCGATCATGCGATCTGGATGGGGGCGATCAGGCCGTTGGATCTGTCGATATTTGGTGCTTGATGCAACGTGGGAGCGGGCTTGGCCCGCGACAGCGGCGGTGAGTCCACCATCGTTATCGCGGGGCAAGCCCGCTCCCACAAATACACCTGCTGCGCGGATCAGTTGCGGGCAGCGCGCACGCCTTCGGCCAGCGCCGAGCACAGGCTCAGCACATCCTTCACCGCCTGGCCGGCATCCTTGGCCTGGGCGATCTTGTCGACCAGCGCCGAACCGACCACCACGCCATCAGCCAGACGGGCAATGGCGGCGGCCTGTTCAGGCGTGCGGATACCAAAGCCAACGCTGATCGGCAGATCGGTATGCCGACGCAGGCGCGCAATGGCCTCGGTCACATGCTCGGTGGTCGCCGAACCCGCACCAGTCACACCCGCCACCGACACGTAGTAGACGAACCCGGAGCTGCGCTCCAGCACGCGCGGCAGGCGCGCATCGTCGGTGGTCGGGGTGGTCAGGCGGATGAAGTCGATGCCCGCGGCCTGGGCCGGGGTGGCCAGCTCGGCGTCGTGTTCCGGTGGCAGGTCGACGATGATCAGGCCATCGACGCCGGCTTCCTTCGCCTCGGCGACGAACTGCGCCACACCGAAGCGGTGGATCGGGTTGTAGTACCCCATCAGCACGATCGGCGTGGTCTGGTTATCCACACGGAATTCGCGAACCATCTGCAGGGTCTTGGCCAGGGTCTGACCGGCTTCCAGGGCGCGCAGGGTGGCGAGCTGGATGGCCACGCCGTCGGCCATCGGGTCGGTGAACGGCATGCCCAGCTCGATCACGTCGGCACCGGCGGCCGGCAGGCCCTTGAGGATCTCCAGCGAGGCATCGTAGCCCGGATCGCCGGCGGTGACGAAGGTGACCAGGGCGGAACGGCCTTCGGCCTTGAGTTCGGCGAAGCGTTGTTCGAGACGGCTCATGCCTGTTTCTCCTGGGCGGCCATGTGGTTCATCACGGTTTGCATGTCCTTGTCGCCGCGACCGGACAGGCAGATCACCATCAGGTGGTCCTTGGGCAGTTTCGGCGCGCGCTTGATCGCCTCGGCCAGGGCGTGGGAGCTTTCCAGCGCCGGGATGATGCCCTCCAGGCGGCAGGTGGCGTGGAAGGCGTCCAGGGCCTCGTCGTCGGTGATACTGACGTACTCTACGCGCTTCACTTCGTGCAGGTAGGCGTGCTCCGGGCCGATGCCGGGGTAGTCCAGGCCTGCTGAGATCGAGTGGGCGTCGGTGATCTGGCCGTCGTCGTCCTGCAGCAGGTAGGTGCGGTTGCCGTGCAGCACGCCCGGTACGCCGCCGTTGAGGCTGGCCGCGTGCTTGTCGGTGTGCACGCCGTGGCCGCCGGCTTCGACGCCGATGATCTGTACGCTGGCATCATCGAGGAAGTCGTGGAACAGGCCCATGGCGTTGGAGCCGCCGCCGACACAGGCGATCAGGCTGTCGGGCAGGCGCCCTTCCTTCTCCTGCAGCTGGGCACGGGTTTCCTTGCCGATGATCGACTGGAAGTCGCGGACCATCGCCGGGTACGGGTGCGGGCCTGCCACGGTGCCGATCAGGTAGAAGGTGTCCTCGACGTTGGTGACCCAGTCGCGCAGGGCCTCGTTCATGGCGTCCTTGAGGGTGCCGGTGCCGGCGGTCACCGGGACGATCTCGGCGCCCAGCAGCTTCATGCGGAACACGTTGGCCTGTTGGCGCTCGATGTCGGTGGCGCCCATGTAGATCACGCAAGGCAGGCCGAAGCGCGCGGCGACGGTGGCGGTGGCCACGCCGTGCATGCCGGCGCCGGTCTCGGCGATCAGACGTTTCTTGCCCATGCGCTTGGCCAGCAGCACCTGGCCGATGCAGTTGTTCACCTTGTGCGCGCCGGTGTGGTTGAGCTCTTCACGCTTGAAGAAAATCTTCGCGCCGCCGCAGTGCTCGGTCAGGCGCTCGGCGAAGTACAGCGGGTTGGGGCGGCCGATGTAGTCGCGCTGGAAGTAGGCCAGTTCTTCGAGGAACTTGGGGTCGGCCTTGGCGGCTTCGTATTCACGGGCCAGGTCCAGCACCAGGGGCATCAGGGTTTCGGCCACGTAGCGGCCGCCGAACGAGCCGAACAGGCCGTTGGCATCGGGGCCGGCGCGGTATTGGGTCTGGGTCATGGGGCGCTCCAGGGCGTAATGGATGAGTGATGGGCTTTACTCTAACCACGACGCGGCCGGCTGAAAACCGATAAGATTGCGCAAACCTGTCAGGAAAACTCACAAGTAAAATGGCCCAGGACCTTCCCCCCCTCAACGCCCTGCGGGCCTTCGAGGCGACCGCCCGGTTGAACAGTGTCAGCCAGGCTGCCGAGGCACTTCACGTTACCCATGGCGCCGTCAGCCGACAGATCAAGGTGCTCGAGGAGCATCTGGGCGTGGCCCTGTTCGCGAAGGACGGGCGTGGCGTCAAACTCACAGATGCCGGGGTGCGCCTGCGTGATGCCAGCTTCGAGGCGTTCGACCGCTTGCGCAGTGTCTGCGCCGAGCTTTCCCGCGATGCCGACGAAGCGCCCTTCGTGCTCGGCTGTTCCGGCAGCCTGCTGGCGCGCTGGTTCATCCCGCGCCTGGGGCGCTTGAAGGCCGACCTGCCGGAACTGCGCCTGCACTTGTCCGCTGGCGAAGGCGATCTCGATCCCCGCCGCCCGGGGCTGGATGCCCTGCTGGTCTATGCCGAACCGCCTTGGCCGGCAGACATGCAGGTGCATGTGCTCGCCCAAGAGCGGATCGGTCCGGTGATGAGCCCGCACTTCGAAGGCTTCGATCGTTTGAAAGCCGCGCCAGCCGTGGCTTTGCAACGAGAGGCGGTGTTGCACACGACCTCGCGGCCACAGGCCTGGCCGACCTGGGCGCAGCAGCATGGCATCGAGTCCGGCGCGCTGAGTTACGGCCAGGCATTCGAGCATTTGTACTACCTGCTGGAGGCGGCGGTGGCCGGCCTTGGCGTGGCCATCGCGCCACAGCCGCTGGTGGCGGACGACCTGGAGGCCGGGCGGCTGGCTGCGCCATGGGGCTTCTCCCCGACCCGCGCCGCGTTGGCCCTGTGGGTGCCCCGGCGCGCCGCGGATGGGCGCGCCGAGCAGCTGGCGCAATGGCTGCGCCGAGAGCTGCAGCAGCAGGTCGGTTAGTTACGCCGGCACATCAGGTAGGCAGCCAGCAGGCCGAGGGCGCCGACTGCCACGCCCGCGGTGGTCCAAGGGTGTTCCTGGGCATAGTCGCGGGTGGCGACACCAGTCTGGCGAGTGCGGGTCTTCACTTCCTCGTAGGCGTCACCGAGCAGACTGCGCGAATGCCTGAGGGCGTTCTCGGCATTGCCGCGCAGCGCCTTCATGGTCTTGTGCGACTCCTCCGAGGCATCGTGCTTGAGGTGCTCCAGCGTCTTGAGCAGGCTCTCGATCTCGGCTTCCATGCTTTCCAGGGAGGCTTGGCGCAGGGAATTGCGTGGCATGTTGACTCTCCTTCGCGGTATGGGCTGTAAGAAGTGCGACTGCGCGGCGGTGGGAAAGTGCAGTCGAACTTTCTCCTGCGGCGATCGCTCGCAGGTAAACCGGGCTTGCGCTGCTAGGCTCAACGGACTACCCAACCAAGGAGAGCACTCATGTCGGATCATCACACCTACAAGAAGATCGAGCTGGTCGGATCCTCCCCCACCAGCATCGAAGAAGCGATCAACAATGCCCTGGCTGAGGCCGGCAAGAGCATCAAGCACCTGGAATGGTTCGAGGTGGTCGATACCCGCGGACATATCCGCGACAACAAGGCCGCGCACTTCCAGGTGACGCTGAAAGTGGGCTTCCGCATCGCCAACAGCTGAAACGAAGCTGGGCTAGGCTTGCCCGGCCTGATCGGGTAATAAGGTTGCAGGGCGCGAGCTTCGCGCCCTTTTCGTCTTTGATCTGTACAAGGAAAGCGATCGATGAAGAAGTTGATTCTGGCCGTGGGGCTGATGGCGTTGGCCGGTGGCGCGCTGGCGGCGGGCAAGCCGTGCGAGGAGCTCAAGGCGGAGATTGCGGCGAAGCTGGATGCCAAGGGTGTGAAGGGCTATACGCTGGAGATCGTCAACAAGGGCGATCCAGCGGGCAAGGTGGTCGGCACCTGCGAGGGCGGGACCAAGGAGATTGTCTACCGCCGCGGTTGACTGGCCCTATCGCGGGGCAAGCCCGCTCCCACGGAACGTATCCTGTGAGAACGGGCTTGCCCCGCGATGGCCTTAATCGGCCTTCAGGGCCTGCGCCATCAGCTCATAGGACCTGATCCGGTCGGCATGCTCATACAGATCGCTGGTGAAGATCAGCTCATCCGCCCCGGTCTGTTCCAGCAGCACCTCCACCTTCGCCCGCACCTTCTGCGGGCTGCCGATCATCGCCAGGCCCAGGAAGCTGCTCACCGCATCGCGCTCATGGGGCAGCCACAGCCCATTCATGCTTTCGACCGGCGGGCGCTGCATCAGGCTCTGGCCACGGATCAGCGCAAGGATGCGCTGGTACACCGATGTCGCCAGGTACTCGGCCTTTTCGTCGGTCTCGGCCACCACCATCGGGATGCCGAGCATCACGTAGGGCTTGTCCAGCGTGGTGGACGGCTTGAAATGGTCGCGGTAGATGCGGATCGCCTCGTGCATGTAGCGCGGCGCGAAGTGCGAGGCGAAGGCGTAGGGCATGCCGCGCATGCCGGCCAGCTGGGCGCTGAACAGGCTGGAACCGAGCAGCCACATCGGCACCTCGGTGTCATGGCCGGGCACGGCGATCACTTTTTGATCATCTGTACGCGGCCCAAGGTAACGCGACAGTTCCTCGACATCGTCGGGGAAGTCGTCGGCACTGCCGGAGCGTTCACGGCGCAGGGCGCGGGCGGTCATCTGGTCGGAGCCCGGAGCGCGCCCCAGGCCCAGGTCGATACGCCCCGGGTACAGGCTGGCCAGGGTGCCGAACTGCTCGGCGATCACCAGCGGCGCATGGTTGGGCAGCATCACCCCGCCGGAGCCGATGCGGATGGTCGAGGTGCCGCCGGCCAGGTAGCCGATCAGCACGGAGGTGGCCGAACTGGCGATGCCGTCCATGTTGTGGTGTTCGGCGACCCAGAAGCGGTTGTAGCCGAAGCGCTCGACGTGCCGGGCCAGGTCCAGCGAGTTGCGCAGCGACTGCGCCGGGCCGCCATCGGCGCGCACAGGCACCAGGTCGAGGGTGGAAATCTTCAGGTCTCGCAGGTGCGTCATTGGAGCCTCCGCATCAGGTGGTTGGCCAAGGGCCTTTGAACCTCTGTATGGGCACTTTCGAAGGATTCAATGGGCGAAGGGCTTTTGCAGGGCGGCGCAACGGCGGCGGTTTCCTGTAGTCTAAACAGCGTTGGCAGCGAGTCTGCCCTGTTTCAGGAGCCGTTCCATGATCCGCGTAGCAATGGGTGTGCTGGTTTCCCTGCTGGCCACCGCCGCACTGGCCGCGCCCAAGCCGTGCGAGGAACTGAAGGCCGAGATCGAAGCGAAGATCCAGGCGCGCGGGGTGACCTCCTACACGCTGGAAATCGTGCCTAACAGCGAAGTCCGGGACCAGAACATGGTCGTCGGTAGCTGCGAGGGCGGCACGAAGAAGATCATCTACCAGAAGAACGACAGGTAAGTCTCGAAACCGGGGGCCGCCAGGCGGCCCCATGGTGCGCTCAAGGAATGCAGGTCACGTTGCTCGGCTCGTTGACCACCACCTTGCGGTCGGCATCGTACAGCAGCACCTGCGGCTGCATCGCCGGGGCCCGCGCCTCCAGGCGATAACGCTGGCCGGCCTTGAAGTCGTTGTAGCGTACGGTGAGGTAGCAGGTTCGCTCGGTAGGGTCGGTGCTGAAACCGCCGGAATAGATCTCGTAGTCGAAGCGCACCACCAGCTCATGCTTGCCGGGCGTCACCTGGAAGTAGCGGCCGTCGTCCAGGCGCTGGCCGTCCAGACGGTCGGCCATGATGGTTCTGCCGGGGGTGATGGTGTAGAGATCGACCCAGGCCTTGCCTGGGTCTACGGGCGGCAAGGGGCTGGCGCACGCCCCCAGTGCACTGAGGGCCATCAGCATCATGGGCTGGCGCATGGTGAAACTCCCGCTCGCGGTTCACAGGTTACAAGCATAGCGCCGTTCGCGGGGTTCAGGTGCGCTGGCAGCCTGCCGGCTCGCCCTGGCCGATCAATTTCTGCTGCTGGTCGTAGAGCTTGATCCAGGGGCGGAAACCGATGCTGCCCGCCTGCATCTGGTAGCGCTGCCCGGCGGTGAAGTTCTTGTAGCTGAGATTGAGCTGGCAGTCGCGCCATAGCGGCTCGTCCACCGGGCCGATATTGCTGGGCGTCACGGCGAACTGGTAGCGCACGGTCAGCTCGTGATTGCCGGGCTGCACCTGGAAATAGCGGGTGTCGGCCCAGTCGCGCTCATCGACCTGCAGGGCGTGCAGCGAGTCGTTGTCTCCGGGGGCCAGGTCGATCCAGGCCTGGTTTGGGTCGGCGCGGGGCAGGAAGGAGGCACAACCGGACAACAGCACGAGCGTGCCGGCGGCAAACAGCAGAGTACGCATGGCGAAGCTTCCCCTTGGCGAGATAGTCTTGGTCGCATTCGGCCGACGAGCGAGATAGACAGCCTCGATGTTTGGACTTTTTCTTTTCATGCGCTGCAGCCGTCGGGTTCTCGACCGCGTTTTCACCCGGTTGGTTCCCGTGGCGCTGGGCGTCCTGCTGAGCGGTTGCTCCAGCGTGGGCTATTACGGCCAGTTGGCTGAAGGCCAGTGGCAGCTGTTGCGGGCGCGCCAGCCGGTGGACCGGGTGATCGAGGATCCGGCCACCAGCCCGGTGTTGCGCCAGCGCCTGTTGTTCGCCGAAAAGGCCCGGGTGTTCGCCAGCACGCAGTTGAAGTTGCCGGACAACGGCAGTTACCGGGTCTACGCCGACCTGGGTCGACCGTATGTGGTGTGGAATGTGTTTGCCACCCCTGAATTGTCGTTGCAACCGGTGACCCATTGCTTCCCCATCGCCGGCTGCGTGGCCTATCGAGGGTATTACCGGCAGGGCGCGGCCCGCGGCGCGGCGGCATTGATGCGCCAGGAAGGCCTGGATGTCTATGTGGGAGGTGTGGAGGCTTACTCCACCCTGGGCTGGTTCGACGACCCGATCCTGTCGACCATGGCCGGCTGGGGCGATGAGCGTCTGGCCACGGTGATCTTTCATGAGCTGGCCCATCAGCGCTTCTACGTGCAGGACGATACCGAGTTCAACGAGTCGTTCGCCTCGTTCGTCGAACAGGAGGGCACGCGGCAATGGCGTGCCGCGCGTGGGTTGGCAGCCATCGAGGAGGCTGGCGCCAGGCAACGCGAGCAGTTCACCCGCTTGGTACTGGCCAGTCGCGAGCGGTTGCAGGTGATTTATACCGGGCCGCTGGATGAGGTGGGCAAGCGGGTGGCCAAGCAGGCCGAGTTCGAGCGGTTGCGCCGGGAATACCGCGAGGTACGGGATCGGGACTGGGGCGGGGATCGGCGGTTCGATGCCTGGATCTTTGCGCCGTTGAACAATGCCAAGCTGCTGCCTTTTGGGCTTTATGACCAGTGGGTTCCGGCGTTTTCGCAGTTGTTCAAGGATGTTGGTGGGGATTGGCTGCGGTTTTACCAGCGAGTCGAAGAATTGGGTCAGATGCCCATTGATAGGCGCAAGGCACAGTTGGAGCGTCTGATGCCATCGCGGGGCAAGCCCGCTCCCACGCTGGCATCTGATCATGGCGTGGGAGCGGGCTTGCCCCGCGAATGAGGTCAGCGCGTAAAGGCCTGGTGCAACTCAGCCAGCGTCTCGAAATGGAACGCAGGCGCCTCGCCCTCGAGTTCCTCCCGGCTACCGAACCCATATCCCACCGCTAGCGCCTGTAACCCATTGCTGCGTGCACCGATCAGGTCATGCTTGCGGTCGCCGATCATCAGTGTCTGCGCCGGGTCCAGCCCTTCTTCGTCCAGCAGGTGGCGAATCAGCTCGACCTTGTTGGTGCGGGTGCCGTCCAGCTCGCTGCCGTAGATCACCTTGAAGTGCTGGTCGAACTCGAAATGCCGGGCGATCTCGCGGGCATACACCCATGGCTTGGAAGTGGCGATATACAGGGTGCGGCCCTGGCCGTTGAGCGCCTGCAGCAACTGCGGCACGCCGTCGAACACCAGGTTCTCGTAAAGCCCGGTGACCTTGAAGCGCTCGCGGTAGAAGTTCACCGCGTCCCAGGCCTTGGCCTCGTCGAAGCCATAGAACTGCATGAAGGCCTGCAACAGGGGTGGGCCGATGAAGTGCTCGAGGCGGGTCAGGTCCGGCTCGTCGATGCCCAGCTTGGCCAGGGCGTACTGGATCGAGCGGGTGATCCCTGAGCGCGGGTCGGTCAGGGTGCCGTCGAGGTCGAAAAGGATGTTCTGCTGGTGCATGTAGTGGGTTCCGCTCAAATTCTGGGTCGACTGCTTCGCGGGTAAACCCGCTCCCACAGGCTGCGCACAGGCTCTGTGGGAGCGGGTTTACCCGCGATGGGGTCATTCCGGTTGGTCGTAGCCTTCGGCCAGGTGCTGGTCCTTGAGCTTCACGTAGTTGCCGGCGCTGTAGGGGAAGAACGCGTGTTCCTGTTCGCTCAGCAGGCGCACCTGCTTCACTGGGCTGCCCATGTACAGGTAGCCGCTGACCAGGCGCTTGCCCGGCGGCACCAGGCTGCCGGCGCCGATGATCACCTCGTCCTCGACGATGGCGCCGTCCATGAGGGTGCTGCCCATGCCGACCAGGATGCGGTTGCCCAGGGTACAGCCATGCAGCATGACTTTGTGACCGATGGTCACCTCGTCACCGATGATCAGCGGAAAACCGTCAGGGTTGAACGGCCCGGCGTGGGTGATGTGCAGCACGCTGCCGTCCTGCACGCTGGTGCGCGCGCCGATACGGATGCGGTGCATGTCGCCGCGTACCACGGTCAGCGGCCAGATCGAGCTGTCCTCGCCGATCTCGACGTCGCCGATGACCACCGCCGAGCGGTCGACGAAGGCCCGTGCTCCCACTTTCGGCGTGTGTTGCTGGAAGGTCCGGAGGGCCATGATAGTGTTCCTCTGCAATGCCGATAGGCAGGCTGCCTGCTGCGGTCGGCGTCGATTGTAATTAAGATGGTCCCGTGTTTCTCCTGCCAAGGTACCCGAACCGTGAGTGCGAACAACCCGCTGCTGCAGTCCCATGATCTGCCGCCCTTCTCGGCAATCCGCGCCGAGCATGTGCTGCCGGCGATCGAGCAGATCCTCGCCGACAACCGCAAGGCCATCGCCGAGATCCTCGAAAAGCAGGGCAAGAACCCAACCTGGGCCGGCCTGGTGCTGGCCATGGACGAACTCAACGACCGCCTGGGCGCCGCCTGGAGCCCGGTCAGCCACCTCAATGCGGTGTGCAACAGCCAGGAACTGCGCGAGGCCTACGAGTCGTGCCTGCCGGCCCTGAGCGCCTATTCCACCGAACTGGGCCAGAACCGTGCCCTGTTCGAAGCCTATGAAGCCCTGGCCGCCAGCCCCGAGGCCGCCGGCTTCGACGTGGCGCAGAAGACCATCATCGACCACGCCCTGCGCGACTTCCGCCTGTCGGGCATCGACCTGCCGGCCGACAAGCAGCAGCGCTACGCCGAAGTGCAGAGCAAGCTCAGCGAGTTGGGCAGCCGCTTCTCCAACCAGTTGCTCGACGCCACCCAGGCCTGGACCAAGCACGTCACCGACGAGGCCGCCCTCGCCGGCCTGACCGATTCGGCCAAGGCGCAGATGGCCGCCGCCGCCCAGGCCAAGGGCCTCGACGGCTGGCTGATCACCCTGGAATTCCCCAGCTACTACGCGGTGATGACCTACGCCGACGACCGCGCCCTGCGCGAAGAGCTGTACGCCGCCTACTGCACCCGCGCCTCCGACCAGGGCCCGAACGCCGGCCAGTTCGACAACGGCCCGGTGATGGAAGAAATCCTCGACCTGCGCCAGGAGCTGGCCAAGCTGCTGGGCTACCCGAACTTCGCCGAGCTGAGCCTGGCCACCAAGATGGCTGAGTCCAGCGACCAGGTGCTGAGCTTCCTGCGTGACCTGGCCAAGCGATCCAAGCCGTTCGCCGCCCAGGACCTGGAGCAGCTCAAGGCCTACGCCGCCGAGCAGGGCACCCCTGAGCTGGCCAGCTGGGACGCCGGCTACTTCGGCGAGAAGCTGCGCGAACAGCGCTACAGCGTGTCGCAGGAAGCCCTGCGTGCCTACTTCCCGATCGACAAGGTGCTGTCCGGCCTGTTCGCCATCGTCCAGCGCCTGTACGGCATCGAGATCGCCGAGCTCAAGGGCTTCGACAGCTGGCACCCGGACGTGCGCCTGTTCGAGATCAAGGAAAACGGCCAGCACGTCGGCCGTTTCTTCTTCGACCTCTATGCCCGTGCCAACAAGCGAGGCGGCGCCTGGATGGACGGTGCCCGCGATCACCGCCGCACCGCCGCGGGCTCGCTGCAGAGCCCGGTGGCCAACCTGGTGTGCAACTTCACCCCGGCCACGCCCGGCAAGCCTGCGCTGCTGACCCACGACGAAGTCACCACCTTGTTCCACGAGTTCGGCCATGGCCTGCACCACCTGCTGACCCGCATCGAGCATGCCGGCGTGTCCGGCATCAACGGCGTGGCTTGGGACGCGGTGGAACTGCCCAGCCAGTTCATGGAAAACTGGTGCTGGGAGCCGGAAGGCCTGGCGTTGATCTCCGGCCATTACGAAACCGGCGAGCCCCTGCCCCAGGACTTGCTGGACAAGATGCTGGCCGCGAAGAACTTCCAGTCCGGCATGATGATGGTGCGCCAGCTGGAGTTCTCGCTGTTCGACTTCGAGCTGCACGCCACCCACGGCGACGGCCGCAGCGTGCTGCAGGTGCTCGAAGGCGTGCGCGACGAGGTCTCGGTGATGCGCCCGCCGGCGTACAACCGCTTCCCCAACAGCTTCGCGCACATCTTCGCCGGCGGTTACGCGGCGGGTTACTACAGTTACAAGTGGGCCGAAGTGCTGTCGGCCGACGCCTTCTCGCGCTTCGAGGAAGAAGGTGTGTTGAACGCCGAGACCGGCCGTGCCTTCCGCGAAGCCATCCTGGCCCGTGGCGGTTCCCGCGAACCGATAGTGCTGTTCGTCGACTTCCGAGGCCGTGAGCCTTCCATCGATGCATTGCTGCGCCACAGTGGCCTCACCGAGGACGCGGCGGCATGAGCGAGGTAGCCGTGAGCAAGAGCAAGCGACGTTTCATCGCCGGGGCGGTATGCCCGGCGTGCAGTGAGATGGACAAGCTGATGATGTGGAACGAGGACGGCGTGCCGCACCGCGAGTGCGTGGCCTGTGGGTTCACCGACACCCTGAACGAACAGGGCCTGTCGGTACCCTCGGAGCTGGGCACACGGGTCAACCACCTGGCGCCCAAGGCGGCGCCGGCCAAGGTGCAGACCGTGCAGTTCTTCCCCAATCCGAAGCTGAAGAAGCCGCAGGATTGAAGGTGGATCACGCGGCATGCGTGGGAGCGGGCTTGCCCCGCGATAATCGGTTGTAGCTATCCAGCTGAACCAGGATTACTGTATATAAATACAGTAATCCGGGTTCTCATCATGAAACCAGTCCCCATTCGTGGCCGCGGCACCGCCGACAATCCCCACAACCGCTTCGCCCCGAGCGTTTCAGTAGCCGAGGACGATGGCTGGTACCAGGAAGTCCCACTCACCCAGGGCACCGAGGTGCGGATCGAGACGGCCAAGACCATCATCGCCCGCAACACCTCCCCCGACCTGCCCTTCGACCGTTCCATCAACCCCTACCGCGGTTGCGAGCACGGCTGCATCTATTGCTATGCCCGCGCCAGCCACGCCTACTGGGACCTCTCTCCCGGCCTCGATTTCGAAACCAGGCTGATCGCCAAGACCAATGCCGCCGAGGTACTTGAACAGCAATTGAGCAAGCCCGGTTACGTCTGTGCGCCAATCAACCTGGGTTCCAACACCGACCCCTACCAGCCCATCGAGCGTGAGCACCAGCTCACCCGACGCCTGCTCGAAGTGCTGCTGCGCTACCGCCACCCGGTGACTATCGTCACCAAGGGCTCGCTGATACTGCGCGACCTTGATCTGATCAGCGAACTGGCCAGTCGACGCCTGGTGCGGGTGATGATCAGCCTCACCACCCTCGACGATGAGCTCAAGCGCACCCTCGAACCCCGCGCGGCCGCCCCCAAGGCGCGTTTGCGGGCGATCCGCGTACTGCGCGAGGCCGGCGTTCCGGTGGGCGTGCTGTGTTCGCCGATGATCCCGATGATCAACGACAGCGAGCTGGAGCACCTGCTGGAGGCGGCGAAGGAGGCCGGCGCGCAGAGCGCGGCGTACATGATGCTGCGCCTGCCGCTGGAGGTGGCGCCGTTGTTCGAGCAGTGGCTGCACGATCATTACCCGCAGCGGGCCGCGCATGTGCTGAGCCTGATCCGCCAGAGCCGGGGGGGCGAGTTGTATGACAGCCGTTTCGGCGCCCGGATGCGCGGCGAGGGAGTGTTCGCCGAGCTGTTGGCCCAGCGCTTTCGCAAGGCGGCCAGGCGGCTGGGGTTCGAGGGGCGTGAGGAACTGCAGCTCGATTGCACCGCCTTCTGCGTCCCGGGCGCACAGATGGCGTTGTTCTAGCAGCGTAATTTCTCGGATCAGGAGCTATAAGTACAACTAAGACAACCCAACAATTTCACTCATGAAGCTTGGCATCTGATGCTTTTTTGCTATTATCCAGCACTCCCCTCGCCCATCTAGAACGCCCGTTCTAGAGCCTGCGCAATTAAGTTTCAGTTAAGTTTCCTACGCTAGCGTGAGTCATGAGTCAGCAGTGACTGTGATTATTTACCCGTGCGCGTCATCTAAATCCCCGCGTCACCCCAATCTTTCCCCGGTAACATGGAATTCACTTTCAAACCGTCAAGAGGATGAATCATGCCCGTCAAGGACCCATCCAAGGTTGTCCCGGCCGCACCCGCCGAAAGCGCCGATGCCGCCCTCAAGCATATCGTCGACGGCTTCCTGCGGTTCCACACCGAAGTCTTCCCCGAGCAGCAAGAGCTGTTCAAGAAACTGGCCACCGCGCAGAAGCCGCGCGCCATGTTCATCACCTGCGCCGACTCGCGCATCGTGCCTGAACTGATCACCCAGAGCTCGCCGGGCGACCTGTTCGTCACCCGTAACGTCGGCAACGTCGTGCCGCCGTATGGCCAGATGAACGGCGGTGTGTCGAGCGCCATCGAATACGCGGTGCTGGCCCTGGGCGTGCATCACATCATCGTTTGCGGCCACTCCGACTGCGGCGCCATGCGCGCGGTGCTCAACCCGCACTCGTTGGACAAGATGCCGACTGTCGCGGCCTGGCTGCGCCACGCCGAGGTGGCGCGTACCGTGGTCGAAGACAATTGCTCCTGCGACACCCCGCACGAAAGCATGCAGTTGGTGACCAAGGAAAACGTCATCGCCCAGCTGCACCACCTGCGCACCCACCCATCGGTGGCCTCGCGCCTGGCTGCGGGCCAGTTGCACATCCATGGCTGGCTGTATGACATCGAGACCAGCCAGATCGAAGCCTACGACGCCGCCAGCGATCGCTTCCTGCCGCTGACCGCAGGTCAGCCGATCCCCTCTGCCACACCGAGAGGCCGCTACTAAGCGACCCGAACACGCTGAAAAAGCCTTGATTGCCGGCTGCACCCGATGGGTGCGGCGCGGCCTTCGCCTGCCTTGAATCTCCCTGAATGCCTTGCCGGCAGACCCGCTGGCGGCCTGCGCCTGCGCGTCATTCAGGGTTCCCCGTGCTAGCGGCCAGCGGAATGGCCGTGAATCGACAAAGGAGCTACATGGTGAACATGACACAGATAAAGGCGGCCCTGCCGCGCGAGTTGCTGGCTTCGGTGGTGGTTTTCCTGGTCGCCCTGCCGTTGTGCATGGGCATTGCCATCGCCTCGGGCATGCCACCGGCCAAAGGACTGATCACCGGGATCATCGGCGGTATCGTGGTGGGCTTTCTCGCCGGCTCGCCTTTGCAGGTCAGCGGCCCGGCGGCGGGGCTGGCGGTGCTGGTGTTCGAACTGGTGCGCCAGCATGGCATGGCCATGCTCGGGCCGATCCTGTTGCTGGCCGGTCTGCTGCAACTGCTGGCCGGGCGCCTGCGGCTGGGCTGTTGGTTCCGGGTCACGGCGCCGGCGGTGGTGTACGGCATGCTCGCCGGGATCGGCGTGCTGATCGTGTTGTCCCAGGTGCATGTGATGTTCGATACGGCGCCACAGCCCTCGGGCGTGGACAACCTGCTGGGCTTCCCGGCGACGCTGGCTTCGGCCCTGCCGCTGGAAAGCGCGGGCAACGGCTGGCAGGCCGGCGCGCTTGGGCTGGGCACGATCGCCATCATGTGGGGCTGGGAGCGCCTGCGCCCGCAGCGCCTGCGCTTTATTCCCGGCGCCCTGCTCGGGGTGGCGGCGATGACCGCTGTCAGCCTGTGGCTGGCGCTGCCGGTCAACCGCGTTCAGGTGCCGGCCGATCTGTCCGAAGCCATCGACTGGCTGCGTCCGGATGACCTGCTCAAGTTGGCCGACCCGACCCTGCTGGTGGCGGCCTTCGCCCTGGCCTTCATCGCCAGCGCCGAGACCTTGCTGTCCGCCGCCGCCGTCGACCGCATGCACAGCGGCCAGCGTTCGGACTTCGACCGTGAGCTGTCGGCGCAGGGCATCGGCAACATGCTCTGCGGGGTGCTCGGTGCGCTGCCGATGACCGGGGTGATCGTGCGCAGCTCGGCCAACGTCCAGGCCGGCGCGCAGACACGGGCCTCGGCGATCTTCCATGGGCTCTGGCTGCTGGCCTTCGTGGTGGCGCTGAGCAGCGTGTTGCAGCAGATACCTGTGGCCAGCCTGGCCGGGGTGTTGGTCTATACCGGGGTCAAGTTGGTGGACTTCAAGGCGTTCCGTGGGCTGGGCCGTTATGGGCGGATGCCGATGTTCACCTATGCGGCGACTGCATTGGCGATCATCTTCACCGACCTGTTGACCGGCGTGCTGCTGGGCTTTGCCCTGACCCTGCTGAAGCTGGCGCTGAAGGCGGCGCGGTTGAAGATCAACCTGGTGACGTCGGGTACGCCGGGGCACATGGAACTGCGCCTGAGCGGCGCGGCGACCTTCCTCAAGGTGCCGGCGCTGACCCAGGTGCTGGATACCGTGCCGGAGGGAACGACATTGCATGTGCCGCTGGGCAACCTGAGCTATATCGACCATTCCTGCCTGGAACTGCTGGAGGACTGGGGGCGCAGTGGCGCGGCCAAGGGCTCGCGGCTGGTGCTGGAGCAGCGGCGTTTGAAGCGGCGGGTCGAGGGACGGTTGCGGACTACGGCGGGGGTTGGGGCTTAGCGTAAGTCTATAGCGACCTATCGCGGGGCAAGCCCGCTCCCACGATGATCGAGCTCGTGGGAGCGGGCTTGCCCCGCGATAGGGTCGGATCAGGTCAATTCAGGCTGACTGCCCCAACTCCACACCAAGTTGGCGCGAAAGGCACGGCCAGCGTTTCCACGCAGCACCAGTTGCCGGGCTCGACAGCTTGTCGCGGTAGGCTTCCACCGACTCGGCGGCGAAACTCTCGTCATCGAGCATCTCATCCACCGAATGATGCACCACCTCATCCAGCTGGTTGGCAAACGTCTCGCCGATCAGCTGATGGGCGATCAGGTTGGCGACCGTGGTATCCACCGGAATCAGCGGTTGCTGGAAATGGCGGATATACAGGTCGTTGACCTCCTCGACCAGGCGATGCGCCAGGTAGGCCTCGTCCAGCAGGCAGTCCAGCCCGACCTGCCCCGCCATCACGCTCGGTGGCTGCAGGAAGTAGGCCTCGGCAATCTTCAGTACCGGCTTGATCTGCGTCTCGATGCCTGCTTCGAGCGCCACGTTGTGCGCGGCCTCGAGCAGTTCCGGAACCTCGTTGATGTAGGCGCCGACAAAGCGCGCCAAGGTACCCTGGGCATCCTGCTCAGGCAGTTGGATCGACGGATGCAGGTGTGGCAGTTGCAGTTCGAGGCGGGCTTTCAGTTGGCCTGTGCGGCTCTCATGTTGATGGGCGTTTTCGATCTGCTCGCGTACAGCAGCGATGTTCATGACAACTCCAGGGACATGGCGTTACAAACGGAAGACACTAAGTTAGCTTGCTTACGAGAATCGCTAAGACGCATTTGTTATATCGCTGAGATACGTGTAGGAAATTGGCTATATCAAAGTGCCATTATTGTGCCCCGGCCCAGTATTCATGCGGCTTTCAGCGCAAACGTTTGGTTACGTGAAGATCATTTCAAACCCTGCGTTGCGCACCATTGGTCGGTGTCTATACTCCGGGTGAAACGTGATTCGTTGATGAGGCCCGACTGCCTTAAGCAGGGGGCTCGGTCGTCGAAGCCAGGCAGTCTTGGCCACCGTTCCCCCCTTTGTCGTAGCAGGTCGTCCACGCCTCCGGGACTACAAGAACGATAAGGGGAACCCGCAATGATGCGACATCCACATGTCTGGATGGGCCTGTTGCTGTGGTCGGTTTTCGGTCAGGCACAGGCAGCATGGACGGTGAACATGGCGCCCGGGGCGACGGAAGTCTCCCACGCAGTGTTCGACCTGCACATGACCATCTTCTGGATCTGCGTGATCATCGGCATCGTGGTGTTCGGCGCGATGTTCTGGTCGATGGTCATCCACCGCCGCTCGACCGGGCAGCAGGCCGCGCACTTTCACGAGCACACCTGGGTCGAGATTCTCTGGACCGTGGTTCCCTTCCTGATCCTGGTAGTCATGGCCATCCCGGCCACCAAGACCCTGATCGACATCTACGACGCCAGCGACTCGGATATCGACATCCAGGTCACCGGCTACCAGTGGAAGTGGCACTACAAGTACCTGGGCCAGGACGTCGAGTTCTTCAGCAACCTGGCCACTCCCGCCGAGCAGATCCACAACAAATCGCCGAAGGATGAGCACTACCTGCTCGAGGTCGACCAGCCGCTGGTGCTGCCGGTGGGCGCCAAGGTGCGCTTCCTGGTGACCGCCGCCGACGTCATCCATTCCTGGTGGGTGCCGGCTTTCGCGGTCAAGCGCGACGCCATCCCCGGCTTCGTCAACGAGGCCTGGACCCGGGTCGAGAAGCCGGGCATCTACCGTGGCCAGTGCACCGAGCTGTGCGGCAAGGACCACGGCTTCATGCCGGTGGTGGTCGAGGTGAAGTCCAAGGCCGACTACGACACCTGGCTTGGCGAGCGCAAGGCCGAGGCGGCCAAGCTCAAGGAACTGACCAGCAAGGACTGGACCCTCGAAGAGCTGGTCGCCCGCGGCGACAAGGTCTACCACACCACCTGCGTGGCCTGTCACCAGGCCGAAGGCCAGGGCCTGCCGCCGATGTTCCCGGCGCTCAAGGGCTCGAAGATCGCCACCGGGCCCAAGGAAGCCCACCTGGGCATCGTCTTCCACGGCAAGCCCGGCACCGCCATGGCGGCGTTCGGCAAGCAACTCTCGGAAGTCGATATCGCCGCCGTGGTCACCTACGAGCGCAATGCCTGGGGCAACAACAAGGGCGACATGGTCACGCCGAAGGACGTGCTGGCGCTCAAGCAGGCGGAAAGCAAATGAACCGGTGCCTTAGGGTTGCAGGAGACAGGACATGAGTGCAGTGATCGACGACCACGCCCACGGTCATGAACACGCCCACGGCCCGGCCAAGGGCCTGATGCGCTGGGTGCTGACCACCAACCACAAGGACATCGGCACGATGTACCTGTGGTTCGCCTTCAGCATGTTCCTGCTCGGCGGCTCGTTCGCCATGGTGATCCGCGCCGAGCTGTTCCAGCCCGGGCTGCAGATCGTGGAGCCGGCGTTCTTCAACCAGATGACCACCATGCACGGGCTGATCATGGTGTTCGGCGCGGTGATGCCGGCCTTCGTCGGCCTGGCCAACTGGATGATCCCGCTGATGATCGGCGCGCCGGACATGGCCCTGCCGCGGATGAACAACTTCAGCTTCTGGCTGTTGCCGGCGGCGTTCCTGCTGCTGGTCTCGACCCTGTTCAGCCCCGGCGGCGGGCCGAATTTCGGCTGGACCTTCTACGCCCCGCTGTCGACCACCTACGCCCCGGCCAGCGTGACCTTCTTCATCTTCGCCATCCACCTGATGGGCATCAGCTCGATCATGGGCGCGATCAACGTGATCGCCACCATCCTCAACCTGCGCGCCCCGGGCATGACCCTGATGAAGATGCCGCTGTTCGTCTGGACCTGGCTGATCACCGCGTTCCTGCTGATCGCGGTGATGCCGGTGCTGGCCGGCGTGGTGACCATGATGCTGATGGACATCCATTTCGGCACCAGCTTCTTCAGCGCCGCCGGCGGTGGCGATCCGGTCTTGTTCCAGCACGTGTTCTGGTTCTTCGGTCACCCCGAGGTGTACATCATGATCCTGCCGGCCTTCGGCGCGGTCAGCTCGATCATCCCGGCGTTCTCGCGCAAGCCGCTGTTCGGCTACACCTCGATGGTCTACGCCACCGGGGCGATTGCCTTCCTGTCGTTCATCGTCTGGGCACACCACATGTTCGTGGTCGGCATCCCGGTGGTGGGCGAGCTGTTCTTCATGTACGCGACCATGCTGATCGCCGTGCCCACCGGGGTGAAGGTGTTCAACTGGGTCAGCACCATGTGGGAAGGCTCGCTGACCTTCGAGACACCGATGCTGTTCGCCATCGCCTTCGTCATCCTGTTCACCATCGGTGGTTTCTCCGGTTTGATGCTGGCTATTGCGCCGGCGGACTTCCAGTACCACGACACCTACTTCGTGGTCGCCCACTTCCACTACGTGCTGGTGCCCGGGGCGATTTTCGGCATCTTTGCCTCGGCCTACTACTGGCTGCCGAAGTGGACCGGCCACATGTACGACGAAACCCTCGGCAAGCTGCACTTCTGGCTGTCGTTCGTCGGCATGAACCTGGCTTTCTTCCCCATGCACTTCGTCGGCCTGGCCGGCATGCCGCGACGCATCCCGGACTACAACCTGCAGTTCGCCGACTTCAACATGGTCTCGTCGGTCGGTGCCTTCATGTTCGGCGCCACGCAGATCTTCTTCCTGTTCATCGTCATCAAGTGCATCCGCGGCGGCGCGCCGGCAGCGGCCAAGCCCTGGGACGGCGCCGAGGGCCTGGAGTGGTCGGTCCCGTCGCCGGCGCCCTACCACACCTTCCAGACCCCGCCGGAAGTGAAGTAGGAGCCCGCCCATGGACGGCCTGTCGCTCAAACGCCTGGTCAGCCGCCTGCTGATGCTGACCGTGGTGATGTTCGCCTTCGGTTTCGCCCTGGTGCCGATCTACGACGTGATGTGCAAGGCCTTCGGCATCAACGGCAAGACCGGCGGGCAATACGCGGGCACCCAGGTGAGCGACCCGTCGCGTTCGGTGCGGGTGCAGTTCATGTCCACCAACGCCGGTGACATGAGCTGGGAATTTCATTCCACCGCCGACCAGATCGAGGTCAACCCAGGCGCGGTGAACCAGATGATCTTCATCGCCCGCAACCCGACCAACCAGCCCATGAGTGCCCAGGCCATCCCCAGCATCACCCCGGCCGAGGCCGCGGCGTACTTCCACAAGACCGAGTGCTTCTGCTTCACCCAGCAGGTGCTGCAGCCGGGCGAGCGCATCGAAATGCCGGTGCGCTTCATCGTCGACCGCGACCTGCCGGAGTCGGTGAAGCACCTGACCCTGGCCTACACCCTGTTCGACATCACCGCTCGCCACCCGCCGGTCGCCCATGCCGCGACCGAGGCCGCCCGTTGAGGGAAGGAGATCAAGCATGGCAAGCCACGAGCACTACTACGTCCCGGCGCAGAGCAAGTGGCCGATCATCGCCACGATCGGCATGTTCATCACCGTGTTCGGCCTGGGCACCTGGTTCAACGACCTCAAGGCCGGCCACCCGGAATCCCACGGGCCACTGATCTTCTTCGTCGGCGGGCTGTTCCTGGCGTACATGCTGTTCGGCTGGTTCGGCGCGGTGATCAAGGAGAGCCATGCCGGGCTGTACAGCGCGCAGATGGACCGCTCGTTCCGCTGGGGCATGAGCTGGTTCATCTTCTCCGAGGTGATGTTCTTCCTGGCCTTCTTCGGCGCGCTGTTCTACGTGCGGGTGCTGGCCGGGCCATGGCTGGGGGGCGATGGAGCCAAGGGCGTGGCGCACATGCTGTGGCCCAACTTCGAGTTCGTCTGGCCGCTGCTGCACACGCCGGACCCGAAACTGTTCCCGCCACCGAAGGAAGTCATCGACCCGTGGCACCTGCCGCTGATCAACACCATCCTGCTGGTGAGCTCCAGCGTGACCGTGACCATCGCCCACCATGCCCTGCGCAAGGGCCATCGCGGTCCGCTGAAACTGTGGTTGGGGTTGACCATCTTGCTGGGACTGGGGTTTCTCGCGCTGCAGGCCTACGAGTACCACGAGGCCTACAACAAGCTGGGGTTGACCCTGGGCTCGGGGATCTATGGCGCGACGTTCTTCATGCTCACCGGCTTTCACGGCGCCCACGTGACGCTGGGGACACTGATCCTGTTCGTGATGTTCTGCCGGGTGATGCGCGGGCACTTCGAGCCGGACAAGCACTTCGGTTTCGAGGCGGCGAGCTGGTACTGGCACTTCGTGGATGTGGTGTGGGTGGGGTTGTTCATCTTTGTGTATGTGCTTTAGGGCCTTGCATCTCGTGGGAGCGGGCTTGCCCCGCGATTGCAATCGCGGGGCAAGCCCGCTCCCACGAGGAAAAGTTCAGTGATCTCAGAAGGGCGCGTGCGACACCAGTTGCCCGCTGATCAGCCCCCAGGCCACCAGCGCGATGGTCAGGGTGGCGAGGGCGACACGCACGGTAAGGGCCTTGAGCAGGCGGGTCGACTGGTCGTCGTCCTTGACCAGGAACACCAGGCCACTGAACAGGCTGGCGATGGTGGCCAGCAGCATCAGGACTATCGCGGCCTTGAGCATGGCGTAACTCCAGGGGGATGCGGTGATGGGTACAAGTATAGCGCTCGACCTGACGAGGCCCCGATGAAGCCGTTTCGCCCCGGCCTGCTGCCGACCCTGGTGGTGCTCGCGCTGCTGCCGGGGCTGATCGCGCTCGGCTGCTGGCAGTTGCGCCGCGCCGACGAAAAGCGCGACCTGCTCGCCGCCTACACCGAGCGCCAGATCGAGGCGCCGGTAGCTGTCGAACAGCTGCGCCAACTGCCGGCCCCGGCGTTCTACCCGGTGCACCTGTATGGCCGCTTCGACGCCGCGCACAGCCTGCTGCTGGACAACCAGATGCGCGACGGCAAGGCCGGCGTCGAGCTGCTGCAACCCTTCCACGACCAGGCCAGCGGGTTGTGGCTGTTGGTCAACCGCGGCTGGCTGCCCTGGCCCGATCGCCGGGTGCCGGTGCGTTTCGACACCCCGGACCAGGCCCTGGCGCTGGACGCCACGGTCTACGTGGCGCCGGGCAAGACCTTCCAGCTGCACCCGGACAACCCGGACGGCCGCTGGCCGCAACTGCTGACGGCAATCGACCCGGCCGGGCTCTGGCAGCAGTTGGGCCGCGAAGGCTTCGCCCAGGAACTGCGCCTGCAGCCCGGCCCGGCCGCCTACCGCCTGGACTGGCCGGTGGTCGCCATGGGCCCGGAAAAGCACCAGGGCTACGCCGTGCAGTGGTTCGCCCTGGCCACCACGCTGGTGCTGCTCTACCTGTATTTCGGCTGGCATCACAACGACAAGGAGAACCACCATGGCCGCCGCCACGAGTCCACTGGACGTGCCTGACCGCCGCAAGCCGCGGGGTCGTCTGCAACTGTTGCTGATCCTGTTCGTCGTGCTCGGGCCGATGATCCTTGCCACCTTCATGTACAAGCTCAAGTTCTGGGTGCCGGAGGGGCGCAGCTATCACGGCGTGATGATCGGCAACGGCGAGGGCCGCGCGGACATCGGCATCGATGCCCGGGACGAGCGCTGGCAGCTGCTGGTCAGCGCCCCCGAGGCCTGCGCCGAGGAGTGCCGGCAACTGGTGTACCTGGCCCGGCAGATCCAGGTCGGCCTGGGCCGCGACGCCAGCCGTGCCAGCCATGCCCTGGCGGCGGCCCAGCCACTGGCTGCCGACTACCAGGCACTGCTGGGCCGCGAATACCCGCAGTTGCAGCGCTACCCGCTGGACGCCCAACGCTATGTGCAGAAGGTCGGCGAAGTGGGCCCGCAGCTGTGGATCGTCGACCCCCACGGCAACCTGGTGCTGCGCTACGACGCCAAGGTCAACGGCAAGCATGTGCTGGACGACCTGCGCCACCTGCTCAAGCTGTCCAACATCGGCTAGGAGGCCGCCATGGCCAGACCCGGATTCCGTCTCGCTGTGTTCGCCACCCTGCTGGCGCTGCTGGTGGTGCTGCTCGGCGCCTATACCCGGCTGACCCATGCCGGTCTCGGCTGCCCCGACTGGCCGGGGTGCTACGGCTTCATCGGCGTGCCCAAGACCGATGCCCAGCTGGCCCATGCCGAGCTGCACTTCCCCGAGCACCCGGTGGAAGAAGCCAAGGGCTGGGCCGAGATGGTCCATCGCTATTTCGCCGGCACCCTGGCGCTGGTGATCGCCCTGCTCGCCTTCCAGGCCGTGCGCCGGCATGCCCGCGACGGCCAGCCCTACCGCCTGCCGGTATTGCTGCTGGGGGTGGTACTGGCCCAGGCGGCGTTCGGCATGTGGACGGTTACCTTGAAGCTTTGGCCCCAGGTAGTCACCGCGCACCTGCTCGGCGGGTTCACCACGGTGAGCCTGCTTTTCCTGCTGTCCCTGCGTCTATCCCGGGCCTTTGCGCCATTGCCGAAACTGCCGCTGAGCCTGCGCCGGATCGCCGCGCTGGCGCTGTTGGTGGTCATCGGCCAGATCGCCCTGGGGGGCTGGGTCAGCGCCAACTACGCGGCGGTGGCCTGCATCGACCTGCCCACCTGCCACGGCCAGTGGTGGCCGGCGGCGGACTTCAGCAACGGCTTCCACCTGACCCAGCACGTCGGCCCCAATTACCTCGGCGGGCAACTGGACAGTGACGCGCGCACCGCGATTCATATCAGCCATCGCCTGGGCGCGATGCTGGTCATGCTGGTGTTGCTGACCCTGAGCTGGAAACTGCACCGCCACGGTCTCGGTGGCCTGGCCCGCCTGGTGTTGCTGGCGCTGGCGCTGCAACTGGGCCTGGGCATCAGCAACGTGCTGTTCCACCTGCCCCTGGGCGTGGCCGTCGCGCACAACGCCGGCGGCGCCCTGCTGCTGCTGTGCATGGTGCTGGTCAACTACCGCATTCGCGTGGTCGACAAGGTCCGTGTGGGCCACGGCTGGCGCCTGACGCCGGTGACCGGCGTGCACCTTTCCCATCACATGAGGAACGATTCGTGGCGACGCTTCTGAGCACGGAACGCCAGCGCGCCGGATGGCGCGACTACATGGAGCTGACCAAACCGAAGGTGGTGGTGCTGATGTTGATCACCTCGCTGGTGGGCATGTTTCTCGCCACCCGCGCGGGGGTGGCCTGGAGCGTCCTGGTGTTCGGCAACCTGGGGATAGGCTTGTGCGCGGGGGCCGCGGCGGCGGTCAACCACGTGGTCGACCGCCGCGTCGATGCGCTGATGGCCCGCACCCACAAGCGCCCGCTGGCCCAGGGCCGGGTCGCGCCCCTGCCGGCGTTGCTGTTCGCCTTGCTGCTGGCCGTGGCGGGGATGGCCCTGCTGTTGGCGTTCACCAACCCCCTCACCGCCTGGCTCACCCTGGCCTCGCTGCTCGGTTACGCGGTGCTCTATACCGGCTTTCTCAAGCGTGCCACGCCGCAGAACATCGTGATCGGCGGCCTGGCAGGAGCGGCCCCACCGTTGCTGGGCTGGGTGGCGGTCAGCGGGCACCTGGGCGCCGAACCACTGCTGCTGGTGCTGATCATCTTCGCCTGGACGCCACCGCACTTCTGGGCCCTGGCGATTCATCGCAAGGAGGAGTACGCAAAAGCTGATATTCCCATGCTCCCCGTTACCCACGGCGAGCACTACACGGCCCTGCACATCCTGCTCTACACCTTGATATTGCTGGCGGTGAGCCTGTTGCCGTATGTCATCCACATGAGCGGACCGCTGTACCTGGCCTGTGCCCTGGGGCTGGGCCTGCGCTTCCTGCACTGGGCCTGGGTGTTGTACCGTGGCACCCGGCCGCACGCGGCGATCAAGACGTTCAAGTACTCTATCGGCTACCTGTTCGCCCTGTTCATCGCGTTGCTCGTAGACCACTACCTGTTGCTGAACCTATGACCCGAACCCAGAAAACCGTCTTCATCCTCGTTGCCCTGGTCGCGCTGATCATGGGCCTGACCGTCAACAAGGTGCTCAACGACCGTGGTCAGTTGAACCCCACCGAGCTGATTGATGCCGGCATCATCCTGCTGCCGCAGAGCCGCACCGTGCCCGACGTGACCATGACCGACCAGAACGGCCAGCCGCTGGTACTTGACCAGCTCAAGGGCAAGTGGTCGTTGCTGTTCTTCGGCTACACCTATTGCCCGGACATCTGCCCGACCACCCTGGCCCAGCTGCGCCAGGTGAAGAGCGAGCTGCCCAAGGAGGCGCTGGAGCGTTTGCAGGTGGTGCTGGTGAGCGTCGACCCGAACCGCGACACGCCGAACCAGCTCAAGCAGTACCTGGGTTACTTCGACAAGGACTTCGTCGGGGTGGCAGGGTCGATCGAGGACACCCAGAAGCTGGCCAATGCCTTGAGCATTCCGTTCATTCCGGCCGATACCAGCAAGCCGGGCTACACCGTGGATCACAGTGGCAACCTGGCGGTGGTCGGCCCGGACGGGCGCCAGCGCGGGTTCATCCGTGCGCCGTTCAACAACCAGAAGCTGGTGGCGCAGTTGCCGGGGCTGGTCAAGCGCGACTGACCGTTGAAATGAATCGCGGGGCCAGCCCGCTCCCACACCAGAACGCAATCTGGCGTGGGAGCGGGCTGGCCCCGCGATTGGTGTTCGTTCCTCGGGCCTGCCGCGATGGGCCGCAAAGCGGCCCCGGGGATATCAGCTTAGAACGCCGGAATCACCGCGCCCTTGTACTTCTCGGTGATGAACTGCTTCACCTCAGGCGAATGCAGGGCCGCAGCCAGCTTCTTCATGGCATCGGCGTCCTTGTTGTCCGGACGGGCCACCAGGATGTTCACGTAAGGCGAATCGCTGCCTTCGATCACCAGGGCGTCCTTCTCCGGATTCAGCTTGGCTTCCAGTGCATAGTTGGTGTTGATCAGCGCCAGGTCGACCTGGGTCAGCACGCGCGGGATGGTGGCCGCTTCCAGCTCGCGGAATTTCAGCTTCTTGTCGTTGCCGGTGATGTCCTTCACGGTCGACAGGATGTTCTTGCTGTCCTTGAGCTTGATCACGCCAGCCTTGTCCAGCAGCAGCAGGGCACGGCCGCCGTTGGTGGCGTCGTTGGGGATGACCACGGTGGCGCCGGATGGCAGTTCGTCGAGCTTCTTGTACTTGCTCGAGTAGGCGCCCAGCGGCTCCAGGTGCACGCCGGCAACGCTGACCAGCTGGGTGCCCTTGGCCTTGTTGAACTCATCCAGGTACGGCTGGTGCTGGAAGAAGTTGGCGTCCAGGCGCTTTTCCGCGACCTGCACGTTCGGCTGGATGTAGTCGGTGAATTCCTTGACCTTCAGCTCCACGCCCTCTTTGGCCAACTGCGGCTGGACGAACTTGAGGATCTCGGCGTGCGGCACCGGGGTGGCGGCGACGGTCAGGGTCTCGGCGTGGGCCGAGAAGGCCGCGACGGCGGCGACAACAGCAAGCAGCTTCTTCATTGATCACTCCTTGTGAGGGCCGCGACGGCCCCCGAACGGGTCGGCCAGGCCGACCCCATTGGGGTTACTTACGGGAAAAATGCACGACCAGCTTGTCGCCGACGCTCTGCAGCACCTGCACCAGGATCAGCAGCAGGACCACGGTGACCACCATCACGTCGGTCTGGAAACGCTGGTAGCCGAAGCGGATGGCCAGGTCGCCCAGGCCGCCCGCGCCCACCACGCCGGCCATGGCGGTGTACGAGACCAGGGTGATGGCGGTGACGGTGATCGCCGCGAAGATGCCCGGACGGGCCTCCGGCAGCAAGGCGTTGGTGATGATCTGGCGGGTGGTGGCGCCCATCGACTGGGTGGCTTCGATGATGCCGCGATCCACCTCGCGCAGGGCGGTTTCCACCAGGCGCGCGAAGAACGGCGTGGCCCCCACCACCAGCGGAGGAATGGCCCCCGCGACACCCAGCGAGGTGCCGGTGATCAGGACCGTGATCGGGATCATCACGATCAGCAGGATGATGAACGGCAGCGAGCGCAGGATGTTCACTACCAGCGACAGCAGCGCGTAGACGCCCTTCTGCTCGAACATCTGCCGCGGCCCGCAGAGGAACAGCAGCACGCCCAGCGGCAGGCCCAGCAGCACGGTGAAGAACAGCGAGCCGAACAGCATGATCATGGTGTCGATGCTGGCCAGCCAGATTTCGGCCCAGTCGACGTTGGCGAAGAAATTCAGGGCGTCCATCAACGCAGTACCTCCATATGTACGTCAGCTGCAGTGAAGCGGGCGAATGCCGCGTCCATGTCTCCGCCGATCAAGGCGAGGGTCAGCTGGCCATAGGGAATGTCCTTGATGCGGTCGATGCGTCCGGCCAGGATGCTGTAGTCGACACCGGTTTCGCGGGCCACGGTGCCCAGCAGCGGCGCGTAGGTGGCGCAGCCCTGGAACGTCAGGCGCACGATGCGGCCCGGCACATGGGCGAAGTCGTCGCGTTGCTCGTTCTCGTCGACCTGCTCGTCCTCCTGGACGAAACGCCGGGTGGTGGCGTGCTGCGGGTGCAGGAACACGTCGGCCACCGGGCCTTGCTCGACGATCTGCCCGGCGTCCATCACCGCCACGCGGTCGCAGACCCGGCGGATCACGTCCATCTCGTGGGTGATCAGCACGATGGTCAGCTTCAGTTCGCGGTTGATCTCGGCCAGCAGTTGCAGCACCGAGGCGGTGGTCTGCGGGTCGAGGGCGCTGGTGGCCTCGTCGCACAGCAGGATCTTCGGGTTGGTGGACAGGGCGCGGGCGATGCCGACGCGCTGCTTCTGTCCGCCCGACAGCTGTGCCGGGTACTTCTTGGCGTGCTCGGACAGGCCGACGCGGGCCAGCAGCTCGGTGACGCGCTTGTCGATCTCGCCACGCGGCAACTCCCCGGCCAGCACCAGCGGCAGGGCGACGTTGTCGGCGACGGTCTTGGACGCCAGCAGGTTGAAGTGCTGGAAGATCATCCCGACCTGCTGGCGGAAGCGGCGCAGCTGGTTGGCGTCGAAGGCGGTGACGTCCTCGCCGTCGACCACGATCTTGCCGCCGGACGGCTCCTCGAGGCGGTTGATCAGACGCAGCATGGTGCTCTTGCCGGCACCGGAGTGGCCGATCAGGCCGAACACCTGGCCATCTTCGATGGTCAGGCTGGTCGGGTTCAGGGCCGGGATATCCCTACCGGCGACGCGGTAGGTCTTGTGGACATTTTGAAACTCGATCACTGAGCGAACCTTGTGGGGCGCATGGAATTTGGGTCAGCGGTTAGCCGGGGTCGCGCATTTTAGCCTTTTCCCCTGCCTGTTCTTAGCATTAATTTCGCAATGCTCCAATCCAATCGGCATATCGCGACGGTCGGCAATCCGATTGAACGCATCCGACGGCCTCCCAGTCATCTACTTGAACAAGCCCAAGTACTGATGAGGAGAGCCGAAGATGCCCAGCAAGAAGCCCCAGGCGCCGCAGCCGAGCCCGGTCGCGGGCACCGAAACCCCCGACAAGGCCAACACCAACGCCAAGTTGCAGAGCCTGGAAGCCTTTCGCAGCGACGCCAGCGGCCAGGCGCTGCGCACCAACCAGGGCGTGAGGATCGCCGACAACCAGAACAGCCTCAAGGCCGGCGCCCGCGGGCCTTCGCTGCTCGAAGACTTCATCATGCGCGAGAAGATCACCCACTTCGACCATGAGCGCATACCCGAGCGTATCGTCCATGCTCGCGGGACCGGCGCCCATGGATACTTCCAGAGCTACGGCTGCCATGCCGAACTGACCAAGGCCGGTTTCCTGCAGGATCCCGAAAAGCTCACCCCGGTGTTCGTGCGGTTTTCCACCGTGCAGGGGCCGCGCGGCTCGGGCGACACGGTGCGTGACGTGCGGGGCTTCGCGGTGAAGTTCTACACCGATGAAGGCAACTTCGACCTGGTCGGCAACAACATGCCGGTGTTCTTCATCCAGGACGCTATCAAGTTTCCCGACTTCGTCCATGCAGTGAAACCCGAGCCGCACAACGAGATGCCCACCGGCGGCTCGGCCCACGACACCTTCTGGGACTTCGTCTCGCTGGTGCCGGAATCGGCGCACATGGTCATGTGGGCCATGTCTGACCGCGCCATCCCGCGCAGCCTGCGGATGATGGAAGGCTTTGGCGTGCATACCTTCCGCCTGGTCAACGCCGAGGGTGTCGCCAGTTTCGTCAAGTTTCACTGGAAACCGCGCCAGGGCGTGCACTCGGTGCTGTGGGACGAGGCGCAGAAGCTGGCGGGCAAGGACACCGACTACCACCGCCGCGACCTGTGGGAGGCCATCGAGACCGGCCATTACCCGGAGTGGGAGCTGGGCGTGCAGATCGTCCCTGAGGCCGATGAGCACAAGTTCGACTTCGACTTGCTCGACCCGACCAAGCTCATCCCCGAAGAGCTGGTGCCAGTGACACCGCTGGGCAGGATGGTGCTCGACCGCAACCCCGACAACTTCTTCGCCGAGGTCGAACAGATCGCCTTCTGCCCGGGGCATATCGTTCCGGGCATCGACTTCAGCAACGACCCGCTGCTGCAGGGCCGGCTGTTCTCCTACACCGATACCCAGATCAGCCGCCTGGGCGGGCCGAACTTCCATGAGATACCGATCAACCGTCCCATCGCCCCCAACCACAGCAGCCAGCGCGATGCCATGCACCGCATGACTCTCGACAAGGGGCGCGCCGCCTACGAGCCCAACTCCATCGATGGCGGCTGGCCGCAAGAGACGCCACCCGCCGCGCGGGATGGTGGCTTCGAGAGCTATGGGGAGCGTATCGATGCCCACAAGATCCGCCAGCGCAGCGAATCGTTCGGCGATCATTTTTCCCAGGCCCGATTGTTCTTCCAGAGCATGAGCCCGACGGAGCAGCAGCACATCATCAAGGCCTACAGCTTCGAGTTGGGCAAGGTGGAGCGCGAGGCGATTCGCGCCCGGGAGGTGAACGAGATCCTCGCCAACATCGACCTCAAGCTGGCGGCGGCGGTGGCGGCCAACCTCGGGCTGCCGGCACCCAAGGCCGGCACGGTCAAGGTAAAAGGCAGCAAGCCCGCGCAGTCAAAGGCCTTGAGCCAGATGAACCATCCCGGTGGAATCGGCATCAGTGGGCGCAAGGTCGCCATTCTGGTGGCCGATGGCGTGGATGCTGGCAGCGTCGACAAGGTTGTGAAGGCGCTGGAGGCCAAGCGCGCACGTCCCGTGCTGTTGGGCCCGACCTCGGCGCCGGTCAAGGCTGCCGATGGCACGCCACTGCCGGTGGATGCCTCCATGGAAGGCATGCCGTCGGTGATGTTCGATGGCGTGTGGGTGCCGGCGGGCAAGGTGTCGCTGGAGGCGCTGGAGAAAAGCGGCGTGGCCAGGCATTTCCTGCTGGAAGCCTATAAGCATCTCAAGCCGATTGGGGTAAGCAGTGAAGGCAAGCTGCTGCTGAACAAGCTGGGGCTGAAGGAGGATGTGGGGCTGTTGTTGGGGGATGGGCAGAAGGCGTTCGATGGGTTCTTCAAGGCGCTAGAGGGGCATCGAGTGTGGGCGCGGGAGGCGGCTGCCGAGGCGATACCTGCGTAAGAATCAGCCCTTTCAAGTGTCGATAGTTGGTGCTCGGCTTGGAATTGCCGGGGCTGCTTTGCAGCCCTTTCGCGACACAAGGCCGCTCCTACAGGGATCGCATAACCCCTGTAGGAGCGGGCTTGCCCCGAGATTGATCACTGCTGATGAGGGATCAGCACCACCTGCGCCGGCAGTGAACGCTGGATCTCATGTTTCTGCTCAAGCTCGAAACCACTGTCGAGCTTGCGCACGCGCTTCTCCAGCAGGGTCTTGAGCCACGGCGCGTCCTGGGTGCGCGGCACCTGGAACACCACCTCGCACTGGTAATTCACCACGTCGGCGGCGATGTCATCCAACTGGCGACGCATCGCCCGGCTGTCGGTGGTCTTCAACGCCACCACGGTGCTGGGCGCGGTCGGGTCGATGACCCGGGCCTTGGGCTTGGACTCGGCCGCCTTCAGCGCCGCCTCGGCCTTTTCCAGCTCGGCCTTGCGCGCTTGGGCCATGGCATCGCCGCCAGTCAGGGCCGGGGCCTGGGGCATCAGCGCCCGGGCGCGGGCCAGCGCGGTGGCGGCGGCATTCACATCGCCCTTTTGCAGGACGATGCGGCTGCGTTGCAGGTAGGCCTCGGCCAGCTGGCGCTGGTGCGGTTCGAGGCGCGCATCGCCCGGCACCTGGGCCTGCAGCGCGGCCAGCTGGTCCTCGGCGGTGGCCAGTTCGTTGCTGGCGATGCTTTGTTCCAGCTGCTGCCAGGCATCCGGCTGGGCAGGCGCGACCGGCTGCTCGGCCGGCTTGCTGGAGCAGGCGGCCAGGAACAGGGAAAACGCGGCAACAAGCAGATAACGTGAGGCGAACGGCTTCATTCCTGCGACTCTCTATTTGCGCAAAAAGCGAGCAAGTCTACACCCAGGTGCGCACGCTCGAAAACTGGTCTTGTCAGACCTTCAAGCGATGAAAAGGTTGCAGGGCGCGTCAGCAGGCGCCCTGGAATCTCAGCGTTTCGGCAACGCCAGGCTCAGCAAGAATAGCACCGCCGCACAGACCACGATCGAAGGCCCGGCCGGGGTGTCCTTGAACCAGGACAGCGCCAGGCCGCCGCAGACCGCGGTAACCCCCAGCAGGCTGGCGCCCACGGCCATCTGTTCCGGCGAGCGGGCGTGACGCTGTGCCGCGGCGGCCGGGATGATCAGCAGCGAGGTGATCAGCAGCACGCCGACGATCTTCATCGCCACCGCGATCACCACGGCGATCAGCAGCATCAGCGCCAGGCGCAGGCCGGCCACCGGCAGGCCCTCGACCATCGCCAGCTCCTCATGCACGGTAACCGCCAGCAGCGGCCGCCAGAACATCGCCAGCAGCACCAGCACCAGCGCGCTGCCGCCGAGGATCCAGGCCAGGTCGGTGGTGCTGATCGCCAGCAGGTCGCCGAACAGGTAGGCCATCAGGTCGATGCGCACATCGTGCATGAAGCTCAGCACCACCAGGCCCAGCGACAGGGTGCTGGGGGCGAGGATGCCGAGCAGGGTGTCCGAGGCCAGTGGCTGGCGCTGTTGCAGGGTCACCAGCAGGATCGCCAGCAACAGGCAGCCGACGGTTACCGCCAGCGCCGGGCTGACGTCCAGGGCGAAGCCCAGCGCCACGCCAAGCAGCGCGGCGTGGGACAGGGTGTCGCCGAAGTAGGCCATGCGCCGCCAGACCACGAAGGAGCCCAGCGGACCGGCGACGAGCGCCAGCGACAGGCCGGCAAGCAGGGCGTAGAGAAGAAAATCAGCCATGCTTGCAGTGCTCTCCGTGGACATGGGCGCCGGGGGCGATCACCGAGCCGTGCAGGTCGTGGCTGTGATCGTGATGGTGGTGGTAGATGGCCAGGCTCGGCGCGTTCTGGCCGAACAGCTCGACGAAGGCCGGGTCGTTGCTGACCTGCTCCGGGTGGCCCGAGCAGCACACATGGCGGTTGAGGCAGACCACCTGGTCGGTGGCGCTCATCACCAGGTGCAGGTCGTGGGAGACCATCAACACGCCGCAGCCATGGCGGTCGCGCAGGCGGGTGATCAGGTTGTACAGCTCGGTCTGGCCGACCACGTCGACGCCCTGCACCGGCTCGTCCAGCACCAGCAGCTCGGGCTCGCGCAGCAGGGCGCGGGCCAGCAGCACGCGCTGCATTTCGCCGCCGGAGATGGTCTGGATCGGGCTGTCGATCACCTGCTCGGCGCCGACTTCCTGCAGCGCGGACAAGGCTGCCGCGCGGTCTACACCGGGCACCAGGCGCAGGAAGCGCAGCACCGACAGCGGCAGCGTGGCGTCTACCTGGATCTTCTGCGGCATGTAGCCGATACGCAGTTTCGGCTTGCGCCACACCTTGCCTTGGTGCGGCTTGAGCAGGCCGAGCACGGCGCGCACCAGGGTGGTCTTGCCGGCGCCGTTGGGCCCGATCAAGGTGACGATCTGCCCGGGCGCGACGGCCAGGTCGATGCTGTCGAGCACCGCCTCGCCGCCGAAGCTGACGCCGACCTGCTCGAGGCGGATCAGGGCGTCGCTCATGCCTTGCCCCGGCAGTTGCCGCACAGGCCGACCACTTCGACCGTCTGCGTCTCGACGGCGAAGCCCACGGCCTTGGCGCTGCTGACGATGGCGTCGCTGATGCTGTTCTGCTCGAGCTCGATGGCCACATGGCATTCGCGGCAGATCAGGAACTGGCCCTGGTGCGCATGCTCGGGATGACTGCAGCCGATGAAGGCATTGAGCGAGGCGATGCGGTGCACCAAGCCGTTCTCCAGCAGGAAGTCCAGCGCCCGATAGACGGTGGGCGGCGCGGCGCGGCGGCCGTCCTGCTCGCTGAGCACGGCGAGGATGTCGTAGGCGCCCAGCGGCTTGTGGCTCTGCCACACCAGCTCCAGCACGCGGCGGCGCAGGGCGGTCAGGCGCAGGCCCTGACGGTTGCACAGCGCGTCGGCCTCGGCCAGCGCACTGTGGACGCAGTGGGAATGATCGTGGGGACGGTGGGCCAGCGGCGTGATGGACATGGGCAGCGACGGTTCAGGATGGAGACGTTATTATGTTACCTGTTTCTGACGACCCGAGTATCCACCGTGTCCCGATTCCTTGCCCTCTTTGTCGCTTTCATCGCTTTTTCGGCCCACGCCGACGTGCGCGTGCTGACCAGCATCAAGCCCCTGCAGCAGATTGCCGCCGCCGTCCAGGACGGCGTCGGCAGCCCCGATGTGCTGCTGCCGCCGGGTGCTTCCCCGCACAACTACGCGCTGCGCCCCTCCGACGTGCGCAAGGTCGCCGATGCCGACCTGCTGTACTGGATCGGCCCGGACATGGAAGGCTTCCTGCCCCGTGTGCTGAAGAGCCGCGCCAAGCCGACCGTGGCCGTGCAGTCGCTGTCGGGCCTGCAACTGCGCCACTTCGGCGAGGACAGCCACTCGCATGACGAGGAAGACCACGACGATCACGACCATGACCACCGTCCGGGCAGCCTCGATGCGCACCTGTGGCTGTCGTCGGTGAATGCCCGGGTGATCGCGACGAAGATGGCCGGTGACCTGGCGGCAGCGGATCCGGCCAATGCGCCGCGCTACCAGGCCAACCTCAAGCTGTTCGTCGAGCGCATGGATGCCCTGGATGGGCGGATCAAGCAGCGGGTGGCGGGGATCGCCGGCAAGCCGTACTTCGTGTTCCACGAAGCCTTCGACTACTTCGAGGCCGCCTATGGCCTGAAGCATACCGGGGTGTTCAGCGTCGCCTCGGAAGTGCAGCCGGGCGCGCAGCACGTCGCCGCCATGCGCAAGCGCCTGCAGGCGGTGGGCAAGACCTGTGTATTCAGCGAGCCGCCGCTGCGCCCGCGCCTGGCCGAGACGCTGACCGCTGGTTTGCCGGTGCGCCTGGCGGAGCTGGATGCGCTGGGGGGCAGCGATGCGGTGGATGCCAGGGGCTATGAGCGTTTGCTGGAGAAGCTGGGCAGCGACCTGACCGGTTGCCTGGAACAACTCTGAGGCTGTAGGCGGATCAGGTGGGAGCGGGCTTGCCCCGCGATAGCGCTGGCAGGCCCGGCGCAATCGCGGGGCAAGCCCGCTCCCACAAATGCTGCTATTGCCTATCAGAGCGCGAACGGCAGCTTCAACGCCACCTGCTGGCGCTGCGCCAGGCGCACTTCGAACTCACTCGGGTCATGGATCATCACGTCCATCCCGGCGAACGCCTGCGACGCGATCAGGCGCGACAGCCAGAAGCGCACGCAAGCCACCCGCAGCATCACCGGCCACAGCTCGGCCTCGGCGGCGGTGAACGGCCGCAGCGCCGCATAGGCGCCCAGCAGGGCCTGGGCGCGTGGCAGGTCGATGCCGCCCTGCTCGTCCAGGCACCAGTCGTTCACGGTGATGGCAATGTCGTACAGCATCGGCCCGGAACAGGCGTTGTAGAAGTCGATCAGCCCGGTCAGGTGGGTGCCTTCGAACATCACGTTGTCGCGGAACAGGTCGGCGTGCAGGTTGGCCTTGGGCAGGGCGAGGATCTGCGCCTTGTGCGCGGTGATTTCCGCCAGTGCCGGCTGCAGCAGCCCGGCCTGTTCCAGGTTCAGGCCCGGCAGCAACTCGGCGCCCGATTCGAGCATCCAGTCCAGGCCACGGTCGGTGCGGCGCTCGATGATGCGCTCGCGGGTGGCCAGGTGGATATGCGCCAACAGCTCGCCGACCTGGGCGCAGTGCTGGTTGTTCGGGGCCTTGATGTGCTTGCCCGACAGCCGTGGCTGCAACAGCGCCGGCTTGCCGCACAGCTCGCGCAGGCCGTTGCCGTCGCGGTCGCGCAGGGCGTAGGGCACCGGCATGTCGGCAGCGTGCAGCACGTCGAGCAGCTCGATGAAGAACGGCATGTCTTCAGCCGGCCCGCGCTCGATCAGTGTGAGGACGAACTCCCCCTTTTCCAGGCTGACGAAGAAATTGCTGTTCTCGGTACCGGCGGCGATGCCCTGGAAATCGAGCAGGCGACCCAGCTCGTACGGCGCCAGAAAGGTTTCCAGCTCAGGCCGGGACACAGGGGTGAAGACTGACATGTTGAAGAATTGCCCATGCGGGCACTTCCGCCGGAAGTGCCTGGTTGATAAGAACGATACGCGTTACTAGCTTACCACTCGAAGATCTTCCAGGACGGAATCAGCATGTCCGGCTGGTCGGAACGAATGAAATTGCCTTCGGAGCCATCGGCGCGTACCAGGAAATAAGGCTTGCCGTTCTTCGGCGTGACCTTGATCGCATACAGGAAGCCGTTTTGACGGTACTCCTGGATGGTCTTGTCGCCTTCCGTGCGAATGGTTACATCGGGATCGGCCGATGGGGCTTCGTCCGCCGCCAGGGTGACGACTGGCATGGTGGCCAGCAGACCGAGCAGTAACAGGCGAATGGGTGTGCGCATGATAACCTAGTCCTTTTGTCGTCATTGATCCGGCTATTCTAGCGCCGGACCCGTCGAAAAGGTTGATTCTCCTCATGAGCCAAGCGCCCCTCGTCCTGGTGGACGGTTCGTCCTACCTCTACCGCGCCTTTCACGCGCTGCCGCCGCTGACCACCTCCAAGGGCCTGCCCACCGGCGCGGTCAAGGGCGTGCTGAACATGCTCAAGAGCCTGCGCAAGCAGTACCCGGACAGCCTGTTCGCGGTGGTTTTCGACGCCAAGGGCGGGACCTTCCGCGACGCCATGTTCGCCGAATACAAGGCCAACCGCCCGAGCATGCCTGACGATTTGCGGGTGCAGGTCGAGCCGCTGCACGCCAGCGTCCGCGCCCTCGGCTACCCGCTGCTGTGCGTCGAAGGCGTGGAGGCTGACGACGTTATCGGCACCTTGGCCCGCAGTGCCGCCGCTGCCGGCCGCCCGGTGATCATCTCGACCGGCGACAAGGACATGGCCCAGCTGGTGGACGGCCACGTCACCCTGGTTAACACCATGACCGGCAGCGTGCTGGATATCGCCGGCGTGCACGAGAAGTTCGGCGTAGGTCCCGAGCACATCATCGATTTTCTCGCCCTGATGGGCGACAAGGTCGACAACATCCCCGGCGTGCCGGGCGTTGGCGAGAAGACCGCGGTCGGCCTGCTGACCGGCATCGGTGGTGGCCTGCGCGACCTGTACGACAACCTCGACAAGGTGCCGGCCCTGGCCATCCGTGGCGCCAAGACCCTGCCGGCCAAGCTCGAGGAGCACCGCGACGCGGCTTTCCTGTCCTACGAGCTGGCGACCATCAAGTGCGATGTCGAGCTGGATGTCGAAGTAGAAGCCCTGGTCTGCGGCGAGCCGGACCGCGAGGCGCTGCTGGCGCTGTACACCGAGATGGAGTTCAAGAGCTGGGTGGCCGAAGTCCAGCGCAGCGCGCCCAAGGCCGGTGACAGCGTTGCTGCCGACGTTGAGCCTGTGGCCGAGAAGGTCGAGCCGAAGTACGAGACCATCCTCGACCAGGCGCGTTTCGACGCCTGGTTGGAGAAGCTGCGCCAGGCGCCACTGTTCGCCTTCGACACCGAGACCACCGGCCTCGACGCGCAGCAGGCGCAACTGGTCGGCCTGTCGTTCGCCGTCGAGCCCCACGAGGCCGCCTACGTGCCGCTGGCCCACGATTACGAAGGCGCCCCCGCCCAGCTCGACCGTGACGCCGTGCTGCTGGCCCTGAAGCCCCTGCTGGAAGACCCGGCCAAGGGCAAGATCGGCCAGAACGCCAAGTACGACATCAACATCCTGGCCAACGGCAGCCCGGCGATCCTGATGCGCGGCGTGGCCTACGACACCATGCTCGAGTCGTATGTGCTCGACTCCACCGCCACCCGTCACGACATGGACAGCCTGGCGCAGAAGTACCTGGACCACACCACCATCGGTTTCGAGGACATCGCCGGCAAGGGCGCCAAGCAACTGACCTTCAACCAGATCCCCCTGGAAAAGGCCGGCCCCTACGCGGCCGAGGACGCCGACATCACCCTGCGCTTGCACCACGCGTTGCAGGCGCGCCTGGCCAAGACGCCGAGCGTGCTGCCGGTGCTGATGGACATCGAGATGCCGCTGGTGCCGGTGCTGGCGAAGATCGAGCGCCAGGGCGCGTTGGTCGACGCCGCGCTGCTCGGCGTGCAGAGCGGCGAGCTGGGGGCGAAGCTGGTCGAGCTGGAACGTGAGGCATACGCCCTGGCCGGCGAGGAATTCAACCTGGGCTCGCCCAAGCAGCTGGGCGCGATCCTCTACGACAAGCTGGGCATGCCGGTGCTGAGCAAGACCGCCAAGGGCCAGCCGTCCACCGCCGAGGCGGTCCTGGATGACCTGGCTGAGCAGGGCTACCCGCTGCCCAAGGTGCTCATGCAGTACCGCAGCCTGAGCAAGCTCAAGAGCACCTACACCGACAAGCTGCCGGGGCAGATCAACCCGCGCACCGGGCGAATCCACACCTCCTACCAGCAGGCCGTGGCCGCCACCGGCCGGCTGTCGTCCAGCGACCCGAACCTGCAGAACATCCCGGTGCGCACCGCCGAAGGCCGACGCATTCGCCAGGCCTTCGTCGCCAGCCCAGGCTACAGGCTGCTGGCGGCGGACTATTCGCAGATCGAGCTGCGCATCATGGCCCACCTGGCCAAGGACGAAGGCCTGCTGCATGCCTTCCGCAACGACCTGGACGTGCACCGCGCCACCGCCGCCGAAGTGTTCGGCGTGGCACTGGCGGACGTCACCACTGACCAGCGTCGCAGCGCCAAGGCGATCAATTTCGGCCTGATCTATGGCATGAGCGCGTTCGGCCTGGCCAAGCAGATCGGCGTCGACCGCAAGCAGTCCCAGGACTACATCGACCGCTATTTCGCCCGTTATCCCGGCGTGCTGGCCTACATGGAGCGCACCCGCGCCCAGGCCGCCGAGCAGGGCTTCGTCGAGACCCTATTCGGCCGTCGCCTGTACCTGCCGGATATCAACGCCAAGAACCCGGCCCTGCGCAAAGGCGCCGAGCGTACCGCGATCAACGCCCCGATGCAGGGCACCGCGGCGGACATCATCAAGCGTGCCATGGTGGCGGTGGACAACTGGCTGACCGACAGCAAGCTGGATGCGCGAGTGATCCTGCAGGTACACGACGAACTGGTGCTCGAGGTGCGCGAGGACCTGGTCGAGCAGGTGAAAGATGAAATTCGTGGCTACATGAGCGGTGCCGCGGAACTCGATGTGCCGCTGCTGGTGGAAGTGGGCGTTGGCTCGAATTGGGACGAAGCTCACTAAACGCCGCGTGAAAGCTGTGTAGGATCTGCGGCGTAGTGTCGCGGATCCGGTGCTGGCCTCGGGCCTTAGATCGGGAGTTTCATGAAACTATCGCAAATAGTTTCGAGGGGCTCGGAACTAAACCGGTGAACCGCCACTCAGAGGTACTGAATGGCTGGTGAAGCCTTTCGATGCTCCTATGTTGTGTTAAGTGTTGGCAGATATCTGGACCCCGCCCTAGCGGTCCGGACTTGGACCCCGAACTTCCCCCTCCCCATACGAAGTCCGGGGTTTTTTTTGCCCGGAATTCAGGGTCCAACACAGCCCGTGTGTAGGAGCGGCCTTGTGCCGCGAAAGGGCTGCACAGCAGCCCCACAATCATGCTGCGAAGCTGAAATCCTGGGGCCGCTACGCGCCCCTTTCGCGGCACAAGGCCGCTCCTACATAGACGGGGATCGCCTCAGGCCACCGGCTTGTCTTCCAGCTCCATCCAGTCCGCCAGCACCCGGTAGGCCTCTTCCAGCCCCTGGCGCTTGGGCGCCGAGAACAGCTGGATGGTCGCCGCATCGCCCCAGCCCTTGCGGATTTCCGCCTGCACCTTGAGCAGGGTGTTCTTGCCGGCGCCATGGGTCAGCTTGTCGGCCTTGGTCAGCAGGATGTGCATGGGCATGCCGCTGGCCTTGGCCCAGTCGAGCATCATCTTGTCGAAGTCGGTCATCGGGTGGCGGGTGTCCATCATCAGGATCACCCCGCGCAGGCACTCGCGGCTGCCCAGGTAGGCTTCCAGGTGTTTCTGCCAGTGCTGCTTGAGCGGAATCGGCACTTTTGCATAACCGTAGCCCGGCAGGTCGACCAAACGCCGTTCATCGTCCAGACTGAAGAAATTCAGCAGCTGGGTGCGCCCGGGGGTCTTCGAGGTGCGCGCCAGGCTGGCGTGGGTCAGGGTGTTGAGGGCGCTGGATTTACCGGCGTTGGAACGGCCGGCGAAAGCCACCTCGTAACCCTGGTCTTCAGGGCATTGTTCGACCTTGGCGGCGCTGAGGGCGAATTTGGCTTTCTGGCAGAGGCCGAGGATGGGGTTCTTGACTTGCATGGGATTTCCGATGTGGGTGTTGCCCAGCGCTGGAGGCGTAGGACCAGGCCTGGCAAGCGGTGTCGTTTCCGTTTGGCTGGCGGAAGTATATAATGCCCCAGTTTTTGTGTGCTCATTCGCCCAGCGAAGGCAATTGAGCATGGGGTGTCGAACAATAGCTCGCGCAACAGAACGCAGCGCGGCCCCCAACCCTGTCAGGTCGTTTCGCATGGCGAAATGGCTGCTTGCTGTCGGTATGTTCCTGCCGTTTTTCAGCGCACAGGCTACACAGGATCCCGAGGCGTTGTACAACCGCACGTGCGCGGCCTGTCACGCCGGACAACTGCCCCAGGCACCCAAAAGCGGTGACCGGGCGGCCTGGGAGCCAAGGCTGGCGCGAGGCATGGAGCAACTGGTGGTGCATGTTACACAGGGTTTCAAGGCTATGCCGCCGCGTGGATTGTGCATGGACTGCAGTGCCGAGGACTACCGTTTGGTCATCCTTTGGATGAGCGGCAGTCCCGATACATAACATTTCACCCTTAGCCGTGTTGGATTAGCTGATGAACAAACTATTCGTGAGTCTGCTGTTGACCATGGGGGTCGCAGGTGCGGCAACTGCTGCGGGACCCATCAAAGGCGATGCTGCTGCCGGTCAGGCCAAAACAGCTGTCTGTGGGGCCTGCCACAACCCTGACGGCAACAGCCTGGCACCGAACTTCCCGAAACTCGCCGGCCAAGGTGAGCCCTACCTGAACAAGCAGCTGCATGACATCAAGGACGGCAAGCGTACCGTGCTGGAGATGACCGGCATGCTGGCCAACTTCAACGACCAGGACCTGGCCGATATCGCCGCCTATTTCGCCAGCCAGAAAGGCAGCGTGGGCGCCGCCGACCCGAAACTGGTCGAGCGTGGCCGTGCCCTGTTCAATGGCGGCAACCTCGAGAAAGGCATGCCCGCCTGCACCGGCTGCCACTCGCCCAACGGCGCGGGCATCGCCCTGGCGAAATTCCCGCACCTGAGCGGCCAGCACGCGCAGTACGTCGGCAAGCAGCTGACCGACTTCCGCGAAGGCAACCGCACCAACGACGGCGACGCCATGACCATGCGCACCATCGCCGGCAAGCTGAGCAACAAGGACATCGAAGCACTGTCCAGCTACATCCAGGGCCTGCACTGAAATACGCGTTAACACTCGGTTAATGCACCAGCGCTAAAGATGAAAAGGGCAGCCCAGGCTGCCCTTTTTTCTGTCCATAGCCGTTACACTACAGAACTCGAGCCCTTCCCGGCCTGTCCTACACGGGTCGCGTCGAGGCGACCAAAGACTGCTCAGGAGTAAAGCATGCGTAAACTGATTCTCAGCGCCGCGCTGGTCGCCGCCAGCGTATTCGGTATGGCCGCCGTGCAGGCCGCGGAGCCTGCCACCGCCGGCAAGGAATATATCGAGCTGAGCAACCCGGTCCCGGTTTCGGTACCCGGCAAGATCGAAGTCGTCGAGCTGTTCTGGTATGGCTGCCCGCACTGCTACCACTTCGAGCCGGTCATCAACCCTTGGGTCGACAAGCTGCCCAAGGACGTCAACTTCAAGCGCGTACCGGCCATGTTCGGTGGTCCATGGGATGCCCACGGCCAGATGTTCCTGACCCTGGAAGCCATGGGTGTGGAGCACAACGTCCACAACGCGGTATTCGATGCCATCCAGAACAAGCGCATGCGCTTGACCAAGCCTGAGGAAATGGCCGACTTCCTGGCCACCCAGGGCGTGGACAAGGACAAGTTCCTCGCCACCTTCAACTCCTTCGCCATCAAGGGCCAGGTCAACCAGGCCAAGGAACTGGCCAAGAAGTACGAGATCACCGGCGTCCCGAGCATGGTCGTCAACGGCAAGTACCGCTTCGACCTGGGCACCGCCCAAGGTCCGGAAGGCGTGCTGAACGTCGCTGACCAACTGATCGCCAAGGAGCGCGCCGCTAAGTAAGCGGCGACCGCCATGCGCTTGCGTGCCACGCGAGGCATTGGCCTGCCCCAGCCGCAGGTCAACGAGCATCACCTGCGGGCCACCGGTCTGCCGGAAGATGGTCGCCTGCGGCTGCTCAGCTTCAACATCCAGGTCGGCATCAGCACCGAGCGTTATCGGCACTATGTCACCCGCAGCTGGCAGCACCTGCTGCCGCACAACGGGCGCGCCGGCAACCTGCAGAAGATCGGCGACCTGCTCGGCGACTTCGACCTGGTGGCCCTGCAGGAAGCCGATGGCGGCAGCCTGCGTTCCGGCTTCGTCAACCAGGTCGAGCACCTGGCCCATCTGGGTGCCTTCCCCTACTGGTACCAGCAGCTCAACCGCAACCTCGGGCGTTTCGCCCAGCACAGCAACGGCGTGCTCAGCCGCCTCAAGCCCCAGCATCTGGAAGACCACCCCCTGCCCGGCCCGTCCGGCCGCGGGGCGATCCTGGTGCGCTTTGGCGAAGGCGAGGATGCGCTGATCGTGGTGATGATGCACCTGGCCCTTGGCGCCAAGACCCGCGCCCGCCAGTTGGCCTACATTCGCGAGCTGATCGGTGGCTATCGCCACCAGATCCTCATGGGTGACATGAACACCCATGCCAACGACCTGATCGACCACTCGCCACTGCGCGATCTTGGCCTGATCGCGCCCCAGGTCGAGGCTACCTTCCCCAGTTGGCGCCCCCAGCGCTGCCTGGACCACATCCTGCTCAGCCCAAGCCTGACGCTCGAACGTGTCGAGGTGCTGGCGCAGCCTATTTCCGACCACCTTCCGGTTGCCGTCGAGATCCGATTGCCTGATGCCCTGACAGTGGATACGCTGCCGGTCCTGAGTTAGTCCTGTCTGGGCGAATCCTGCACTCAAGTGTTGGGCTTTTCCGCCGAAATCCAGTGATTGCAGGACTAGATGCCACTACCCGTTGCGGATCCAGGCATGACCGAAGAAGCCGAGCGCTGGAAAGAAAAATACCTCAAGAGCATCGAGCAGCAGGAAAAGCTCGAGCGGCGCTGGGAAGCCCGCCTCGACCTGCTGCGCCGTGGCCTGGTGCGCAGCACCCTGGCGGCTGAAGGTAGCGACAAGACCGTTGACCAGTGCATGAAGGAAATGCGCGAGGTCATCCGCAGCGACAATATGGACGCCGGCCTCGCCGGGCTGATTCCCCGCCTGGAAAAAGCCGTGCTCGACTCCGAGCAGCGCCGTGAGACCCGCATGAACCAGGTCAGCGAGGCGCTGACCGCGCTGGTCACCCAGCTGCAGACCCTGCCGTTGCCGGGCGAGGTGTCGCGGCCGCTGAAAAAGCTGGCGAAGAAGCTCGACGGTGGGGTCAGCCAGTCCCGCGAACTGCCGCCCTTGCTGGGTGAGCTCAGTGGCTTGCAGGGGCGCGCCCTGAGCGCGGTGCAAAAGCCCGAGGACGAGGCCCGCCCGGGCTTCCTGCAGCGCCTGTTCGGTGGCCGTGACGAGGCCCCGGGCGAGCTGGTGCCTGCGCCTGTGGCCGTCGAAGTACCTGTGCCTGCGGCGCAGGAGTCTCCCGTCATCGCGCCTGAGGCGCAGGCCAGGGATGCCGATGAACTGCATGCTCTTGCACCTGTGCCGCCTGTGCCGCCTGTCGCGCCTGAGCCTGCGCAGGAGCACACCGCGCCTGCCGAATTGCCCGAACCGGAACCCGAGCCGGAAATTGAACTGCCCGGTCCAGCGTTGGTTGAAACCACGCCAGTGCCCGTTGTCGAACCGAAAGCCGAACCTCAAGCCGAGGTGGAGCCCGTTGACGTGGCGGTTGCTGAGCCCGTGGCGCTTGTCGAGGACGTGCAACCCGTACCGGATAAGCTGGAACCTGCGACAGATGAGGTTATCGGCGAAGATGGCCCTTATGCTCTCCCCGACGCGGTCGAGCCACCGTACAGCCAGGTTGCCGCCCATATCGAGCAGACCCTGATCGGCCTGCTCGATGACCTCAGCCTGCCGGAGCGCCACAAGGCCCAGGCCCTGGAGATGCGTGAGCGGGTTTCACGGGGGCTGAACTGGTACGAGCTGATTCCAGTCCTGGATGATCTGGCCGTGCTCATGCTGGCGATCACCGACAGTGGCCAGCACGAGTTCGAAGCCTACCTGCAGCAGCTCAACGAGCGCCTGGAGACCTTCCAGAGTCACCTGCACGAAGCCAGCGCCGGCCATGCCGACAACAGTTCCGCCGCCCGCGAGCTGGACAGCCAGCTGCGCGAGCAGGTCGATGGCCTGCAAAGCAGCGTGCAGGGCGCCGTCGATGTCGACAGCCTCAAGCACATCCTGGAGAACCGCCTCGAAGGCCTGCTGGTGACCATGGACGATCACCAGCATGAGCGTGACCGTCGCGAGCACGAGCTGGCCAGCCGCCTGCAAGGCCTGGCCGAGCGCGTGGCGAGCATGGAGCAGGAGGCCCTCGGTTATCGCGAGCACCTCGAGGAGCAGCGCCAGAAAGCCATGATCGATCCGCTTACCGGCCTGCCCAACCGTGCGGCCTGGAGCGAGCAGGTCGAGCGCGAGGTGCTCGACTGGCAGGAAAACGGCGGCCACCTGGCCATGGCCATCCTCGACCTCGACCATTTCAAGCGTATCAACGACGGTTATGGCCACCTGGCGGGCGACAAGGTGCTGAAGATCGTTGCCGACCAGCTACGCAAGCGCTTGCGCGGGCGCGACTTCATCGCCCGTTTCGGTGGCGAGGAATTTGTCCTGCTGCTGCCGCAGACCTCGCCGCCCGCGGCGGCGCAGGTGGCCGAGGCGCTGCGGGCGGCCATCGAGGCCTGCCCGTTCCACTTCAAGGGCGAGCGGGTGGTCATTACCACTTCCATCGGCATCAGCGCCTTCCGCTCCGGCGAGCGCGGCGATCAGGTGCTCAAGCGCGCCGACGAGGCGTTGTACCGGGCCAAGGAGCTGGGGCGCAATCGGGTGGAGCAGGGCTAGTCGGGTTCAGGGTGAGCAATCGTGATGGGCACGTTATACTGTAGCATTGTCGCCGCTGACTCCATCACGTGCCCCTTGCAATGAAAAGACTCTTCACCGCCCTGCTCCTGCTGGCCCTGGCAGGTTGTTCCAGTGGCCTGCGCATTGACCGCAGCCATCCTTCGGCCAACCAGGACAGCCGTATCCAGTTCGTGGTAGTGCATTACACCAATGCTTCACTAGAGCGTTCACTCGCCCTGTTGACCCATGGCGAAGTCAGCAGCCACTACCTGATCGGTGACGGCCCGGCCACGGTCTATCAGCTGGTGGACGAGAACCGCCGCGCCTGGCATGCCGGGGACAGCCAGTGGCAGGGTCGCACCTGGCTCAACTCCAGCTCCATCGGCATCGAGATCGTCAACGAGGGGTATACCGACACGCCGACCGGTCGGGTCTGGCACCCTTACAGCGAAGCGCAGGTGCAGGCGTTGATCGCGTTGCTCAAGGATATCGTCAAGCGCAACAACATCGATCCGCGCCACATCATCGGCCATAGCGATATCGCGCCGTTGCGCAAGCTCGATCCCGGCCCGCTATTCCCCTGGAAGCGCCTGGCCGACGCCGGGCTGGGTATCTGGCCGGACGCCGCCTCGGTGGCACGACAGCAGGCCTATTTCGAGGTCAATCCGCCGAGCGTCACCTGGTACCAGCAGCAGCTGGCGCGCTTTGGCTACGCCATCGACCAGACCGGCGAGCTGGATGTGTCCACCCGCCATGTGATTGCCGCCTTCCAGATGCGCTTCCGTCCGCAGCGCTTCGACGGTGTTCCGGATGCGCAGACCGCGGCGATGTTGCAGGTGCTCAACCGCAAGCGCTAATACGGTTTTTTGAATGTTCAGCGTGGGAGCGGGCTTGCCCCGCGATGCGGTGCATGGCACCGGCTTCGCCGGTGATCGCGGGGCAAGCCCGCTCCCACGCTGATAGAGCCTGCACCTTTTCTTCCTGTGTAACAGCGCACCATAAATCGCTGGGCGATCCTCGATAGGACCGTTCCACACGCCCAGCGGCCACGCCAAGCATCGATTCAGTTGCTATACCTTTGGTATTCAACTGGATGCCACGCATGTTTGACCTCCTCGCTTCGGTGCGTCAATTTTTACACCGACCCTGGCTGTTGGCCGCGCTCGCGGCGTTGGCCAGTGCCGTGCTGTTGCTGGCGATCAGCGTCAACGTGGCCTTGCAGCAGATGAAGCAGAGCGAAAGCGCGCAGATGAACGCCCAGGGCGAGCGTTTCCTGGAGCGCCTGGAGCAGGTCTTCGGTCAGTTGCGCGAGGGCGTGGACCAGCTTCAGGCGCAACCCCTGCGCGGCTGCGACCCGCAGATGCTGGCGCAACTGCAGCAGGTGGCGCTGAAGTCGCGGTTCATCTACGAGGCGTCCTATGTGGAAGGCACGCTGGCCTGTTCGAACCGCGGCGGCGAGCGGACTATCGAACCCTTGCGCAGCCCTGACATCCAGGGCCCGACCTACAGCTACTGGCTCAACACCACTACCGAGCCCAACGAGAACCTCGCGGCGCTGATGCTGGGCCGGGGCCGCTTCGTGGTGTCGACCTCCCGTGGCCACCTCACGGACGTGGTCGACCTGCCCCCGGGCGGCAGCCTGCTGGTAGTGCTGGACCGGGGCACGCGGGCCATCCCGGTACTGGGGCCGGCGCAACCCTGGCCACCGATCGCCGATTGGCCGCCGCCGCAGGGCAAGTCGCTGATCGAGCTGCCCGACCGGCTGGTCTATCGCATGTCCACCAAGTCGCCGGACTACCAGCTGGTGCTGATCGCCCCTCGCGCCAGCCTGCCGCTGAAACTCAACGGCCTGCTCTGGTTGTTGTTCCCCGGCAGCCTGGTGCTGGCGGCGTGCATCGGCTGGCTGGTGCTGCAACTGATCCTGCAACGCCGCTCGATGAGTTCGGAACTGCAACAGGCCTTGCGCCGGGGCGAACTGCAGGTGTTGTACCAGCCGATCTTCGAGCTGGACAGCCGCCGCTGCGTCGGGGCCGAGGCGCTGGTGCGCTGGCGCCGCCCGGACGGCAGCCTGACCAGCCCGGACCTGTTCATTCCCCTGGCGGAGAACACCGGGCAGATTCGCCAGATCACCGATTTCGTCCTGCAGCGGGTGCTCGAGCAGCTGGGGCAATTGCTGCGGGCCAATCGCCAGTTGTACATCTCGGTCAACCTGGCGGCCTGCGATGTCATGGCGCCGCGTATCGGCCGGGTGGCGGCGCGGCTGCTGGCCCATCATCGGGTGGCGCCCCGGCAGATCGCCTTCGAGGTGACCGAGCGCGGGCTGATCGACGTGGTGGTGGCGCGGGACAACCTGCAGGCCTTGCGTGCCGTGGGGCACCAGGTGTTGATCGATGACTTCGGCACCGGCTATTGCAGCCTGGCCTACTTGCAGACGTTGCCGGTGGACTGCCTGAAGATCGACAAGTCGTTCATCGACGCCCTGGGCCATGACGCCGCCAGCAGCGGCGTGGCGCCGCACATCATCCGCATGGCCCACGACCTGCACCTGCGGGTGATCGCCGAGGGCATCGAGTCAGAGGACCAGGCGGTACTGCTCAACAGCGAGGGGGTCAACTATGGGCAGGGCTGGTTGTTTGCCCATCCGTTGAACGCGCGTCAATTTGCCGAGCTGATTACCCGGGGGCGGCGGGTGGCTGGGCGGCGGATCGATGATGAGCCTTGAGGGTGGATTGCTTGTGCCGGCCACATCGCGGGGCAAGCCCACCCCCAGCAAAAAAGTGTCAGACCGGTAGTGCCATGTAGAACTGCGTGCCCTGCCCTGGTCGCGAGAACACCCCCATCCGCCCGCCATGCAGCTGGACGATCTCCTTGCACAGCGCCAGGCCCAGGCCGGCCCCGCCCTTCTTGCGCCCGACCTGCACGAACGGCTCGAAGATCCGCCCTTGCTGGCCGTAGGCGATGCCTTCGCCGTTGTCCTCGACGCTGATGATCACCCGCTCGGCGTGGCGTCGCGCGTGCAGGCGGATGCGCCCGCCGCTGCCGGTATGGCGGATGGCGTTGTGCAGCAGGTTGTCGAGCACCCGGTCGAGTTGCGCGACGTCGGCCTGGATGCGCGGCAGCGGCGGTTCCAGCTCGCGTATCAGCTCGATCTGCTTGCCCGAGGCCTGTTCGGCAAAGCGTGCCTGGGCGCGCTCGAACAGTTCGTCGAGGGCACAGGGGGCCAGTTCCAGCTTCTGCAGGCCGCTTTGATAGCGCGAGAAGTTGAGCAGGTCGTTGATCAGCTGGGTGAGGCGCTGCATCTCCTCGGCGATGGTCTCGAGCAGGTCGTTCTCGCGCGCTTCTGGCGGGAAACTGACCCGCTCGCGCAGCAGGCCGAACGCCATGTGCATGCCGGTGACCGGCGTGCGCAACTCGTGGGAGGCGCGCAGCACGAACTCGCTGCGCACCCGCTCGAAGGCGCGTTGCTCGGTCACGTCGTGCAGCACCATCACCGCGCCGAGGATCGGCCCCTCGGGGTGGCTGACCGGGGTCAGGCTGTAGGTCAGCAGGCGGGTTTCCTCATCTACCTCCAGGCTCAGGTCGTCCGGCGGGCGGTCCAGGCTGCCGCCGCGCAGCACCTGGCGCAGCTGTTTTTCAAGTTCCGGGCGCTGCAGGGCCTCGGCCAGGCTTGCGCCGAGCCGGCTAGGGTCCCAGCCGAGCTGGCGCTGGGCCACCGGGTTGAGGTGTTCCAGGCGGCCCTGGCGATCGATGATCAGCAGGCCGTCGTCGATGCTGTCGAGCACTGCCTGCAGCCGTTGCTGGCCGGCCTGCAGTTCGTCGATGTTGGTGGCCTGGTGTTTGCGCAGGGCATCGGCCATCAGGCCGAAGCGGCGGGTCAGCTGGTTGAGTTCGGTGGCCTGGGTCACCGGCAGGGTGACGTCGAAATTGCCCTGGCCGACCTGGTCGGCGGCCTTGGCCAGCGCCTCGATCGGCTGGCCGAAGCGGCGGGCGATGTTGTGCGCGGTGATGAACCCGAGTACCAGCACGGTGAGGCCCATCAGCCCCAGCAGGCCGCTGATCAGCAGGGCGCGGTCGCGTGACTTCTCCTCGCTGCGGGCGATGTGCTCCAGGGCCTGGCGGTGGGAGTCCAGCAGGTCGGCGCGGACCTGGTTGAAGGCGGCGCCGAGGGGTTGGTCAACGCCCATGCTGCGGGCAGGTGTGGTGCTCTGCCGGTAGGCCTGGACGAACGCCTGGTAGTTGCTGGCAGCCTTGCTGAAACCCGTGCGCTCGCCGCCCTGCTCCAGCCCCTGCTTGAGCAGTGCCTGGAACTGGTCCTGCAAGGTCACCAGGCTGGCCGGGGCGGTGTCCTCGTCGAGGATCAGGTTCAACTGCTCACCCAGGTTCTGGCGCAGCTTCAGGCCCAGCTCCAGGGTGTGGGTGGTGTCCTGCACCACGCGCTGCTGCAGGGCTGCCATCTGCAGCACGCTGAACAGCCCCAGCATCAGGCCCAGCAGCGCTACCGTGACCAACGCCGAGATGCTGAGGAACAGCCGCGTGCGCAGCTTCATCGGCCATTTCATAGGTTGTACTGCTTGCGCTTGCGGTACAGGGTGGAGGCGTCGATACCCAGGGTCTTGGCCGCCTGGTCGAGGGTGTCGCTGGCAGCCAGCACCGCGCCGATATGGGCGCGCTCCAGTTCATCCAGGCTCAGCGCCGCGCCGACCCTGGGCGCGTTGCTGGCGGGTTGCTCGGCCATGCCCAGGTGGGTGATCTCCACCCGCTCCTGCGGGCAAATGATGCTGGCCCGTTCGATCACGTTGCGCAGCTCGCGGATATTGCCCGGCCAGCGGTAGTTGAGCAGCGCGGCCCGGGCTTCGTCGCTGAAGCCACGGGCCGGGCGCGAGTACTCCTTGACGAAGCGGGCCAGGAACCGGTCGGCCAGGGTCAGGATGTCCTCGCTGCGCTCGCGCAGCGGCGGCAGGTGCAGGGTGATGACGTTCAACCGATACAGCAGGTCTTCACGGAAGCGGTTCTCGCGGACCATCTCGTCGAGGTTGAGGTTGGTGGCCGCGAGGATCCGCACGTCCGCCCGGCGGGTGACCGGGTCGCCGACCCGCTCGTACTCCTTGTCCTGGATGAAGCGCAGCAGTTTTGGCTGCAAGGTCAGCGGAAAATCGCCGATCTCGTCGAGAAAAAGCGTGCCGCCATCGGCCTGGCTGACCCGCCCCAAGGTGCTTTCGCTGGCGCCGGTGAAGGCGCCGCGGGTGTGGCCGAACAGCTCGCTCTCCATCAGCTCGGCATTCAGCGAGGGGCAGTTGATGGTCACGCAGGCCTTGCGCGACCGCTTGCTCCAGCCATGGATGGCACGGGCCAGCTCACCCTTGCCGGTACCCGACTCGCCGAGGATGAGGATGTTGGCGTCGGTGGTCGCCACCTGGCGCGCGGTTTCCAGCACCGCCATCATCGCCGGGCTATGGGAGTCCAGGCCATCCTTGGGTTTGCGCACCTCGCCTTCGAGGGCTTCCAGGCGCGCCGATAGCTGGCGCACCTCCAACTGCTTGGCGGTGGCCAGGCGCAGCTGGTCGGGGCTGCAGGGCTTGACCAGGTAGTCGGCGGCGCCGGCCTGGATGGCATCCACCGCAGTGTCGATGGCCGAATGGGCGGTGACGATCACCACCCGCATCCACGGTGCCTGGATGCGCATCTGCGCCAGCACGTCCAGGCCATTGTCCTCGCCCAGGCGCAGGTCGAGGAAACACAGGTCGAACACCTGGCGCTGCAACAGGGCCTCGGCCTGGGCGGCGCTGTTGGCGGTGGCCACGCTGTAGCCCTCGTCCTCGAGGCAATAGCGGAATGTGCGCAGGATGGCGGACTCGTCGTCCACCAGCAGAATGCGGCCTTGGTTGTCCTGGGCTGATTCCATTTCCTGCGCTCCTTTGGGATTGATCTCAATTAGTGTCGGAAAAATCGGGCAAGTTGCATGGTCGATTCTGATTGATTCCGCTCCATGCATGCTAGCTGTATGCCTTCATGATGGCTAAGTGGCTGATAAATATGAAGTTGAGAACGGGAAATCGGCTGCTAACCCGATCCGAGGGGCTGGATTCGAGGCATCGCTATCGCGTGGCCGAGGGCTGGGTCGTGCAAAACGCACGACCCGATTGCGGGGCATCGTGCAGGATACGTCCCCCGGCAAGGTGGGGATATTTCGTATCTATCTGATTTAAAAGGATTTATTCAGTTTGCGAAGGCTGGCATGCAGGCTGCAATGACCTTTGCAGAATGGATAACAAGCACAGCAGGAGGAGCCGGCATGAATCGCCCCCAAGACAATCGTACGCAGAGCGCTGTAGTCCCCCTGCACCAGCTGTTGTTCCTCGGCATGGCCCTGCTGCTCACCCTGGCGGCGGGCCTCTTCTACCACAGCTGGCAGACCGCCCGGCTGGCCGAGCAGGTGGCGGTGCAGACCGCGCTGTTGACGCAAATGCGGGCAACCCATGCCACCACCCTGGTCAAGGCCGCCGAGCCGCTGCCCAGTGCCGACACCGCGCCTGCCGTGCTCGAGCGCGTCCAGCCCGAGGAGCGTTGGGTGTTCTGACGCCATCGACCGATTTCGCACAAGAAAAGGAGAAACATCATGCTTAGTTGGGCAATCACCTTCCTAATCATCGCCATCATCGCTGCGGTCCTGGGCTTTGGTGGTATCGCTGGCGCCGCGACCGGTATCGCGAAGATCCTGTTCATTGTCTTCCTGGTGCTGTTCGTCGCCTCTTTCTTCTTCGGCCGCGGCAGAGGTTGATGACCATGAGCAGGATGCTCCCCAAGGCCCTGGTCGTCGCGCTGCTGCTGGGCAGCGGCGCGACGGCGCTGGCGGCCAATGATGGTCAGGTCCGGGCAAACCAGTTGCTCGGCTCGGACCCCGAATACCAAAAAACCTGGCAGAAGACCCTCAAGAACGAGGAACGCCTGCCCGAGTGGGTGATCAACCTGAGCGGCAGTTCGGCGCAGCAGATGTCGGCGGTGACCGAGGACGGCGACCGGTACCTAGTTGGCCCGTTGTGCGAGTCCGAGGGCAACTGCACCTACAAGCGCCTGATCGTGGCCTTCAGCTGGGACAAGGAGGACGCCTACGGCATGCTCGTGGAAGTGCCCGAAGGCCTGCCCGCCGACAAGTCGCCCACCCGCCATGCCGACTACCGTTGGCTGGGCAAGCCGGACGAGGGCATGAAGGCCCTGCTGCAGGAGCAGCTCAAGCGTGACCCGAACTGGTACTGACCAGCGGTCGCGCACTGTAACGCTATAGAAGCTGAACCTTTTTATCTTTCAGGCTTCTATGATGCGCCGCCCCGAGGAGGGGTGGCGCATGACCAGGGGGCCGGGCCGCTCTGACTGTTGCAGGGTCGCAGTGGCCTAGGGGTACAGGGAGTGCCTCCGTCATGGGCCGGGTCAGGAGAGGGTGGCATCGGAAGTTGCAGGTCGGTTGGGTCCGAACAGGACGATGTGACCGATCTGGCTTCCGAAGCGCCTGTAAGACTCCTTCCTTTAATACGAGCGACTTTTTACTTCAGACACATTTTGTCGCTACCGTATATCTAAATTTTTTTGCCTGTCCGACAGGTCAGCTCGCGTGGCATTTCAGCCATTCGGATTGTCGAACACGCCATCTCACACCTTTCTGTCATCCCGTCAAATCGGCCTAAAATTGGCACTTTGGTCTTGTTCGGAAATCCGAACGTTGAAAATCAAGGGCTTGACGATGTCCGATTTCGGCTCCCGGTCTCATGCCGATTCGGCATAGGGTAGTCGTTTCCGGCATTAGACTGCCCCTCCCCGCATCGCAATAGTTGCCGCCTTTTTCCTCGGCCCGAGCGCCAGCAATGCTCGCTCGCGGTGTCCTTACAAGTGGGTTGTCGGATTGACCAGGCGCGACCGGAATGGCTTTTAGCCGCTCTGGCATGGGCCTTTTCGGCCGGTACCCGTGACCACTACAACAAAGGGTAATGACATGAAGAAGGCAAAACTGAGCCTCGCCTGGCAGATCGTCATCGGTCTGTTGCTGGGCGTTGCAGTCGGCGCGCTACTGAATCATTTCAGTGCAGAAAAGGCATGGTGGATCAGCAACGTCCTCCAGCCGGCCGGTGACATCTTCATTCGCCTGATCAAGATGATCGTCGTCCCGATCGTGATTTCGTCGCTGATCGTGGGCATCGCCGGGGTTGGCGACGCGAAGAAACTGGGCAGCATCGGCCTGAAGACCATCATCTACTTCGAGGTGGTGACCACCATCGCCATCGTCGTCGGCCTGGTCCTGGCCAACGTGTTCCACCCGGGCGCCGGCATCGACATGAGCACCCTGGGCACCGTCGACATTTCCAAGTACCAGGCTACCGCGGCCGAGGTGCAGCATGAGCACGCGTTCATCGAGACCCTGCTCAACCTGATCCCGTCGAATATCTTCGCGGCGCTGATGCGTGGCGAGATGCTGCCGATCATCTTCTTCTCGGTGATGTTCGGCATGGGCCTGTCGAGCCTCAACGCCGACCTGCGCGAGCCGCTGGTGCGTACCTTCCAGGGCGTGTCGGAGACCATGTTCAAGGTCACCCACATGATCATGAACTACGCCCCGATCGGCGTGTTCGCCCTGATCGCCGCCACCGTCGCCAACTTCGGCTTCGCTTCCCTGCTGCCGCTGGCCAAGCTGGTGCTGCTGGTGTACTTCGCCATCGCCTTCTTCGCCTTCATGGTGCTGGGCCTGGTGGCGCGCGTGTTCGGCTTCTCGATCATCAAGATCATGCGCATCATGAAGGACGAGCTGATCCTCGCCTACTCCACCTCCAGCTCCGAGACCGTGCTGCCGCGCGTGATCGAGAAGATGGAGAAATACGGCGCGCCGAAGTCGATCTGCTCGTTCGTGGTACCGACCGGCTATTCGTTCAACCTCGACGGTTCGACCCTGTACCAGAGCATCGCGGCGATCTTCATCGCCCAGCTGTACGGCATCGACCTGTCCTGGAGCCAGCAGCTGCTGCTGGTGCTGACCCTGATGGTCACCTCCAAGGGTATCGCCGGCGTGCCGGGCGTGTCCTTCGTGGTACTGCTGGCCACCCTGGGCAGCGTGGGCATTCCGCTGGAAGGCCTGGCCTTCATCGCCGGTGTCGACCGCATCATGGACATGGCCCGTACCGCGCTGAACGTGGTGGGCAACGCCCTGGCTGCAGTGGTCATCGCCAAGTGGCAGGGTATGTACGACGCCGAGAAAGGCGCGGCGTACTACCAGTCGCTGGTGCTGGAAAAAGGCAAGAAAGAGGCTGTGGTGGCGGGCAAGACCGTCAACCAGTAAGCCACTGAGCTGAGCGAAGAGCCCCGACTTGTCGGGGCTTTTTGTTTTGTAGGCGACCGCTCCCCCTGTAGAAGCGGCCTCCAGCCAGGCACCGGCATGCGCTATCATTCGGGCATTTTTCAAGGGGGAACACACGGATGCTCAACGGCCTCTGGCTCGGCTTTTTCCTGGTGGCGGCCATCTCCGCCCTGGCCCAATGGCTGGTGGGCGGCAACGCCGGCATCTTCGCCGCAATGGTCGAGAGCATCTTCGCCATGGCCAAGCTGTCGGTGGAGGTCATGGTCCTGCTGTTCGGTACCCTGACCCTGTGGCTGGGTTTCCTCAAGATCGCCGAGAAGGCCGGCATCGTCGAATGGCTGGCCAAGGTCCTCGGCCCGCTGTTCGCCCGGCTGATGCCGGAAGTGCCGCCCGGCCACCCTGCCCTGGGCCTGATCACCATGAACTTCGCCGCCAACGGCCTGGGCCTGGACAACGCCGCCACGCCCATCGGCCTGAAGGCCATGCGCTCGCTGCAGGAGCTCAACCCCAGCAGCACCACGGCAAGCAACGCGCAGATCCTGTTCCTGGTGCTCAACGCCTCGTCGCTGACCCTGCTGCCGGTGACCATCTTCATGTACCGCGCCCAGCAAGGCGCGCCCGATCCGACCATGGTGTTCCTGCCGATCCTGCTGGCCACCAGCTGTTCGACCCTGGTCGGCCTGCTGTCGGTGGCGGTGATGCAGCGCCTGCGCCTGTGGGACCCGGTGGTGCTCGCTTACCTGATCCCCGGCGCCCTGCTGCTGGGCGGTTTCATGGCCTTCCTCGGCACGCTGTCGGCGGCCGCGTTGGCCAGCCTGTCGTCGATCCTCGGCAACCTGACGCTGTTCGGCGTGATCATGCTGTTCCTGGTGATCGGCGCGTTACGAAGGGTGCAGGTGTACGAGGCCTTCGTCGAGGGCGCCAAGGAAGGTTTCGACGTGGCCAAGGGGCTGCTGCCCTACCTGGTGGCGATGCTGGTGGCGGTCGGTGTGCTGCGCGCTTCGGGCGCCCTGGAACTGGCCTTGGACGGCATCCGCCACGCGGTGACCTGGATGGGCCTGGACACCCGCTTCGTCGAGGGCCTGCCCACCGCGCTGGTCAAGCCGTTCTCCGGCAGCGCGGCGCGGGCCATGCTGATCGAGACCATGCAGACCCAAGGCGTGGACAGCTTCCCGGCGCTGGTGGCGGCGACCATCCAGGGCAGCACCGAGACCACCTTCTACGTGCTGGCGGTGTACTTCGGCGCGGTGGGCATCCAGCGCGTGCGCCACGCCGTCGGCTGCGCCCTGCTGGCCGAGCTGGCCGGGGTGATCGCGGCGATCTTCGTCTGCTACTGGTTCTTCGCCTGAGCCTGGCTGACGGTCCAGTCGATCACCTGGCGCGCCAGCTGATCGCTGGCCGCGCCGAAGCCGGCGACCACCGCCGGCACCTGCTGTTCGCCCAGCGCCTGGCGCACCTCGAAGCGTTTGCTCGCGAGGATGCGCTGGCTGCGGCCCTGCACCAGCCGCGCGTCGTAGCGGATCACCACCTCCACCGCCCCACCCGGGCGGTATTCGCTCTGGAAGGCCTGTAGCTCGCCGCCCAGCTCGTAGTCCGCCTGCAGGTTGCTGTCATCGGCGCTCAGGCGCTGCACCCGGCCGTCGCGCTGGAAACCGTCGAGCAGGCGGTTGCGCACCAGCATCGGCGTCGGGTCGCTCCAGCGTGCGCCCTTGTAGCTGCTGATCACATCGCCCTGGGGAATCACCGCGATACGCGGCCCGGCCAGGGCTTCGCTGGCCAGTGGTTTGTTCAGGCGCAGCGACCAGTCCAGCGGCGCTGCGGCGCGGGCCGCCTGGTTCACCGGCAGGCGATAGATATCCACAGGCTCGCTCTGTGGCAGGATCGAACAGGCCGAAACCAGGCTCAGCGTGGCGGCGGCGAAGGCCAGGCGCAGCGACGGGATCATGGCTGGAACTCCTTGTTGTTGTCGCGGCCCAGCAGGTAGCCGCTGGGGTCGGCTTCCAGGCGCCGGGAGATGCCCTTGAGCGAGTTGAGGGTCTCACGCAGTTCGCGGATCGCCGGGGCGATCTGGTTCAGCCCCTGGGCACCGTCGTCCAGGGACTGGCGGTTGTCCTGCAGCAGGCTGTTGATGGTGGCGGTGCTTTCGGCCAGCGACTGCATGGCCTGCTCGGCGCTGCCGATGGCCTGCTTGCCCTGGGTGCCGAGCAGGCCGTTGGCGTTGCGCATCAGCGCCTGGGTCTCGGCCAGGGTGGCGTTGGCCTGCTTGCCGACCTGGGCCAGTTGCTCGATGGCATCGGCGATGCCGCCTTTCTGGCTGGCGAAGGCGCCGGTGGTCTGCTCCAGGTTGGCCAGAGTGTTGCTCAATCGCTCGATGTTGCTTTCGGAGAACATCAGGTTGGCGTTGTGCAGCAGCAGGTTGATGTTGGTCACCAGGTCACTGCTGTCGTTGAGCAGGCGCGAGATCGGCGAGGGCGAGGCGACGATCACCGGCAGCTTGCCGCCCTTGCCCTTGAGCTCGGGGCTCTGTGGGGTGCCGCCGCTGAGCTGGATGAACGCGTTGCCGGTCACCCCGGCCAGGGTCAGCTTGGCCTGGGTGTCTTCCTTGACCGGCGTGTCGCCGTTCAGGCGCACCTGTGCCAGCACCCGGCGCGGGTCCTTCGGGTCCAGGCGCAGGCTGCTGACGTCGCCGACCTTGATGCCGTTGTACTGCACCGGGCTGCCACGGGACAGGCCCGAGACCGCCTCGTTGAACACCACTTCGTAGTCCTTGAAGGCGGTGTCGACGCTGGACTTGGTCAGCCACAGGCCGAACAGCATGGCGCCGGCCACCACCAGCACGGTGACCAGGCCGATCAGGACATGATGAGCTCGGGTTTCCATCGTTCAGCGCTCCTGGCGGGCGCGCAGGGCGGCGTCTTCGGCCGCCCGGCCACGCGGGCCGTGAAAGTATTCGTGAATCCATGGGTCGTCGGTCTGCTCGACCTCGGCCAGGGGCCCTGCCACCAGCACCTTCTTCTGCGACAGCACCGCTACCCGGTCGGTGATGGTGTAGAGGGTGTCCAGGTCGTGGGTGATGAGGAACACCGACAACCCCAGGGCGTCGCGCAGGGTCAGGATCAACTGGTCGAAGGCGGCGGCGCCGATCGGGTCGAGGCCGGCGGTAGGCTCGTCGAGGAACAGGATGTCCGGGTCCAGGGCCAGGGCGCGGGCCAGGGCGGCGCGCTTGATCATGCCGCCGGACAGCGACGCCGGGTATTTGTCGGCGGCGCTGATCGGCAGTCCAGCCAAGGCCAGCTTGACCCCGGCCAGGTGCTCGGCGTCGGCCCGCGACAGCCCGGCATGCTCGATCAGCGGCAGGGCGACGTTCTCGGTGACGGTCAGCGAGGAGAACAGCGCGCCTTTCTGGAACAGCACGCCGAAGCGGCGTTCGACCAGCGAGCGCTGGGTTTCGTCGAGGGTGGCCAGGTCCTGGCCGAACACCTTGACCGTGCCTTCGTTGGGCCGGCGCAGGCCGACGATGCTGCGCAACAGCACCGACTTGCCGCTGCCCGAGCCGCCGACCACGGCGAGGATCTCGCCGCGGTACAGGTCCAGGTCGAGGTTCTCGTGCACGCTCTGGCTGCCGAAGCGGTTGCACAGGCCGCGGGCTTCGATCACGGCTTCAGTCACCAGCCCATCTCCATGAAGAACAGCGCGGCCACCGCATCCAGCACGATCACCACGAAGATCGATTGCACCACGGCAGACGTGGTATGGGCGCCCACCGACTCGGCGCTGCCGCTGACCTTGAAGCCTTCCAGGCAACCGATGGCGGCGATCAGGAAGGCGAAGAACGGCGCCTTGGCCAGGCCCACCAGGAAGTGCTGCACGCCGATGTCGCTCTGCAGCAGCGAGAGGAACATGGCCGGCGAGATGTCCAGGGTCAGGGCGCAGACCACCGCGCCGCCGATCATGCCGCAGAGCATGGCGACGAAGGTCAGCAGCGGCAGCGCGATCAGCAGCGCCAGCACCCGCGGCACCACCAGCAGTTCGATGGGGTTCAGGCCCAGGGTGCGGATGGCGTCGATCTCCTCGTTGGCCTTCATCGAGCCGATCTGCGCGGTGAACGCGCTGGCGGTGCGGCCGGCCATGAGGATGGCGGTCAGCAGCACGGCGAATTCACGCAGGAAGGAGAACGCCACCAGGTCGACGGTGAAGATGGTCGCGCCGAAGTCGGCCAGCACCGTGGCGCCGAGGAAGGCCACCACCGCGCCCACCAGGAAGGTCAGCAAGGCGACGATGGGCGCGGCGTCCAGGCCGGTCTGCTCGAGGTGCGCGACCACCGGCGTGACGCGCCAGCGGTGCGGCTGGAACAGGCGCAGGAACAGGGTCTGCAGGATCAGGCCGATGAAGCCCAGCACCTGGTTGGTATCCTGCCACAGCTGGTCGACGGCGCGACCGATGCGCGCCAGCAGCAGGAGCAGCACTGGTTGCTCCGGCTCCTTGACCGGGATGCAGTAGTCCTGCACCGAGCAGTAGACGTTCTTCAGCAGCGCGCGGCTGGCATCGGGGAGTTCGTCGGTGCAGCGCGACAGGCGTTCGGAGCCGAGCAGCTCGGCCAGCAGCGAGGCGCCGGCGGTGTCCAGGCGGCCCAGTTGGCTGAGATCGACCTGGGTGTCATCGCCGTACTGGCTGCCCAGGCGCTCGCACTCGCGCTTGAGGCTGGCGTAGTGGGCCAGGGTCCAGTCGCCGACGATGCGCAGGCGCGAGGGCTGCTCGGTGGTGTCCAGGGTGGCGCTCGGGACGGTCATAGGCTCCATGCGTCTGACTGAGGGCATAGAGGCTGATCATAGCGCAGCGGGACGCTCCTACAGGATTATTCAGCGAGCAGTATCGTCCACCACCTTGAACCGCAACACCCCGATCACCTGCCCGTCCTCGGTCAGCACCCTCACCTGCCACTTGCCCACCGGATTGGGCGGGAAGTTCTGCTTGTGGGTCCAGGCGCGGTAGCCCTCCTTGCGCCCGCCATGGATATCCAGGGCGATACGGTCCACTTCCTTACCGTCGAGCTGCCACACATGGTATATGCGCTCGTTCAGGCCACGGGGCGCGTTGATGGCGGTATAGGCGTACAGCCCACCGCTGCGGATGCGGCTGGCGGCCACTTCGTCCAGCGAGGCGCCCGGCTGGCGGTTGAGCACTTCGGTGCTGATCGCCACGTCGGTCATCCACAGCGTGGCCGGCGGCACCCAGGAGCGCAGCAGCCAGCCGCCGCCGCCGACCGCCAGGGTCACCAGCACCAGGGCCACGCCGCGGCGCCAGTTGTTGATCGGGAAGCTGCTGGCCAGGCTCGGGAACGACAGCGCCATGGCGGCGATCAGCGCCAGCTTGAAGCTCTGCGCGGTGGTCAGGTGCAGGATGATCGGCAGCGCCGTGAGCATCGCGGCGAACAGCGTCAGGGTGTGCAGCGCGAGGAACAGCCAGCGGCGTGGCGCCAGCCACTTGTGGTACAGCGGGTCGACGATCGAGATCAGCCCGGCGGCGCCGAGCAGGCCGGTGAAGATCAGTTGGCCGCTGTTCCAGGTGGTGGTGATGAAGAAGAACGGCAGGACGAAGAACAGGCTTTCCTGATGGATCATCTGCGTCGCGAAGCGCAGCAGCGGCTGCGGGATCTCGCGCTTGAAGGTGCGGGCGAACAACTCGGTGAGGGTGTTCTCCAGCATCAGCCAGATCCAGCTGACCAGCATGACGATGGCGATCCAGCTGGCCAGGCCGGCCTGGCGGTCGACCAGGATGAAGCTGCCGATCCCCGAGAGGAAACCGTAGAGCGCGATGATGCCGGGATAGCGTTTGAGCAGCTCGATGATGCGCAGGATGAAGCTGGGGATCGGGGGCATGGGTTTACAACAGGAAAAGGCGTGTTCGAGGCGTCGTGGGAGCGGGCTGGTCCCGCGATGACCTCATCGCGGGGCAAGCCCGCTCCCACGCAGACGCTGTTGGCCGACAGGATACCGCCGAATCACGGCTCCCGTGTAGCACCACTGGGGCGATTGGCCACCACGCGGCGCCGGCGGATCAGCCCCGCGGCCAGGATCAGCCCCAGCACCAGTGCCACCAGCCCATACAGTTCGTCATACCCTAGCAACGGCTTCTCGATGCGCAGGTACCCCGGTTCCTTGAGTAGTTCGCGCAGTGCCGCGTCGGCCTGCTTGAGGCTGACCTGACGCAGTTGCCGCACCGGATCGGTGAAACGCCCGTCCTCGTAGGCGTTGAGCGCCCCCCAGTAATAGTCGGCGAGCGCCGCGTTGCCCTGGGTGGTCCAGCTTTCCCGGGCAATTGCCGCCTCCTTGATCCGGGCGAAGGTGTCCGGGTCCAGGCCGTGCTTGCGCAGGTGGTCGAACAGCTCCCCGAGCACCTTCAGCGCCTCGTCGAGGTCCTGGCGCTCGAGATCGGCATTGAGGCTGAGCATCCCGCTGTCGCCGAAGCTCTCGCGTTGCACCGACGGGCCATAGGACAGACCGTGGCGCAGGCGCAGCTGGTCGTACAGCGCCCAATCCAGGTAGCGCGAAAGCAGCTCGAGGGTCTGGTCGTGGCCCTCCTCCAGCGTCGGCTCGATGAACAGCCAGTGCAGCTTGATGTTGTCGCCCAGCCAGCCGCGGGTCAGGTCGCGGCGCTGTTCGGCCTGCTGGCTGATGCTCTCCAGGTTACGGCGCTCCCCGGGTTCGGTGGCCGGCAGCTCGCCGAAGGTGCGCTCCAGGTAGGCCGGCAGCAGGCGGTCGAGGCCGCCGACGACGATCAGCGACATGTTGTTGGCCACGTACCAGTGCTCACGCAGTTGCCGGACTTGCTCCAGGGTCATGTCGTCGAGGCTGGAGCGCTCGGGGCACTTCAGGCCCAGCTCGGTGGCCAGCTGGTCGCTGGCCGGGTGGCCGATGTCCTGGCGGTCGAGCCAGCGCTGCAGGCGGCCGTAGTGGCCGCCGTCCTCGCGTTCGATGATCTTTTTCGCCGTGGCCAGCGCCTTTTCGTCGATGCGGGTGTCGCGAATGATCGCCAGCAGCAGGTCGAGGACCTTGCGCTGGTTGCGTGCCGGGGCCTCGATGACGAAGGTGGTGTCGGCACTGCTGGTGAAGGCGTTCCACTCCCCGCCCAGGGCCTGCATGCGCTCCTCCAGGCCGCCCTCGCCCGTCTCGTCGATCCCGCTGAACAGCAGGTGCTCGAGCAGGTGCGGCAGCTCGCGCTGGTCGCAGTCGAAGTCGTCCAGGCCGACGCCGACCACCAGGCGGATCGACACATGGTCGCGCTCGTAGCCGGACTTGAGGAGCACCTGCAGGCCGTTGGGCAGCAGGTAGCCCTCGACCCGCGAGCGGTCGAGGGCGAGCGTGGGCAGGCTGAGGATCAGCAGGCAGGCGAACAACAGGCAACGCATAGGCGAGCTTCGGTCTCCGGGGTGTCTGGGCTCAAGGCTGGCGGGCTTCGTCCGGCACGCTGTCGAGCATCAGCCCGCCGGTGTCGGTGCCGCCCAGTACCACATAGGCACTGCTGCAGAACAAAGAGTTCAAACGCTTCATGTCGGCAATCAGCTCCAAGTGTAGCGAACTGGTCTCGATACTCTGCACCACTTTACGTTGCAGGCGGCTGACATGGGCATGGGCCAGGCGCCGCTCCTGGGCGCGGAAGCGGCGTTTCTCGCGCAGCAGCTGGTGCGCGCTCTGCGGGTCGGCGCTGAGGAACACTGTCAGGCCCAGGCGCAGGTTGGCCAGAAGCTGCTCCTGCAGGCCGGTCAGTTCCTCCAGGCCGACCTGGGAGAACTCCCGGCGCTGCGAGGTCTTCTGCTGCTGGACCTTGCGCAGCATGCGCTCGATCAGGTCGCTGGCCAGCTTGAGGTTGATCGCCAGCTCGATGATCTCCGCCCAGCGCCGGTTGTCCTGCTCGCCAAGATCCTCGCGGGGCATCTGCGCCAGGTACAGCTTGATGGCGTTGTACAGGGCCTCGGCGTCCTCGCCCAGGGCCCGCACCTGCTGCGGCATGGCGGTCTGGGTGCCGCGCAAGGCGCCGAGCATGGCTTCGAGCAGGCTGTCGACGATATCGCCCAGGCGCAGGGTCTCGCGCACGGCGTTGGCCAGCGCCAGGCTGGGGGTGTTCAGCGCGGTCGGGTCGAGGTGGCGGGGCTGGTGGTGGCCGTTGCCATTGTCGCGCTCGGGCAGCAGGTAGTTGCACACCCGGCCCATGGGTTTGACCGTCGGCAGCATCAGCAGGCAGCGCAAGGTGTTGTAGAGCAGGTGGAAGCCGATCACCAGCTCCTGCGGGCTGAAGCTCAGGCTGTCCATCCACTCCACCAGAGGGTGCAGCACCGGGATGATCAGCAACAGGCCGACGATCTTGTACAGCAGGCTGCCCAGCGCCACCCGGCGCCCGGCGCTGTTCTGCAGGCTGGTGGTGAGGAAGGCGAGCAGGCCGCTGCCGATGTTGGCGCCGATCACCAGGCCGATGGCCACCGGCAGGCTGATCACCTCGGCCCCGGCCAGGGTGGCGGTGAGCAGCACGGCGGCGAGGCTTGAGTAGGAGATCATGGCGAACAGCGCGCCGATCAGGGCGTCGAGCAGGATGTCGCCGGTCAGCGAGGCGAACAACACCTTGACCCCTTGGGCATGGGTGATCGGCGCGGCGGCGTGGACGATCAGCTGCAGCGCCAGGATGATCAGGCCCAGGCCGATGCCGACCCGGCCCAGCTGGCCGGCACGGGTCTGCTTGCGCGAGAGGAAGAAGATCACCCCGAGGAAGATCAGCAGCGGCGACAGCCAGGACAGGTCGAAGGTCAACACCCGCGCCATCAGCGCGGTGCCCACGTCGGCGCCGAGCATGATCGCCAGGGCCGGGGTCATGGCCATCAGGCCCTGGCCGACGAACGAGGTGACCAGCATGGCCGTGGCGTTGCTGCTCTGCACCATGGCGGTGACCAGGATCCCGGCAATGAACGCCAGCGGACGCTTGTTCATGTTCTGGCCGAGCACCCGACGCAGGTTCGAGCCGTACACCCGCAGGATGCCGGTACGCACGATATGGGTGCCCCACACCAGCAGCGCCACGGCGGAGAGCAGGTTGAGCAGGGTCAGCATGGTCGGGCCCCCTTTTCTTCTATGCCCCTGGGCGGGGCCAATGGGTGCGGCGGTGAGCCTGGCCCGGGGGTGGGCTGGTTTTTTCAGTGCTCACTGAAGCTTTAGTTGTTTTGCCTGGCTGGCGCCAGCTTGGCATGGGTGAAACCTAATTGAAACATGCGCTACTACAGGCCAGAACGCAAAAAGGGCCCCGAAGGGCCCTTTGTCTTTCTGCGCTTCCAGGTCTTACTGACCCGGAATGTCCTTGCGCAGTTTCACCGGATCGTGCTCCTTGCCCTTCTTGCGCGCCAGCGCCGTGCGCATGCGGATGTTGATCGCTTCGACCGCCAGCGAGAAGGCCATGGCGAAGTAGACGTAGCCCTTCGGCACGTGAACATCGAAAGACTCGGCGATCAACACGGTACCGACGACGATCAGGAACGAAAGTGCGAGCATCTTCAGCGACGGGTGCTTGTCGATGAAGTCGCTGATGGTGCCGGCGCAGAGCATCATCACCAGCACCGCGACGATGATCGCGGCGATCATCACCGGTACGTGGGAGACCATGCCCACAGCGGTGATCACCGAGTCCAGGGAGAACACGATGTCGATGATGGCGATCTGGATGATGGTGTAGAAGAACTTGCCGCCCGCGCCTTTCGGCTCGTCCGCGCTTTCGTCTTCGCCTTCCAGGCCGTGGTAGATCTCCTGGGAGCTTTTCCACAGCAGGAACAGGCCGCCGAAGAACAGGATCAGGTCGCGGCCGGAAATGCCCTGGCCGAGCACATGGAACAGGTCGTCGGTCAGGCGCATGACCCAGGTGATCGACAGCAGCAGCATGATCCGCGTGACCATGGCCAGGGCCAGGCCGAAGATCCGCGTGCGCGGCTGCATGTGCTTGGGCATGCGGCTGACCAGGATCGAGATCATGATGATGTTGTCGATCCCGAGCACGATCTCAAGGGCCGTGAGGGTTAAAAAGGCAACCCAGATTTCCGGGCTGGTCAGCCATTCCATGTGTATTCCTTCGAGCGGTAAAGGCAAAGCGCCCGGGAGATGGGCGCTTTGCGGTGGAGTGATGCGTTTGAATCAGAGTGTGCTGAACAGCGGGAATGTTCCCAGGGCCAGCGCGCCGAACATTATGCACAGGCACACCAGCACTGCCCACTTGAGGGTGAAGCGCTGGTGGTCGCCGAACTCGATGCCGGCCAGGGCCACCAGCAGGTAGGTCGAGGGTACCAGCGGGCTGAGCAGGTGTACCGGCTGTCCGACGATCGACGCGCGGGCCATTTCCACCGGGGTGACGCCGTAGTGGCTGGCGAACTCCGACAGCACCGGCAGCACGCCGTAGTAGAAGGCATCGTTGGACATGAAGAAGGTGAACGGCATGCTGACGATGGCGGTGATCACCGCCATGTACGGGCCGAACGCCTCCGGGATCACCGCCAGCAGGCTCTTGGACATGGCGTCGACCATGCCGGTGCCTGACAGGATGCCGGTGAAGATGCCGGCGGCGAAGATCAGCCCGCTGACGGCCAGCACGCTGGAGGCGTGGGCGGCGATGCGGTCCTTCTGCTGCTGCAGGCACGGGTAGTTGACGATCATGGCGATGCTGAAGGCGATCATGAACAGCACCGGCAGCGGCAGCACGCCGGCGATCAGCGCGACCATCAGCGCCGCGGTCAGGGCGCCGTTGAACCAGATCAGTTTTGGACGACGGGCCTCCGGGAACTGCGACACGCTGATTTCGCTGTGGTCGATGTCGTCGGTCGGCAAGTGCAACTCGCCCAGGCGGGCGCGCTCGCGCTTGCCGTACCAGTAGGCGATGGCCAGGATCGCCGCCACGCCGAAGGCCATGGCCGGGATCATCGGCACGAAGATATCCGACGGGTCCACGTGCAGGGCACTGGCGGCGCGGGCGGTGGGGCCGCCCCACGGAGTCATGTTCATCACCCCGCCGGCGAGGATGATCAGGCCAGCCATGATCCGCGGGCTCATGCCCAGGCGGCTGTACAGCGGCAGCATGGCGGCGCAGCAGATCATGTAGGTGGTGGCGCCGTCACCGTCGAGGGACACCACCAGGGCCAGCACCGCGGTGCCGACCGAGACTTTCAGCGGGTCGCCCTTGACCAGCTTGAGGATCCTGCGCACGGCCGGGTCGAACAGGCCGGAGTCGATCATCAGGGCGAAATAGAGAATGGCGAACATCAGCATCACGCCGGTGGGCGCGAGCTTGCTGATGCCTTCGAGCATCATCGGGCCGATCTTGGCGGAAAAACCACCGAACAGGGCGAACAGGATCGGTACCAGGATCAAGGCGATCAAGGCCGACAGGCGCTTGGTCATGATCAGGTACATGAAGGTGATGACCATGGCGAAGCCGAGGAAGGTCAGCATGGCGGTACTCCAGGCGTGGCGCGGCGAAAGGAAGGACGATTCGGGCGGATCAGCGCGTCAGGCGCTGCGCGAGGAGCAGGCGGAGGGGGACTGCGAAAAGGCGGGCACAGGAAAACATCAGAATCACCATTGTTGTTGTTGATTGGGCCGGGCGCGGAAGTTTCCGGGTGCCCTGGCTGACCGGTCTGCTGCCGGTGGTGGCGCTATCCTATGTGGGCAAGCTTTCAGCCAGCTTTCGCCTGCGGTCAGGCGACGGGAGGTCGTTCGATGGTGGATGTCGTGGAAGGCGGGTGTCATTGCGGGGCGTTGCGCTACCGGCTGCAGGCCGATCTGGGCGATGTCGCCCATTGCCATTGCTCGATCTGCCGGCGGGTCAGCGGCGGCACGCTGGTGACCTGGGTCACCCTGCCCCTCGCGGGTTTCCAGTGGCTGGCGGGCTCGCCCCAGCGCTACATGGCGCCGCAGAGCTGCAGCCGGTATTTCTGTGGCAACTGCGGGGCGCATGTGGCGCTGGTGACGGCGCATAGCCCTGAAACGATTGATGTGACGGTGGCGACGCTGGATCATCCCGAGCGGGTGCCGGCCAATCGGCATATCTGGGTGGGGAGTCGGCTGCCGTGGTTGCAGGTGGATCAGGGGTTGCCGGAGGAGGACGAGGAAAGCCTGTAGGGCATTGCGCTGCCTCTTCCGGCCCTATCGCCGGCAAGCGCTAGGGCAGTTGCAATCCCCCGGCCGCCTTGTGCAACGCCCGCAGATGCTCGCCCACCTGCTTGATATTGGCTTCCACGGCTTTGATCTCCCTGCCCCGCTCCGGCCCCAGCAGCGCCCTCACCTGCTGGTCCAGGTCGGTGCTCAGGCGCAGCAGCTGCGCCTGGCGCTCGCTGCTCACCTGTTCCAGTTGCTTGCGCTCCGCGGGCTGCGGCAGACCGTAGCCCCCTGCCCCCAGCAACTCCGCCGGGCGACTTAAGAAGCCGCTATTGGCCAGCATCGCCTGCAAGGTTTCGTTGGCCTTGTCGAAGCTGCCGTCCTTGAGCGCCCGGCCGTTCAGGTAACGCTGCTTGACCTCGTCCTGGGCCAGCAGCAGCTGGCGGCGCAGGCCGGCCTGCTCGAGCAGCAGCAAGGCCGCGCTGGTGCGCAGGTCGGCGCGGTCGAACCATTGGCGGCGCTGCTCGGCGTCCAGCGCCAGCCAGTCTTCCACGCTCGTCTGCTTGATCGGCAACTGCTTGCGCAGCACTTCGAACATCGCCTGGTAGCGATCACGGTAGGAGTCGAAGCGATAACCCAGGCGCAGGGCCTCGAGGGGGTCGTCGAGCACGTGGGTATCGGCCAGTCCCCTACCCTTCAGCACCTCCAGCAAGCCGTTGGGCATGATGCTGTCGAGGTCGTTCAGGCGCGGGTTGCCGGTACCGCTGCGCAGCAGCTTGAGCGACTCCACCGCGCAGTTGTTGGACAGGAAGTAGTAGTTGCCGTCGTAGCTCCAGTGCATCTCGGCGGCCTGGCGCACCAGGTTCTCGATCTCGCCGCGGCTGAGCTTGAGCGGCACCGAGGCCAGGCTGCGCAGCTCGGTCTTGGTGTATTCGTCGATCACCTGCCCCAGCGGCAGCACGAACAGCCGCGAGGGGTAGGCGCCGGTCAGGCCGTCCCAGCTGGACAGCTGCACGTCGTTGACGAAGGCGCGGTACGACAGCACCAGGCTCTGGTCCAGGTCCAGGCGGCAGGCCGGCCCGCGCGGGCGACCCGGGGCGCAGATCACCAGGCGCAGCATGCTGTGGCCCCAGCGGCTGACCCAGTTCTGGTTGGCTTCGGCCAGCAGGTAGTCCACCTCGTAGACCCGCTCCGGGTCGATCTCGCCCAACGGCTGGCGGGCGAAGTCGTTGCCGGCGTTGAGGAATGGCAGGCCCTTGGCGCAGGCATCCTGTCGCGGCGCCCAGCCGAAGTGGTCGCGCAGGTACTGGTTGAGCGCCGGGCGACGGCAGCCGTAGCTCGGGTCGAGGAGGAAGTACTCCATGTTGACCGCGATGAACTCCTTCGGGCTGCTCAGCTCGTAGGGATCCGGGCTGCGCACCAGCTGGCCGTTGTGCTGCTCGCGCTCACCACGCCGGCCGACGTACTGCGGCCAGCCGGCCAAGTCCAGCAGGCGCGGGTCGTCGCTCAGGGTAAAGCGGCGTTCGGCCTGGCCACGGCAGTCCTGCGGCAGCCCGACCTTGCCCAGGGCGCCCTGCTGGCGCTTGCAGCGGCTGATCAGCTGGCGCTCGGCGTCTGGCCACAGGCGCGCGCGGTCATAGATATGGGTGAGTTCGTGGAGCACGGTGGCCAGCAGTTCCTCGCGGACCGTGCCGTGGGGACGGTTGGTCTTCTCGCGGGCGGCGCTGCCGTCGACCAGGCCCGGCAGCAGGCGCCGGTTGAGGTCCAGGCTGGCCACCGGAGAGGCCTGGCCGTAGGCGTCCTCGGGCATGCGTTCGGTCCAGCCGACCAGGATCTGCCGGTCCAGTTGCTGCTTGAAGCGCGGTGGAAGCTTGGCCATGGCTTCGTCGAGCAACGTCTGGGTCGCCTGCTGTTGCGCAGGGGCGAGGCCGTCGCGCTGCAGTACCAGCTGCAGGTCGGCCAGGGCGGGCGTGCCGAGCAGCGTCAGGGCGCAGCCCAGCAGCCAGGCACGCACGCGCTTCACAGGGCGAGGATGGCTTCGGCCAGCACTTGGTCGCTGGCGTCACGGGCCTCGGGGACGCGGGCACGCAGGGTGTCGAAGGCGGCTTCGAGCTGGGCGCCGCGGATGTCGCCGTTGCTGGCGACGAAGCTGGCGGCGTCGTCGTGGGCTTCACGCACCACTTTCGAGTCGCGGATCGAGGTGGTGGTGTCGGAGGTGAAATCGATCGAACGGCCGAAGGCGCGGACGATGATGTTGCTGGTGGCCACCAGGGTGTGGGCCTGGGCCAGGTCGGCGAGCAGCAGCATGCCGAGGGTGGCGGCGATCAGCGGTTTACGCATGGAGCATCTCCGGAAATACAGGGGAGTCGAATGTAGTTATTGGACGAGAATCGCTTCGGCCAGTTCACGATCACCGACGGAGTGACGGACGACGTTCTGGTGCAGCATGTCCAGCGCCGCCTGCAGGCGCGCGCCACGGATCCGGCCGTCGCTGGCGACGAAGGCGGCGGCGTCGTCACGGGCGGCGGCGACCAGCTTGCGGTCGAACGGCGCGGCGGTGACCTGGCTGGTGACGTAGCCGCTGATGACCAGGCTCTGGGTGGTGGTATCCATGGCTTGGGCGCTGCTCATGCAGGCCAGGGCGAACAGTGAAGGCAACAGGTAACGCATGGGCGGTCTGGCGATGATCTCGGGCTGCGAAGGCTACCCCGGATCCACTGGGCGGGCCAGTGAATCCGGGCGGTGCGGGGCTCAGATGGCGAGGATGGCGCGGGCCAGCTGCGCGTCGCTGGCCTGCAGGTCCGGCAGTTGCTGGCGAATGTGCACGAACGCGCTCTCCAGCTTGGCGCCGCGAATGGCGCCGTCGCTGCCGACGAAGCTGGCGGCATCGTCACGGGCGGCCTTGACGATCTTGTCGTCGCGGAACGAGGAGGAGATGTCGGAGGTGGCGTCGGTGGAGGCGGCTACCGCGCCCACCACGGCGTCGGTGGTGACGACGAAGCTGGTGGCATTGGCTGCGCCGGCGAGCGACAACAGCAAGGCGGCGCCAAACAGGTGATAACGGGACATGGTCGGGGACTCCTGCACTGGGTCTGGATGGTTCTGCTTATCGGACGCTCGCTTGGCTCGTCACGGTACTTTTCTCTGCCAGGCGCGTAAGACAAGCGTAACACGCGCTGGTTCGGGCGTTTGGCTCGAGAAAAGATCACAAATAGTAACTGTACCTACTGATATGAGAATTTATAGAACTGTTATGGTTGGCTATGCAAGCGCTCTATTCCGGGCCTTGAAACAAAAAACCCGCTGCAGTTTCCTGCAACGGGTTTTTGTGAATTCGCGGTGCCGGCCTGGGCCGGCGTCCGGCGCTTAGCGCCAGAAAGGCTTGCTCAGCTCTTCGTAGCGCTGCGACTCGCTGATACCGGCGTCGGCCAGCAGGCGGGAGTCCAGGCGCGCCAGTTGGCGGCGGCTGGCCATGCGGCGCTGCCACAGTACCAGGGTGGACAGGACGCGCAGCGGCAGGGCGGCGTTGGAAGCTTGGGCGTTTTCGAAAACCAGGTCGGAACTGAGGGTACGTTCCATGATGTGTCATCCTTCCGCTTGTGGCGGCATTAGGGAGTGATTTAACTGGTGCCCATCTTCCTCTTCTCTCGTCCAGAACAGTAGGTACAGTTCAGGTGTATTGTGAGGGGGCAGTTAACTGTTGGAAGGGACTGTTGCACTGGTTATTGAGGGAACTGTACTGGTGCGCACTGGTTTGGTGCGATTTTGTGGTGTTGGTGGGGAAATGGTAAGCAGGAAGTGATGTTTTAGGCGGTACAGTAGTACAGTTTTAGATATGTTTTGGCTTGAAGTGTTCGACGACAGAGTTGCAGCGCCTATGAAATCGAGCGCCGCCCGCGCGGCGCTCGATCTCAAGGGCGCTGCTGAACCATCGCCAGGCACTTGTCCGCCATTACGCGATCCCCAACCCCCTCAAACCGATACCGCCGCCCCCCGCGCCCGCTCGGCCTTGCCCAGTAACCGCTTCATCCGCCATTCAAAGCCAAACGTCAGCGCCACCGCCGCGCAGGCCAGGCCCAGCGCCAGCCCCCACCAGATTCCCTGCGCGCCGCCGCCGAGGTTGAAGGCGAACAGCCACGCGCTCGGCGCCCCCACCAGCCAGTAGCACACCAGGCCGATCAGGAAGGTGGTCTTGGCGTCCTTCAAGCCACGGATCGAGCCCATGGCGATGGTCTGCACGCCATCGAACAGCTCGAACCACGCCGCCACCATCACCAACTGTACCGCCAGCATGAAGATCGCCGCGAAGGCCGGGTCGTTACGGTCGATGAATAATCCGACCAGGGCGTCCGGCAACAACCAGAACAGTGCGGCGAAGGCGAACATCAGCGAGGCACCGAAGCCGATCCCCACGCGCCCGGCGCTGCGCGCCGCCAACAGGTTGCCGGCACCATAGTAGAGGCCGACGCGCATGGTCACCGCGTACGAAAGGCCGGTCGGGACCATGAACGCGGTCGAGACGATCTGCAGGGCGATCTGGTGCGCCGCCAGTTCCGTGCTGCCCAGCACGCCCATGCACAGGGCGGCGAAGGCGAACAGGCCCACTTCGACCATATAGGTACCACCGATCGGCAGGCCCAGCCGCCACAGCTCGCGCAGGGCCGGCAGGGAAGGGCGCGACAGCCCCTTGCGCAGCGGGTAGGCGGCATAGGCCTTGTGCCAGCGAATATAAAGCGCAAGGGCGATGGCCATGCCCAGGGTCACCACCGCGGTGACCAGGCCGATGCCCATCAGCCCCAGCTTGGGCAGGCCGAACATGCCCTCGATGAGCGCATGGTTGAACAGGTAGTTGAACACCGTGCCCACCAGGCTGATGACCATCACCGGGGTCGAGTGACCCAGGGCGCTGGTGAAGCCGCGCAGGGCCATGAAGGTCATGTAGCCGGGGAGGGCGAGCGGCAGCAGGGTGAGTAGTTGCATCGCCGAGTCGACGTTCTCCGGCTTTTGGCCGAACAACAGCAGCACCGGCTTGAGGTTCCACATCACCAGCGCCGAGACCAGCGCCAGGCCCCAAGCCAGCCACAGGCCGCTCTGGGCCAGGCGGGTGACGCCCTCGGTGTCGTTGGCGCCCTTGCGGATCGCCACCAGCGTGCCGACCGCGGCGATCACGCCCAGGCAGAAGATCGACACGAACGAATAGCTCGCCGCGCCCAGGCCGCCACCGGCCAGGGCCTGCGGGCTGATGCGGGCCATCATCAGGGTGTCGGTGAGCACCATCAGCATGTGCGCCAACTGCGAGGCGATCAGCGGCCCGGCCAGGCGCAGCAAAGCCTTGAGTTCAGTGGTGGGCGCGACATGCATGGGGGCGGTCCTTCTGGATGATTCGGGGAAGCGAGCCGTCGATTCTGAGGCCTCGGTCAGCTTTGCACAAAAGGATAAATGCGATCATTGCCATGAGTCTGACTCATGTCTGTATGATCCTCTGTACCCGACCTACGCCCCGCCTGACAGGTGTGTCATGACCCGCCAACTGCCTCCGCTCTATGCGCTGCGCGCATTTGAAGCCGCCGCCCGGCTGAGCTCCTTCACCCGTGCCGGTGAAGAGCTGTCGATCACCCAGAGCGCGGTGAGCCGGCATATCCGCACCCTCGAGGAACATTTCGCCTGTCGCCTGTTCGTGCGCAGCGGACGCAGCCTGCAACTGACCGAAGCCGCGCGCATGCTGCTGCCCGGTGTGCGGGACGGCTTCGCTTCGCTGGAGCGGGCCTGCGAGGCCTTGCGCGGCGAGGACGACATCCTGCGCATGAAGGCGCCCTCGACCCTGACCATGCGCTGGCTGCTGGCGCGCCTGAGCCGTTTTCGCCACCTGCAGCCGGGCAACGAGGTGCAGCTGACCAGCGCCTGGATGGATGTCGATCATGTCGACTTCAACCAGGAGCCGTTCGACTGCGCGGTGCTGCTCAGCGATGGCAGCTTCCCGGCGGACTGGGAGGTGCGTCGGCTGTTCTCCGAGCTGTTGATCCCGGTGGGCGCGCCGGACCTGCTCGACGATGCGCCGTGGGACGAGCGGCGCCTGGCGGGCATCGAACTGCTGCACCCCACGCCGGACAAGCGTGACTGGCGTGCCTGGCTGGCGCGCATGGGGCTGACCGACAAGGTCTCGCTCAAGGGCGGGCAGGTGTTCGACACCCTGGAGCTGGGCATGATCGCCGCGGCACGGGGCTACGGGATCTCCATGGGCGACCTGCTGATGGTGGCCGAGGACGTGGCCCAGCGCCGGCTGAGCCTGCCCTGGCCGACCGCGGTGGCCAGTGGCATGGACTACTACCTGGTGTGGCCGCGGACCCGGCCGGGGGGGGAGCGGCTGCGCAGGTTGAGTGTATTCCTGCAGGAGGAGGCGGCGGCGATGGACCTGCCGGCGGTACAGGTGCTGTCGGCGCAAGGTTGATGATCATCGCGGGGCAAGCCCGCTCCCACGCAGAGCCACGGGACACAGCGGCAAGAAAACGTTTGCGAATATCCCGGTCCCGTACTCAAGTATTTCCTACAGACGCCGATCAACTTGCACCAGCGTCCCGGAAGAGGGCGCGATTCCCCGTCGATATGCAGCGGGCGGTCAGCGTGATCAGGACGATCCCGGCCTCTTGCCAGGAGCCTTGCCATGTCTCAACCGCGTGCCCGAATCGCCTCGCAGCTCGGGATCGCCCTCGCCATCGTGCTGGCGCTGGTGATCACCGGTAGCACCCTGTTCGCCCTGCGTTCGCTGGACGACGCCAACCTCACCACCCGCCAGGCCCACCTGGCCAGCGAGGCGCGGCTGCTGGCCGACCAGCTCGACACCTTCCACGGCTCGCTCAAGGACAACACCCAGCGCCTGAGCGGCCTGTTCGAGCGCCGATTCGCCTCGGGGCTGGCGCTGCACGCCGGTGAGACGGTCAACGTCGCCGGTGCCGCGACACCGGCGCTGTACCTGGGCGACCACCTGCTGAACAACGATTTCCGCCAGGTCGACGAGTTCCAGCAGATGACCGCCGGGGTCGCGACCCTGTTCGTGCGCAGCGGTGACGACTTCGTGCGCATCAGCACCAGCCTGACCAAGCAGGACGGCAGCCGCGCCATCGGCACCCAGCTCGATCGCCAGCATCCGGCCTACGCCAAGCTGATGGCCGGGCAGACCTACGTCGGCCGCGCCGTGCTGTTCGAGCGCAACTACATGACTCGCTACGTGCCGGTGCGTGACGGCGGTGGTCGGGTGATCGCGGTGCTGTTTGTCGGCTTCGACTACACCGACGCGCAGAACGCCCAGCTCGCCAACCTCAAGCGCTTCCGCATCGGCCAGACCGGTTCGCTGGCGTTGCTGGACGAGCAGGGCAAGTGGCTGGTGCCGCCGGCCGAGGTGCGTGACGGCGAGGCGGCAGCCCAGGCGGTCAAGGCGATCCAGCCGGGAGCAGGGCAGTTCTGGGCCGGCGCCGGCGAGCCGTTGTTCAGCGTCACCGAGCCGTTCGCCGAGGGGCCGTGGACCGTGGTGGCAAGCATGCCCGAAGGCGAGATCCGCGAAGTGACCTGGAGCGTCGGCCTGCGCCTGGCCATTGGCAGCGTGCTGGCGATGCTGCTGGCCGTGGCCGCCACCCTCTGGCTGCTGCGGCGCAAGCTGCGCCCGCTGGGCGACCTGGTGCGCCAGGCCGAAGCCCTTGGCGCCGGCGACCTGAATGCCCGCCTGAGCGTCACCAGCCAGGATGAAATCGGCCAGCTGGCCCGCAGCTTCAACCAGATGGGCGAGGCCCTGGCGACCATGGTCGAGCATATTCGCGCCGCCTCCGACCAGGTCAGTGGCCGTGCCCGCTCGTTGTCGGGCCTGTCGTCCGGCGCCTGCGAGGGCATGGACCAGCAGTCCGGCGAGATCACCAGCATGGCCGGCGCGGTGGAGGAGTTCAGCGCCACTTCGATGAACATCGCCGACAACATGGCCGGTACCGAGCGCATGGCCCGCGACAATGCCCAGCAGACCCGCATCGGCCGCAGCGCCATGGACGAAGCCTCGGTTTCCCTGCGGCAGATCGCCGAGGCACTGGGCGGCACCGCCAGTGTGATGGACACTCTGGGCGCCCGCTCGCAGGAGATCGGCGGGATTGTCGGCGTGATTACCTCGATTGCCGAGCAGACCAACCTGCTGGCGTTGAACGCCGCTATCGAGGCGGCGCGGGCCGGCGAGCAGGGCCGTGGATTCGCCGTGGTCGCCGACGAGGTTCGTGGCCTGGCCGCGCGCACCCGCCAGGCCACCGACGAGATCTCGGGCATGATCGCCAGCATCCAGCAGCAGACCGGCCATGCCATCAGCACCCTGGAGCAGGGCAACCAGCTGATGCAGGAAGGCCTGGCGCGCAACGACAAGGTGGCCGAGGCCCTGGCCCGCATCGACGAGCAGAGCAGGGTGGCGGGCGAGCAGTTCGCCGTGATCAGCACCGCGACCCAGGAGCAGAGCAGCACCGCGACGGTGCTCAGCCGCAACCTGCAAAGCATCGCCCAGGCCAACAGCGAGCAGCGCGATGTGGCCAATGAACTGGCCATGACGGCCCGCGAGCTGGAAGGGCTGGCGGGGCAGTTGCGCCAGGAAGTGGATCGGTTCCGCACTCACCGATAGTGCACTGGGGCTGCCTTGCAGCCCTTTCGCCGGCAAGGGTACGCGTTATCCTGTGGGAGCCGGCTTGCCGGCGAAAGGGCCGCAGAGCGGCCCCGGCTTTGCGAAGTCCTACATCGTGCCCAGACCCAACGCCTGCGCACACGCCTGCAACGACCGGCGCTCGCTCTGCGCATACAGCGCCAGTTCATCCTGCACCTGCAACCCCAGCGCCTGCTCGAAGGCCTCGCGGTTGGCGTTGCTGCCATAGTCGGCCTGCCCATCATCCCCCAGGTTGGACTGGAAGATCCCCGCCGCGCTCACCGGCAGGAAATCCTCGTACACCAAGGCCTCGAAATGCACGTGCCCGGCGTCGATCAACCCCTGCAGGGTGGTCGGGCGATCCTGTTGCCCGCGCTCGGCCAAGCCTTTCTCGGTGGCGAAGTAGCGGAAGTACGCCAGCCCCTGCTCGCGCATCTGCCCCAGGTCATCCGGAAACTCGGCGAAGTGCTCCGCGAGCAGCGCCCTGTAACGCTCGGCATTGGCCTCCGCCGGCGCGCCGCCCAAGGCTTCACGGGTCGCATCCAGCAGACGGTCGTACAGCTGGCGCCCCTTGGGCGTCAGCGCCGCGCCGCGCTGTTCGATCTCGCCGAAACGCGCCGTGTGGCTGCCCTGGGCATCACTGAAGGCGACCTTCTCCTGCAAGGCCTTGAAGCTGGTCTGGCGCAGCAGGATCGGCTGGCGCCGGGAGGGCGGCCCCTCGACCACGGCCTTGGGCGGAATACCCTTGGCCGGCATGCCGAGCTGGATCGCGTCGATGTCCAGGGTGCGCGGGGTCAGGTGGTTGATATGCGGGCCTTTGAACGCCACCACATCGGCGATCAGCCGGTGCTGGTCGTGCAACTGCTGGTACTGCTCGGCGCTGACCGTGGCGTCCTGGTGCCAGCGGAAGGTGTGCAAGGCCTCCTGGACGAAGGTCTCGGCATCGCTTGCGTCCAGGCCGCCGTCGCGTTCGCATTGGGCGATCAGCTCGAGTACGCGGGGGGTGAAGATCTGCCGTTTCTCCAGGATGCTCTGGGCCAGTGCGCGCAGTTGCGGGTTGTCGATCAGCTCCAGGCGCAGCAGCGAGGTGAACACGCGGAATGGGCTGATGTGCAGCGACTGTTCGTGCACGGCGCGAAACGCGGTGGAGTGCACCGGCACGCCGGCCGAGCTCAGGTCGTAGTAGCCGACCGGCTGCATGCCCATCACCGCGAACAGGCGGGCGATGGTGGCCAGTTCCTCGGCGGTGCCCACGCGGATGGCGCCGTGGCGTTCCTGGTCGAGGCGTTCGATCTCGCCGGTCCAGCGCAAGGCCTCGGCCACCTTGGGCTGTGCGGCCATGACCTGCTGGTTGGTCTCGCTCACCAGCTCGAGCAGCGTGCCGTACAGGGGGACTTCCTGCTTGTACATGAGCGACATGGCGGCAGAGAACTGCGCGCGGATGCTGTCGGGGCTGACGAAATCATGGGCGGGCATCGCAAGCTTCCTGGGTGAGTGGAGGACACTTACATGAAAACTGGGAATGGAGCTGGCGTACAAGCGAAAAAAAGTGCGGGTTTCATTCCATTTTTGATCGACCTTGACGACCCTATCGCGGGGCAAGCCCGCTCCCACGAACTGTGTGGGAGCGGGCTTGCCCCGCGATGGCGTCAGTGGTCGCGCCGCTGGATCTGCTCGGCAACCCACTCCACCAACGCCCGCACCTTCGGCACTTCCGCCGCATGCTCGGCATACGCCAGGTAATGCGCGCCATTGCTCTTCATCGCATGGTCCCAGGCCAGCACCAGGCTGCCCTCGGCCAGCTCCCGGGCCACCAGGTACCGCGGCACCAGCGCCACCCCGCACCCCGCCTGCGCCGCGCTCAAGGCCATGTAGAAGGTGTCGAAGCGCGGCCCGTGGTAGCTGTTGTCGGTGTGCAGCCCCTGCTCCAGGAACCACGCGTGCCAGGCCTCCGGGCGCGAGGTGCTCTGCAGCAATACCAGCTCCGCCACCGCGCCCGCGTCAGGCAGCGTGCGGCCTTGCAACAGTTCCGGCGCGCACACCGGCACCACCTCTTCGCCGAACAGCTCGACGCAGGTCGCCCCGGGCCAGGTGCCCTGGCCATAGAAGAACACCACGTCGGCCGACCCCTGCAGCAGGGAGAACGGCTCCATCTCGTTGCGGATATCCAGGTGGATGTTCGGGTGGCGCTTGCCGAAGCCTTTGAGGTGCGGAATCAGCCAGCGCACGCCGAAACTCGGTTGAGTGGCTACCTTCAATACTTCGGTCTGCGAGCCATAGCTCAGGACATAGCGGCTGGACATGTCCACCTGGGTGAGGATCTTGTTCACCTCGGCCAGGTACAGGCTGCCGGCGGGGGTCAGTTGCAGGCGTCGGCGGATGCGCAGGAACAGGTGGTGACGCAGCATCTCCTCGAGCTGCGCCACCTGCTTGCTCACCGCGCTCTGGGTCAGGTGCAGCTCCTCGGCGGCGCGGGTGAAGCTCAGGTGGCGGGCTGCGGCCTCGAAGCACTGCAGGGCGGTCATGGACGGAACCAGGCGTTTGGACATAAGCGGTCTCGGCGGCTGAAATCATTACCTGACGGAATGATATGCGGAATAAAGGTCGTTTGTTGCACCTGTGTAATCGGATTAATACTGACCCACATCATTTTTACCCCTTCACCCGATGAAAGGAGAAGCACGATGGTTGCTGCATTGCTCGAGCGTCTTGGCGTTGCCGCCGCGGCTCACACCCAGGGCGACTACCCTGTTCACACCCCGATCGACGGCAGCCGCATCGCTTCGGTGAAGCTGCTCTGCAAGGCTGACACCATTGCCCGCATCGACCAGGCGCAACAGGCCTTCGAAACCTGGCGCAGCGTGCCGGCCCCGCGTCGTGGCGAGCTGGTGCGCCTGTTTGGCGAGGTGCTGCGCGAGCACAAGGCCGACCTCGGCGAGCTGGTCTCCATCGAAGCCGGCAAGATCACTCAGGAAGGCCTGGGCGAAGTACAGGAAATGATCGATATCTGCGACTTCGCCGTCGGCCTGTCGCGCCAGCTGTACGGCCTGACCATCGCCTCCGAGCGCCCGGGCCACCACATGCGTGAAACCTGGCACCCGCTGGGCGTGGTCGGGGTGATCAGCGCCTTCAACTTCCCGGTGGCGGTATGGGCGTGGAACACCGCGCTGGCGCTGGTGGCCGGCAACGCCGTGGTGTGGAAGCCGTCCGAGAAGACTCCGCTGACCGCCCTGGCTTGCCAGGCACTGTTCGACAAGGCCGTGAAAGCTTTCGGCGATGCGCCGGCTGGCCTGGCGCAACTGGTGATCGGTGGCCGCGAAGCCGGCGAAGCCCTGGTCGACGACCCACGCGTGCCGCTGGTCAGCGCCACCGGCAGCACCCGCATGGGCCGTGAAGTCGGCCCGCGTGTCGCGGCGCGATTCGGGCGCAGCATCCTCGAGCTGGGCGGCAACAACGCCATGATCCTGGCCCCGAGCGCCGACCTCGACCTAGCCGTGCGCGGCATCCTGTTCTCCGCCGTCGGCACCGCCGGCCAGCGCTGCACCACCCTGCGCCGTCTTATCGTTCACCGTTCGATCAAGGACGAAGTGGTCGCCCGCGTCAAAGCCGCCTACGGCAAGGTGCGCATCGGTGACCCGCGCAAGGACAACCTGGTCGGCCCGCTGATCGACAAGCAGTCGTTCGATGCCATGCAGGGCGCGCTGGCCAAGGCCCGCGACGAGGGCGGCCAGGTGTTCGGTGGCGAGCGCCAGCTGGCCGAGCAGTATCCGAACGCCTACTACGTGTCGCCGGCCATCGCCGAGATGCCGGCCCAGAGCGACGTGGTGCGCCACGAGACCTTCGCGCCGATCCTTTACGTGCTGGCCTACGACGACTTCGAAGAGGCCCTGCGCCTGAACAACGAGGTGCCGCAAGGCCTGTCGTCGTGCATCTTCACCACCGACATCCGCGAGGCCGAGCGCTTCCAGAGCGCCTCGGGCAGCGATTGCGGGATCGCCAACGTCAACATCGGCACCAGCGGTGCGGAGATCGGCGGGGCGTTCGGGGGCGAGAAGGAGACCGGGGGCGGGCGAGAGTCCGGGTCGGATGCGTGGAAGGGCTACATGCGCCGGCAGACCAATACCGTGAACTATTCGCGTGAGTTGCCGCTGGCCCAAGGCATCGTCTTCGATTGAACCTCGTGGGAGCGGGCTTGCCCCGCGATAGCGTACGATCAGGCGACGCCATCGCGGGGCAAGCCCGCTCCCACGAAGGCCGCTTCACGCAGCTTTTACCTGCAACAAGAATAATATCGCTGGAGCCGGGCCATGTCCGAACTGCGTCAAGAATGTCTGTGGGAACACGTCACCCAGCCGACCGTCGCCGCCCAGGCCCTGGCCGGCGAGCACAAGGCCGATGTCTGCGTGATCGGCGGCGGCATCACCGGCCTGTCGGCGGCGATCCACCTGCTGGAGCAGGGCAAGTCGGTGATCCTGCTGGAAGCCTGGAAGATCGGCCACGGCGGCTCCGGGCGCAACGTCGGCCTGGTCAACGCCGGCACCTGGATCCGCCCCGACGACGTCGAGGCCACCCTCGGCCACAAGCAGGGCAGCCGCCTGAACAAGGTGCTCGGTGAGGCCCCGGGTGAAGTGTTCGCCATGATCGAGCGCCTGGGCATCGACTGTCAGGCCCGGAACCAGGGCACCTTGCACATGGCGCACAACGCCACCGGCATCGCCGACCTCGAGGCCCGCCACCAGCAATGGACCCGGCGCGGCGCCGACGTCGAGCTGCTGACCGGCGCGCAATGCCAGGAATACTGCGGTACCGACAAGATTTCCGCCGCGCTGCTCGACCGCCGCGCCGGCACCATCAACCCCATGGGCTATACACAAGGCCTGGCCGCCGCCGTGAACCGGCTGGGCGGCAAGCTGTTCCAGCAGTCCTCGGTCGAGGGCCTGAAGCGTGACGGCGACGTCTGGCGAGTGAAGACCGCGCGCGGCGCGGTGCGTGCCGACAAGGTGGTGATCTCTACCGGCGCCTACACCGAAGGCGACTGGAGTAACCTGCAGAAGCAGTTCTTCCGCGGCTATTACTACCAGGTCGCCTCCAAGCCCCTGCACGGCGCCGCCGCCGACAAGGTCCTGCCCCATGGCCAGGGCTCGTGGGACACCCGTACCGTGCTCAGCAGCATCCGCCGCGACGACCAGGGCCGGCTGCTGCTCGGCAGCCTCGGCCGGGTCGACAACAAGCCGGCGTGGTTCGTGCGCAGCTGGGCCGACCGTATCCAGAGCCACTACTACCCGGAGCTGGGCAAGGTCGAGTGGGAGATGCACTGGACCGGCTGCATCGACTTCACCCCGGATCACCTGATGCGCCTGTTCGAGCCGGCGCCGGGGCTGGTGGCGGTGACCGGCTACAACGGACGCGGCAATACCACCGGCACGGTGATCGGTCGGGCGTTTGCCGAGTTCCTGCTCAAGGATGACCCGGACAGCCTGCCGATTCCGTTCTCGCCGATGAGGCCGGTGAGTGCGCCGTCGTTGCGCACGGCGTTCTACGAGTCGGGTTTTTCGCTTTATCACGCAGGGCAGTGTCTGCGTGTGGTGCTGTAATCGCGCCGCCTTCTTCGCGGGTAAACCCGCTCCCACAGGGGACGTGCAAACCCTGTGGGAGCGGGTTACCCGCGAAGAAGGCGGCGCAGATGGTCAGGTCATTTGTGCAACCAGCTCAGGAACCCACCTTTCTTCACCACCGCCGGCTTCTGCAGCAGCAGTGACTCGCGCTTCTGCCGGCGGAACCGCTGCAGCTTGGTCAGCGCCGACTTCACATCCCCGCTCTCGGCCAGGCAACCGCGCACCTGTTCCTTGTCGATGCGATAGAGCATGCAGCCGCTCAGGGCGCGGAACTCGACCGGCGACGCCTCGTCATCCACCAGCCCCTCCAGCCCCAGCACCTCCCCAGGCCCCATGCGCCCGCCTTCGATCAACCGCTCGCCATCGCGCACCGAGGCCAGCACCACGCCACGGCTGATCAGCAGCACATGCTCCGAGCGCTCGCCGATGCCGAGGATGACCTGGTCGGCCAGGTATTCCACCGTGGTCATGCGCTGGCTCAGGGCATCGCGCTCTTCGTTGCTCAGTGAGCGGAACACCCGCACTTCCTCCAGCAGTTCGCGCTGGCGACTGCGCACGGGGGCGCCAAGCTCGGTGTTCCAGGTCACGCCGCTGGCCTCCAGGTGGCGGTGGGCCAGGTCGAACAGCTGGTTGCGCACCTCGGTCTTGCGCGACATCTCGGCGATGAAGCCGCTGGCCTCGTACTCCACCGACTCCAGGCTCGAAGCCTTCACCGTGACCTTGGGCGCCGGCTTGTCGAGCAGGATGCTGGTGCCCTGCAGGGTCTTTTCCAGCGCATCGAACACCCGCTGCGGACGCACCTTGGCCGGCACCACCACGCTGATCGACACTCCATGCACCTCGGCCGGGCGGCTGAAATTGAGGATCTTGGCCTTGGCCGCCACCGAGTTGGGGATCACCGCCAGGCTGCTGTTGCCGGTGATCAGGCGGGTGGCCCGCCAATCGATGTCGACCACCTTGCCCTCGGTGCCGTCGATCGAGATCGCGTCGCCGATCTGGTAGGGCCGCGTGGTGTTCAGCACGATGCCGGAGAACACGTCGGCCAGGGTGCTCTGCAACGCCAGGCCGATGACGATGGCCATCACCCCGGAGGTGGCCAGCAGGCCCTTGACCGGCAGTTGCATCACATAGGCCGCCGCCGCCACCGCCGCGACCAGGAAGATCAGCGCCCCGACCACATCCTGCAGCAGGCGCCCGCCGTGGCTGCCGCGTGCCACCAGCAACAGGCCGAACACCACCGTCACCGTGCGTGCGCCGAACAGCCACCAGCCGATCGCCAGCACCGTGGCCATCAGGTTGCGCGAGACATCGTCGGCCCAGGGCGGGGGTTGCAGCGGGCTCATGCCCGCCGTCAGCAGCACCGTGCTGAACACCAGGAAACACACCAGCCGCGTGGCGATGCGCCAGGCCCGGTGGTGCAGCGGAATCAGCTGCCAGAGCAGCAGGTCGAGCAGGATCAGCAAGGTGCCGAGCAACAGCGGGTATGACTGGATGAACGCCAGCATGGTGGTCTCGGTGCGGGGGAGGGCTGTGGGTAGTAATAGAGCAGGTTGGGGTGGCGGGCAATGACTGTCTGCGGGTATCGCAATCGCGGGCTTGCCCCACGAAAAGGCCAGAACAGGCAACGCCAATTCATCGTTCGTAAAATAGAACGCTACAGCCAAATTTCACTATCTACCGCCACAAAGGTCCAGGTTTTAATCTTCTCCCATCAACGCGAAACACCCAACCCACTGAAGATCGAAACCCAAGGAGCACCGGCAATGAACAACTTCAAATACAACCGCCTGAACAAAGATGACGCCGCCGTACTGCTGGTCGACCACCAGGCCGGCCTGCTGTCCCTGGTCCGCGACATCGAGCCGGACCGCTTCAAGAACAACGTCCTGGCCCTGGCTGACCTGGCCAAGTACTTCAACCTGCCGACCATCCTCACCACCAGCTTCGAGCAAGGCCCCAACGGCCCGCTGGTGCCGGAACTCAAGGAACTGTTCCCGGATGCCCCGTACATCGCCCGCCCCGGCCAGATCAACGCCTGGGACAACGAAGACTTCGTCAAGGCAGTGAAGGCCACCGGCAAGAAACAGCTGATCATCGCTGGCGTGGTGACCGAAGTGTGCGTGGCCTTCCCGGCGCTGGCGGCCCTGGAAGAAGAGTTCGAGGTGTTCGTGGTGACCGATGCCTCCGGTACTTTCAACGAAATGACCCGCGACGCCGCCCACGACCGCATGAGCCAGGCCGGCGCCCAGCTGATGACCTGGTTCGGCGTGGCCTGTGAGCTGCACCGCGACTGGCGCAACGACGTCGAAGGGCTGGCGGCGCTGTTCTCCAACCACATCCCGGACTACCGCAACCTGATCACCAGCTACAACGCCCTGACCGCCGGCAAGTAAGCCGCCGCCAGCCTGGCACCCGCGAGGTGCCAGGCAAGGCAGCACATCCATCCAATCCAGCGCTCGTCTGCTGTTGCACAGTGGATGCAGGCCAGCTCATCTCCAGGGAATGTCAGCGATGAACACCGCAACCGAAGGCAACCGCAGCGTCGTCACGCTGGTGATCCAGCACAAGGTCCGTGCCCAGGCGCTGGCGCACTACGAAACCTGGCTCAAGCGCGCCGTGACCACCGCTCGGCAACAGCCCGGTCATCTGGACGTCAATGTCATCCGCCCGGACGACGGCGGCCGCCACTTCACCACCGTGGTGCGCTTCGCCGATGCCGGCCTGCTGCAGGCCTGGGTCAACTCTGCCGAGCGCCAGGCGCTGATCAGTGAAGTGCTGCCACTGCTGGAAGACGGCGACCAAACCCAGGTGCACGATGACCCGGAGTTCTGGTTCACCCCGCCCAGCGTCGGCGCCGCGCAACCGCCGCGCTGGAAGCAGGCCCTGCTGACCTACCTGGTGATCTGCCCGATGACCCTGGTCATTCCCCAGCTGCTGGCGCCGCTGTTTGCCCGCTATCCGCTGCTGGGTGGCCAGATCACCGGCAACTTGATCACCAACCTGTTCGTCATCCTGCCCGTGGTGTTCTACATCATGCCCTGGGTGACGCGCCGCTGTGCCGGCTGGTTGCGCCGCTGAGCGCCCGCCGTGATCCATTGCTAGCCTTCAACCGCCTGCCGATCACCCACCCGGACGGAGAGCACCATGAGCCAGGACCCTACCGACCAGAGCCGCCGCAAGTTCCTCGCCACCAGCACCGTGCTCGGTGCCGCCGGCGCGCTGTGGAGCGCATTGCCGTTCACCGATTCCGCCCATGCCGCCCTTTCAGGAGATCCCATGTCCGCCGACCTCATCTTGTTCAATGGCAAGTTGCACACCGTTGACCGCGAGAAGCCCACCGCCAGCGCCGTCGCCATCAAGGCCGGCAAGTTCCTCGCCGTGGGCAGCGACGCCGAAGCCATGGCCCACAAGGGTGCCACCACGCAGATCATCGATCTCAAGCAGCGCACGGTGATCCCCGGCCTCAACGACTCGCACCTGCACCTGATCCGCGGTGGCCTGAACTACAACCTCGAACTGCGCTGGGAAGGCGTGCCGTCGCTGGCCGACGCCCTGCGCATGCTCAAGGACCAGGCCGAGCGCACGCCGACCCCGCAGTGGGTGCGCGTGGTCGGCGGCTGGAACGAGTTCCAGTTCGCCGAGAAACGCATGCCCACGCTGGAAGAGATCAACCAGGCCGCGCCGGACACTCCGGTGTTCCTGCTGCACCTCTACGACCGCGCCCTGCTCAACCGTGCCGCGCTCAGGGCGGTGGGCTACACCAAGGACACGCCCAATCCCCCCGGCGGCGAGATCCAGCGCGACAAGTTCGGCAATCCCACCGGCATGCTTATCGCCCGGCCCAACGCCACCATTCTCTACGCCACCCTGGCCAAGGGGCCGAAGCTGCCGCTGGAGTACCAGGTCAACTCCACCCGCCAGTTCATGCGCGAGCTCAACCGCCTCGGCCTGACCAGCGCCATCGATGCCGGTGGCGGCTACCAGAACTACCCGGATGACTACCAGGTGATCCAGGAGCTGGCCAACAACGACCAGCTGACCGTGCGCATTGCCTACAACCTGTTCACCCAGAAGCCCAAGGAAGAACTGGCTGACTTCAAGAACTGGACGCAGAAGGTAAAGCCGGGCGATGGCAACGACTTTTTGCGCCACAACGGCGCCGGCGAGATGCTGGTGTTCTCCGCCGCCGACTTCGAGGACTTCCTCGAGCCACGCCCGGACTTGCCGCAGACCATGGAGCAGGAGCTGGAGCCGGTGGTGCGCCACCTGGTCGAGCAGCGCTGGCCGTTCCGCCTGCACGCCACCTACGACGAGTCGATCTCGCGCATGCTCGACGTGTTCGAGAAGGTCAACCGCGACATCCCGTTCAATGGCCTGCCGTGGTTCTTCGACCATGCCGAGACCATCACCCCGCAGAACATCGAGCGGGTCCGGGCACTGGGCGGTGGCATCGCCATCCAGGACCGCATGGCCTTCCAGGGTGAGTACTTCGTCGACCGCTATGGCGCCAAGGCCGCCGAACACACCCCGCCGATCAAGCGCATGCTCGACATGGGCGTGCCGGTGGGGGCGGGGACCGATGCTACCCGGGTGTCCAGCTACAACCCGTGGACTTCGCTGTACTGGATGGTCAGCGGCAAGACCGTCGGCGGGCTGGAACTGTATCCGGAGGGTCTGAGCCGCGAGACCGCGCTGCAGCTGTTCACCCATGGCAGCGCCTGGTTCTCCAGCGAGCAGGGCAAGAAGGGGCAGATCAAGGTCGGTCAGCTGGCCGACCTGGCGGCGCTGTCGCTGGATTTCTTCAGCGTTGATGAAGAGGCGATCAAGGGCATCGAGTCGGTGCTGACCATCGTCGACGGCAAGGTGGTGTACGGCGCCGCCGAGTTCGACAAGCTGGGCCCTGCGCAGGTGCCGGTGTTGCCGGAGTGGTCGCCGGTGGCCAAGGTGCCGGGGCACTGGCGCGCCGGTGCGCCGATGGCGGCGGCGCTGCACCAGTGCGTCGGGCCGTGCGGGGTGCATGCCCACAGTCATGAGAAGGCGCGGCATTCCAGTGTGCCGGTGAGCGATTACCAGGGCTTCTGGGGTGCGTTGGGTTGTTCCTGCTTCGCGTTCTGATGGCCTGATCGCGGGGCAAGCCCGCTCCCACCGAGACTACAGGGCTTCGTGGGAGCGGCGATGCGGCGGCCCGACTTGCCCCGCGATGGCGTACTACGCCATGTCGCTGATGGCGAACTCCTCCGCCAGATGATCGATCAACGACCGCACCGACGGCAGCAATCCCCGCCGCGACGGGAAGATCGCATGCACGATGCCGCAACGCGGATGCCAGCCTGGCAGCATCTCCACCAACCGCCCCGCCGCCAGGTCCTCGCGCACTGCCACCCTGGGCAGGTGCGCGATCCCCACGCCCGCCACCACGAAATGCCGCAGCGCGAACAGGTCGTCGGTGACCATCCGTGGTTTGTGCGGGATCACCAGGCTGCGGCTCATGTCCTCACCCTGGAACAGCTCCCACTGGTATTCACGCTGGGCGCCGCCCCAATGGACGCTGGGTAGCTCGCTGAGCTGCTGCGGATCAAAGCCTTGCGCAAGCTGTTCGAGAAACGACGGGTGGCCGACCAGGCACTGGGTGCTGTTGCTCAGCACCTTCATCACCATGTCGGTGTTCTCCAGCGGCGGGAAGCGCACCCGCAGCGCTACGTCAAAGCCCTCATGCAGCAGGTCGACGCGGCGGTTGGTGCTCTCGATGAACAGCTCCACCTGCGGATACTTGAGCATGTAGCGGGTCAGCATCGGCCCGACCCAGGAGTTGAGCAGAGTGGTCGGGCAGCTGATGCGCACCAGCCCGCGTGGTTCGCTGCGGTTGCGCTCGATGATCTCGGCGGCGCCCTCGGCTTCCACGCGCATGGCCAGGCAACGGTTGTAGTAGGCCTGGCCGATCTCGGTCAGCGAGCAGTGCCGGCTGGTGCGGTGCAGCAGGCGCACGCCGAGGCGCTCCTCCAGGTCGGCGATGCGCCGGCTGAGCTTGGACTTGGGCATGTCCAGCGCACGCCCGGCCGGGGCGAAGCCACCGTGCTCGACCACCTGGGTGAAGTAGTAGAGGGAGTTGAGGTCTTCCAAGGGGCGATCTCCGCAGCGCGCCGGGGACAATGGTTCGCAGTCTACCGGGCGATGGTGGCCCTCATCCAACTCCCTTCAAGCCAATATCGCTCAGGACGACTCGATTCCCTCCAGCATCGCTTCCGTCAGGCCTTCGGCCATCTCGATGCCATGCAGGCTGGCCCACAACAGGCTCCTGCCGGTTTCATCCATATGCTCCAGCGCCTTGTAGCCGACGTTGTAGGCACTGCGCAGGTACTCGGCGACATGCACCAGAGCGTCGTGGGCGTTGATATTGGGGTTGACCGCGAACAGCGGTGGGTGGCCGGCGTCGCATTTGCCGAAGGGGTGGTGGCGGGTGTCGGGGAGGGGTGGGTCGGGGACGATTTTTTTCATGGTCAAACTCCGATAGAAATTGACCGGCACCGTCCGTTTCCACGCGAAGGGTGGCGGCTGTACACGGGGTGGAAAACCAGGTTATCGGAGAACCCCGGCAGGCCTTGCGGCCTCCCGCGTACAGCTGCCGTGACGACAGATAATCCGATAACCAACCAGCCGGGTTTCCACGCCCGATCGCTGAACCGACAGCGACCCGGTCAGCCTAGAGGGCATGATTTCCACGGACAATCAGAAGGGTATCGACAGACTTTGTAGGGTATTTCTTGGGCTGTAGGCTGCTCAGTAGGAAAGGTTTTCAGATCACGTAGGACATGGCTGAACTCAGCAGATTCGAGCGTTTTTTGAACACGTTCCTTCGAGCTTGTCGGAAGCTTCTCGATTGATCTGCACTGCCGCTGTTGTATGGTTTCAGGCGAGCGCGAAACCAGTTGCTATCCAGTGGCGAGAACTGGTGAAGGAACCCCGTTGGTGGCTGGATCATCAGCGTAGGGTGAGACCTCGATCTGCCGTTTGAACTGGGGGCCGCAAAGCGGCCCCAAGATTTCAAGACGAAGTGACAACTATGCACAACCCACCCCACCCCGGCGAAGCCTTGCGCGAAGACGTACTGCCCGCCATCGGCATGAACGTCTCCTCCCTGGCCCGCCACCTTGGCTATTCACGTGGTCAGTTATCCATAGTGCTCAACGGCCATGCAGCCATTTCAGCCGACCTGGCCTATCGCCTCGAACTGGCCGGTCTTGGCAGTGCTCGGCAGTATCTGGCCGAGCAGGCGGCTTACGACCTGTGGCAGGCCGCGCACCGCGAGCATCCACCCATCGAGCGGCTGGCGTTCGCCTGAGCGTCAATCCTCATCCGACGCAAACAACCGCTCCAGCTCCACCCGCGCCTCCTTGGCCGTCTGCATCACCTTGGCCCGGTCGTCGCGCACATGCCCCTGGGCCTCCAGCACCTGCTCGTCATGCTCGGTGAAGCGGGCGATCCGATCCGCCGCCTGCGCTTCCGTCAGGCCCAGCCCGACCAGCGCCCGCCGGCTCATTTCCAGGCTGGAATGGAAGGTCTCGCGAATCGGCTCGGCGCCCACGTCCATCAGCTTGTGCACATGCTGGCGGTTGCGCGCCCGGGCGATGACTTTCAGGTGCGGGTACAGGCGCTTGACCCGCTCCGCAGTGCGGGTGGCGGCCTCGGGGTCGTCGATGGTGATGATCACGTACTCCGCATCGCCGACCTTGGCCGCATGCAGCACCTCGGTGCGCGACGGATCGCCGTAGAACACCGGCACCTGCTCGAACATGCGCGTCATCTCGATGGTGTCCACCGAGGTTTCCAGGGCGACGAAGGGGATCTTCTGCGCCCGCAGGATGCGCGCCACGATCTGGCCCATGCGGCCCATGCCGACGATCACCACCCGTGGCGTGCCGGCGTCGATCTGCGTGTACTGCTCGGGCACTTCCCGGGCGGGTTGCGGACGCTTGAGGGCGCGGGCGCAGCCGATCATCAGCAGCGGGGTAAGGGCCATCGACAAGGTGATGGTCATCAGCAGCAGGTCGTAGGTCAGGGTGTCGAACAGGCCCTGGTCCTTGCCCAGTTTGAACACCACGAAGGCAAATTCGCCACCGGCCGCCAGCACCATGCCCAGGCGCAGGGCGCTGGCGCTGTTGAGGCCCCCGGCGATGCGGCCGACGCCGATCAGCAGCAGCAGTTTCACCGCGATCAACAGCACGGTCATGCCCAGCAGCACCAGCGGCATCTCCAGCAGCAGACGCAGGTTGGCGCCCATGCCGACGCTGATGAAGAACAGCCCCAGCAGCAGGCCCTTGAACGGTTCGATCTGCGCTTCCAGCTCGTGGCGGTACTCGGAGTCGGCCAGCAACAGGCCGGCGAGGAAGGCGCCCAGGGCCATGGAAATACCGGCTTCCTCCATCAGCCAGGCAGTGCCAATCACCACCAGCAACGCGGTGGCGGTGGACACCTCCGGCAGGCCGGTGCGGGCGACGGTGCGAAACAGCGGGCGCAGCAGGTAGCGGCCGCCGACAATGACGATGGCGATGCTGGCGAACACCTTCAGGCCATGCTCGAAGCTGTCGCCTTGGCTAGTGTCCGGGCCGCTGGCGGCCAGCAGCGGCACCAGGGCGATCAGCGGAATCGCGGCGATGTCCTGGAACAGCAGGATGGCGAAGGCCAGGCGGCCGTGGGGCGCGTTGAGCTGCTTGCTCTCGGCCAGGCTCTGCAGGCCCAGGGCGGTGGACGACAGCGCCAGGCCCAGGCCGAGGACGATGGCAGCCGGCAGGCTTTGGCTGAAGCCGAACAGGGCGATGGCGCCGAGCGCCGCGCCGGTCAGGACCACCTGCGCGGTACCCACGCCGAACACCGACTTGCGCATCAGCCACAGGCGCCGGGGCGACAGCTCCAGGCCGATGATGAACAGCAGCAGGACAACGCCCAGCTCGGAGATGTGCGCGACGCTCTCTGTGTCGCGGATCAGCCCCAGGGCCTGCGGGCCGATGGCCACGCCGGCTAGCAAGTAGCCGAGCACGGCGCCCAGTTGCAGGCGCTTGGCCAGGGGCACGGCGACCACGGCGGCGAGGAGGAAGATGACGGCGGTTTGTAGAAGGCTGCCTTCGTGTGGCATTGCTCGGACTCCTTGAACTGCGTGCGGCAGCGTTTGATGCAACAGCTTATGCCATCGATGAAAGAGGCGGGCATTTTCGGGTGGGGAGGGAAACAGGACAATCCCGGACTTGCGGGAAGCATCGTTCTGAAAGTGGAACCTTTGTTGAATCAATCGCGGGGCAAGCCCGCTCCCACGAAGGTCTGCTACCTTGCGTGGGAGCGAGCTTGCCCCGCGATGGTGATTGGCCACTTATTGCAGATGGGTTTTCAAGGCCTGCGCCGCCTGGTCCATGGCACTGCGCACACTGGGCACGGTGCTCAGCACATTGAGCAGGCCGTAGTCATGGATCAGGCCGTTGTAGCGCACGGCGGTCACCGGTACCCCGGCGGCGTCCAGCTTGCGGGCATAGGCTTCGCCTTCGTCGCGCAGCACGTCCATCTCGGCGGTCTGCACCAGGGCCGGCGGCAGGCCTTTCAACTGCTCGAGGCTGGCGCGCAGCGGCGAGGCATGGATGTCGTCGCGCTGGCGCGGGTCGGTGGTGTAGTTGTTCCAGAACCACTGCATCATGTTGCGGGTCAGGAAATGGCCTTCGGCGAACTGGTTATACGACGCGTTGTTGAAGTTGGCGTCGGTCACCGGCCACAGCAGGGCCTGGAAGCGCAGCTTCGGCGTACCGGCCTCCTTGGCCTTCAGTGCCACCACCGCGGCCATGTTGCCGCCGACGCTGTTGCCGGCCACCGCCAGGCGGCTGCCGTCCACGCTGATCTCCTTGCCGTGCTCGGCGACCCAGCGGGTGGCGGCATAGGCCTGGTTGATCGCGGTGGGGAACTTGGCTTCCGGCGATGGCGTGTAGTCGACGTACACCGCTGCGGCGCCGGAGCCCACCACCAGGTCACGGATCAGGCGTTCGTGGGTGGGGTAGTCGCCCAGCACCCAGCCGCCGCCGTGGAAGAACATGAACACTGGCAGTTCACCCGTGGTGCCTTCGGGCCGCACCACGCGGATCTCCAGCGGCTGGCCATCGGCCTGGATGGTCCGGCGTTCGACGCGGATCCCCGACACATCGACCTTCACCCCGGCCTGGGCACCGCTCAGCACCGCACGGGCATCCTTGGGCGAGAGGGTTTCAAGCGGCTTGCCGCCACCAGTGGCCAGGGCCTCGAGGAAGCCCTGGGTGGTGTGCTCGACGCCGGGGCTGCCGGCGGCGAAGGCGCTGTTCACGGCGAGGGCCAGCAGGCCGGCGGTCAGGGTGTGGGACAGTTTCATGTTCTAGCTCCTTTAGGGTTCGAGCCGTGGCTCAGTTCTGGTTGGCGAGGACGGTGGGTTGCACGTAGCTCACGGCGCGCAGCTGGCCGCTGCTGTCGCGGTAGGTCAGGGTGGCGGTGCTGGCCTGGCCCTGGGCGCTGGTGGGTGCATCGATGCTGATGACCTTGGCGATGTCCAGATCCATGCCGTAGCGGTACGGGGTGGCTTCGCTGGCGAAGCTACCGGCGCTGGTGCCGAGGGCCAGGGTGGTGACGGTGAGGGCGAAGGCTTTGCGAAGGGTCATGATCGTTCTCCGGGTTCTGCTGAGTGGGGTTGGCGACTGCTTGCTGCTTGAGGTGAATATTGCGCGCTAATATTTAGCGTGCAAAATATATTTCCGCTATGACGCTGATTGAGTGCGTCTTGGCAAGCTTCTGTGGAAGCGGGCGGGCAGCCTCAGGCGCTGGGTCGGTACTGCAACGCTTCCGCCAAGTGCGCCCTGGCGATGGATTGCGCGCCCTCCAGGTCCGCCAGCGTGCGGGCCACCTTCAGCAGCCGGTGCGCCGCCCGCAACGACAGCGTCAGCCGTTCGCAGGCCTGCTCCAGCCAGGCCTGGTCAACCGGTTCCAGCGGGCAATGCCGGCGCAGCCCCTTGAGGTCGAGGAAGGCGTTGGCGCAGCCCTGCCGACGCTGCTGCAGCGCCCGTGCCTCGGCCACCTTCTGGCCAACGCTGGCGCTGGTCTCGCCACTGGGCTGGTGGGTCAGCACGGTACTTTCCCGGGCCACCGTCAGGTGCAGGTCGATGCGGTCGAGCAGCGGGCCGGACAGCTTATTGCGGTAGCGCTGGACCTGCTCGCTGCTGCACCGGCAGCGGCCGGTGGGATCGCCCAGGTAGCCGCAGGGACAGGGGTTCATGGCCGCCACCAACTGGAAGCGCGCCGGAAAACGCACCCGGTCCTTGGCCCGGGCCACCACGATCTCGCCGGACTCCAGCGGCTCGCGCAGCACCTCCAGCACGCGCCGTTCGAACTCGGGCAGTTCGTCGAGAAACAGCACGCCATGGTGCGCCAGGGTGATCTCGCCGGGTTGCGGCCGGCTGCCACCGCCCACCAATGCTGGGCCGGATGCGGAATGATGGGGGTGACGAAAGGGTCTCTGCGGCCAGCTGTCGAGCGGTGCATGGCCACTGACCGAGCGGATCGCCGCCACCTCCAGCGCTTCACGCTCGTCCAGCGGCGGCAGCAGCCCGGGCAGACGACTGGCAAGCAAGGTTTTGCCGGTTCCCGGGGGACCTGTGAACAACAGGTTATGTGCACCGGCCGCGGCTACCAGCAGGGCGCGCTTGGCCGCGATCTGGCCCTGGACTTCACTGAGATCCGGATAGGGGCGTTGTTCCAGCAGCAGGCCATTGGCCGCGAAGGGAGACAGCGCTGGCTGGCCGTTCAGGTGGGCCACCAGCTCGCGCAGGTGCCCCATCGCATACACCACCAGGCCGCTGGCCAGGCTGGCCTCCTCGGCATTCTCCCGAGGCACCACCAACGCCCGGCCCGCATCCCGGGCCGCCAATGCCGCAGGCAGCACGCCCTGTACCGGGCGCAAGGCGCCCGACAGGGCCAGCTCACCCAGGCACTCGATATCGTCGAGGGTGGCCACCGGCACCTGGCCATTGGCGGCGAGGATGCCCAGGGCGATGGCCAGGTCGTAGCGGCCGCCGTCCTTGGGCAGGTCGGCGGGGGCGAGGCTCTGGGTGATGCGCCGGGCCGGGTAGTCCAGCCCGGAGTTGATGATGGCGCTACGGACCCGGTCCTTGCTCTCCTTGACCGTGGTTTCCGGCAGGCCGACCAGGGTGAGCGTGGGCAGGCCGTTGGCCAGGTGGGTTTCGACGCTGACAGCGGGGGCCTGCACGCCCACCTGGGCGCGGCTGTGGACGAGGGCGAGGGACATGGGCACTCCGTGTTTGCAGGTGATGGCCGCGTCCTGCGGCCTGGCAAAGCTTAGTGGTGCGCTTGGGCGGGTGGACGAGAAGAGTGCGTCGAGGTTTTTCCGGGTCAGCGCGCCTTTCTGAGTGTTGTATCTGGACAGGGCGAGGCTAAGGTCTAGAATGTGGTCACAACGTAGCTACAAAGTGCTTAAGGGGAGTCTCATGGCCCATACCGAAGTCGTTCGCACGCGCATCGATAGCGAGCTGAAGACCAACGCGACAAGAATCTTGGAGGAAATGGGCATCACCGTTTCCCAGGCCATCCGCATGATGCTGGTCCAGGTCGTACAGACCAAGGCGCTGCCGTTCGAAGTGAAGGCTTTGTCGCTAAACGAGCGAGCCCGCCAGGTAATGGAAGCCCAGGACCGTGAGCGTACCGTGCAGACGCATGACAACGCCGAGGCGTTGTTCAAGGACCTGGGTATTTGAGCCAAGGGTCTATTCGAACAGGTAGCTGTGTGGGCCGGTCTGTTCCAAGGTGATGGCGCCGGCTCTGATGTCGCATTGGTAGATTAACCACCAGTCGTAACTGACGAGGCAGCACCAGCGACCGGGCGCCCCTACCAGCTGACCATCACAATGCCTGGGCGGCAGCGGGAGCTGCTTTTCCAGGTGGCGGACAATGTCGGCACCTGCCGTGCCGGACGTCAGCGTGCACCGACACGCCGACTTGCCTGGTTTCATGAAGCAGGTTGCGACCTCAGTCAAACACGCCGCGCAAGGTCAGCACGAAGTTGCGCGGCTCGCCGTAGTAGTTGCCGTACTCGGACGTGCCGACGCTGGCGTAGTACTTGCGGTCGAACAGGTTGTTGCCGTTCAGGGCCAGGGTCCAGTGATCGTCGACCTTGTACTCGACCATGGCGTCGTAGACCGCGTAGCCGCTCTGGCTGAAATCGAACGGGGTTTCACCCACGGTGTTCCAGTTGGCGTCGAAGCGGTAGGCCTTGCCTTCCACATAGCTGGCGCTCTGGGCGGTTACCCCGGCGCCGACGCGCCACGCCGACCAGTCGCCCGGCAGGGTGTAGACCGACCAGAGCTTGAACAGGTGCTTGGGCGTGACGGTGGTGTACAGCGTGTCCTCGCTCTGGTCGTCCATCAGGTTGAGGGTATAGCCGGCGATCACATCCCAGCCCGGCAGGATTTCGCCGGTGGCCTCCAGGTCGATACCCTTGCTGACCACCTTGCCCTGACCGATGAAGCAGCAGGAGGCGCTGTAGCTGAACGGTGTGTTGGGGTAGGCGGGGTCCTTGATCGCCTGGTGTTCACGCTTGGTGTAGAACAGCGCGGCGCTGAGGTTCAGCGCGCCATCGAACAGTTCGCCCTTGATCCCGGTCTCGTAGGTCTTGCCGGTCATCGGGTCGAGGGAGGTGCCGGACTTTTCCGGGCCCTTGAGTTTCTGCGCCTGGGGTTTGTAGATCTCGGCGTAGCTGACGTAGGTCGACCACTGGTCGTCGAGCGCGTAGATCAGGCCACCGAATGGCACCAGGGTGGTCGGCTCGCGGTGCGAGACCTGGTCCTGGCGAGCCCAGTCCCCGGAGCCGTCGCGGTTGCGCGTGGCGTAGGCCTGCTCGAAGGTATAGCGCTGGGCGCGGGCGCCGATCACCAGCTTGAGCGGGTCGGCCAACTGCAGGCGCAGGGTGGAGTAGAGGCCGTACTGCTTGCGTTTGTTGGGGTAGTAGTCGCGGTAGAAGGCATGGTTGGTGGCCTCGGTCGGCAACGGTGTCGACTGCGGGTCCCACAGGTCGATCATGCCGCCCAGGCCGACCTTGCCCTGGGCCGCGCGCCAGCGGCTGGTGACCTCCTGGTAGTCGCCACCCACCAGCAGTTCGTGTTGGCGGCCGAAGGCGTCGAAGGTGCCGGAGAGGTTGACGTCGAACACCGACTGCTTGCTCCAGCTGGAGACATAGCTGCCCCACCAGTAAGGGCCGGTGTTGCTGTTCTCGTCAACGGAGCCGTAGGGGATCACGCCTTCGGTGGAGCCTTCGTTGTACGAATAGGTGTAGGAGGTGTTGAGCTTCCAGTCATCGGAGAAGCGATGGTCGAGCTTGGCGAACAGCTCGCGGGTGTAGCTGTCGTTCCAGGCGCTGTTGGTGGTGTACCAGGTGTGCCGCGGCAGTTTCAGGTCGCCGCCGGTGCTGTAGCGCGGCAGGCCGTCGCCCGCGCCGTTTTCATGGACCTTGTCGTAGCTGCCGCCGAAAGTGAGCATGGTGTCGTCGCTGACGTCGGCCTCGAGCACACCATAGAAAAACGGCCGTTCGGTGCTGCGGTTGTCGAAGAAGTACTGGCGGTCCTGGTAGGCGGCCACCATCCGCCCGCGCAGCTTGCCGTCGAAGGCCAGGGGACCTGTGACATCCACTTCGCTGCGGTAGTTGTCCCACGAGCCCGCCGAGGCTTCGAGCTTGAGCTGGTAGTGATCGAGCGGGCGCTTGCGCACCAGGTTGACGATGCCGCCCGGGTTGCCGGTGCCGCCGAGCAGGCCGCTGGCGCCGCGCAGCACTTCGACATGGTCATAGGCGGCCAGGTCGTACTTGCGCTGGCTGTAGAAGGTGCCCAGGCCGTTGCCGATGTCCATCGGTGCCGTGCCGTCGATCTGCAGGTTGTCGATCGCAAAGCCACGGGAGATGAATTCCTGGGTGTTGAAATTGACGTTGCGCAGGGTGATGCCGGGAGTGAATTTCATCGCGTCGTCAAGGCTGACCATGCGCCGGTCCTCGATCAGCTGGCGGCTGACCACCGATACCGACTGCGGGGTGTCCTTCAGGCTTGTCGGGGTCTTCGAACCGACGCTCACCAGCCCGGTGGTGTAGGAGCGCGTGCCCTCGGTGGCCTGGCCCATGCCTTGCCCCTGAACCTGCGTGCTGCCGAGCTCCAGGGCGTCGCCACCGCTGGCGGCGAGCTGCAGCGCCCAGTTGCCGTCGGCGGCCTGCACGGCCTTGAGCCCGGTGCCTTCGAGCATCAGATACAACGCCATGTCGGTGGGCAACTGGCCGCGCACTGGCCTGGCCTGCTTGCCCTGCACCAGCTGCGGGTCGTACGGCAGGCTGATGCCGGCCTGCTCGGCGAAGCGGTTGAGGGCTTCGGCCAGTGGCGCGGCGGGCAGGTCGTAACGGCGCAGCGGCTGTTCGGCCAGCACGGGGTGGGCCAGGCCGATGCCGGCGCCAAGTAGCAGGGCCTGGGCGAGCAAGGTGGGGCGGTAGCGGGACAGCAGATCCATCGAAAGCTCCTGGGAATTGGCAGGTGTTTTTCCTGTTTGTCGAAGGAGCGGAGAAAACCCGTAAACGAGAATCGATTTTCTTTACGCCGGAAGGATGCGCACCCACAACGCGGTGCGCCATTGCAGGCGCACCGGCCAGGTGTGGGCCAGGCTGCGCAGGGCATTGTCGGTATCGTCGAGCTGGAACACCCCGGAAACACGCAGGCTGGCCACCGCCGGGTCGCAGCCGACCCAGCCTTCGCGCTGGCGGGCCAGGGTATCGGCCAGTTCGGCCAGGGGCATGTCGTTGGCGATCAGCAGGCCACGGGTCCAGGCCGAGCCCTGGGCCTGGGGATTGGCCAGGGGCTGCGCGCCATGGTGGTCGATGCGGTACTGCTCGCCGGCCTTGGCCAGTTGCTGGGCTCGCCCGGGCACCTGGATCGCGACCTGGCCCTGGTCGATGGCCAGGCGCGTGTTGCCGCGCGCCTGGCAGACATCGAACGCCGCTTCGAACGTCCACAGGCTGGCCTCGGCGCTGGTCACGCACAGGGGGCGTTGCTGGGTGTCGCCCTGCGCGCGGACATAGACCTGCCCTTCGAGCAGATCGACCCGGCGTTCGGTCGCGCTGAAGCGCACGTTGACCGCACTGCGGCTGTTGAGCTGCAGCTCGCTGCCATCGGCCAGCTGGAGACGGCGACGCTCTGCGGTCCGGGTGCTGTGGTCGGCCAGGCTCACGCGCCAGGGCGAGTGTTGCAGTGCCGTGCCGCTCAGGCCCAGCCCCAGCAGGCCAAGGGTGAGCAGCTTGAGGGCGTGCCGGCGATCCGCCCGCTCGGGCGCCGTCAACGCACGCAGGGCAACGCCCTCGGGCAGCTCGCGGGCCTGGCTGAAGCAGGCCTGGGCTTCCTGCAGGGCCTGCCAGGTGGCTTCATGGCGCGGGTCGCTCTGGCGCCAGGCCAGGCAGGCGGCACACAGTGCCGACGCATGCTGCGCCGACTCGAGCCTGACCAGCCAGCCGATGGCCTGATCGAGCACCTGGTCGCTCATGGTTCCAGCCTTGCCAGATAGCAGTGGCGGATGGCCTTGACCATGTACTTCTCGACACTGCTCAGGCTGATCCCCAGGTGATGGGCGATTTCCTGGTAGCTCATGCCTTCCAGGCGCGACAGCAGGAAGGCCATGCGCACCTTCGCCGGCAGGCCATCGAGCATGGCGTCGATCTGCATCAGCGTCTGAAGCAGGATCAGCTGGCGCTCGGCCGAGGGCGCCTCGGGTTCCGGCAGGCTGGCCAGGGCCTGCAGGTACGCGGTCTCCAGCTTGTGCCGGCGCTGGCGGTCGATCATCAATCCTTTGGCCACGCTGCTGAGCCAGGCTCGCGGTTGGCGTAGCGTCGGGATCAGCTCCGGCCTGCCGAGCAGTTGCACGAAAGTGTCGTGGGCCAGGTCGGCGGCGTTGTCGGCATGTTGCAGGCGTCGCCGCAGCCAGCCCAGCAGCCAGGCGTGGTGATCCTGGTACAGCGCATCCATGGCCTGGCGCGGCGGCGGAAGTGAGGGTGAGGGCACGACGAGCCTCTCCTGCAAAAGGAATGAGCGAGATGCAGATGGGAATCGCTCTCAATCCTACGGGGTTTGCAGGCGTGTGCTCAAGAGGTAGTCAGTCCATTGTGGGCTTGTCCCGCGAAGCAATCACCGCGTTGCATGGCACCGGCATTGCCGGTGTTCGCGGGGCAAGCCCGCTCCCACGTGTACAGTCCTGGCCCCCAGAGCGAGAGGGTGCCGATTGTCAGGTCAGTGTGACCGTGGCTGCCTGCCGCAGATCACCGGAATCCCCGAACCCCGCGCCCGTGCCAGCAGCTCCTCGGTGTCGTCGCCGCCCGGCAGCGCCAGCACCAGGTCGGGTCGGCTGTCACGCAGCATGAAGACGTTGCGCAGGCGCTCGGCCAGCTTGCCGTGCAGCTGCCAGTTGGGCGGGTAGCGCACGATGTCGGCGCCCTGCTCGCGGGCCCAGCCTTCGATCTCGCCGCCCAGGTGCTGGCTGCCGCCGTGGATCAGCACCCGGATCGGTTGCTGGCGCTGGAGGGCGTCCAGCGCCTGGCGGCAGCGTTGGCTGTCGGCGTAGTTGCGCCCCGCGCAGATCAGTACGCGCATGCCCACCCCCTCAGAACCACTGGCCGAAGCGGCGGATGTACAGGGTCTTCATGCCCTGGGCCACCAGGCAGTAGCCCAGCAGGGTGGCGGCCAGCCATGGGAAGTATTCCCATGGCAGCGGCACCAGCCCGACCATCGCCCCCAGCGGCGAGAACGGGATGTAGATGCCCAGGCACATCACCAGGCCGGTGGCCAGGATCACCGGCAGCGCCGCGGTGCTCTGGAAGAACGGCACCTTGCGGGTACGCAGCATGTGCACCACCAGCGTTTGCGACAGCAGCCCCTCGATGAACCAGCCGGACTGGAACAGTGCCTGCATTTCCACGCTGTTGGCGGCGAACACGTACCACATCAGGGCGAAGGTGGTGATGTCGAAGATCGACGAAGTGGGGCCGATCCACAGCATGAAGCGGCCGATGTTGCGGGCATCCCACTTGCGTGGCTCGCGCAGGAATTCCTTGTCCATGCGATCCCACGGCAGCGACAGCTGGGAGAAGTCGTACATCAGGTTCTGCAGCAGCAGGTGGATCGCCAGCATCGGCATGAACGGGATGAACGCGCTGGCCACCAGCACCGAGAACACGTTGCCGAAGTTGGAGCTGGCGGTCATGCACAGGTACTTCATGATGTTGCCGAAGGTTTCGCGGCCCTTGAGCACGCCTTCTTCCAGCACCATCAGGCTCTTTTCCAGAAGGATGATGTCGGCCGATTCCTTGGCGATGTCGGTACCGCTGTCCACCGAGATGCCCACGTCGGCATCGCGCAGCGCCGGGGCGTCGTTGATGCCGTCGCCGAGGAAGCCCACGGTGTGGCCGTTGGCCTGCAGCGCCTTGAGCACCCGCGACTTCTGTAACGGGGTGAGCTTGGCGAACACCGTGCGCTCCTCGACCAGCGCCTTGAGCTGGGTGTCGTCCAGGCGCTCGATGTCCTGGCCGAGCAGCGGCTGGCCGGGTTCCAGCCCCACTTCGCGGCAGACCTTGCAGGTGACCACCGGGTTGTCGCCGGTCAGCACCTTGACCTTCACCCCCATCTCGCGCAGGGCGGCGATGGCCGGGCCGGCGGTCTCCTTGGGCGGGTCGAGGAAGGTCAGGAAGCCGCGGATCACCAGCTCGCGCTCGTCATCGGTGTGGTACTGGGGCTTGCCGGCGACGGCCGGAATGTCACGGGTGCCGACCAGCAGAACGCGGAAGCCTTCCTGGTTGTAGGCGCTGGCGGTGGCCAGCAGTTGCTGGCGTCGCCCGTCATCCAGGGCGATCCGCTGGCCGCCTTCCTCGACATGGGTGGCGATGGCCAGCATTTCCTCGACGGCGCCCTTGCTCACCAGCAGGTGATCGCCCAGGGCATCCTTGACGATCACCGACAGGCGCCGGCGGATGAAGTCGAAGGGCAGCTCGTCGACCTTGGCGTAGGCATAGGGTGGCTGGAAACGCTGGTCTTCGCTGGCAAAACGCAGCACGGCCTGGTCCATCAGGTTCTTCACGCCGCTCTGGTGGTGGCTGTTGAGCCAGGCCAGTTCCAGCAGGCGCGGGTCCTTGTGGCCGCTGGCATCGACGTGGTGCTCGAGGATGATGCGGTCCTGAGTCAAAGTTCCGGTCTTGTCGGTGCACAGCACGTCCATCGAACCGAAGTTCTGGATGGCGTTCAGGCGTTTGACCACCACCTTGCGCCGGGCCATGGCCACGGCGCCCTTGGCCAGGTTGGCGCTGACGATCATCGGCAGCATTTCCGGGGTCAGGCCCACGGCCACGGCCAGGGCGAACAGGAAGGCGTCGCTCCAGTCGCCCTTGACCACGCCGTTGAGCATGAACACCACCGGCACCATCACCAGCATGAAGCGGATCAACAGGCGGCTGACGCTGTTCACGCCACGGTCGAAGGCGGTCTGGCTGCGCGAGCCGACAATGGCCTTGGCCAGCGAACCGAAGTAGGTGCGCTTGCCGGTGGCCACCACCACGGCGCGGGCGCGGCCGCTGACCACGTTGGTGCCCATGAAGCCGATGTTGGGCAGATCCAGCAGGCCGCTTTCATCGTTGGCGCTGCCTCCGGCGGACTTCTGCGCGACATGGCCGAGGGTGTCGTACTTCTCCACCGGCAGCGCTTCGCCGGTCAGCACCGCCTGGCTGATGAACAGGTCGCGGGACTCGATCAGGCGGATATCGGCGGGGATCATGTCGCCAGCGGCCAGTTGCACGATATCGCCGGCCACCAGTTCGTTCATCGGCACTTCGCGCAGGCGCGCCGGCTGGTCGTGGCGCTCGCGGCGCAGCACGGTGGCGGTGGTACGGACCATGGCCTTGAGCGCATCGGCGGCCTTGCCCGAGCGGTACTCCTGCCAGAAGCGCAGCAGGCTGCTGAGGCTGACCATGGTCATGATGATGATGACCTTGGTCAGGTCCGCTTCTTCCAGATCGCCTGCGCGTACCGGCAGCCAGTAGTCGGTGATGAAGCTGATGCCGGCGAGGGTGAGCAGCACGTAGATGAAGGGGTTGTGCAGGGCCTTGAGCAGTTGCACCAGGGCCGGTTGCGGCTTGTCATGGGCAACCTGATTGGCGCCGTCGCGCTGCAGGCGCTTGGCGGCTTCGTGCTCGGTCAGGCCCAGCTCGCTGGCGTCGAGGTTGGCCAGGGTCACGGCCAGGCCGTTGCGTGCCTCGCGGGCGGCGCGCATGGAGAGGCGGGTATCTTCGCCGGCTTTGCTGCGGGTGTTGCGGTCTTTTACGGTCATTTGGCTGTGCTCCTGCCGCAGGAGGCGGCACGACACACAGTCGACTCACGGTGGGGAAGGTGAGTGAACGTGTCCCGTGTCGCAATGATTCAAACAATGAAAAACGTGGTTTTTCCGACGTTTACGTGTTCGCTGGCGAATGCCGGAAATTAGATCGGCAGCGAACTTTCGACTGGCTGATTCCATGGTCGGTTAATCCCTTTGCTAAATGGCGGGCAATAGAAATCCAACGAACTTTAATTATTTGAAGTTCGGAAGTTTCTGACGATTTATATGGCGTCAGTTCAGCAAACGGACAGCATCGCGCGCGTCACTGCAGGCAGTAACGGGTGCGCTATCGACTGGGCGGTTCCAGGGACGAGGACAGGCCCCAGCCGAGGACAGGACGGTGCGGGGCCTTGTGCGCACAGGTGCGCAGGCGAGGGGTGGCGATATCGAGGTTCATGAGCTTGCCTCCGACCGGGCGGGCACCCGGGGCGGCAAGCTACGGCGGAGCAACAGGCTCTGGCGCGGCTTGCCCGACCTAGGGGCGGGCCCGGAGTTCCGGTTCAAGTGCCTGGCGGCTAAAGGCTGCCAGACAGCGACTAGATACTGTGTCCATTGAATTCTTCGTGAGTTGAAATAAAGGCCCGCTTTTTGGGGCGGGTGAACTTTATGCAAAGCATAGCGGGGAAGTCAACCGGGAAGGCGTAACTTAAATATGTTTCATCTGGTGCAAGGTGAATTAATCCAGCGTGGTGCTCAAGTGCAATCGCGGGACAAGCCCGCTCCCACGCTGGTAATGCTCTCAACCCGGCTTTCAGGGCTTGGCGCCCAGGATGATGTGCGAGGCCTTGATCAGCGCGGTGGCCTTCACGCCCGGCTTCAGGCCGAGCTCCTGCACCGCTTCGCGGGTTACGATGGCATACACCTCGGTGCCGCCCGAGAGCTTCAGCACCACCTCGGCATTCACCGCGCCGTCGCCGACCCGCAGCACTTCGCCTTCCAGGCTGTTGCGCGCGGACAGCCTGTAGCCGGCGGCATCGGTCATCAGCACCACCCAGGGCGCCTTGACCAGCGCCACGGCCTGATTGCCGACATTGATGTTGAGGTTGTGCAGGCTGGCCATGGTGACCACCGCCACCAGTTTCTCGCCGCCGCCGAGGGTCAGTTCGACCTCGGCATTCACCGCGCCAGGCTGGACGGCGCTGACGGTACCTTCGAAGACATTGCGTGCACTGACTTTCATAGGGAAGCACTCCGTGTGATCAATCACCACGCCCGAGGCATTCAGGCGCGTACGTAAACCCAGGCGGTCAGCCCCGAAGCGAGGCCGACGGCGATACGCTTGTAGTCCGACACTTCGTAGCGGTCGGCGGCGGCCAGCTCTTGTTCGCTGATCTGGAAGACCATGCCGGCGACGCTGTCTTCGGCCCGCTCGCTGGGGGAGACGATGGGGTGATGGCTCTTGCCGCTGGTGGCCAGCACTTCAGGGTCGGTGATCTGCACCCAGTCCTGGCGATAGCCCGGCATGCGGTCGGCCTGGCCGGTCAGCTCACGGCCGAAGTTGGCCAGTTGCACGGCCTTGTCCTGCAAGGTGCCGTAGGAGAACAGCAGTACCGGGTAATCGCTGGACGGCTGCATGGCTTATTCCTGAGTAGGCGGGGCGATCCGTGCTTCCAGCTCGGCGAACTGCCGCTCGAGGGCTTCGAGGCGGGCGCGGGTGCGGGTCAGCACCACCATCTGGCTGTCGAACTCCTCGCGGCTGACCAGGTCGAGCTTGCTGAAGGCACCCTGCATCAGCACCTTGAACTGGCTTTCCAGTTCGGCGCGGGGCGCGGCGGTGTCACCGCTGAACAGGCGCGAGGCCTGGTCGCTCAGGGCATCGAGGAAGGCTTTGGGCGCGAGCATGTCTGGTATCCGCTGATTCTTGAAAGGGCAGCAGTGTAGCACGGGGCTCCGGGCCACTTGCGCTGCACGCTTTTCGCGCAGGGCGGCCAAAGGTCGCGCACCGATTTTGTGCGCTTTTTCCCTGCTGGCGATTGGCCAATCCCTGCCGGTTCACGCAACTACCTGTTTTCCCGTGAATTGCGCCAACTGGCAAGGTTTCTGCAAAGACCTGACTGAGCCATGCACTGATGCAGTCCCTCGTGACCAGGCAGTGCGCAGGCGGAGCCGGAAGGTTCTTCGTCACAGCCGGATCGTGCGTCGGCGGGGAGGATGGAGCCGACGACGCGTTACAAAGCCAGGCGCTGCGCTTAGACTTGAGACGGGTTTGTTTTCCTGGGGCAAGTCCACCAAATCGGGAGAGAGTTTCATGAAGCTAGTCACTGCCATCATCAAGCCGTTCAAGCTGGACGACGTGCGCGAGTCGCTGTCGGAAATCGGCGTGCAGGGCATCACCGTGACCGAAGTCAAAGGCTTCGGCCGGCAGAAGGGTCACACCGAGCTGTATCGCGGCGCTGAATATGTGGTCGATTTCCTGCCCAAGGTGAAGATCGATGTCGCCATCGACGACAAGGACCTCGATCGGGTGATCGAAGCCATCACCAAGGCGGCCAACACCGGCAAGATCGGCGACGGCAAGATCTTCGTGGTCAATCTGGAGCAGGCGATCCGCATCCGTACCGGCGAAACCGATACCGACGCGATCTAAGCGCCAAACCAAGCCTCACCAAACCCAACGCCCCAGGAGAAAACAACATGACTCTGCGCAAGATCGCAGGGCTAGGAGCCCTATTGTCCCTCGTAATGCCAGGGCTGGCCCTGGCCGAGGAAACTGCCGCCCCCGTGCTGAACTCCGGCGACACCGCCTGGATGCTCACCTCGACGGCACTGGTCCTGTTCATGACCATCCCGGGCCTGGCCCTGTTCTACGGCGGCATGGTGCGCTCGAAGAACGTGCTGTCGGTGATGATGCAGTGTTTCGCCATCACCGGGTTGATCAGCATCCTGTGGGTCATCTACGGCTACAGCCTGGCTTTCGATACCGCCGGTATGGAAAAGGGCGTGCTCAACTTCAATTCCTTCATCGGTGGCTTCTCCAAGGCCTTCCTCAACGGCGTCACGCCGTCGGGCCTGACCTCGGCCACCGCGCTGTTCCCCGAGGCGGTGTTCATCACCTTCCAGATGACCTTCGCCATCATCACCCCGGCGCTGATCGTCGGTGCCTTCGCCGAACGCATGAAGTTCTCGGCGATGCTGATCTTCATGGGCGTGTGGTTCACCCTGGTCTATGCGCCGATCGCGCACATGGTCTGGAGCGGTGACGGCGCGCTGATGTGGGACTGGGGCGTGCTGGACTTCGCCGGCGGCACCGTGGTGCACATCAACGCCGGTATCGCCGGCCTGGTCTGCTGCCTGGTGCTGGGTAAGCGCAAGGGCTACCCGACCACGCCGATGGCCCCGCACAACCTGGGCTACACCCTGATGGGCGCGGCCATGCTGTGGGTCGGCTGGTTCGGCTTCAACGCCGGTTCCGCCGCCGCGGCCAACGGCACCGCCGGCATGGCCATGCTGGTGACCCAGATCGCCACTGCCGCCGCCGCCCTGGGCTGGATGTTCGCCGAGTGGATCTTCCACGGCAAGCCAAGCGCCCTGGGCATCGCCTCGGGCGTGGTCGCCGGCCTGGTCGCCATCACCCCGGCCGCCGGCACCGTCGGCCCGATGGGTGCCCTGGTGATCGGCCTGGTGTCCGGCGTGGTCTGCTACTTCTGCGCCACCAGCCTCAAGCGCAAGCTGGGCTATGACGACTCCCTGGACGCCTTCGGCGTGCACGGCATCGGCGGCATCATCGGCGCCCTGCTCACCGGTGTGTTCGCGGCACCTGCCCTGGGCGGCTTCGGCGCGGTCACCGACATCGCCGCGCAGTTCTGGATCCAGGCCAAGGGCGTGATTTTCACCGTGGTCTACACCGCCATCGTCACCTACGTGATCCTCAAGGTCCTCGACCTGGTGATGGGCCTGCGGGTCAGCGAAGAAGAAGAGTCGGTCGGCCTCGACCTGGCTCAACACAACGAGCGCGGCTACAACCTGTAACCGCGATGCTGGAAAACTTGCCCGGTTCGCCGGGCATTTTTTTGCCTGCAATTTACCGTTTGGCCTGGGGCAAACGGTTTCCCTGCGCTGATCGCGACCTGGGGTTAAAACTTACAAGCCATCGGGTGTTTCTGGTGCTTTGCTTTTTCTGCGAGCGCGCTAGAATGCGCGCCGAAGGAAGCTGGACGAGTAGTCCACACACTTCGCTACCCTTTGCTAGGCTTGCCAATAGCCTGTGGCCAGCAAGGGCTCAAAAATTTTTGTCAGGCCTTGCCAGGAGCAGGGCCTGCAGGGTGCCGGGCCCCCCATGAGGGGGTGGACACCTAGGGCAGTGGCCAATCCACGGCCAGTTGAATTTTCACTGGTGGCTGCCGGTCTACGGCTGCACCGGTCTATAACTAACCTGCTTTTCGCAAGTCATGAGGTAGAACATGAGCGACGACGATCTGGAAAATGATGACCTCGAAGTAGGCGACGAAGACGAGGCTGATGAAGGCCTTGAAGCGGCCGCTGACGACGGCGCGGAAGACTCCGGCGACGACGACAGCAGCCCGGCTCCGGCGGCTAAGGGCAAGTCCAAGGCGGCGGTCTCGGTAGACGAGATGCCGAGCATGGAAGCCAAGCAGAAAGAGCGCGATGCGCTGGCCAAGGCGATGGAAGAATTCCTGTCGCGCGGTGGCAAGGTGCAGGAAGTGGAGGCCAACGTGGTCGCCGATCCGCCCAAGAAGCCGGACAACAAGTACGGCAGCCGCCCTATCTGAGTGGCTGAACGCAAAAAAGCCCGCCGTCGCTGCGGGCTTTTTTGTGGGCGCTGTAAGTGCGAATTTTCATACAAGCAAAGAGGACGGGTCTGCTAGAGAGCCTGAGGTAATCCGGGTAAGCATCACCCCTTAAGCCAAGGGAGATGCCGGTTATGGACAAACTGATTCGTCGCAGTGAGCTAAGCAAGGAAGATCTCAAGAGGGTGGAGGACCCATTCTTTGCTGTGTCGAAAGTGAAGCATGCGCTCCTGTACGACGGGTACCTTTGGGGGAAAACGGAATTTCTGGAAGCTGGAGGTATCCGTTTTGGACAACGCTACTCCGAAAAGGACCTTGAAAAGGCCCTGGAGAAAATCAAGGATGGCAGTTGGCTGTTTCTGACCAGTGAGCCTTTCAACCCGATGCGCATTGATGGCTATTGGGGCACAACCCAGTGCTTTCCAGTATCAGAGGTAGCGCCCAGTCAATCAGAGATAGAGAAGGGTCCAGGGAAATGGCGGACAATCGACATCGACTATGACGGTCTGAAGAACACGTTTGCCATGTTGCAGAACCGTCTCGGCTCGCTTGGAGATGAAGGGAGGGTATTCGGTTCCGAAGGCAAGGACTTCGATAACACTACCCGTGTCGTGACTCAGCAGTGGGTACCACTGGACAGTCATGATGATCACCTGGCATCCAGGTCGGTGGTCCACCCTTACGGGAAGCTGCGTGCCGTGACTCAGCGGTATCTGGAAGGTGACGATAAATGGCAGATCAGTGGCAAGTCATGGTACTGGCAACCAGTGCTACCGCATGAGACCTACGAGCATCCAGAAAGGCATGATGCCCGATAAACGCAGAATTCAACACTGGATGCTTCGGGTTTGGGGTGTTCTGGATGCGTTCTACATTCTCTACTATCTGATCGGTAGTATCCGTCTTGGACGTGTCCCGTTCATCACCGATGCCAAGATAATGGTTGGTTTGTTGGCTGAGCAGGGTGTAGTAGCAAGCCTGATCGCAGTCATGAGTCTGGTGCTTCAGATCTCGATCGTGTTCAGTGCATTTCTACTGCTGCTTGGACTCAGGTTTGGGGCTTCTCTAGGGATTGCGCAGATACCATTTCGGCTGCTTTCGATGACGCCGTCACTTTCGGTTCTGTCAATCTGGGCAAGCCTGATGCCTGACTACAATATCTGGCTGATGCTTGGATTGATTGTTATCTCTGAGGTCATCAAGGGTGGCACCTTGTGGTGGGCTATGCGTCCTCAAGGTGCGCATAGGCGGGCCTAAGCATCGATTCCCCGCTGTCGCTGCGGTTTTATTGTGCCTGTCAGGTTGGCACGGTCTCTGTAGGAGCGGCCTTGTGTCGCGAAAGGGCCGCTCCTACAGGGATAGCGCAGCTCGGTCAGCGCCAGCGCGCGAGCACGTCGGGCAACTGCGACAGCCGCTGGATCTCGGCATCCGGTGCCTGCTCGCCACTCCAGGGCTTGTGCTGTGGGTTGAACCACACCGCGCGCAAGCCGGCGCGCTGGGCGCCGGCGATGTCGTCGCCCGGGTGGTCGCCGACGTGCACCGCCTCCTGCGCGTCCACCTCGCCGCGCTTCAGCGCTTCGCGGAACGGTGCCGGGTCCGGTTTGCCGATGCCCAGGTCCTCGGCGCACAGGGCGAAGCGGAAGTAGTCCGCCAGCCCCAGGCGGCGTACGTCGGCATTGCCATTGGTGACCACGCCGAGGGTGTAGTGGTGGCGCAGGATCTCCAGCACCGGCTGCACCTCGGGGAACACCTCCACCTGGTGCCGGGCATGCAGGAACACCTCGAAGCCTTCGTTGGCCAGCTCCTGGGCGTGCTTCTCGCTGTAGCCGACCTCTTCCAGGGCGTGGAACAGCACCCGCCGGCGCAGGGCGCTGATGCGGTGCTTGAGGCCCGGTTCGGCCTGCACCAAACGCTCGCGGATGGCGAACAGGTGCTCCACCGGCACGCCGCCGAGGATCGGCGCGTTGGCTTCGAGCCAGTCGCGCAGGACGACTTCGGCGCTGGCGATGACCGGCGCGGTGTCCCAGAGGGTGTCGTCCAGGTCGAAGGTGATCAGCTTGATGCTCATGAGTCCGTGTCCTTGCTGCGTTTGGCCCGAGGATGGGCGCTGTCGTACACCGCGGCCAGGTGCTGGAAGTCCAGGTGGGTGTAGATCTGCGTGGTGCTGATGTCGGCGTGGCCGAGCATCTCCTGCACCGCGCGCAGGTCCTGGGACGATTCCAGCAGGTGGCTGGCGAAGGAATGGCGAAGCATGTGCGGGTGCAGGTGCTGGCCGAGCTCGCGCTCGCCGGCGGCCTTGACCCGCAGCTGGATGGCGCGGGGGCCGAGGCGCTTGCCCTGGCGGCTGAGGAACACCGCGCCGTCCCGCGGGCCGGCGATGCCGCGTAGCTTGAGCCATGCCTGCATCGCTTCGCGGGCCTTGCGGCCGACCGGCAGCACGCGGCTCTTGCCGCCCTTGCCGTGCACCTGCACCAGCCCGGCGGCCAGGTCCAGGTGTTCGAGGTCGAGCCCGGTCAGCTCCGACAGGCGCAGGCCGGACGAGTAGAACAGTTCGAGGATCGCCTGGTCGCGGCGGGCGATGAATTCGTCGTCGACGCCGCCATCGAGCAGTTGCAGGGCGCGGTCGGTGTCCAGCACCTTGGGCAGGCGCCGCTCACCCTTGGGCGGCGCCAGGCCGTTGGCCGGGTCGTGCTGGCAATGGCCTTCGCGGTTGAGGTAGCGGTACAGGCCGCGCACCGCCGAGAGCAGGCGCGCCAGGCTGCGCGAGGACTGGCCGTGGTGGTTCTGGCGGGCGACCAGCTGGCGCAGCTGCTGGACCTGCAGGGCGCCCCAGCCGGCGATGCCCTGGGTGTTGCAGAATTCGATGACTTTCTCGAGGTCGCGACGGTAGGCCAGCAGGGTGTGCTCGGACACCTGGCGCTCGTTGCGCAGGTGAGCGCAATAAGCCTCCAGCTGGCGTTCCATCAGCGCACCGAGCGCAGCGTCTGGGTGAAGCGCGGCACCACGCGGCCGAGCACTTCGGCGATGTAGCTGAGGAACAGGGTGCCGACGCTGCTCTTGTAGTGCTGCGGGTCGCGGCTGCCGATCGCCAGCACGCCGTGCAGGCCCTGGTACTCGAGGGTGGCCACGGCGCTGGAACCGACTTCCTTGTGCTGGGCATCGCCGAACAGGAAGGCCAGCTCATGCTCGCGCAGGCTGCCGCTGATGGTCTTGCCGCCGCCGATCAGGCCACCGATGGCCTGTTGCGCCTCGGCACCGGAGACCCAGCGGCCCACGGGGGCTGCGTTTTCGCCGAACAGGATCAGGCTGACAAAGGGCACCTGGAATTCCTGGCGCAGGCTGTCCTCGACCGCCATCACCACCTCTTCGAGGGTGCCGGCGTCGAGCAGGTCGAGGATCAGCCGGCGGGTCTTGTCGAACAGCCGGTCGTTGTCGCGGGCCACATCCATCAGCTGCGACAGGCGATGGCGCATCTCGATGTTGCGGTCGCGCAGCAGCTTGAGCTGGCGCTCCACCAGCGACACGCTGTCGCCGCGCTGGTGGGGGATGCGCTGTTCGAGCAGCAGCTCGTCGTGCTCGGCGAAGAAGGTCGGGTGGGCGCGCAGGTAGGCGACCACCGCTTCGGCATCAAGCTCACGGGCCTGCGGGGATGCAACGTTAGGCTGGTCGGTCATGGCGGATACTCGCTTAGAGACGAACTTGTCCTTCGAACACGCGGACGGCAGGGCCGGTCATCAGCACCGGCTTGCCTGGGCCCGCCCACTCGATGTTCAGGCGGCCTCCCGGCAGGTCGATGGTCACCGGTGAGTCCATCCAGCCCTGGCTGATCGCCGCCACGGCCGCGGCGCAAGCGCCGGTGCCGCAGGCCTGGGTCTCACCCGCACCACGCTCCCACACTCGCAGGTTGGCGCGATGGCGGTCGACCACCTGGATGAAGCCGGCATTGACCCGTTGCGGGAAGCGCGGGTGATGCTCGATCTTCGGCCCCAGCTCATGGACCGGCGCACTGCGCACGTCATCGACGCGCAGCACCGAATGCGGGTTGCCCATGGACACCGCGGCAATCTGGTGCACCTGGTCATCAACTTCCAGCGCATAGCTGCTGGCCTGCTCGTCGGCGATGAACGGGATCTCGGCCGGGGCGAAGCGTGGAGGACCCATGTCGACGCAGATCTGGCCGTCGTTGCGCACATCGAGCTCGATGATGCCGCCCTTGGTCTCGACGCGGATGCGCTTCTTGGCGGTCAGGCGCTTGTCCAGCACGAAGCGGGCGAAGCAGCGCGCGCCGTTGCCGCACTGCTCGACCTCGGAGCCGTCGGCGTTGAAGATCCGGTAGCGGAAGTCCACATCCGGGTTGTTCGGCGCCTCGACAATCAGCAGCTGGTCGAAGCCGATGCCGGTGTTGCGATCGCCCCATTGCTTGGCGTGCTTGGGTTGGATGTGCGCGTGCTGGCTGACCAGGTCGAGGACCATGAAGTCATTGCCCAGCCCGTGCATCTTGGTGAAACGCAGCAGCATGGGCTCACTCCGGCAGCAGGCTTTCGCCGGCGAACAATTCGGCGACGGTCTCGCGGCGACGCACTTCGAAGGCCTGGTCGCCATCGACCAGTACTTCGGCGCAGCGGCCACGGGTGTTGTAGTTGGAGCTCATGACGAAACCATAGGCGCCCGCGGAGCGGACGGCCAGCAGGTCGCCCTCGGCCAGGTCCAGTACGCGGTCCTTGCCCAGGAAGTCGCCGGTCTCGCAGATCGGGCCGACCAGGTCGTAGGCCCGGCCTTCACCTTCGCGGGGCTTGACCGCGCTGACGTCCATCCAGGCCTGGTACAAGGCGGGACGGATCAGGTCGTTCATGGCAGCGTCGATGATGGCGAAATCCTTGTGCTCGGTGTGCTTCAAGTATTCCACGCGGGTCAGCAGCACGCCGCCGTTGGCGACGATGTAGCGGCCCGGCTCGAACACCAGGGCCAGGTCGCGCTCGCCGACGCGCTCGCGAATGGCCGCGATGTAGTCGGCCAGCAGCGGTGGCTGTTCGTCGCGGTAGCGCACGCCGACACCGCCGCCGAGGTCCAGATGGCGCAGGTGGATACCGCACTCGGCCAGGCGATCGACCAGTACCAGCAGGCGGTCGAGGGCGTCGAGGAAGGGCTCGACGGTGGTCAGCTGCGAGCCAATGTGGCAGTCGACGCCGACCACGTCGAGGTTCGGCAGCTGCGCGGCACGCACGTAGATCGCCTCGGCGTCGGCGATGGCGATGCCGAATTTGTTCTCTTTGAGGCCGGTGGAGATGTACGGATGGGTGCCAGCGTCGACGTCCGGGTTCACGCGTAGCGAAACCGGGGCCGTCTTGCCCATTTCGGCGGCAACGACCTGGAGGCGCTCGAGCTCGTCGGTGGACTCGACATTGAAGCAGTGCACGCCCACTTCCAGGGCGCGGCGCATGTCTTCACGGGTCTTGCCGACCCCGGAGAACACCACGCGATCGGCACGGCCACCGGCGGCCAGGACGCGCTCCAGCTCACCGCCGGAGACGATATCGAAGCCCGCGCCGAGGCGCGCCAGCAGGTTCAGCACGCCCAGGTTGGAGTTGGCCTTGACCGCGAAGCAGACCAGGTGCTCGACCCCGTGCAAGGCGTCGGTATAGCTGCGGTACTGGGCCTCGATATGGGCGCGCGAGTACACGTAGGTGGGCGTGCCGAAGCGTTCGGCGATCGCCGTCAGGGCCACCCCTTCCGCGAACAGCTCGCCGCCGCGGTAGTTGAATGCGTCCATGGGATTTCCTTACTGCGCGGGCGACTCTTCTGGCTGCTCTTGCGGCTGCACCAGCACTGGTTGCGGCTGGACAGGCTTGGCATGCTGGTGCGATTTGCGCGGGCCTTTGCCGTCCTTGCCGTCTTCAGGCAGGTACAGGGGGCCTTTCTGACCGCAGGCCGAAACGAGGCAGGCAACCGCGACCAGCGCCGCGAGGGAGGAAATCAGGCGTTTCATGGGTGAAATCCTTGGAAATATGCAGTATTGCGGCCGAGTATACCGAGCGCCCACCTGATTGCCTATGCAAGGGGCGCCCCCGCTCGGCGGGCGTGGGCGACCGAAGGACATGCGGCTTTTTCTTACAGCGATTAGCTTGTAGCTTGAGGCGTTCGCCCTTATCGTGCCCGGCTTGCGTGTGTACAGCCATTTTTCGAGGTCCCTGCAATGAGTTTGAGCGAAGCGCGTTTCCACGACCTGGTCGATGCGACCCAACAGGCCCTGGAAGACCTGTTCGATGAAAGCGGCATGGACCTGGACATGGAGAACTCCGCCGGCGTTCTCACCGTCAAGTTCGACAACGGCAGCCAGCTGATCTTCAGCCGCCAGGAGCCGCTGCGCCAGCTGTGGCTGGCGGACAAGTCCGGCGGCTTCCACTTCGACTACGACGAAGAGAGCGGCAAGTGGGTCTGCGAGAAGAGCGAAGAACTGCTGGGCGAGATGCTCGAGCGCATCGTCTGGGAGCGCGCCGGCGAGAAGCTGGACTTCGACGAGATCTGAGATGAGCGACCTGCCCCGGCCACCCAAGCCGCTCTACAGCAACGTGAGCCCGGCGGTGCCATCACCTTGTATCAGCATATGTCGGCTGGATGAGTACAAGGTCTGCACCGGCTGCCACCGCCATGTCGAGCATATCCGCGAGTGGCGCTCGGCTGATGACGAGCGGCGCCGGCAGATCTGCCGCGAGGCGCTGGCCCTGAAAACGCGGGCATCGGCATAGGCACAACGAAGGTGTGGGCTTGAGTATTTGCCCCGCTGTGGTAGTGTCAGGGTCTGCGTCGATGACGCCACAGCCTTTCGCAAACCCCGCCCTTGGGCGGGGTTTTGCTTTATCTGCCTGTTGAAAATTGCCTGTTCAAAGGAGTCTGACTGGATCATGAGCACCAAGCCTTCCCTCACCCTCACCCGCTTGGACGTGCAGCGTCTCGAGCGCCTGCTCGACGACCTCGATGAAAGCACCCCGGGTGTGCTCGCCCTGCAGGACGAGCTGGACCGTGCCGAGCAGGTGGTCGGGCATGAGGAGGTGCCAGCCGGCGTGGTGACCATGAACTCGCGGGTGCACTGCCGCGAGATCGCCAGCGGCAAGGACTATCACCTGACCCTGGTGTATCCGAAGGATGCCGGCACCGAAGGCAATGTCTCGATCCTCGCGCCGATCGGTTGTGCCTTGCTGGGCCTTTCGGTGGGCGACCAGATCGACTGGCCGGCGCCGGGTGGCAAGACCCTCAAGCTGGAGCTGCTGGCGGTCGAGTACCAGCCGGAGGCGGCAGGGGATTTCGATCTCTGAGGCCGCTCCTACAGGGATCCGTGAACGCCGAGAGAGTCAGGGCTCCAGCCGCGCCTGCAGCTGTTCCAGCCCATCGTTGAGCGCCTGCTCCAGCTCGCGCTTGTAGCGCAGGTACAGGCTGGTGGACCCCTGCTCGTCCTCCAGTAGCTCGGACAGGTCGAGGTCGGTGATGTAGCAGCGGTAACGGCCGCTGCTGCGGCGCTGGCCCAGGATCTGCCGGGCGACCACGGCATACAGCTGGTCGCCATGCTCCAGTTCGGAAAACTCCTGCTGGTCGCAGTAGAGCGTGGCATGCACCCCGTCGCCGGTACCCGCCTGGAGGATCGCCTGAACTTCGTAGTAGGCCTGGTTCTGGCTGTCCATTGGCGTCTGTCGCGGCTCCAGGCTGCGGGCCTTGCCGAGGCCGGAGGGCAGCAACTGGTAGTAGAGGATGTCCAGCGACGTCAGCGGCAGGCTGTCCAGGGGCAGCTGGGCGTCGCGGCGCATCAGCATTGACTGCAGGAAGCGTTGCAGCGGCAGCAGCAGGTGCTGCTCGTCCTGCAGCGGCAGCCGTTGCTGCCACAGCGCGTTGTGCTCGTCGAGCACGTACAGGTCGGCCCAGCCTTCGAACAGCCGGTAGAACACCTGGATGCAGCCGGGGCGGCCCTGGGCCAGGACCAGCGGCAGGTCGTGGTCCTGCAGGGCATGGGCGTCCAGGTGCAGCGGGCTGTAGCGGCTGCGCTCCTCGCCGAGGGCCATCAGCACCGCGTCGTGGTCGGCGAGGCTGGCCAGGGTCACCTGCCCGGGCTGCAGGTCGAGGATGTGGGTGTGCTGGGCCACCTGCAGCAGGTAGCGGTGATTCAGACCCTGGTCGAGCAGCAGCTGCACGGTGTCGAAGATGTCCTCGACCCGCTGGCTGATGGCCTGGGCGCGGTTGTGGCAGTAGCAGCGTACCCGCACCCGTGGGCGGTGGCTGCGCTGGCCCAGGCTGTTGAGGAAGTCGCGCAGGCAGCGCACCAGCGCATGCTCGCCGTCGTAGCGCTGCACCAGCACCTCGTTCCAGCTGTTGAGGGTGATCTGGTCGAGGGTCAGCACCAGGTTCTCGCGCACCCCGGCGTAGCTCAGCGAGTCGGTGCGCTCGGTGGTCATCAGGATGTTCAGGTCGCGGTGATGGCGCAGCGGATCGACCCCGACATTCACCAGCAGGAGAATTTCGTCGGCCACGCTCGGTTGCAGCAGACGCACCTCGCTGACTGTCTCCAGCGGCAGGGGGATGCTCTGCTGCAGGCTGCCGATCAGGTTGAACAGCTCGAACTCGCTCAGGTCGCTGGCGCCAGGGTGCAGGGCCAGGCGTGTGCCGCTGTCGATCACGCCGTTGCGATGGGCCCAGGTGAGCAGTTCGAGCAGCTCGCGGCAGCGCTTGATCGGGCTGAAATGCTCCCACTCGTGCACGCCGAGGTTGCCGTTGTACAGGCCCCAGTGATGGGTGCCGGGTTCCTTGCGGTTGGGCGAGTGCACCAGGGTGAGGGTGTCTTCGGCCAGGTCCGGGGCGATGCCCGGGTTGATCACCTCGATCTTGCCGGCCCGACGCTCGAAGGCGGCGTACAGGCGCCGGCCGAGGACGTTGAGGTCGCGCTGGTCGGCGCGGCTGTTGGCGTTCTGCAGGCGGGCGAACTGGGTCAGGAAGCGGTAGCTGTGGTTCAGCTCTGCCACCAGCTCGCGGCGCTCGACCGCCACCTGGCGCACTTTCCACTGGCTGCGGCTGTCGAGCAGCGCCAGCTGGCGCTCGTCCCAGCCCCATTCCTCGGTCAGGCGCCCGAGCAGCTGGCGCTGCCAGCCGCCGTTGCGGGTGCGGCCCAGGTCGCTGAGCTTCTTGTTCACTTTCAGGTACAGGCTGCGCCGCACCAGTTCCAGGCGCGCCGATTCGCCGCGCTGGAGCAGGTAGCGTTCGATGCGCCGGTAGACCATGACGTAGGGGTCGAGCTCGTCCAGGTCCAGCTGGTTGGCGAACACGGCCTGCTTGTAGTCCAGGCTCAGGCAGCGCACCTGCGGGTGTTCGCTGGCGTAGGCCTCGGTGAGCAGCAGCTTGAGCAGCGACTTGTAGGGCGAGTCGATGCCCTTGAACAGCTGCCACAGCCCGGCGCCGACATACTCGCCAGGCGGTATGTGCGCCAGGTTGCCGAGGTCCAGGGCGTCGGTGATGCGGATGAAACGCTTGGCCAGCAGGGTCTGGGTGAAGTCCCGGTAGTTATGCTCCTGGTACACCGGCACCAGCCACCACAGCGGTGTGCGCCCAGCCAGCCAGATGGCGGTGCGGTAGAACTCGTCGAGCAGCAGGTAATGCTGGGTGGTGCCGCAGTCGTCGGAGCTGAGCTGGCTGTCGCGCTCGCCCTGGACGAAACCGCGGGGCTCGATCAGGAACAGGTGCGCCTCGGCGCCCTGGCTGGCGGCCCAGGCCTCGAGCAGCTGGCATTTGCGCCGCAGGTCGGCCAGGGCCTGTTCGTCCAGGTCGGGGGCGTGGCAGACCCACAGGTCCATGTCGCTCTGCTCGGCCTGGGCCAGGGTGCCCAGGCTGCCCATCAGGAACAGGCCGTGGATCGGTTGTGGCGGCTTGCCGTGGCGCGGCTTGTAGGTGAACGAGCGGGTCAGGCGCTGGGCCTCGGCCAGCAGGTCGCTGTCGGGCTCGAAACCGGACACGCCAGCGGGGGTGGTGCCCGAGACATAGCCCGGCAACAGCGGGTGATTGACGTGGAAGAACAGTGGCAACAGGGTGAGGACCTGCTGCTGGCGCGTGGACAGCCCCTCCATGGCCCGTGCCAGGCGGCCCTGGTTGATCTTCAGGAAGCGCGCGCGCAGCTTGGACAGCTCCTTGCGGTCGATGCCTTGGTCGAGATCGGGGCGGATTTCATGGGGGTGGTTCATTGCGCACTCAGGCAGGCAGGGGGAGCACTGGCGAGTTTAGCCTGAGTGGAGCGGTCGGATAAGGGGTTGGTGGCTTTTTGACGTCAGTTTTACAACGTTCGTCTGGGGGCTCATCGCGGGGCAAGCCCGCTCCCACGGGGTGAGGGCGGGCTAGGTGAAATCAGGCGGGCTGCGGGGTCTTGAGGATGGTCAGGAGCAGTTGGACGCTTTCGGCGGCGTCGTTGCCCAGGCTGGTGAGGTAGCCACCATCAGGCTGGTCGGTGAGCTCTTTGTCGTACAGACGCTGGGCGGCGGCGATCAGGGCCGGGGAGGCGCTGCTGCCAACCTTGATGCCTTCCTGGTGGCTGTCCAGGTTGAACAGGGCAAGCACTTCCAGTTCGGCGATCAGTTCCGGGGTGAAGGACATGGGCAACTCCTGACTTCGAGACAAGGATGGAAGTCAGGAGTGTAGACGGGCTTATTCGATGTCGCCTTGATCCGCCTCAGGTGGCAGCTCCGGCAGGGCGCGCAGGGCGGTTTCATACCATTCGGTGTTGAACGGGCGGTCTTCGTCGAGCATGGCGTCGATTTCGATGGCCAGCACGTGGGCCATGAGGTTGAGGATGTCCTCGCGCTCGAAGCCGACCAAGGTCAGCTTGTTGAAGGTGGCCTTGGCCGCCGCGGGTTCGCCGCTTTCGATCTGGTTCTCGATGGCCTGGGTGAGGGTGGCCTCGGTGAAGGCTTCTTCGTCGTTGCCGTCGATCTCGTCGTGCTCGCTCATGGCGGTACTCCTGTGGTGAAGCGCACAGTGTGCCATGTCTGCGTTGGCAATGCCCGGCCATCAGCGCCGAGCATGGCACTGGCCAAGGGACGGGCAGGGGGCTATAACAGCCGGGCCAACCCCATACGGCCTTGGAGGCTGTCTCAATGCTCAAGCTTCATGGATTCGCGGTCAGCAACTACTACAACATGGTCAAGCTGGCCTTGCTGGAGAAAGGCGTGCCCTTCGAGGAGGTACCGTTCTTCGGCGGTCAGTTGCCTCAAGCCCTGGCCATCAGCCCTCGCGGCAAGGTGCCGGTGCTTGAGACCGAGCACGGTTTCATCAGCGAAACCGGGGTCATCCTCGACTACATCGAGCAGACCCAGCCGGGCAAGGCGCTGCTGCCGGCCGATGCCTTCGGCCAGGCCAAGGTGCGTGAGCTGCTGCGGGAGATCGAGCTGTACATCGAGTTGCCGGCGCGTACCTGCTACGCCGAGGCGTTCTTCGGCGCGGCGGTGGAGCCGCTGATCAAGGAGCGGGCGCGGGCGGACCTGCTGGCGGGCTTTGCCACCCTCAAGCGCAACGGGCGGTTCCAGCCTTACGTGGCCGGTGAGCAACTGACCATCGCCGACCTGATGTTCTGCTTCTCGGTCGACCTGGCCTGCGCGGTGGGCAAGAAGGTGCTGAACGTCGATTTCCTGGCGGACTTCCCGCAGGCGGCGGCGTTGCTGGAGAAACTGCGAGAGAACCCGCACATGGCGCGGATCGTGGCAGACAAGGACGCGGCGATGCCGGCGTTCCTCGAAATGATCAAGAGCAAGCGCTGAGGCCACAAACGATCGCGGGGCAAGCCGGCGTCCCGACTTGCCCCGCGATGGCGTTATCAGCGCGAAGCCAGTAAGGCCTTGCCGCGTGCAACGGCTGCACGCACCTGGGCCGGCGCGGTGCCGCCGAAGTGGTTGCGGGCGTTGACCGAACCTTCCAGGGTCAGCACGGCGAACACATCCTGCTCGATCTGGTCGCTGAACTGACTCAGCTCGTCCAGGCTCATCTCGGCCAGGTCCTTGCCGGTATCGACGCCGTACTTCACCGCATGGCCGACGATCTCGTGGCAATCACGGAACGGCAGGCCGCGGCGTACCAGGTAGTCGGCGAGGTCCGTGGCGGTGGAGAAACCGCGCAGGGCCGCTTCGCGCATGATCGCGTGCTTGGGCTTGATCGCCGGGATCATGTCGGCAAAGGCGCGCAGCGAGTCGCGCAGGGTGTCGGCGGCGTCGAACAGCGGCTCTTTATCCTCCTGGTTGTCCTTGTTGTAGGCCAGCGGCTGGCCTTTCATCAGGGTCAGCAGGCCGGTCAGGGCGCCGAACACGCGGCCGCTCTTGCCACGCACCAGCTCCGGCACGTCCGGGTTCTTCTTCTGCGGCATGATCGAGCTGCCGGTGCAGAAACGATCGGGCAGGTCGACGAACTGGAACTGGGCGCTGGTCCACAGCACCAGTTCTTCGGAGAAGCGCGACAGGTGCATCATCGCGATGCTTGCCGCCGAGCAGAATTCGATGGCGAAGTCGCGGTCCGAGACGCTGTCCAGCGAGTTGCCGCCCACGGCCTCGAAGCCCAGCAGCTTGCAGGTCAGCTCGCGGTCGATCGGGTAGGTGGTGCCGGCCAGGGCGGCGCTGCCCAGGGGCATGCGGTTGGCGCGCTTGCGGCAGTCCACCAGGCGCTCGTAGTCGCGGCTGAGCATCTCGAACCAGGCCAGCAGGTGGTGGCCGAAGGTCACCGGCTGCGCGGTCTGCAGGTGGGTGAAGCCGGGCATGATGGTCTCGGCCTCACGCTCGGCCTGCTCCAGCAGGCCCTGCTGCAGGCGGGTGATCTCGGCCAGGATCAGGTCGATCTCGTCGCGCAGCCACAGGCGGATGTCGGTGGCCACCTGGTCGTTGCGGCTGCGGCCGGTGTGCAGCTTCTTGCCGGTGATGCCGATGCGGTCGGTCAGGCGCGCCTCGATGTTCATGTGCACGTCTTCGAGGTCGACGCGCCAGTCGAAGGTGCCGGCCTCGATTTCGCCCTGGATGGTCTTCAGGCCATCGATGATGGTGTCGCGCTCGGCATCGGTGAGGACGCCGACCTGCGCCAGCATGGTGGCGTGGGCGATCGAACCCATGATGTCGTGGCGGTACAGGCGCTTGTCGAAATCGACCGAGGCGGTGAAGCGGGCGACGAAGGCGTCGACGGGCTCACTGAAGCGGCCGCCCCAGGACTGATTGGTCTTGTCGGTGCTCATGGATTCACTCGTTGAAGGCGTGAACGGAAAAAGTGCGCCGATCATAGCAGGGTTGCGCCCGCCGCCGCAGGGCGCTGGTCGCGAGAATCGTCCGGTTACAAGGGGGTGCGGCATATTCAACGATTGAACGGCAGTGTTCCACGGAGCGTCTACAGTTGGACAAAGGACTGGTGCTGAATCTGCCAGACCAGTGAATCTTTGGCCTTCGCACCGGTCTGTAGCGTGACCGCGTTTCGGTCGCCCCACACTTGTCTACGCTATACCCGTGCGAGACTCACTCAGGAATCCAGCGCAATTATGAATGTCCTGATCGTTGATGATGAACCCCAGGCCCGCGAGCGCCTGAGCCGGCTGCTTGGCGAGCTGGAGGGGTACACCGTGATGGAGCCCAGCGCCACCAACGGCGAGGAGGCCCTGACCCTGATCGAAAGCCTCAAGCCCGACGTCGTGCTGCTGGATATCGGCATGCCGGGCCTCGATGGCCTGCAGGTCGCCGCCCGGCTGTGCGAGCGCGAGTCGCCGCCAGCGGTGGTGTTCTGCACCGGCGACGATGAATACGGCAGCGAAGCCTTCAGGGACAGCACCCTGAGCCATGTCGAGAAGCCCATCCAGCCGCAGGCCCTGCGCGATGCCCTGCGTCGGGCGGAAAAACCCAACCGTGCTCAGCTGGCGGCATTGACCCGCCCCGCCGGCGACGCCGGTGGCGGCCCGCGCAGCCATATCAGTGCCCGTACCCGCAAGGGCATCGAGTTGATCCCCATTCCCCAGGTCATCTACTTCATCGCCGACCACAAGTACGTCACCCTGCGCCATGAAGCAGGCGAGGTGCTGCTCGATGAGCCGCTCAAGGCCCTGGAGGACGAGTTTGGCGAGCGTTTCGTGCGCATCCACCGCAACGCGCTGGTTGCCCGCGAGCGCATCGAACGGCTGCAGCGCACGCCGCTGGGGCATTTCCAGCTCTATCTCAAGGGCCTGGAAGGCGACGCCCTGACCGTCAGCCGCCGCCATGTGGCGGGGGTGCGCAAGATGATGCAGTCCTTGCACTGAATGGCCTCAGGGAACGTGGGAGCGGGCTTGCCCCGCGATAGCAGTGCAAGATCCGCCATCGCAATCGAGGGCCAAGCCCGCTCCCACGCAAATCGCGACCAGTATCGACTGTGCAGGGAGCGTGATTGCTGATCTGAATCTGCGGGCACAACCGGAGGAGCTGTTATCATCGGCGGTATTTCTCTGGATCGGTGCGTTTCATGTCCACTCGCGAAATCCGCATTGCCACCCGTAAAAGTGCCTTGGCCCTGTGGCAGGCCGAATACGTCAAAGCCCGCCTGGAACAGGCGCATCCCGGCCTGCTGGTGACCCTGGTGCCAATGGTCAGCCGTGGCGACAAGCTGCTCGACGCGCCGCTGGCGAAGATCGGCGGCAAGGGCCTGTTCGTCAAGGAGCTGGAAACCGCCCTGCTCGACAACGAGGCCGACATCGCCGTGCACTCGATGAAGGACGTCCCTATGGACTTCCCCGAGGGCCTGGGCCTCTACTGCATCTGCGAGCGTGAAGACCCGCGCGACGCCTTCGTTTCAAACACCTTCGCCAGCCTCGAGGCCTTGCCGGCCGGCAGCATCGTCGGCACTTCCAGCCTGCGCCGCCAGGCCCAGTTGCTGGCGCGCCGACCCGACCTCGAAATCCGCTTCCTGCGCGGCAACGTCAACACCCGCCTGGCCAAGCTCGATGCCGGCGAGTACGACGCCATCATCCTCGCCGCCGCCGGCCTGATCCGCCTCGGCTTCGAGAACCGTATCAGCGCCTCCATCAGCGTCGATGACAGCCTGCCGGCGGGCGGCCAGGGCGCGGTGGGTATCGAATGTCGCAGCGCCGACGCCGAGATCCATGCCTTGCTGGCGCCGCTGCATCATGCCGACACCGCCGACAGGGTGGTGGCCGAGCGTGCGCTGAACAAGCGCTTGAATGGTGGCTGCCAGGTCCCGATCGCCTGCTACGCCGTGCTCGAAGGCGACCAGTTGTGGCTGCGTGGCCTGGTCGGCCAGCCTTCCGGTGGCACCTTGCTGGTGGCCGAGGCCCGGGCGCCGCGCACCGATGCCGAGCGTTTGGGCGAGCAGGTCGCCGAGGACCTGCTCGGGCAGGGCGCCGAGGCGATTCTCAAGGAAGTCTATGGCGAGGCCGGCCATCCGTGAGCCCCTGGCGCCTGCTGCTGACCCGGCCTGAAGAGGACTGTGCGGCGCTGGCGCAGACCCTGGCCGACGCGGGCATCGCCAGCGCCAGCCTGCCGTTGCTGGTGATCGAGGCAATCGCGCCGGACCCTGCGCAGGTGCAGCGCCTGCGGGCGATCGCCGAGGACCAGGCCATCATCGTGGTCAGCAAGCCGGCGGCCCGCCTGCTGCTGGAACAGCTCGCCCAGGTGGGGGTGACGCCGCCGTCCGCCGGCTGGTTCACGGTGGGCGAGGCGACCGCGCGGATCCTTCAGGAGCACCGCTTGCAGGTGGCCTTTCCGGCGGCCGGCGATGACAGCGAAGCCTTGCTTGCACTGCCCGCCCTGCGCGACGCTATCGCTGCGCCGGCACCCCGCGTCCTTATCGTTCGCGGCGTCGGAGGTCGTGAACTGCTGGCCGAGCGTCTTGCCGAGCAAGGTGCTAGTGTCGATTATCTGGAATTGTATCGCCGCTGCCTGCCGCACTACCCCGCCACGACCCTCGCCCAGCGCATCGATGGGGAACGCCTCAATGGCCTGGTGGTCAGCAGTGGGCAGGGTCTGGAACACTTGCATCGACTGGCAGGTGCGGATTGGCCGCGGTTTTCCCGCTTGCCGCTGTTCGTGCCCAGCCCCCGGGTGGCCGAGCAGGCCCGAGCGCTCGGGGCGAAAGACATTGTGGATTGCCGTGGCGCCAGCGCCGCGGCCTTGCTGGCAGCCGTGCAGCGAACCGCTGCGCCTGCCCCTTAAGGCGCTAAGCTAGAGAGCGATGCGCCACCATGCAAAGGATGGATACGTGAGCGAAACTGTCTTGTCCAACACCGAACAGCCCGTGGCGCCCGAGGCGCCGCAATCCGCCACCGCCAAGCCCGCCCGACGCTCCGGCAACGGCCTGGCGCTGCTGGCCCTGCTGCTGGGCGCCGCCGGCGTCGCGGTCGGCGGCTGGGGCGTCTGGCAGGTCCGCCAGCTGCAAGGCAGCGAGCAAGGCCAGGGCGAACACCTGCAAGCCCTCAACCAACGCGCCGACGCGCTGCAGCAGCGCGAGCAGCAGCTCAGCGCGCAGTTGGCCAGCCTGCCGGCGGCCAGTGAACTGGAAGACCGTCGGCGCCTGGTGGCGCAACTGCAGGGCGACCAGCAGCGCCTGAGCCAGCGCCTGGAGACCGTGCTCGGCGAGAGTCGAAAGGAATGGCGCCTGGCCGAGGCCGAGCACCTGCTGCGCCTGGCCACCCTGCGCCTGTCGGCGCTGCAGGACATCACCAGCGCCAAGGCGCTGGTCGAAGGTGCCGATGAAATCCTCCGCGAGCAGAGCGACCCTGGCGCCTTCGCTGCCCGCGAGCAGTTGGCCCGCAGCTTGGCGACGCTGTCCAGCACCGAGCAGCCGGATCGCACCGGGCTGTTCCTCAAGCTCGCCGCGCAGCGTGAGCTGGTGCAGCAGCTCAGTGCCCAGTCGCCGGAATTCGACAGCAAGGCCGACGCCATGGGCGCGCTGACCGCCGATGGCGACGGCGCCAGCCGCTGGTCGCAGTGGTGGGCGGAGATCTCCAAGTACTTCCAGATCGAGTTCAATGCCGACGACAACGTCCGCCCGCTGCTGTCCGGGCAATCGCTCAACCAGCTGCGCCTGGCCCTGAGCCTGACCATCGAGCAGGCGCAGTGGGCGGCCCTCAACGGCGAGGCCAAGGTCTATGCCCAGGCCCTGGACGATGCGCGCAGCGTGTTGCTGGCCAACTTCAACCCGGACAACCCGCAAAGCAAGGCGATGCTCGACAACCTCAACCAGTTGGCCGAACAGCCGGTGTCGGTGGTCACGCCTGACCTGAGCGAGAGCCTGGCCGCGGTGCAGGCCTACATCCAGCGTCGCCACCTGCCGGCCGCCGCCGAAGGGGCCAAGCCATGAAGCGTGTCTACCTGCTGGCGGTGCTGGCGATCGTCGTCGCCGCAGCGCTGGGCATTGCGATCGCCAAACACAGCGGCTACGTGCTGATCGCCTACGGCGGCTTCCGCTACCAGTCGGGGCTGTGGGCGGCGCTCGGCGCGCTGGTCGGCATCATCGTGCTGCTGTTGCTGCTGCGCTACCTGGTCGGCCTGGTGCTGACCTCGTCCGGGGTGGTCAACCCGTGGTCGCGGCGCAACCGCAGCCGCCGCACCCGCATCGCTGTCGAGCAAGGCCAACTGGACCTGGCCGAGGGGCGTTGGGCCAGTGCCCAGCGCCACTTGCAGCGGGCCGCCGAGTCCGATCGCCAGCCGCTGCTCTACTACCTCGGCGCCGCGCGCGCCGCCAACGAGCTGGGACGGGTCGAGGAGCGCGACAACCTGCTCGAACGCGCCCTGGAGCGCCAGCCCCAGGCCGAGCTCGCCGTTGCCCTGACCCATGCCCAGTTGCAGATGGACCGGGGCGAGAGCGAGGGCGCACTGGAGGCCCTGCAAGCGATGCAGGAGCGCCACCCGCACAATGCCCAGGTGCTGCGCCTGTTGCAGCGCCTGCACCTGGAACGCGGTGACTGGCCGGCGCTGATTCGCCTGCTGCCGGACCTGCGCAAGCACAAGGTGCTACCGGCGGCAGAACTGGCTGACCTGGAGCAGCGTGCATGGGGCCAGAACCTGGGCCTGGCGGCGACCCGTGGCGAGGATTCGCAGACAGCACGCCAGGCGCTCGAGCGCGCCTGGCAGCAGCTGACCAATGCCCAGCGCCAGGAGCCGCAGCTGGTGTCGGCCTATGCCGAGCAACTGCGTCAGGTCGGTGCCCAGGGCGAGGCCGAGCAGGTGCTTCGCGGCGCGCTCAAGCGCGGCTACGAAAGCCATCTGGCGCGCCTTTACGGGTTGGTGCGCGGTGATGACCCGGCGCGCCAGCTGCAAACGGCCGAAGGCTGGCTGAAGGAGCATCCACAGGACCCGAGCCTGCTGCTCACCCTCGGCCGGCTGAGTCTGCAGAACTGCTTGTGGGGCAAGGCACGGGATTATCTGGAGAGCAGTCTGCGCATGGAGCGCAATCCGGAAACCTGCGCCGAGCTGGCACGCTTGCTGGCCGGGCTCGGCGAGACCGAGCGCAGCAATCAGTTGTTCCAGGAGGGCCTGGGGCTGCTGGATGAGCGCCTGCTAGCGTTGCCGCTGCCGGAGGGTGTTCGGGCCTGAGGCCCAACCCTTTCAAGGTGTTGAGAAGAGGCGTTCGACTTGGACTTGCCGGGGTCGCTTTGCGACCCTTTCGCGGCACAAGGCCGCTCCTACAGGTGATCGCGCCATCCTGTAGGAGCGGCCTTGTGCCGCGAATGGACTGCAAAGCAGCCCCGGCAATCTTGAATTGAAGCGGCCATATCCGAAAAAACGCAAAGACCTTGAAAGGGATGGACCTGTCGCGCATCGCGGGCATACTTGCTTGTGCAGGTGCGATGTTTTGCCAGCGACGCGTTGCATTCTCTGATGAGCGATGACTCAAGACGCCCTCTACGTAGAGGGCGTCGAATCGTCCTTCGTCCGCGTCGGAAGATTCCCACGTTTCACGAAAATGATTCCCTAGCCATTCAGCGACTTGTCTGCACTGTAGCGCCTTGATACAAAGCGCCCCTTTCCTCTACCGTTTCAAACCACTTCCTTCATTTTCGGATCACTTCTGCCCATGTCGCTGGCCTGCTTGCGCAGCTCGTTCCTTCCCGCCTTCCTGGCCGCCGTGGCGGTGCTGGTCGCATCGTTCCGTCTCGAGAACGTGGTCGGCCTGGACCCCTGCGCGTTGTGTTTCAGCCAGCGCCTGATGCTGGGCCTTTTTGCGCTGGCCTGCCTGGTCGCCACGCTCCACGCCGGCGCCCGTCGCTGGCATGCCTGGCTGGCGCTGCTGTTCGCGTCGGCGGGCGCCTTGCTGGCGGGGCGGCATGTCTGGCTGCAGGCCGAGCCGCTGCCGGTCAGCGGTTGCCACCTGCCCCTGGCGCACCTGGTCGAACGCCCGTGGCACGAGATCCTGCAGGCGTTCCTGCTGGGCAGCCCGGACTGCGTGTCGGTCAACTGGAGCTTTCTCGACCTGACCCTGCCGGAATGGAGCCTGCTGGCGTTCCTGTTGCTGGCGGCGGTGCCGTTGTCGTGGCTGGTGCTGTATCGATTGCGCCAGGACGCGGCGGGTTGATCCACGGCAATGCACCGGGTGTTGCGCGACCAGCGGTGGCCGGCAACGGGATTAAACGCTTGTATGAACTTTGTCTGCTGCGTACCTTGAAGGGCAGGTCGCGCGGGAATAATCTCCCAGCACGCTTACCGAAAATACAACTGCTCGATGCCGTTTGCTGATGTCACCTTTGTGCCACGGTGTTGTGTCGCGAGGTGCAGCGGCATCTACCCAGAAGGGAAGAGATCGCCATGCTCGATAGTTGCCAGAACGCCCAGGAACGCTGGGGCGGTGTTCACAAGCTGATCGATCGTTGGCTGGAGGAGCGCCAGGAGCTGGTGCATGCCTTCCGCGCCTTGCGCGATGCCAAGCCGGCCTTTGCCGACAAGGACAAGAACCGCGATTTTTGCGCGCTCCTGGTCGACTATGTCTCGGCCTGGCACTTCGAAGTCAGCGAGCAGCTGGTCAGCGAAGCCAAGGCCTTTGGCGATACCAAGGCCCTGGAGCTTGCCACACAGATCAACCCGCGTATCGATGACAGCACCCAGATCGCGCTGGCTTTCAACGACCATTGTGAGAAGGGCGAGTGCACCGACCCCGAGCGCTTCGCGGATAAGCTGGGCAAGCTGGGCGGCCTGTTGCGAGAGCGCTTCGAGCTGGAGGACTGCCTCATCGAAGTGCTACATACCGCGCACAAGGAAGAGGACGCGCTGCAGGCCTGATTCAGTCGGCCACGTCCAGCAGTTCGATCTCGAACACCAGTGGGGTATAGGGTGCGATCAGGTCACCCGCACCGTCGGCGCCGTAGGCTTGCGCCGACGGGATCACCAGCCGCCACTTCGCCCCCGCTTTCATGCGTGGCAGCGCCACCTGCCAGCCCTCGATCACCGAGTCCAGCTTGAACCATTGCGGTTGCAGGTTCTGGTCGAACACCGTGCCATCCGGCAGTTTCCCCACATAGCGCACCTGCACGCGACCGCTGGCCTTGGGTTGCGCGCCGTTGCCGCTGGCGAGTTCGCTGTAGAGGATGCCCTCGGGCAGCTCGCGGACCCCGGCCTTGGCCCGCTCACCGGCAATGAAGCGTTTTTCCGCTTCCACCAGTTTGTCCACCTGGGCCTGTTCGGCGGCGGCGTTGGCTTGCGTCTCGTGCTGCTCGAGGATCGCCTGCATGCGTGATTTGGCAATGCGTGGCGGCTGGCCCTGGTAGGCCTGGCGCAGGCCTTCGACCAAGGCGTCGAGCTGCAGGCCGGGGACTTCCTGGCGCAGGCGCTCGCCCAGGCTGGCACCGAGGCTGTAGGCCAGGTCGCTGTCGTTGGCGGGGGCGGTTTCGGCGTTGGCGAGGGAGAGCGGCATCACCAGGCACAGGCCCAGAATCAGATAACGAGGCATGGACGGTTCCTGCGGTAAAGAGCGCAAAGTATGCCAGCGTTGTTGGGCGAAGATGTGTAAATATCGGCAGTGCACTAATGGGCAACTACACTTGTTTCCAGCTGCAAGACAACAACTTTGCCCAGGCATGCAACGCGGCGCTACTGAGACTGTCAACATGCCCTAGCGGCGGTAGCAGCAGAAGCATAGTATGAGCCGCACTCTCGTCAGCCAGGAGGTAAACCATGTCGGCCAAGAAGAAAGCAGTCAGTACGCCGTTGCACCTGCTCCAGCAACTTTCGGGGAGCTTGCTCGAACATTTGGAAGATGCCTGCTCCCAAGCGCTGGCGGATGCCGAGAAACTGTTGGCCAAGTTGGAAAAACAACGTGGCAAGGCCCAGGAGAAACTGCATAACGCTCGCCTGAAGTTGCAGGACGCCGCCAAGGCCGGTAAAGCCAAGGCTCAGGGCAAGGCGCAAAAAGCCGCGGGTGAACTTGAACACTTGCTCGATTCGCTCAAGGATCGCCAGGCCCAGACCCGAACTTACATCCAGCAACTCAAGCGTGATGCCCAGGAAAGCCTGAAACTGGCCCAGGGTGTTGGCAAAGTGCGTGAGGCGGCCGCCAAGGCCCTGGACTCGCGTACTGCGGCACCGAAAGCGGCCGCGAAACCTGCTGGCAAACCAGCGGCCAAGCCTGCTGCCGCCAAGGCACCGGCGAGGACTGCAGCCGCGAAACCTGCCGCCAAGCCAGCGGCCAAACCGGCTGCTGCCAAGGCTCCCGCGAAGACCGCTGCAGCGAAACCTGCCGCCAAGCCAGCGGCCAAGCCTGCTGCCGCCAAGGCCCCGGCGAAGACCGCCGCCGCGAAACCTGCGGCCAAGCCAGCGGCCAAGCCTGCTGCCGCCAAGGCCCCGGCGAAGACCGCCGCCGCGAAACCTGCCGCCAAGCCAGTGGCCAAGCCTGCTGCTGCCAAGGCACCGGCGAAGACCGCCGCCGCGAAACCTGCCGCCAAGCCAGCGGCCAAACCAGCTGCTGCCAAGGCCCCGGCGAAGACCGCTGCAGCGAAACCAGCAGCCAAACCAGCGGCCAAACCTGCCTCCGCCAAGGCCCCGGCCAAGCCAGCAGCGGCCAAGCCCGCCGCCAAACCTGCAGCCAAGCCAGCAGCCAAGCCAGCCGCCGCCAAAGCTCCGGCCAAGCCTGTAGCCAGCAAACCAGCCGAAAGCAAGGCTGCCACGCCGACCGCCAGCGCCACCCCGGCGCCTGCGACCAGCGCGGCCACGCCTGCGGCAACCACCACACCGGCTCAGTCGCCGACTTCGGCGTCCTGAAGCTCACGGGCCGCGGCGCGCAGCTGATGCAGCGCGTCGTGGTCCCGGGCCTGGTCCGGCGCCAGCCGGGTCAGCCAGTCCTGCGCGGCGCCCGCTTGCGCAGGCCACTCTTGCGCCAACGCCTCCAGACGCTCCAGCAAGGTGCGTTCAGCCTGCAACTCCAGCGCCTTCACCTGCTCACGCATCACGCTCAGTTGCGGGTCGGCCAGCGCCTGCTCGCGCCATTGCCGGCGTAGCGCGCGCAGCGGCGTCACCACATCGCGTTGCCAGGGGCCGGCCAGGGCCTGCAGGGCGGCGATCCGCGGTTCATCGGCGGCCACGCCGCGGGCCTGCAGCCAGGTGCCGCAAAGCAGCAGGCAGACATCGCCGCCCAGTTCCTGGAGGGCCAGGCTGGCGGCCTCGACGCCTGGCTGGGCATACAAGGCCAGGGCGTGATTCCACAGGTCGGTGTGCATGGTTTCACTCGCGCCAGTGATCGGCGAAGCTGGTAGACTCCGCGACCATCATGATCAGACTATCGAACCTCACTTTACAGCGTGGTCCCCAGCGCCTGCTAGAAGGCGCCGAGATGACCCTGCACACCGGTCACAAGGCCGGCCTGATCGGCGCCAACGGCGCCGGCAAATCCAGCCTGTTCGCCCTGCTGCGCGGTGAGCTGTCGCCCGATGCCGGCGATTGCCTGCTGCCCGGCGACTGGCGCATTGCCCACATGCGCCAGGAGGTCGACACCCTCGACCGCATCGCCGTGGACTATGTGCTCGACGGCGATGCCCGCCTGCGCAAGGTCCAGGCGGAGCTGGCCGCCGCCGAGCAGGCCCACGACGGCACCGCCTTGGCGCGCCTGCACAGTGAACTGGACAGCGCCGACGGCTACACCGCCGATGCCCGCGCGCGCAAGCTGCTGGCCGGCCTGGGCTTCACCAACGAGCAGATGGGCCGCCGCGTCGGTGACTTCTCCGGTGGCTGGCGGATGCGCCTGAACCTGGCCCAGGCACTGATGTGCCCGTCCGACCTGCTGCTGCTCGACGAGCCCACCAACCACCTGGACCTCGATGCCATCCTCTGGCTGGAAGAGTGGCTCAAGGGCTACCCGGGCACGCTGCTGCTGATCTCCCACGACCGCGACTTCCTCGATGCCGTGGTCGACCATGTGCTGCATGTCGAACAGCGCAAGCTCAATCTCTACAAGGGCGGCTACAGCGCCTTCGAGCGCACCCGCGCCGAACGCCTGGCGCAACAGCAGCAGGCCTACGAGAAGCAGCAGGCGCAGCGCGCGCACATGGAAAAGTACATCGCCCGCTTCAAGGCCCAGGCCACCAAGGCCCGCCAGGCGCAGAGCCGGATCAAGGCCCTGGAGCGCATGGAGGAGCTGTCGGCGGCCCACGTCGACTCGCCGTTCGACTTCGTGTTCCGCGAGTCGGAGAAGATCTCCAGCCCCTTGCTCGACCTGTCCGAAGGCCGCCTGGGCTATGACGACAAGGCCATCCTCGAGAAGGTCAAGCTGCAACTGGCGCCGGGTGCGCGGATCGGCCTGCTCGGTCCCAACGGTGCCGGCAAGTCGACCCTGATCAAGAACCTCGCCGGCGAACTGCAGCCGTTGTCCGGGCGCCTGGTGCGTGGCGAGAACCTCGCCGTCGGCTACTTCGCCCAGCACCAGCTCGACTCGCTGGACGACAAGGCCAGCCCGCTGCTGCACCTGCAGCGCATCGCCCCGGGTGAGCGCGAGCAAACCCTGCGCGACTTCCTCGGCGGCTTCGACTTCCACGGCAACCGTGTCGACGAGCCGGTGGTGAATTTCTCCGGTGGCGAAAAGGCCCGCCTGGCCCTGGCGCTGATCGCCTGGGAGCGGCCGAACCTGCTGCTGCTTGACGAACCGACCAACCACCTCGACCTGGAGATGCGCCTGGCGCTGACCATGGCCCTGCAGGAGTTCGCCGGTGCCGTGGTGGTGGTGTCCCACGACCGTCACCTGCTCAAGAGCACCACCAACGACTTCCTGCTGGTGGCCGATGGCAAGGTCGACACCTTCGACGGCGACCTGGACGACTACAGCCGCTGGCTGGTCGAGTACCGCCAGCGCAACGCGCCGGTGAGCAGCACGCCCGCGAACCCGGACAAGACCGACAAGAAGGCCCAGCGCCAGGCCGCCGCAGCCTTGCGCCAGCAGTTGGCGCCGCACAAGAAGGCGGCCGACAAGCTGGAGACCGAACTCAACCAGGTGCACCAGCAACTGGCCGAGATCGAAGCAGCGTTGGGCGACAGTGGTCTGTACGAGGCCTCGCGCAAGGATGAGCTGCGCGACTTGCTGGCCCGCCAGACCAAGCTCAAGCAACGCGAAGGCGAGCTTGAGGAAGCCTGGATGGAAGCCCTGGAAACGCTGGAAAGCATGCAGGCCGAGCTCGAGGCGCTGTCCTGATGGAGGAGCTGCGTTCGCTGCTGCCGGGGCAGTGGATGGACACGTTCTGGCTGGGGCTGCAGATCCTGCTGATCCTGATCGCCGCGTTCATCCTGCAGCGCATGGTCGCCCGCGGCCTGCGCAGCCTGGGCGAGCGCTACCCGTTGCCGCACGAGCTGATGGTGCCGGTGCGCGGTGCCCTGCGCTGGCTGATCATGGGCAGCGCGTTGCTGTTCGTGCTCGAGCGCATGGGGGTGTCCGCCACGGTGCTGTGGACGGCATTGTCGGGCTTCGTCGCGGTGGCGGCGGTGGCGTTCTTCGCCATCTGGAGCGTGCTGTCCAACCTGCTGTGCGCGGTGCTGATCTTCACCGTCGGGCCGTTTCGCATCGGCGATGTGGTCGAGCTGGTCGACACCCTCGACAAGCCGGGGGTGAAAGGCCGGGTGATCGCCATCAACCTGCTGTACACCACGCTGATGGAAACGCCGGAGGCGGGCGGGGCGCTGGTGCAGGTGCCGAATAGCCAGTTCTTCCAGAAGGCCGTGCGCCGTTGGCGTGGTGCCGAGGCTTCAGTGGCCTTGCACGAGGCGCCTGTCGAGAGCGACTGACAGGGCGCTGCTCATTGTAATCGCGGGGCAAGCCCGCTCCCACGCCCTGGTCCTTTTGGATGGCAGGCGTGGGAGCGGTCTTGCCCCGCGATCGTTTCAAGCAGAAAAACCACTGGTTATTTTTTCGCCAACACCTTAGCTTAACGGTTTGCAAAAGCTGTTCGAGCGAGGTGTGCGATGTCGATGGAAACGTGGTTGGCCTTCTTTGCCGCGTGCTGGGTGATCAGCCTGTCGCCGGGTGCCGGGGCAATCGCCTCGATGTCCAGCGGGCTGCAGTACGGTTTCTGGCGTGGTTACTGGAACGCCCTGGGCCTGCAACTGGGCCTGATCGTGCAGATCGCCATCATCGCCGCCGGTGTCGGCGCCATCCTCGCCGCGTCGGCCACCGCCTTCCAGGTCATCAAGTGGTTCGGTGTCGCCTACCTGGTCTACCTCGCCTACAAGCAATGGCGCGCCCTGCCGATGGACATGAGCGACGAGTCCGGCGTGCGGCCGATCGGCAAGCCGCTGAGCCTGGTGTTCCGCGGCTTCCTGGTCAACGTCAGCAACCCCAAGGCGCTGGTGTTCATGCTGGCGGTGCTGCCGCAGTTCATCAACCCGCACGAGGCGCTGCTGCCGCAGTATGTGGCGATCACCGTGACCATGATCAGCGTCGACCTGCTGGTGATGGCGGGCTACACCGGGCTGGCTTCGCGGGTGCTGCGCCTGTTGCGTACACCGAAGCAGCAGAAGCGCCTGAACCGCACCTTTGCCGGACTGTTCATTGGTGCGGCGACGTTCCTCGCCACTCTGCGCCGGGCGCCGCTCTGATTTCGACCGGCCGATGATCATCGCGGTGCGCCGATGCGACTGGCCCCGCGATTGTTTTCAGCGCTGCTTGTCCACCAGCCCCTTGAGCAGATCCACCGGCAGCGGAAACACGATGGTCGAGCTCTTGTCCCCGGCAATCGACCCCAGCGTCTGCATGTAGCGCAGCTGCATCGCCCCCGGCTCCTTGCCTAGCATCTGCGCCGCCTGCATCAGTTTCTCCGACGCCTGCAGCTCGCCTTCGGCATGGATCACCTTGGCCCGTCGTTCGCGCTCGGCCTCGGCCTGGCGGGCGATGGCGCGGACCATCGACTCGTTGAGGTCGACGTGCTTGATCTCGACGTTGGCCACCTTGATGCCCCAGGCGTCGGTCTGCGCGTCCAGCACCTCGCGGATGTCCGAGTTCAGCTGCTCGCGCTCGGCCAGCAGTTCGTCCAGCTCGTGCTTGCCGAGCACGGCGCGCAGGGTGGTCTGGGCCAGCTGGCTGGTGGCGGTGAGGAAGTCTTCGACCTGGATGATCGCCTTCTGTGGGTCGAGCACGCGAAAGTACAGCACGGCGTTGACCTTGACCGAGACGTTGTCGCGGGTGATCACGTCCTGGGGCGGCACGTCGAGCACCACGGTGCGCAGGTCGACGCGGACCATCTGCTGGATGCCGGGAATCAGGATGATCAGTCCCGGGCCCTTGACCTGCCAGAAGCGCCCGAGCTGGAACACCACGCCGCGCTCGTACTCGCGCAGGATGCGCAGGGCCGACAGCAGCAGTATGCCCAGCAGCACCAGCACGGCGCTGAATCCGAATTGCATGAACATCGTCTACTCTCCTTGCGCCGTGGGCGCAGTGGCGCTGACCTCCAGCGTCACACCATGACGGGCCGTCACCCGCACGTGCTGGCCCGGCTGCAGCGGTGTCGCGCACTGCGCCTGCCACTGTTCGCCCTGGGCCTGTACCGAGCCACAGAACGGGTTGTCCGCGCGCACCTGGGTCACCGTCGCCAGGCTGCCCACCAGCCCGGCATCGCCACTGACCAGGGCTCGCCTGCGCGCCTTCAGCGCCATGCCCAGCACGCCGCCGAGCAACAGCGCCGACAGCACCGCCAGGCTGACGATCAGCGTCAGCGGAATGCCAAAGCCAGGGGCGTCGGTGTCCATCAGGATCACCGCACCGACCACGAAGGCGACGATGCCGCCGAAGCCGATCACCCCGAAACTGGGCAGGAACGCCTCGGCGACCATGAACGCCACCCCGAGCAGGATCAACGCCACCCCGGCGTGGCTCACCGGCAGCAATTGCAGGGCGTACAGCGCCAGCAGCAGGCAGATGCCGCCGACCACGCCGCCGACCCCGGAGCCGGGGTTCATGAATTCGACCAACAGGCCGTACACGCCGATCATGATCAGGATCAGCGCCACGCTGGGGTTGGTGATCACCGCCAGCAGGCGGGTGCGCCAGTCCGGCAGGTGCTCCACCACATTGGCGCCGGCGGTCTGCAGGGGCAGGGCCTGGCCGGCGACGGTCAGCGTCCGGCCATCGAGCTGGCGCAGCAGGTCGGGCAGGTCAACGGCGACCAGGTCGATCACCTTCAACCGTTGCGCTTCGCTGGCCGACAGGCTGACCGCCTCGCGCACGGCCTTTTCCGCCCAGTCGGCGTTGCGCCCGCGCAATTGCGCCAGGCCGCGGATGTAGGCCGCGGCATCGTTGACCTGTTTGCGGGCGAGGGTGTCCTGCTCGCTGTTCGCGGCGGGCTTTTCCTCCGTGCCGGGGACACCGATCTGTACCGGCGTCGCCGCGCCCAGGTTGGTGCCCGGGGCCATGGCCGCCACGTGGCTGGCGTAGAGGATGTAGGTGCCGGCGCTGGCCGCCCTGGCACCGCCCGGGGCGACGTAGGTGGCCACCGGCACCGTGCTTGCGAGGATGGCCTTGATGATCTGGCGCATGGCGCTGTCGAGCCCGCCGGGGGTGTCGAGGCGGATCACCACCAGTTGCGCGCCTTGCGCCTGCGCCTGGTCCAGCCCGCGCAACAGGTAGTCGGCACTGGCCGGGCCGATGGCGTCGTCGACGCTCAGCAGCCACACGTTGGCGCCGGGCGCGGCCAAGCCGCCCGGAGCGAAGCCCAGGATCAGCAACAACAGCAGCATGCGCCAGCGCCGGGCGATCACCTGTCGTCACCTCATGCGGACCTGTCCTTGAAGTTTAGCCGTGGCTGCCGGGCCACGGCCTAAACTTGAGGGTGGGGGCAAAACCGGAGGTGCATCATGCGTATGGCCAAGACCCTTCAGCAGCGCCTGGACCAGGCCAACTGCGACTACGACATCATTCCCCATCCCCATTCGGCCACCAGTCTGGAGTCGGCGCGCACGGCCGGCGTACCCGCCGAGCGGGTCGCCAAGTCGGTGATGCTCGATGACCGCCATGGCAACTACATCATGGCCGTGCTGCCGGCCAACCGGCACCTGGACATGACCGAGGTGCGCATGACCGGCGCCTGGCAGTTGACCCGCGAAAGCAACCTGCCGAGCCTGTTCGGCGATTGCGAGCGCGGCGCCATCCCGGCCCTGGGCGACGCCTACAACATTCCCATGCTGCTCGACCGGACCCTTACCCGCCAGGGTGATGTCTATCTCGAGGCAGGTGACCACGATCACCTTATCCACATGAGCATGGAGCAATACTTGAAACTGGTGCCGCACGCCGAAGTGCGCGAACTGAGCTGATGCTCGCAACCCACGCCGGGCTGGCGTCGTGGACGACCGGCCCGGCCATAGGAGTGAATCATGGAAGCGCCGATCCACAAGTTTTCCGAACTGTTCAAGCAACTGGGCCTGCCGGACGATGCGCTGGGCATCGACCAGTTCATCACCAGTCATTCGCCGCTCAAGGGGGATGTGAAGCTGGTGGATGCGCCGTTCTGGAACGAGTCCCAGCGTTCGTTCCTCAGGGACAGCATCCTTGAAGATGCCGATTGGGCGGAGCTGTTCGACCAACTCAACGAAGCGCTGCGCCGTCCCCGCCAATAAAGCGCCGAGCGGCACCTGATGGGTGATCGGGGCGTTGCTATGCTCAGGTAAAACAAGAGGGGATGGCGCAATGAAAGATCCCTACGCACCAGGTTTCTGGTGCACCGTGACGATCCTGGGCACCCTGACCGCCGGCTACTTCTACGGTATCCGGCACACCCACACGATGAACCAGGCCGTGCAGTTTCTCTATGCCGCCGCCGCCGTGACCGCGGCGGTGGCGTTGTGCGGCCTGGCGTGGATCGCCTGGCAGCAGCTGCACCTGAACAGGCGCGAAGTCGCCCAGGGACGAACGTTGCTGACCATCTGGAACACCAAGGTCGCCCTGCGCCGGGTCGAGACGGTGTTCGACCGTTATTTCTGGGGCAGCTACTGGCACTCCGGGCGCACCTTCGAGGAGGTGATGGGCGAGCTCAAGGGCACGCCGCTGGAGCAGAGCCTGGACGCCCTCAAGCGCCAGTGCCGGGAACTCGACCGGGAAGTGCACGACCACCACCATCACTGGCTGGCCAATGCCCGCGACCTGTCCAGCGTGGCCACGGCCATGGCCCGCGAGCGCTACCAGCTGGACCTGTGCGACGCGCCGGCCCGTGACGGCGGCAACACCGCCGTGCTCAACAGGGATCTGGAAGTGCTGGTGTACACCTGGTCGGCGCGCCTGCGCAGCTTCGACCATCAGCTGGACGAGCTGGAGCGCGCCTATCACTGAGCAGGGTCATTCACCGCGGATGTACTGCTCCAGTTGCAGGATCAGGTTGGCCTGTTCGGCGATGGTTTCCTTGACCAGGTCGCCGATCGACAGCAACCCGAGCAGCTTGCCTTCGTGAACCACCGGAAGGTGGCGCAGGTGGCGGTTGGTCATCAGGTTCATGCAGTACTCGAGGTTCTGCTTGGGCTCCACCGTGACCACCGGAGAACTCATGATGTCGCGTACCGGCGTGGCCGCCGAAGAGCGACCCTTGAGCACCAGCTTGCGGGCGTAGTCGCGTTCGCTGACGATTCCCACCACCTGGTCGTTCTCCACCACCGGCAGTGCACCGACGTTCTTCTCCGCCAGCAGCCTCAAGGCATCCAGCACCGAGTCGTCAGGGTTGATGGTGTAGACGGTGTGGTGCTGGGACTTGGCTTTGAGGATTTGTTCGACGTTCTTCATACGGGCCTCTGTGGGTGGAAACGCGACGTGTCGGAGTAAATAAAGCATCCGGCACGGCGCTCTGCACGGCAATGCAGGAAACGGCATCGAGGTGATTGAAAAACGTCATTGCGGCAAGGGGCCGCAACGCGGCCCCAAGTGGGTCATCAGAGCTTCGGCATCTGCCCGATCCGCGCCACCATCTCGCTGACGATCTGCAGGTCGAGCATGAACTGCTCCACGGTCTTGAACTCGTTGTCGTTGTGCCCGGTGTACTTCACGTCCGGCATGGCCAGGCCGAACTGCACGCCGTTGGGCAGGTCGTGCACCGAGGTGGCGCCGGCGGAGGTGCCGTACTCGTGCTTCATGCCCAGGTTCTCGCTGGCCACGGCCAGCAGGGCCTTGACCCATTCGCCTTCGGGGTTGCGGTACATCGGCGCGTCGAGGGTGTAGTCGAAGGCCACCTGGGTCTTGCTCTTGGCTTTCCAGCCATCGAGCTTGCCGGCGATCTCGCCCTTCAGGGTGTCGAGCGACTTGCCCTTGGGAATGCGCAGGTTCACCGCCAGCTTCAGCGCCTTGTCATCCAGGCCGACGAAGGTCAGCGAGGTGGTCAGCGGGCCCATGAAGTCGTCCTTGAAGCCGACGCCGAGCTTGTTGCCCAGGTAGTCCAGCCCCCAGTTGTCGGCGGCGTAGCGGGCGGCGTCGGTGATGTGGTTGTGCTTGAGCGGCACGTCCTTGCCAAGGCCGTTGAGGAAGTCGAGCATGCGCGCCACCGGGTTGACCCCGGACTCGGGCTCGGAGGAGTGCGCCGATACGCCGGTCACGGTCAGCAGCACCTGCTTGCCGTCGACCTTGGCGTCGATGCTGAAGTCGCCGCCATGGCGTTTGACGTAGGCCGCGCCGGCCTTGTTCAGCGCCTTGGCAAGGTCGGCCGGCTTGTCGCCGGTCAATGTCGCCACCGAGCTGCCGGGAATCTGGTTGGTGGCCAGGCCGCCGGTGAGGTTGACCACCTCGGCGCCTTTGCCGTCACCGGCACGCTTGGCGAAGGTAGCCATGACGGTGCCATAGCCTTTCTCGGCGATCACCACCGGGTAGCCGCCGTCCAGCGCCAGGTTGTAGTCGGGGGTGGCGTTGCGTTCGAAATAGTAGGGGATGGCGTCGCCGGTGGTTTCCTCGGTGGTGTCCACCAGCAGCTTGAACTGGCGCGCCAGCGGCAGCTTCTCGTCCTTGGCCACCTTCAGCGCGTACAGCGCGACGACGATGCCGTTCTTGTCGTCCTCGGTGCCGCGGCCATACATGCGGTCGCCCACCAGGGTGACCTTGAATGGGTCGAGCTTGGTGCCGTCCTTGAGCTTCCAGTTTTCCGGAGTGACCGGTACCACGTCAGCGTGGGCGTGGATGCCGATCACTTCCTTGCCTTCACCGAGGGTGATCTCGTAGACGCGGTTGTCGATGTTGCGGAACGTCAGGCCGAAGCCCTCGGCCAGGGCCTTGATCTTGTCGGCGATCTTGAGAAATTCCGGGTTCTCGTGCTGCGCCACGCCCTCTTTGCGATAGGTCGGGATCTCCACCAGCTCGCGCAGGGTTTCCTTGGCGGCCTTGCCGTACTTGATGCGGGTGTACAGGCCCAGCAGGCGGTTGATCTCGTCCTGCTGCTCGGCGCTCAGCGGCTTGCCGGCCAGGTACAGCTTGAGGGTGTCATCCAGCTTGTCGGCCTTGGCCAGGTCGCTGCCGGCCAGCTTGCCGAGGAACTGCTTGAAGTCGGCCGGGTCGCTGCCGTCGTAGGCCTTGATGATGGCGGCGGACTGCTGCTGGGAGAGGTTGGCCTGGGCCGGGATTGAGAACATGGCCACGCTGGCCAGCAGGAGCGATGCGGCGGATAGCTTGGTAAATGGCATGGGGGTGCGCATTCCTTTGCAAGGGGTGGAGGTTGACCGTTTACGCAAACGGAAGATGCCCACGCTATCACCAATGACCACCGGCACGGGAGAGGTGGCAATGTGCTTTTCTGCACAAACGTGCGAGCTTTCATCTACGGCGCGGCCTGCAGGTTTATGGCAAAAATGCGTATCATTAGCGTTTTTTGTAATAACCCTCGCGTCACAAGAGAAGGATCCTCATGTTCATGTCTTACCTTGCACCCCTGGCCGGGGTGCTGGCATTCACCCTGGCCTGCATCGCGCCTGCCCAGGCCCGGGACGATGGCACCGACCACTCCGTCACCCTGGAAAAGGTCGTGCAGACCTTCACCGTGCAGGCCGACGGCAGCTTCCAGGTGGCGGTCGAGTCGGTCTCGCGCATCAACGAAGAGCGGGCCATCCAGGCCAAGGCCCAGCAGCCGCTGAGCTACAACCGCTCGTACGAAACCCTGGAGGTCGACGAAGCCTTCACCCAGAAGCCCGATGGGCGCAAGGTGATGGTCGATGCCTCGCAGATCAAGGAGCAGCAGGAGCAGGCGTCCACCTACGCGCCGATGTTCCAGGACTCCCGGGTCAAGGTGGTGATCTTCCCGGAAGTGGCCGTCGGCGACCGCCTGGTGCTGCGTTACAAGCGCCATCGCAGCACTGCGCTGTTCCCCGGCCACTTCGAGGACCTCACAGGTCCGGATTTCCACCCCGTGGAGCAGTTCTCGCTGATCTACGACCTGCCGGCGGATCTGCCGCTGTACGCTGATGCTCGTGGCTTCAAGGCGTCCACGCCCAAGGCCGGCAAGGGCCGCAAGGTCTACCGCTGGGACTTCGTGCCCGCCGACAGGGCCAGGATCGAGGCGAGCGCCGTGTCCTACCTGGACTACGGCCAGTACCTCGCGGTCTCGACCTTCAAGGACTACGCAGGGCTTGCCGCCAGCTACCAGGCGCGCGCCGACGTGCAAGTGACACCGGCCATCGCCGCGTTGGCCGAACAATTGACGGCGAACCTGCCCGACGCCCGGGCCAAGGCGCTCAAGCTCAGCGACTGGGTGCGTGAGAACATCCGCTACGTGGCGGTCTATGTCGGTGCCGGCGGCGTGGTTCCGCACGCGGCGCAGAGCGTGCTCGACAGCCGCTATGGCGACTGCAAGGACCATGTGGCCCTGCTCGAGGCGCTGCTCAAGGCGGCGGGTATCGAGAGCTCGCCGGCGCTGATCAACCTCGGCAATGCCTACCAGCTGCCGAAGGTGCCGACACTCGGCGTGCTCAACCATGTGCTGACCTATGTGCCGAGCCTCGACTTGTACCTGGACTCGACCGACCCGTCGGTGGCCGCCGGTTACCTGCCGCTGATGGACCTGGACAAGCCCACGCTGCTGACCGCCACCGGCGTGTTCGGCAAGACCCCGGCCACCCAGTTCGGCAAGCAGGTCGGTGAAATGCTGTTCAAGGTCAAGGACACGGGGGCCGCGGACTTCACCGGCGACTCGACCATCGAAGGCTGGGCCAGCGAGGTCAACCGCTATGGCGCCAAGACGATGAAACCGACGGACCTCGATCGCATCGTCGAGCAGGTGCTCAATGCCTATGGGCAACGGGGCAGCGGCAAGATCCTGATCCAGCCGTCGACAGCGCCGGAGCACTTTCGCAGCCAGGTCCAGGGCCATACCGAGAACCTGGTGAACCTGCCCGGCCCGGTGGGCGTGCCAGCCCTGAGCAGCCTGGTGGGCGGCATCGCGCAGACAGTCTATGGCTTTGCCACCGAGAACGAACGCACCCAGGGCTTCGTCTGCATCTCCAACGAAACCCTGGAGCAGTCGCGCTTCGAGTTCCCTGCCGGGGTCACCGTCCTGGCGACGCCCAAGGCCGTTGCCGTGAAGGAAGGCAGTTTCGACTACAGCGCCCGTTACACCCGGGACGGCAACGCCGTGGTGGTCGAGCGTCGCATGCAGTTCAAGCACCCGAAGGCGGTGTGCACGCCTGAGGAGTTCAAGGCGATGAAGCCGGTCATCGAGACCATGGTCCGGGACCTGCAGGGCCAGATCATCGTGCAGGGCTGAGGCCTGGAAACGAAAAAGCCCCGCCAGAGTGATCTGAGCGGGGCTTTTGCTTGCCGGCACCGGTGAAAACACACGGGTGACGGCTGATATCATGGCGCACTCGGCGGGATTCGAACCCACGACCCCTGCCTTCGGAGGGCAGTACTCTATCCAGCTGAGCTACGAGTGCAACGGGCCGCATGATACCCATCTGTGTCGGTGGCGTCCATGGCCTTGATCTGTGGAGTTTTTTCCCGGGGGGACAGCGGGTGCTGGTCACAGTGCGATCAGCTCCGGCCGCAGCCCCTCCACCCGCTGTCCCGCAGGCTTGAGATACCCGCCATCCCCGGTGATCTGGTGCAGGACCTTTTCGCGCAAGCCATGCAATGCCACCCCGGTGCGCTGGCGCGGGTGCGGCAGGTCGATTTCCACCACCGCTTTGATCCGCCCCGGCCTCGGCTCCAGCACCACCACCCGGTCGGCCAGGTAGGTCGCCTCCTCGGCATCGTGGGTGACCAGCAGGATGGTGATCCCCGAGCGTTCGCGAATCGCCAGCAGTTCGTCCTGCAGCTGTTGGCGGGTCAGCGCGTCGAGGGCGCCGAAGGGCTCGTCCAGCAGCAGGATCCGTGGGCTGGCCACCAGGCCTCGGGCGATGGCCACGCGCTGGGCCATGCCGCCGGACAGCTGGTGCGGATAGGCCGATTCGAAGCCGACCAGGCCCACCAGTTGCACGTACTCGTGCACGCGCCGGGCGCGCTCGCCCTGGGTGAGTGTCTCGTTGACCAGCCCCAGGCCAATGTTCTGCGCCACCGTCAGCCATGGGAACAGGCGGTGCTCCTGGAACACGATGCCGCGTTCGCCGCCGATGCCGTCGACCGGCTGGCCGTCGACCCGGATCGTGCCGCTGTAGTCGGTGTCCAGCCCCACCAGCAGGCGCAGCAGGGTGGACTTGCCGCAGCCGGAGGAGCCGACGATGGCGATGAACTCGCCTTCGTTGATTGACAGGTCGAAGTGGCGGATCGCCTCGAACGGCTGGCCATCGACGCTGAAGGTCTTGCCGACCCCCTCGAAACTGACCAGCGGTGGCGTGGCGTCGGGTTGGTTGGCCGCGTGCAGGGCCGGGGTGATGAAGGCGTTCATGCGGATCTCCAGCGCGTGGCGCGCGATTCGAGGCGTTGGCCGAGGTGGCCGAGCAGGGCGCCGACCAGGCCGATCAGGACCATGGCGGCCATCACCTGGTCCATGCGGAACAATTGCTGGGCGCCGATCATCAGGCTGGCGATGCCGCCGTCCGAGGGCATGAAGTACTCGGCGCCGATGGTGCCGAGCCAGGCGTAGATCAGCGCCAGGCGCAGCCCGGCGAAGATTGCCGGGGCGGCGCCGGGCAGCACCAGCAGACGCAGCCGGTGCGGCAGGTCCAGGCGCAGGGCCTGGGCCGCTTCGCCCAGCTGTGGCGCAAGGCTGGCGATGCCGCGCTGGGTGGCGATCAGCAGCGGGAAGAACGCCGCCAGCGCGACGAACACCAGCTTGGCGCCTTCGCCCAGGCCGAACCAGGCGGTCAGCAGCGGCACCCAGGCGAACAGCGCCACCTGGCGCAACGCCGACAGACTCGGGCCGAGCAGCCGCTCGGCATTGGCTGACAGGCCCAGCAGCAGGCCCAGCACGAAGCCCGTGCCACCGCCGAGCAGCAGCCCGGCCAGGCTGCGTTGCAGGCTCAGGCGCAGGGCCTCGGGCAACGAGCCGTCGAGCAGGCCTGCGTGCAGGCTGCGCAGCACCTCCAGTGGCGAGGTGAGGATGTTGGCGTCGACCCAGCCAAGGCTGTTGGCGGCCTGCCACAGCAGCAACAGCCCCGCAGGCAGCAGCAGGCTTTGCCAGCCACGTGGCACCTGGCCGCGCAGCTGCTCGCCCGTGGCCGGTTGCGGCCAGTGCAACAGGCCGCGTTCCAGGCGCGTGAAGCCGCGATCCATCAGCGCGCCGACCAGGCCGATCAACAGGATGCAGAGGAACACCAGGTCGAGCATGAACAGTTGCCGCCCCCAGACCATCAGGTAGCCGATGCCTTCGCTGGAGGCCAGCAGCTCCACGGCCAGCAGCGAGGTCCAGCCAGTGGCCAGGGCCAGCCGCACACCGGCGAGAAACGCCGGCAGCGCGGCGGGCAGCAGCAGGCGCAGGAACAGCAGGTGAGGGGGCAGGCGCAGGACGGCGGCGGCCTCGCGCAGCTTGGGCTGGGCGTCGCGCACGCCGACCAGGGTATGCAGCGTGACCGGCACCACCACGGCCTTGACCAGCACCACCAGCTTGAGCAGCTCGCCGATGCCGAAGAACAGCATGAACAGCGGGATCCAGGCCAGGGTCGGGATCTGCGCCAGGGCGACGAAGGTGGGCAGCACCAGGGTCTGCGCCCGTCGCGATCCGCCCAGCCAGGTCCCCAGCAGCAGGCCGCTGACGATCCCTGCCAGCAGCCCCCAGACCAGGCGCTGCAGACTTATCCACAGGTGGCCCCAGAGCTCGCCCGAGCCGAACTCCAGCGCGCTCTGCCAGACCAGCGCGGGGGCGGGCAGGATCTGTTCGCTCATCCAGTGCTCACGGCTGGCGACGACCCACAAGGTCGCCACCGCCAACGGCACGATCCACGGTATGTAGGAGCGGCCTTGTGCCGCGAAAGGGCCGCGTAACGGCCCCCACAGGCGCCGCAGACTTGCGCTCAAGACTTCGCTCATCGAGGCATCTCCCAAACCGTTCCTTGTTTATTCATTTATGGAATTAAAAATTCACACAAATAGCATTCAAGAGATAAGAGCATGCGCACCGTGCATGCGAAAGCCCCGCTCCGTTGCGTTTTCCTCATATTTTCCATGCGTTTCCTGCAAGCCAGCCGCAGGCCCGCATGACGCCTGGTTTATGTCTTCTGGTTACAAAAAAATGAAGTTTTGATCTTTGTAGGTTCTAACCGGACCTGCCTAGCTTCTGGCCCATAGCGCCGGCCATCGCCGGTGGCAGCCTGCCAAGGAGCCTTGTCATGAAAACCGCCTTCCGCCATCTGCTCAGCCCGTTGCTCGCTGCCTTGTTGAGTGCCGTGCCCGTGGCAGCGCATGCCGCCCAGCCGGATGTGATCCGTATCGCCGTGCCCGACCTCAGCGCCGGCAGCAAGCCCAGCGCCGGCGGCGTGGTGGATGTGCTGCGCGACCAGCAACTGCTGGAGAAAGAGTTTGCCAAGGACGGCATCCGTATCGACTGGCGCTTCTTCAAGGGCGCCGGCCCCGTGGTCAACGAGGCCCTGGCCAACGGCCAGGCGGACTTCGCCTACCTGGGCGACCTGGCCGCGATCATCGGCAAGGCCAACGGCCTCGACACCCGCGTGCTGTCGGCCGGGGTGCGTGGGGTGAAGAGCTACCTCGGCGTGGTTCCGGGCTCGGGCATCCACAGCCTGCAGGACCTCAAGGGCAAGCGTGTGGCGGTGTTCCGTGGCACCGCCAACCAGCTGTCGTTCGCCAGTGCCCTGGCCAGCCAGGGGCTGTCCGAACGTGAGCTGAAAGTCATCAACCTCGATTTCAACGCGGCCAACGCCGCCCTGGCCGCCAAGCAGATCGACGCCACCTGGGGCCTGTCCAACCTGCTGTCGCTGCGCGAGCGTGGGCTGGTCGAGCTGCCGGTCAACTCCCGGGACCTGAAAGGCGCCGGCAGCACCCAGGCGGTGCTGCTGGGTACCGGCGAGTTCATTCGCCAGCACCCCGACCTGGTACAGCGGGTGGTCAACGCCCAGGAGCAGGCGGTGAAGTGGCTGCGCGACGAACGCAACCGCGAAGCCTATGTGGACCTGGTGGCGAACACCGCCAACTGGCCGAAGGCGATCCTGCGCGACGACCTGGCCGAGGAGAACCTCGCCAACTACTTCGACCCACGCCTGGATGCCGGCTTCGTCGGCCTGCTGCAACAGGGCGTGGACCTGGCCGTCCAGGAGCGCCTGATCCGCCGTGGCTTCCAGGTGGCCGACTGGATCGAACCCCGTTTCATCGATGCCGCCCAGCGCCAGGACCAGGCCGTCCAGGCCGCCCGCTGACCCGACAACAACCGTGAGGAGCACGACCATGAGCAACGCCGCACTGGCCACCGCGCCGCAAACCCTCGAACTCGACATCCACCCCGTTGCCGGGCGCATCGGCGCCGAGATCCGCGGCATCAAGCTGTCCGCCGACCTCGATCCGGCCACCATCGATGCCATCCAGGCGGCATTGGTGCGCCACAAGGTGATCTTCTTCCGGGCCCAGGAGCACCTGGACGACGTGGGCCAGGAGGCCTTCGCTCAGTTGCTCGGCGAACCGATCGCCCACCCCACGGTACCGGTGGTCGATGGCACCAGCTACCTGCTGCAGCTCGATGGCGCCGAGGGGCAGCGGGCCAACTCCTGGCACACCGATGTGACCTTCGTTGACGCCTACCCCAAGGCCTCGATCCTGCGCAGCGTGGTGGCTCCGGCTGCCGGTGGCGACACGGTGTGGGCCAACACCGCCGCGGCCTACCAGGAACTGCCCGAGCCGCTGCGCGAACTGGCCGACAAGCTGTGGGCGGTGCACAGCAACGAGTACGACTATGCCAGCGTGAAGCCGGATGTCGATCCGGCGAAGCTTGAGCGCTACCGCAAGGTGTTCACCTCGACGGTGTACGAGACCGAGCACCCGGTGGTGCGGGTGCATCCGATCAGCGGCGAGCGGGCGTTGCAGCTGGGGCATTTCGTCAAGCGCATCAAGGGTTACTCGCTGGCGGACTCGCAGCATCTGTTCGCGCTGCTGCAGGGGCATGTGACACGCCTGGAAAACACCGTGCGCTGGCGCTGGCAGGCGGGGGACGTGGCGATCTGGGACAACCGCGCGACGCAGCACTATGCGGTGGATGACTACGGTACCCAGCCGCGCATCGTGCGCCGCGTGACCCTGGCTGGCGAGGTGCCGGTGGGCGTTGATGGGCAGTTGAGCCGGACCACGCGTAAAGGCTGAGATCGTTGGGGCCGCTTTGCGGCCCTTTCGCGGCAGCCCCTGTTCGCTACAACTCGGTATCGCAGGCCACCAACTGCCTCACCAACCCCTGCGCCAGCGCCGACAACCCATACCCCACCCGGCTCACCACCCCATAACGGGTGTAGAACGCCTCTTCCTGCTCCGGCGCCAGGTCCACCAGCTTCAGCGCGACCAGCCCCCGATCTCCTTCAAAAGGCCGCAAGTTCGCGCTGCAGGCAATGCCGATGGTGTCCGAGTGCAGCACGACATTGAGCAGCGCATAACCATGCTCGCACTCCACGCTGGGCAGAAAGTCCTGCCGCCCGCTCAGGTCACTGAGGATCTTGCGGATGTTCGGCGGGCGAAACGTGGTGGCCAGCGGGTAATCGAACAGGTCCCGCGCCCTTACCTCGGCCAGCTCGGTCAATGGATGCCCCCGGCGGCAGCAGAAGTGCCAGCGCTGTGGCCTGAGCTTGTGCACCTGGTAGTCCGGGTCGGCCTCGAACTGGCGGGTGTCGGCGACGAAGAACTCGATCTCCTCGGCGATCAGCCGCCGGTTCAGCGCCTGCCAGTTGTCCACCTGGAAGCAGGTGCGCGCCGCCGGATACTCGGCGACGAACCGCGCCACCGCCCGGGGCACCAGCCCGCCGGCAGGCGCCGGCCCCGAACCGAAGCGCACCACGCCGGTGGTGGCGCCATTGAACTGGTTGATCTCGTTGACCAGGTTGTGCGCCCCATGCACCAGCCGCCGCGAATGCTCCAGCACCAGCAGGCCCTGGCGGGTCGGCGCCAGTTCCTTGCTGGCGCGGTCGACCAGGCGGCAGCCGACGTTGTGTTCCAGCGTCTGGATGCTGCGGCTGAAGGCCGATTGCGAGAGGTTCACCGCCGCCGCGGCGGCAACGAAGCTGCGGTGCTCGACAAGGGCGATGAAGTGGCGGAGCTGGCGCAGGTCGATATGCATTTTCTACATGGAAACTTTCGGTGGAATGCAATTGCTGGGAAGGGTTGGGAACCTTATAAAGGGAGTTACTTATTCCACAAAATATGAAATATAAATATTTATATCTCTTAAAAGAATAAAGCCCATCTGATCGCGATTCGGTTCCGCCAACGGAAATGCTCGCCAGGGCCTGTGCCTCCAAGGAGCATCTGCATGTCCCGACTTTCCCGTTGGCCGGCGCGCGCGTCGGTATTCGCTCTGCAACCCTTGGCCGCTGGCGTGCTGCTGGCCGCCGCCGGCAACAGCTTCGCCGAAGAACCGCGCCCGGCTGCACCGGCCGTCGAGCAGGAAGCCAAGCTTGGCACCGTCACCGTCAATGCCCGGCGCCGTGAGGAGACCGCCCAGAGCGTGCCCACGCCGATCAGCGTGCTGGGCAGCGAGACCCTGGAGACCCAGCGCATCTATCGCGTGCAGGACCTGCAACAGCTGGTGCCGAGCACCAACGTCGCCTATGTGCACGCCAGGCAGTCGAGCATCTCCATCCGTGGGCTGGGCAACAACCCGGCCAGTGATGGCCTGGAAGGCAGCGTCGGCGTTTATCTGGACAACGTCTACCTGGGGCGCCCGGGGATGGCGGTGTTCGACCTGCTCGATGTCGAGCAGCTGGAGGTGCTGCGCGGGCCGCAAGGCACGCTGTTCGGCAAGAACACCACCGCCGGGGTGCTCAACATCACCACCCGCAAGCCGACCTTCCACCAGGAGGGCAGCGTGCAGTCGTCGCTGGGCGAGGATGGCTACTGGCAGACCCAGGGCAGCTTCTCCGGCCCCCTGACCGACACCCTCGCCGGGCGCATCAGCGCCTACCACACCGAGGACGACGGCTATGTTAAGAACATCTACAACGGCCACGACCTCAATGGCGGCAAGCGCCAGGGCTTTCGTACCCAGTTGCTGTTCAAGCCCAGCGAAACCTTCAACCTGCGCTGGATCGGCGAGTACAACGAAGAAGATTCCGATAACGGCATCCTCAGCCTCTACAGCACCGGCCCGACCATCAATGGCGTGAACCGCTACGAAAGCCTGGCCGCCCAGGCCGGCGCCACCCTGGTGTCGGGCAAGGACCGCAAGGTCAACTTCGACGCCGACCAGATGGTCAAGGTGTTCCAGGGCGGCACCTCGGTGGAGGCCAACTGGACCCTGCCCAACGACTTCACCCTCACCTCGATCAGCGCCTACCGCTGGTGGGATTTCACTCCGCGCAACGACGACGGCCTCAACGTGCCGGTGTTCTACAGTGCCGGGGTTTCGGTGCGGGACAAGCAGTACTCGCAGGAGATTCGGCTGGCCTCACCCACCGGCGGCTTCTTCGATTACGTACTGGGCGCGTACTACTTCAAGCAGGACCTGGACAATAAATCGTTCACTTACTACGGGCCGCAGGCCGATGTCTGGAACCTGACCCCGGCCGGCGCCCTGGCCAACGTGAACACCATCGGCAATGGCCACATCGACACCGACAGCTACGCCCTGTTCGCCCAGGGTACCTGGCACCTGACCGAACGCCTGGACTTCACCGCCGGGGTGCGTGGCACCTACGAGGAGAAAAGCGCCTGGGTTACCCGCGATGCGCCGTCCGGTGGCGCGCCCGTCACCGGTGCGGCGGCCGCCGCCCGTCAGGGCCGGGTGGGCGCCTACGATTCAGGTGACCTCAACCAGTACAGCTTCTCACCTTCCGGGCTGCTCAGCCTGAGCTACCGCTTCAGCGACGACGTGCTGGGCTATGCCAGCCTGTCCCACGGCGAGAAGTCCGGGGGTGTCAACCTGACCGTCGGTGCCGCCCCACGCTTGGGCACCGATTCGCTGCTGGTGGGTACCGAGCGGGCCAACAACGCCGAACTCGGGCTCAAGAGCACCCTGTTCGACAACCGCCTGCAACTGAACACCAACTTGTTCTGGACTGAAGTTCACGGCTACCAGGCCAACGTATACGACGAAGCCAACCGTGTGCAGTACCTGGCCAACGCCGGCAGCGTGCGTTCTCGCGGCCTGGAGTTCGAAGCCACGGCCCTGCCGATCCGAGGCCTGACGGTGAACTTCAACGGTTCATGGAACGACGTGCGCTACACCGACTACAAGGATGCGCCGTGCCCACCCGAGGTGAGCCTGGCCAACCCTGCGGCCACCTGCGACCTGTCCGGTCACCAGGTGGTTGGTGCTTCCAAGTACATCGCCAACCTCAACGGCCAGTACAAGTGGCAGCTCAGCGAACGCATCGAGCCCTACGTCACCGCCAGCTATGCGTTCCGCTCCAAGGCCGTCGGCACCATCGACGATTCCGACTACGGCCAGATCCCCAGCTACGGCATCGTCAACCTGTCCACCGGCGTGCGCCTGGACCAGGGCGACGGCGTGCTCGACCTATCGCTGTGGGTGAAGAACGCCGGCGACAAGACCTACTTCACCAGCCTGTGGAACTCCGCCAACGGCGGCTATGCCGGCGTGCTGGGCACCCCGCGCACCGTGGGCGCCACCGCCCGTTACGACTTCTGAGCACAAGGAGCTTTGCCATGAATGCCAAGACCCAACCGCACGACCTGCCCGAAGGCGCCTGCCTCACCGCCAAGGTGCCCGACCGCGACCAAGCCCTGCTCGGCGACGTGGTGGTCAACCCGTACCGCTTGGCGCCGCTGACCGCGATCATTCGTGACGGCGGACGCACCCTGAGTGCCGCCCATGTGCGGGTGCTGGGCCGCGGCGAGCGCGGTGTCGATATCGTCTACGACGTGTCCGACCGCTCGCTGTGGACCTACGGCGGCATCCCGGTGTTCGGCCTGTACCCCGACCACGTCAACCAGGTCGAGGTGAGCTACAAGCTCGATGGCGAACGCATCCGCGAGCGTTACCAAATCTACGCCCCGGCGGTGCGCCTGCCGGTGGTGGCGAAGCAGACTGCCGCGCTGCCCGAGGTGGAGCCGGTCAAGGTCGCGCCCGGTTTCGAGCAGCGCCTGTACCTGTTCAACCACCTGCTGGCCGAGATCCCCGGTGGGCGTGCTTTCAAGTGGAACGGCCTGGGTGGCGCCGCCGAGTGGGACTCGGTGGGCAACAACTGGATCGCCGACAGCAACGGTGACGTGCGCTGGTACCTGGACATCGAGCAGATCCACGATTCCAACCACCGCGACGGCCTGGGCGGCACCATGGGCTTCCACCAGACCCGCGACGGCAAGCTGATCTGGGGCCAGGGCCAGACCTACTCCAAGTACGACCTGCTGGGGCGCAAGGTGTGGCAGCGCAACCTGCCGGACAAGTTCGCCGATTTCTCCCACGAGATCCGCGAAACGGTGAACGGCAGCTACCTGCTGCGGGTCGGCACCAGCGACTACCGTCGCCCGGACGGCAAGCGCGTGCGCTCGATCCGCGACCATATCATCGAAGTCAACGAAGCCGGCGACGTGCTGGACTTCTGGGACCTGAACCAGATCCTCGACCCGTACCGCGGCGAGCTGCTGGAAACCCTGGGCAAGGCCGCGATCCAGCTGCCGGACGGTGTGCAAAAACAGGATGACCGGCTGGCCAACGAATTGGCTGAAGGCGACCTGCCGTTCGGCGATACGCCCGGCGTCGGTACCGGGCGCAACTGGGCCCACGTCAATGCCATCGACTACGATGCCGATGACGACAGCATCATCGTTTCAGCACGACACCAGGGCGTGGTAAAGATCGGTCGCGACAAGCAGGTGAAGTGGATTCTCGCTGCGCCGCAAGGCTGGCCGGCACGTTTGCAGGACAAAGTGCTCAAACCGGTGGGCGAGGGCTTCGAGTGGTCCTGGACCCAGCACACCGCCTGGCTGACCGGGCGTGGCACGCTGAACGTGTTCGACAACGGCTGGGGCCGGGACTTCGGGCCGACGAAACTGAGCGGAAACTACAGCCGGGCGGTGGAATACCGCATCGACGAGGCCAAGGGCACGGTCGAGCAGGTGTGGCAGTACGGCAAGGAGCGCGGTGACGAGTGGTACAGCCCGATCACCTCGGTAGTGGCGTACCGGGCGGAGACTGATACCCAGTTCATCTACTCGGCTTCGGTGAATTTCCTGACGCCCGAGAAGCTGACGACCAGCGTGCTCAATGAAGTGCGTCGCGGCACCCAGGAGGTGGCGGTGGAGCTGAAAGTGCACAGTCGCCAGCCGGGCAGCGTGGGTTACCGCGCGCTGGTGGTCGACCTCGACAAGGCGTTCTGATGGGCTAACCTTCCACGGAACTATCGCGGGGCAAGCCCGCTCCCACGCAGTCCGCGCAAGGGCTGGGTGGGAGCGGGCTTGCCCCGCGATGCATTTCCACTGATCTGAATTCCGACCATTCGTTCTTTTTTTCGAACAGCCTATTGTCCAACACCCCAACCCCCGCTTAGCATTCCGTTTGAGATTTCAAACGCTCGGCACCCAGGCGTCGAACACCCTGGTGCACGAATTTGTGACGGCCGCCCCCTTCTCGGGGGCGCCTTTTCAACAATCAATAATTCGCAGTAAAGGGAAGCCGACATGCAGCTCAAAGACGCTCAGTTGTTCCGCCAGCAGGCCTTCATCAACGGTGAATGGCTGGATGCGGACAGCGGTCAGACCATCAAGGTGACCAACCCGGCCACCGGTGAGGTGATCGGTACCGTGCCGAAGATGGGCGCCGCCGAGACCCGCCGCGCCATCGAGGCCGCCGACAAGGCCCTGCCGGCCTGGCGCGCACTGACTGCCAAAGAGCGTGCCGGCAAGCTGCGTCGCTGGTTCGAGCTGATGATCGAGCACCAGGACGACCTGGCCCGCCTGATGACCACCGAGCAGGGCAAGCCACTGGCCGAGGCCAAGGGCGAGATCGCCTATGCCGCCTCGTTCATCGAGTGGTTCGCCGAAGAAGCCAAGCGTGTGTACGGCGACGTCATCCCTGGCCACCAGCCGGACAAGCGCCTGATCGTCATCAAGCAGCCGATCGGCGTCACCGCCGCCATCACCCCGTGGAACTTCCCGGCCGCGATGATCACCCGCAAAGCCGGCCCGGCCCTGGCCGCCGGTTGCACCATGGTGCTCAAGCCCGCTTCGCAGACCCCGTACTCCGCCCTGGCCCTGGTCGAACTGGCCACCCGTGCCGGCATCCCGGCTGGCGTGCTGAGCGTGATCACCGGCAGCGCCGGCGAAGTCGGTAGCGAACTGACCGGCAACTCGCTGGTACGCAAGCTGTCCTTCACCGGCTCGACCGAAATCGGTCGCCAGCTGATGGAAGAATGCGCCAAGGACATCAAGAAAGTTTCCCTGGAACTGGGCGGCAACGCGCCGTTCATCGTGTTCGACGACGCCGACCTGGACAAGGCGGTCGAGGGCGCGATCATCTCCAAGTACCGTAACAACGGTCAGACCTGCGTCTGCGCCAACCGTATCTACGTGCAGGACGGTGTCTACGACGCCTTCGCCGAGAAGCTCAAGGCTGCTGTCGCCAAGCTGAAGATCGGTAACGGCCTGGAAGAAGGCACCACCACTGGCCCGCTGATCGACGGCAAGGCTGTCGCCAAGGTCCAGGAGCACATCGAGGACGCCGTCGCCAAGGGCGCCAAGGTGCTGTCCGGTGGCAAGATCATCGAAGGCAACTTCTTCGAGCCGACCATCCTGGTCGACGTGCCGAAGACCGCCGCCGTTGCCAAGGAAGAGACCTTCGGCCCGCTGGCGCCGCTGTTCCGCTTCAAGGACGAGGCCGAAGTCATCGCCATGTCCAACGACACCGAGTTCGGCCTGGCCTCGTACTTCTACGCCCGCGACATGAGCCGCGTGTTCCGCGTCGCCGAGGCCCTGGAATACGGCATGGTGGGTATCAACACCGGCCTGATCTCCAACGAAGTGGCGCCGTTCGGCGGCATCAAGGCCTCGGGCCTGGGCCGTGAAGGTTCCAAGTACGGTATCGAGGACTACCTCGAGATCAAATACCTGTGCATCAGCGTCTGATCGCCAGGTAAAAGCTTTTACCTCTGCCAGCGGGGCGCGAGAGCGACGTCTCGCTGGCCTTTTTGACATAGCGGTACCTGGTGGCCAGGGCATGTGTGGCAGTCGATCAACGAATACTGTGCACGCCTGCATCCAGCCACCCCCGAATAAAAGCGCCGCAGAACCGGCGCAATTGAGGGCACTATGAGCAAGACCAACGAATCCCTGATGCAACGCCGTGTCGCCGCCGTCCCACGTGGCGTCGGCCAGATCCACCCGATCTTCGTCGATACCGCGAAGAACTCGACGGTGATCGACGTCGAAGGCCGCGAACTGATCGACTTCGCCGGCGGCATCGCGGTACTGAACACCGGCCACCTGCACCCGAAAGTGGTCGCCGCCGTGCAAGAGCAGCTGACCAAGGTCAGCCACACCTGCTTCCAGGTGCTGGCCTACGAGCCTTACGTCGAGCTGTGCGAGAAGATCAACAAGCTGGTCCCAGGCAACTTCGACAAGAAGACCCTGCTGGTCACCACCGGCTCCGAAGCCGTTGAAAACGCCGTGAAGATCGCCCGTGCCGCCACCGGCCGTGCCGGCGTGATCGCCTTCACCGGCGGCTACCACGGCCGCACCATGATGACCCTGGGCCTGACCGGCAAGGTCGTACCGTACTCCGCCGGCATGGGCCTGATGCCAGGCGGCATCTTCCGCGCGCTGTTCCCGAGCGAACTGCACGGCATCAGCGTCGACGACGCCATCGCTTCGGTCGAGCGCATCTTCAAGAACGACGCCGAGCCGCGCGACATCGCCGCGATCATCCTCGAGCCGGTACAAGGCGAAGGCGGTTTCCTGCCAGCGCCGAAAGAGCTGATGAAGCGCCTGCGCGCCCTGTGCGACCAGCACGGCATCCTGCTGATCGCCGACGAAGTGCAGACTGGCGCCGGCCGTACCGGCACCTTCTTCGCCATGGAGCAGATGGGCGTCGCGCCTGACCTGACCACCTTCGCCAAGTCGATCGCCGGCGGCTTCCCGCTGGCCGGTGTGTGCGGCAAGGCCGAGTACATGGACGCCATCGCCCCGGGCGGCCTGGGCGGCACCTATGCCGGTTCGCCGATCGCCTGCGCCGCGGCCCTGGCCGTGATCGAAGTGTTCGAGGAAGAGAAACTGCTGGACCGCAGCAAGGCAGTCGGCGAGCGCCTGACCGCCGGCCTGCGTGAAATCCAGAAGAAGCACCCGATCATCGGCGATGTCCGTGGTCTGGGCTCGATGATCGCCGTGGAAGTCTTCGAGAAAGGCACCCACACCCCGAACGCCGCCGCTGTTGCCCAGGTGGTCGCCAAGGCTCGTGACAAGGGCCTGATCCTGCTGTCCTGCGGCACCTACGGCAACGTCCTGCGGATCCTGGTTCCGCTGACCGCCGAAGACGCGCTGCTGGACAAAGGCCTGGCCATCATCGAAGAGTGCTTCGCCGAACTGGCCTGAAAAATGTGACACGCTTCAGAAAAAAACCCGCCTCGGCGGGTTTTTTTTGTGCCGTTTGCCGGCATCAGGCGCTAAGGTTGTACGAGGATTCCGTGGAAGCTGCGATGGATCGCGCGTCATAGCCTGGAGAATAGCCCATGAGCGCTGTCGACCCCGTCCCCCCCTGCGTGCTGATTGCCGAAGGCGATCCCTGGGTGCGCGACATGCTCAGCGAAATGCTGCTCAGCGTGCGCTGCGACGCCCGCCTGCAGGTCTGTGCCGATGGTTCCGAGGCGCTGAGCGCGCTGGCGGCCAAACCCGACCTGATCATCGCCGCCCGTGAACTCTCAGGGTTCGACGGTCTCGATTTGCTGCGCAAGGTACGCGCCAAGGGCGACAAGCCCGGCTTGCCGTTCATCCTCATGAGTGACCGCACCGACAGCGCCAGTGTGCGCGAGGCGCTGCCGTTGCACCCGACCGCCTACCTGAGCAAACCGCTCGACCTGGACAACCTGCGCAAGCGCCTGGAGAACCTGCTGCTGGCAGTGGGCGAGCAGATCGCCTGTCCTGTGCCGCCGCTGCAGCCGGGCGCGCAGCTGCCGGCCTACCTGGAGCAGCGCCGGGCCACCGCCGATGGCGGCCCTTTGTTCGCCGATGTGCAGGTGGCGGTCAAGCGGGCCCTCAATCCCCACGGCCTCAACCTCAAGGTGCTCGAGGAAGAGGTGCGCAACGACCCGCAGATCACCGGCGTGCTCATCGCCGCCGCCAACAGTGCCGCCCTGCACCGCGAAGCGCCGGTACAGACCCTGCTGCAGGCGCTGAACAAGCTCGGCAGCACCCAGAGCATGAACCTCATCCTCGGGCTTACGCTCAAGCGCAGCGCCCGTTTGAGCGACCCGCTGCTGACGCGGCACGCCACCCATTACTGGAACCTGTCGCTGCACACCGCCGAGTACGGCCGCACCCTGGCGCGCATGCTCGAGGTGGACGAAGCGCGCTGCTACTGCGCGGGGCTGCTGCACTGCCTGGGTGACCTGGCGGTGCTGCGCACCTTGCAGGAGTGGCGCCTGGCCGGTGGCGAGCTGGACGAGGACCAGGTGGAGCTGTCGCTCAACGAGTTCGGCGCGCCGTTCGGCTCGGCGCTGCGCACCCGCTGGCGCCTGCCGCTGGACCTGCGCGAGTTGATCGCCGCGGTGTACCAGCTGGGCGGCGGCGTCTACTCCCGGGAAATCCTGGCGATGAACCTGGCCGGACAGCTGTCGCGGCTCAAGCCCAGCGAAGGGCTGGAGAAGGTCGCCAGCAGCAAGACGGCGCGCCTGCTCAAGCTTGGGTTGCCGGAGCTGACGCGGTTGCGCAAGGTGGACCCTGAGGCGCAGGCGCGGGAGGAGGCCGAGCGTCAGGAGGCACTGGCTGCCGAAAGCGAATTGGAGGTCGTGCCAATGGCGACCGCAGATGAAGGCGCTGGAGAGGAAAAACAGATTTGAGACGGCAAAAAACCCAGCGTGGGCTGGGTTTTTTGCAGGTCCCTCAAGGGGGATAAGACGCAGAGTGCCTCTAAGGGCTACGCGCTTCACGATAGGTAAAACGGTGGAATCTGTCAATTTTTGAGCAGACTTCCAGCATTCATGACTTTCACCATGGCGCGCTGAATCCGCTCGATGATCTCACGGTCCAGAACCTGATCCAGGTACCCCCGGTTCAGAGCGCGTGGTTTGAACAGGCGCTCACGACTTACCTGTGCGACCAGATCTGCTTTGGCCCAGCGCTCTTGCTGCTTGAAGTATGGAAGGTCTTGAATCAGGTCGGCAGGAAGGTGGACATGCCAACCTCGACCAGACTTGTGTATATCTTTCGTGGTAGACAGTGGCACGACAATGCAGGCGTTCGAATTGATCTTGCTGTTGATCACCACGACAAGGCGGTGCTTGACCATCTCCGGTCGCAATCGGAAGTCAAAGCGGCTTGAGCAGGTACCGCCCTGACCAAGACGATAATCACCGAAGTTGCATTCCAGCAGCTGCCCGATCCTAGGCTCGAATCTGATTGCCATACACCACCCTGGTACAGTTCCAGGGATTCAGGATGACATCCTCAGATTCTAGAAACGTGGCCGCACAGGCAAAAGAGAAAGTTCGTACCTGGGTCCTGGGCGGTAGAAGAGAGCCTCTGTCAGGCTATTCACCGCTCTGCAGGTAAGGATCATCCGCGGACAATTTGGTTTTTGCCCTGACGCTTGGCCCTGTACATCGCCGCATCGGCCCGGGCGAACAGGCTGTCGAGGGTGTCGTCTTCGTCGGTCAGCCCGGTCAGCCCCTGGCTCACCGTCACACCGTAGGTCTGCTCCCCATGGCTGAAGCTCAACCGCTGGATCTCCCGCTGCAGACGCTCGGCAATCTGTTCGGCCACCTGTGCGGTGCAGCCGGGGAACACTGCCGCAAACTCCTCGCCACCGATACGCCCGAACTGATCGCCACGGCGCAGCACGGCCTTGCCGCTGTCGGCGATGCGCTGTAGCACCTGGTCGCCTTCCTGGTGGCCGTAGGTGTCGTTGATATGCTTGAAATCGTCGATGTCCAGCAGCAGGAAAGCCATCGGCGTGCCGTCCTCGCGGGCGCTGTCGAAGACCTGCTGGGCGCATTCGAAGAAGTGCCGGCGGTTGCTGCTCTGGGTGAGCACATCGGTGGTGGCCAGGCGTTGCAGCTCGCCTTCGAGCTGTTTCTTTTCGGTGATGTCCTCGGCGATGCCGACGATGATCACCCGCTGGTCGCCCTCGCGCTGCTGGTTGATGTAGCACTTGTCGCTGAGCCAGCGCACCTCGCCGGCGGCATTGAGGATGCGGTACTCGCGGTCCTCGACGGTGCCCTTGACCAGTACCTGGGCCAGGCTGCGCTCGGCGTATTCCAGGTCGTCCGGGTAGATGGCGTCGCGCCATTCGTTGTAGTCGGCCAGTACCAGGCTGGCCGGGCGGCCGAAAATGCGCTCGTAGGCAGGGCTGACGTAGAGCACCTGGCGGGTTTCCCAGTCAAAGGCCCAGAGCACGGCGTTGACGCTGTCGAGCAGCGAGCTGTACAGCTGCTCGCGTTCGCTCAGGCGAGCCACTTCGCCTTGGGCGTGGAGCAGGGCCAGCAGGGTCTGGGCGGCTTCTGGGCGGGGAGTGCCGGCAGGTGTGGGTGGGAGGTCTTTGGCCATGAGCACGGAACGTTTCTCGACGATGGGCGTGCGGCCACGGTCCGGCCCGCCACGCGGGCGATATGCCGGGTTTGAGTCGATTTGCGGGGGGGAAGTTCCGGTCGGCATGCCCCGCTACGGGGCATGCCGATCAACGGTGCTCAGGCGCCGTTGGGGCGCAGCGAGTAGGTCTTGAGTTGGGCGGCGAAGTCACGTAGCGAGTGGATGCCACTGGCCTCGGCCTCATGTACCCAATCCTTCATCGCGGCGAGCATGTCGTGGCCGTTGGCGCTGGTGCGCGCCCAGATCTGCTGCAGCGCCAGGCGCTTTTCGTAGATGGTCTTGAGTGCCTGGCTGTGGGCCAGCATCGACTCGATGCGCACGTGGTGGCGGTCCTGTAGCAGGCTGGTTTCCCGCGAGAGCAGGCGCTTGGCACGGCGGAAACGGTGGCGCACCGAGGCGTCGACCTTGTCCAGCTCTTGCTTGACCAGCGGGCCGATCACCAGCTTGCGGTACTGGGCCATGATCTGGAAGCGGTTGTTGAGGATGGCCATGGCGGTGTCCATGTCCAGCGACGCCTTGCCCTCCACGCGATGGGCGATGGGGGCGACGCGCTGCACCTTGGCCAGGCGCAGCAGGCTCAGCAGGCGGATCCACATCCAGCCCATGTCGAATTCCCAGCGGCGCACCGACAGCTTCGCCGAGTTGGGGTAGGTGTGGTGGTTGTTGTGCAGCTCTTCGCCGCCAATGATGATGCCCCACGGCACCAGGTTGGTGGCGGCGTCGCGGCACTCGAAGTTGCGGTAGCCCACGGCATGGCCCAGGCCGTTGACCACGCCGGCGGCCCAGAACGGGATCCACATCATCTGGATCGCCCAGATGGTGATGCCGATGGTGCCGAACAGCAGCAGGTCGATGACCGCCATCAGGGCGATGCCGCCGAGCTTGTAGCGGGTGTAGAGGTTGCGCTCGATCCAGTCGTCCGGGCAGTTCTTGCCGTAGATGCGCAGCGTTTCCTCGTTGCGCGCCTCTTCACGGTACAGCTCGGCGCCCTTGCGCAGCACGGTGCCCAGGCCCTTGTGCACCGGGCTGTGGGGGTCGTCCGGGGTTTCGCACTTGGCGTGGTGCTTGCGATGGATGGCGGTCCACTCGCGGGTGTTCTGCGCGGTGGTGAGCCACAGCCAGAAACGGAAGAAATGCTTGAGCCCCGCATTCAGCTCCAGGGCGCGGTGCGCCGAGTAGCGGTGCAGGTAGATGGTGACGCTGACGATGGTCAGGTGGGTCATCAGCAGGGTGACGGCGACCAGTTGCCAGGCCGACAAGTCGAGTAGACCGTAGTACCACATAACGGGAAAGACCCTCGAAAACTCAGGGGAACAGCGCTCGCATTATCCCTGGGCGGGGAAATAAAACCAGTCGCCCTTTTAGATAGGAGGTCACAGGGTGTTTCAGCCCTTATAATGCCCCTTCCTTTTTCATGGGCTCCTCCACCCGACATGTCAGTTTCCGTTCGCGACGCCTTGCGCATGGCCGGGCTCTACGTGGTGCTTTCGATCCTCTGGCTGGTGCTGTCCGAGCTGGTTCTGCGTGGCATGACCGACGACCCGTTGGCGCTGACCGTGGGCCGGCAGATCAACGTGGTGGTCTGGGTGCTGCTCAGCGCCTTGTTGATCTTCGTCTCCCGTGCCCGCCTGCTGAATTTCATCGGCATCGGCGCCCGCCTGCGCAGTGAAGACCGCGAGCGCCTGCGCATGGCCGCGGCGGTGTTCGACAGCACCCTGGAGGGTGTGCTGGTGACCGACCGCAACGGCCTGATCGTGCACGTCAACCGGGCCTTCATGCGCATCACCGGCTACCAGCAGGAAGAAGTCATCGGCCAGCGCCCGAGCAAGTTCAAGTCCGGTCGGCATGGCGCACCGTTCTACCAGCAGATCTACGCCGCCCTGGCGGAGCAGGGCGAGTGGAGCGGGGAGATCTGGAACCGCCGCAAAAGCGGCGAGATCTACCCGCAATGGCAGACGATCTGCGCCATTCGCGATGACAGCGGCGCGCTCAGCCATTACGTCGCGGTCTTCAGCGACATCAGCGCGATCAAGCACACCGAGGAAGAACTGGCCTATCTCGTCCATCATGACCCGCTGACCGGCCTGCCCAACCGCCTGCTGTTCAATGACCGCGCCATGCAGGCCATGGCCGCGGCCCAGGCCAACAAGCGCGGCTGCGCCCTGCTGCTGCTCGACCTTGACCATTTCCAGAGCATCAACGACGGCCTCGGCCACACCATCGGCGACCAGTTGCTCAAGCTGGTCGGCGAGCGTCTGCGCGAGGTGCTGGGCAGCGGCGTGACCCTGGCCCGGCTGGGCGGCGACGAGTTCGGTGTGCTGGCCGAGAACTGCCAGCAGGTCGGCCAGGCCGGCAAGCTGGCGCAATCGATCATCGAGCGTTTGAAGGAACCGTTCTGCTTCGAAGGCAACCGCCTGTTCATCAGCGTCAGCATCGGCATCAGCCTGTTCCCCAGCGATGCGCTGAGCGCCGAGCAGTTGCTGCGCAACGCCGACTCGGCGCTGTTCAAGGCCAAGAGCAACGGCCGAGCCTGCTACGCGCTGTACACCGAGGAGCTCACCGCCCATGCCCAGCAGCGGGTCGAGACCGCCGGCGAGTTGCGCCGGGCGCTGGAGCAGCAGGAGCTGCGGGTGTTCTTCCAGCCGGTGCACGACCTGTTCACCGCCCGGATGATCGGCGTCGAGGCACTGGTACGCTGGCAGCATCCGCAGCGCGGCCTGGTCCCGCCCGGGGAGTTCATCCCCATCGCCGAGCGCACCGGGCTGATCGCCGAGATCGACGCCTGGGTGCTGCACCAGGCCTGCCGGCAGATGGTGCAGTGGCAGACCGAGGGGCGGCAGTTGGCATTCGTCGCGGTGAACATTTCCAGCCGCCTGTTCAGCCAGCGCGACCTGTACCGGCAGGTGGCCGATGCATTGCACGACACCGGGCTGGACCCAGCGCTGCTCGAGCTCGAAGTGACCGAGAGCGCGGTGATGGAAGACCCTGAGGTTGCCCTGGAGCAGCTTCACCGCCTGCGCGAGCTGGGCGTGACACTGGCCATCGACGACTTCGGCACGGGGTATTCGTCATTGCTGCGACTCAAGCGAATGCCCGTGCAGAAGCTCAAGATCGACCAGGGCTTCGTCGCGGGCCTGCCCCATGACGAGGACGACATCGCCATCGTGCGGGTGATCATCGCCCTGGCGCGGAGCATGGGCATGCAGGTGCACGCCGAAGGGGTCGAGCAGGCGGAGCAGGCGCGGTTCCTGCTGGAGCAGCAATGCCAGCTGGGGCAGGGGTACTGGTTCGGGCGGCCGGTGCCGGCGGCGGAGCTGCACTGGGGCTGAGATCGTATCGCGGGGCAAGCCCGCTCCCACGGTGGGTCGTGGGAGCGGGCTTGCCCCGCGATGGGCTCAACGCTTGTTCAAACCTTTAGCCAAACGGTCCCCGCCCAGCTGGATCACCGCCACCAATGCCACCAGCATCACGATCACGGTCAGCATGATCTGGCTGTCGAAGCGTTGGTATCCGTACCGATATGCGATATCCCCCAGACCCCCGGCGCCGATCGCCCCGGCCATGGCCGAGGAGTTGATCAGCGTCACCAGGGTGATGGTGAAGCCGCCGACGATGCCCGGCAGGGCCTCGGGCAACAGTACGTGCCAGACAATGTGCCAGCGCCGGCAGCCCATGGCCTGGGCGGCTTCGATCAGGCCGTGGTCGACCTCGCGCAGGCTGACCTCGGCGATCCGCGCGAAGAACGGCGTGGCGGCGATGGTCAGCGGCACCACGGCTGCCCACACGCCATAGGTGGTGCCGACCACCAGGCGGGTGAAGGGGATCAGCGCGACCATCAGGATCAGGAACGGGATCGAGCGGAACAGGTTGACGATGGCGCCCAGCACCCGGTTCAGCGCCGGGGCCTCGAAGATCCCGCCCTTGTCGCTGGTGACCAGCAGCACCGCCATCGGCACCCCGACGAGCAGCGCGACCAGCGAGGACACGCCGACCATCAGCAGGGTGTCGAGCAGGCCTTGCAGCAGGCGATCAATCCACATGGCCGAGTACCTCCACATCCGCGGCCCAGCGGCGGGCGCGTTCGAGCAATTGGTGGGTGTCCAATGGCGAGCCGCGCACGGACAGGATCAACTGCCCCAGGGCCTGCTCGCCGATGCTCTCGACGCCGCCCTGGAGCAGCCGCACGCGCCCGCCCAGGTCGTTGAACAGGGCGCTCAGCTCCGGCTCACCGACCAGGTCGAGCCTGAGCACCACGGCCGCGTCGCGGCTGACCGGCTGGGCGCGCAGGCTGGCCTGCAAGGCTGCCGGCAGCTTGGTCTGCAGCGGTGCGAGCAGGATGCGGGTGACGTCGTGGCGCGGCGCGCCGAACACCTGCCAGACCTCGCCCTGCTCGACGATCTCGCCACGTTCGAGCACCACCACGCGCTGGCAGATGTCGCGGATCACCGCCATCTCGTGGGTGATCAGCACCACGGTCAGGCCCAGGCGCCGGTTGATGTCGCGCAGCAGTTCGAGGATCGAGGCGGTGGTTTCCGGGTCCAGCGCCGAGGTGGCCTCGTCGCACAGCAGGATCTTGGGGTCATGCACCAGAGCCCGGGCGATGCCGACGCGCTGCTTCTGCCCGCCGGACAGCTGCGCCGGGTAGACATGATGCTTCTCCGCCAGGCCGACCAGTTCCAGCAGCTCGCGCACCTTGCGCTGGCGCTCGGCCTTGGCTACCCCGGCCACCTTCAGCGGCAGCTCGACGTTCTGCCACACGGTCTTGGCCGACATCAGGTTGAAGTGCTGGAAGATCATGCCGATGCGCCGGCGCAAGGCCACCAGGCGGTCCTCGTCGAACGGCGCGATATCCACCTGGTCGATCAGCACCCGGCCCTGGCTGGGTTGCTCCAGGCGATTGATGGTGCGCAGCAGCGAGGACTTGCCGGCGCCGCTGCGGCCGATGATGCCGAAGATCTCGCCCCGGCGGATGTTCAGGTCGATGCCTTGCAGCGCCGGCTGGCCCTGGCCCGGATAGGTCTTGCCCAGGCCGATGAAGCGGATGTGCGCCTGGTTCACCTCCGGGCGCAGGGCGGTTTCCTCGGCCTTGAGCGGTTCAGCGGGCGGGACGGGCGCCCTGAGGGCGCTGGCCTGGGCCATGTCAGCCTTCCCAGCCGGCCTGGTAGAGCTTGCCATGGGCCTTGTCCAGGGCGGCGCGCACGACCGGCGAGTGTTGATAGATATCGATGAACTTGGCCAGGCGCGGGTCGTTCTTCTCCTGCGGGCGGATGACGAACTGGATCACGTACTCCTTGTTCTCCAGGCCGTCGAACAGCAGCGCCGAGGTGGCGTCGAAGCTGTTGGCCAGGCGGATGTAGGCCGGGTAGCCCTGGACCAGGTCGGCGTCGTCATAGGCGCGTACCAGTTGCACGGCTTCGACCTGGAGAATTCGGATCTTCTTCGGGTTGGCGACGATGTCGTCCTCGGTGGCCTTGTAGCCCACGCCTGGCTTGAGGGTGATCAGCCCGGCCTTGGCCAGCAATTGCAGGCCACGGCCACTGTTGATCGGGTCGTTGGCAATGGCCACGCTGGCGCCCTCGGGCAGCTCGGCGAAGCTTTTGTACTTCTTCGAGTACAGGCCGACGTTGTTGATGATCCCCGGCGCGTAGGGCACCAGGTCGAAGCCGGCGGCGGCCTTGGCGTTTTCCAGGAACGGGATGTGCTGGAAGTAGTTCACGTCGATATCGCCGCTGTTGAGGCTGACATTGGGCGCGATCCAGTCGCTGAACTCGATCAGCTTCACTTCCAGGCCTTGTTTATGGGCCTCTTCCACCGCCGCCTCCAGGGGGATGGCGAAGGCGGCGGTGGTGCCGATCTTCAGCGGTTCGGCGGCCAAGGCGGCGGCGGACAGGCCGAGGCCCAAGGCAATGGCCGCGACGGGCCGGAACAGTTTCTCAAGCATGGTGCAGGGCTCCAGTCGGGGCAGGTTCGGGGGTGTTGCGGTAGCGGGCGCCGGGGTGTCCGGCGGGCAGGCGCGGCTCGCTGCTGGCAAACAGCTTCTCGCGCAGGGTGCCCTCGGCGTAGGCGGTCTTGTAGCGACCGCGGCGTTGCAGGGCGGGGACCACCAGTTCGATGAAGTCCTCGTAGCTTTCCGGGGTGACGGTGCGGGTCAGGTTGAAGCCGTCCAGGCCGGTTTCGTCGATCCAGGCGATCAGTTGCTCGGCCACCTGCTCGGCGTCGCCGACCAGGGTCACGTAGCGACCGCCCAGGGCGTGCTGCTCGAGCAGGCGGCGGCGGGTCCAGGCGCTTTCCTGCAACTGGCGGGTGGCGGACTGGATGGCGTTGCCCTTGGCGAAGCCGATGGGCTCGTCCAGTTCGTAGCGCGAGAAGTCGATACCGGTGGAACTGGCGAAGTGCGCGACCCCGGCCTCGGCGCTGGCGTAGCGCAGGTACTCGGCGTGCTTGGCCTGTGCCTGTGCCTCGGTCGGCGCGACGATCACGGTGATGCCCATGAACACCTTGACCGCCTGTGGGTCACGCCCGGCCGCCTTGGCCGCGGCGCGCACCTTGTCGACCTGGGCGCGGGTGGCGGCCTTGTCCTGGCCGCTGATGAACACGCACTCGGCATGGTTGCCGGCGAAGGCCAGCCCGCGTGGCGAGCTGCCGGCCTGGAACAGCACCGGCGTGCGCTGCGGTGAAGGCTCGCACAGGTGGTAGCCCTCGACCTTGTAGAACTCGCCGTGGTGCTCGACCTTGCGCACCCTGTCGGGGCGGGCATAGACCCGCTGCTCGCGGTCGGCGACCACGGCATCGTCGGCCCAGCTGCCTTCGAGCAGCTTGTACAGCACCTGCAGGTACTCGTCGGCCTGGTCGTAGCGGCGGTCGTGCTCGGGTTGCTGCTCCAGGCCCATGGCCCGGGCGGCGCTGTCGAGGTAGCCAGTGACGATGTTCCAGCCGACCCGGCCGTTGCTCAGGTGGTCGAGGGTGGAAAGGCGCCGGGCGAACAGGTAGGGCGCCTCGTAGGTCAGGTTGGCGGTGAGGCCGAAGCCCAGGTGCCTGGTCACCGCCGCCATGGCCGAGACCAGCAGCAACGGGTCGTTGACCGGCAGCTGGATCGACTCCTTGAGCGTCACGTCGACCGACTGGCCATAGACGTCGTAGGTGCCGACGATATCGGCGATGAACAGACCGTCGAACAGCCCGCGTTCGAGCAGGCGGGCCAGGTCGGTCCAGTACTCGAGGGTCTTGTAGCGCGTGGAGGTGTCCCGCGGGTGGGTCCACAGGCCGTGGTTGATGTGCCCGATGCAGTTCATGTTGAAGGCATTGAGCAGGATCTGCTTCGCCATCAGATGGTCCCCCGGCGCGGCGGTTTCTCGTCGTTGAGGTAGTAGTTGCCGATGGCGTGGTACTTCCAGCGCACCGGGTCGTGCAGGGTGTGTACCCGGGCGTTGCGCCAGTGGCGGTCGAGGTTGTGCTCGGCCAGGGTGGCCTGGCTACCGGCCAGCTCGAACAGCGTGGTGCCGGCGGCCAGGGAGATCTCGGTGCTGATCGCCCGGGCCTCGGCCACGGCGATGGAGGCGGCGGCCAGGGTCTCGGCGTTGCTGTCGGCCTGGGCGATGTCGAGGATTTCCCCGGCGCGCTCGAGCAGCGCCTCGGTGGCGTGCAGGCGGATCGCCAGGTGGCCGAAGCTCTTCAGGGTCAGCGGGTCGTCGCTGGCCTTGTCGAGGCCGGAGTCGATCCACGGTCGGCTGCGGGTGCGCACGAAGTGCAGGGCATCCTCGTAGGCGGCGCGGGCGATGCCGGTATCGATGGCGGCATGGAGGATCTGCGCCAGCGGGCCGACCGTGGTCGGGCGTTCGAAGGCGCTCTGGAATGGCACCACGTCCTCGGCGCGGACCGCCACGTGGTTGAACACCACCGAGCCGCTGCCGGTGGTGCGCTGGCCGAAGCCGCTCCAGTCGTCGATCACCTCGATGCCCTGGCTGTCGGCGGGCACGAAGGCCAGGTGCGACACATCCTGCTCGTCGATCACCAGGGTCGGGATGCGCTGGGCGTAGATCGCGCCGGTGCAGTAGAACTTGCGGCCGTCGATGCGGAAATGGTCGCCGTCGCGGCTCAGGCGGGTGGTGCGTTCGTGGGCGTTCTTGGTGCCGAGCTCGGCCAGCGCGTTGCCGAAACGGCGGCCGGCGAGCACTTCGGCGTAGAGACGTCGCTGCTGTTCGGGGCTGCCGTTCACCCGCAGCACTTCCAGGGCGTAGAAGTGGTTCTGCGGGATCTGCCCGAGCGAGGCGTCGGCCTGGGCAATGCGGGCGATGACCTTGGCCAGGGTGACGTTGGACACCCCGGCGCCGCCGAAGGCCTTGGGCACGCTGATGCCCCACAGGCCGGACTGCACGAAGCGTTCGAGTTCGGCATGGGGCAGGCGGCGCTCGCGGTCGCGCAGGGCGCTGTCCTGGCGCAGGTGTTGGGCGAGTTCGTCGGCGACGGCCAGGGCCTGGGCGTCGGTGGTGATGATGGATGCAGTCATTGTGCTCTCCAGGTCCCATCGCGGAGCACGCCCGCCCCCACAGGCATGTGTGGGAGCGGGCTTGCCCCGCGATGGGCCGATATCAGATCCAGGAATGGCGGGCAGGCAGGGTGCCGTTGAGGTGGTAGGCGCCGACGGCGTGGTACTTCCAGCGCACCGGGTCGTGCAGGGTGTGGACCCGGGCGTTGCGCCAATGCCGGTCGAGGTTGAACTCGGCCAGGCTGGCGCGGCTGCCGGCCAGCTCGAACAGCTTCTCGCTGGCCTGCAGCGAGATCTCGGTGGTGAGCACCTTGGCTTCGGCCACGGCAATCGAGGCACGGGCCGCGGCGGCAGCATCGATCACGCCGGCGCTCACCTCGTCGAGCACCTTGGCGGCCTTGCGCAGCAGGGCCTCGGCGGCGTGCAGTTCGAGCTTCAGGCGACCGATGTCGGCGATCACATAGGGATCGTCGCTGTTGCGTTCGACCTTGGCTTCGATCCACGGCCGGGACTTCTCCCGAACGAACTGGATCGTGTCCTCGATGGCCGCCTCGGCGATGCCGGCGTCGATCGCCGCCTGGATCAGCTGCGAGGCGGCGCCCTGGATGCTGGGCTCCTCACGCAGGCGCCAGTTGTCCACCACCAGGTCGGCGTCCACCGGCACCTGGTCGAGCAGCACGGTGCCGCTGGCGGTGGTGCGCTGGCCGAAGCCGGACCAGTCGTCGACGATGCGCAGCCCCGGGCTGCCGCGACGGACGAACGCCAGGCGCTGGCGGCCATCGTCGTCCAGCGCCTTGACCGCCACCCAGTGGGCGTACAGGGCGCCGGTGGAATAGAACTTCTCGCCGCTGATGCGATAGCCGTCGCCATCACGGGTAAGGCGCGCCTTGAGCGTCAAGGTGTCCTTGGTTCCGCGCTCGGGGCCGGCATTGCCGATGCGCCAGCCGTCGAGCACCGAGCGGAAGATCAGTTCCTGCTGGGCCTGGGTGGCGGTCAGGCGGACCAGTTGCAGGATGCCGAACTGGTTCTGCGGAATCTGCCCCAGCGCCGGGTCGGCGGCACTGATCAGGCGGAACACTTCGGCGATGGTGGCGAAGGACACCTCGGGGCCGCCGAAGGCCTTGGGCACGCTGATGCTGCCCAGGCCGCTGCGGGTGAACTGTTCGATCTCGGCCCATGGCAGCTTGCGCTGCTGGTCACGTTTGGCGGCCTGCTGACGGGCCACCTCGGCCAGTTCGCGGGCGGCCTGCAGGGCCTCTTCGTCGTTGCGCAGCACCGTGGCCGGCAGCAGCAGCGGCGAGCTGTCGAGATCGCTGTGGAATCGGGTAGTTGGTTGGCTGGACATCAGTACCGCTCCTTGGCTGCACTCAATGCCCTGGCGTTATGCACTGGGGTGATTGTGATCCTGACCATTCCTAACCTCACAAAGTTGAAAGCGTCGCCTCAGCTGATGGCGACAGACGTTTGCTGGTCCGGTGGTCCGGTCGATATACCCTATTCGTTTAGAAAAAGTTTATGAACTACCGTTTAGGAATATGGATAGAAGTGTACCTGTCGTGGGAGCGGGCTAGCCCCGCGATTCAGGCGATGCGGTGAATGGCACCGGCTTCGCCGGTGTTCGCGGGGCAAGCCCGCTCCCACGTTGTATGGCGTTACCGGATCGTCACCACCAGCTTGCCCACCGCCTGGCGCTGCGCCAGGCGCTCGATTGCCGCGCCACCCTCGGCCAGTGCAAAGGTCTGCGACACCAGCGGCTTCAACTTGCCTTCGGCGTGCCAGGCGAACAGCTGGCGGAAGTTGGCCGCGTTGTCTTCCGGCTGGCGCTGGGCGAAGGCGCCCCAGAACACCCCGAGCACCGCCGCGCCCTTGAGCAGGGTCAGGTTCACCGGCAGTTGCGGGATCGTGCCGCTGGCAAAGCCCACCACCAGCAACCGCCCGTTCCATGCCAGCCCGCGCACGGCCTGGTCGAACAGCGCGCCGCCGACCGGGTCGTAGATCACGTCCACGCCCTGGCCGCCGGTCAGGCGCTTGATCTCGTCCTTGAGGCTGGCCTGGCTGTAGTCGATCAGTTCGTCGGCCCCGGCCGCCTGGGCGATCGCCAGTTTCTCGGCGCTGCTGGCTGCGGCGATCACCCGCGCGCCCAGGGCCTTGCCGATCTCCACCGCGGCCAGCCCCACGCCGCCCGAGGCGCCGAGCACCAGCAGGGTTTCGCCGGCCTTGAGCTGGCCGCGCTGGGTCAGGGCGTGCATCGAGGTGCCGTAGGTCATGCCGAACGCGGCGGCGGTGGTGAAATCCATGCCCGCCGGTATCGGCAGCACGTTGTAGAACGGCACCGCCACCTGCTCGGCGAAGGCGCCCCAGCCGGTCAGGGCCATGACCCGGTCGCCGACCTTGAATGCGCCGGCCTTCTCGCCGACCGCGGCCACCACGCCGGCCGCCTCGCCACCCGGGGCGAACGGCAGCGGCGGCTGGAACTGGTACTTGCCCTCGATGATCAGGGTGTCGGGGAAGTTGACCCCGGCGGCGTGCACGTCGAGGAGGATCTCGTTCTTCTTCGGCGTGGGGCTGGCGACCTCTTCCAGGACCAGGTCCCGCGCCGGGCCCAGGGCTTTGCACAACAAGGCTTTCATCAGGGCTATTCCTTTGCGTGTGGTGGCCGATAAGTGTAGGAGGGCCGTCCCGAGGGTCAACGAGCATGGCCGGCCCTGATGAGCCGGCATAAGCCCGGGCTTGGGTTTGGCCGGCGCGCTGGGTAAGCTGGCGCCAACTGTATTGAGGAGCGAATTCGTGAAAGCGTGGATCTTGATGGTGCTGGCCCTGATGCTGCCAGTGGCGGCGATGGCCGAGGAAAAGGAAGGCGAGCCCAAGGTCGCCTACATCAGCCTCAGCCCGCCCTTCGTCGGCAACTACGCCCTTGACGGCGGCCCCAAGCTGCGCGTGTTCAAGGCCGATGTCGCCCTGCGCGTGACCGGCGATGCCGCCGCCACCGCGGTCAAGCACCACGAGCCGCTGATCCGCAACCAGCTGGTGGCGCTGTTCACCCAGCAGGGCGTGGACAGCATGAGCAACGTCGAGGCCAAGGAAAAACTGCGCCAGGAAGCCCTGAAGCAGGTGCAGCAGGTGATGGAGTCCGAAGAGGGCAAGCCAATCGTCGAGGACCTGCTGTTCAACAACCTGATCGTGCAGTGATCAGGCGGCGAGGCTGCGGCGAAAACGCGCCAGGGCCACGCCGAAGAACACCAGGCCGATCGCGGCCAGGGCCGCTACGTCCGGCCACACCACGTTCAGCCCGGCGTCGCGGAACAGGATCGCCGCGCCGAGGCTGACGAAGTGGGTCGAGGGCGAGCCCTGCATGACCCACTGCAGCCACTGCGGCATGCTGTCCAGCGGCGTGCTGCCGCCCGAGAGCAGCAGCATCGGGATGATCACCGGGATCGCCAGCAGGCCGAACTGCGGCGTCGAGCGCGCCAGGGTGGCGAGGAAGATGCCCAGCGCCGTGCTGGCGAACAGGTACAGCGCGGTCACCCCCAGGAACAGCCCCATGGAGCCCGCCAGCGGCACGCCCAGGGCGCCCTTGACCACCACTTCCAGCGAAATCCAGGTACAGGCCACCACCACCAGGGCGTTGCTGGCGATCTTCGCCAGCATGATTTCCAGCGCGGTCAGCGGCAGTACCAGCAGGTGATCGAGGGTGCCGTGCTCACGCTCGCGCAGCAGCGCGGTGCCGGTGAGGACGATGGCCAGGATGGTGATGTTGTTGACGATCTGGATCACCGCCAGGAACCAACCGCCTTCCAGGTTGGGGTTGAACAGCGCTTTCGGGTTGAGCAGGGCCGGGCTGCTGGTGCCGCGGCCTGCGTACTCCAGCAGTTCGCGCTCGAAGATCCGGCCGATGTAGCCGGCCCCCATGAAGGCCTGGCTCATGGCCGTGGCATCGACGTTGACCTGCAGTTCCGGCGAGCGTCCGGCCAGCAGGTCGGCCTGGAAGTTCACCGGCACGTTGATCACGAAGGTGTATTGCCCGCTGTCCATGGCCTGGTCCAGGCCATCTGCGGACAGTGCCACGGCAGGCTGGAATTCGGGCGGCTGCAGCGACTCGGCGAGCTTGCGCGAAACGGCGCCGTGGTCTTCGTCGACCACCGCGACACTGGCGTTGTGCACGCCGATCACCGAGCCTGCGGCGGGCATGTAGATCGCCACGCTGAAGGCGTACAGCAGGAACAGCAGCAACACGCTGTCGTGGCGCAGGCTGGTGAGTTCCTTCAGGCCCAGGCGCAGGGTGTGGGAGAGGCGGCTCATCTCAGGCCTCCTGTTTTTTCAGCATGGCCAGGCTCAGCCCGGTGAAGGCGGCGAAGAAGCCCAGCAGCGTCAGACACTGCGGCCACAGTTCGCGCAGGCCCAGGGCCTTGGTGAAGGTGCCGACGGCGATGTCGAGGAAGTAGCCGGCCGGGAACAGCTGGCCCATCAGCGCCGCCGCGCCGTCCAGCGACGAGCGCGGCACGATCAGGCCGGAGAACTGGATGGTCGGCAGGCTGGTGATGATCATGGTGCCGAGGATCGCCGCGATCTGCGTGCGGGTGAACGCCGAGATCAGCAGGCCCAGGCTGGTGGTCGCCAGCAGGTAGGCCAGGCCGCCGCAGGCCAGGGCCAGCGGGCTGCCCTTGAGCGGCACGCCGAACAGCCAGCGGTTCATCGCCACCAGCAGTGCCAGGTTGACCAGGCTTACCGCGAGGTAGGGCACCTGCTTGCCGAGCAGGAATTCCAGGCGGGTCAGGGGCGTTGCGTAGAAGTTGGTGATCGAGCCCAGTTCCTTTTCCCGGACGATGCCCAGCGCAGTGAGCATGGCCGGGATGAAGGCCAGGATCAGCGCCATGACGCCGGGGCCGATGGCGTTCACGCTGACCACATCCTGGTTGTAGCGAAAGCGCGTTTCCAGGCGTACCGGCTGCTGGCGCGCCACCGGGTGCGGGCCGAGGGCGGCCAACTGCTCCAGGTTGGCCTGGTGCACGGCTTCGACATAGTTGCGGCTGGTCTCGGCGCGGAACGGCATGCCGCCATCGAGCCAGGCGGCCACCACCGGCTGGCGCCCGGCATGCAGGTCGCGACCGAAGCCCGGCGGGATTTCCAGGGCCAGCTTGATTTCCGAGCGTTGCAGGCGCTGGTGCAACTGGCGGGCATCGCGGATCGGCGCCTGCTCGGCGAAATAGCGCGAACCCCTGAAGGCCTCGAGGTAGGCGCGGCTTTGCGGGCTCTGGTCCTGGTCGTACACGGCGAAGGCGAGGTTCTCCACATCCAGCGAGATGCCGTAGCCAAAGATCACCATCATGAACAGCGCGCCAAGCAGGGCGAAGGCCAGGCGCACCTTGTCGCGCAGCAGTTCCTTGCCTTCGCGGCTGGCCACCGCCAGCAGGCGGCGCAGGCTGAAGGCCTGGCGCAAGGCAGGCGCCGGGGCGGCGGCCTGTTCCAGCCCTGCATCGGCCTGCGCCTGGATGGGCGCGTCCTGGGCCTGTTCGAGGCAGCGCACGAAGGCGTCTTCCAGGGTTTCGCCGCCGAACTGGCGCTGCAGGGCCTGCGGGGTGTCGCAGGCCAGCACCCGGCCGGCGTGCATCAGCGAGATGCGGTCGCAGCGCAGGGCCTCGTTCATGAAGTGGGTGGACAGGAAGATGGTCACGCCCTGCTCGCGGGACAACTCCACCAGCAGACGCCAGAAGTCGTCGCGGGCCGCCGGGTCGACGCCCGAGGTCGGCTCGTCGAGGATCAGCACTTCCGGGCGGTGCAATACCGCCACGGCCAGCGACAGGCGCTGGCGCAGGCCCAGGGGCAGGGCGCCGGACGGCTGGTCGGCGATGGCGCCGAGGTCGAAGCGCTCGATGAGCTCGGCGATGCGCGGCGCGCTGTCGGCCTTGGCCAGGTCGAACAGGCGGGCGTGCAGTTCGAGGTTCTGTCGGGCACTCAGCTCGCCATACAGCGAATAGCTCTGGGACATGAAGCCGACCCGCTTGCGCGTGGCCAGGTCGCCGGCATCCACCGGTCGGCCGAGCAGGCTGGCGCTGCCCTCGCTGGCCGGCATCAGGCCGGTGAGCACCTTCATGGTGGTGGTCTTGCCGCAGCCGTTGGAGCCGAGGAAACCGAAGATCTCGCCGCGGCCGATGGCGAAGCTGACCTTGTTCACCGCGGTGAAGTCGCCGAAGCGCAGGGTCAGGTCGTGGGCCTCGATGGCGATCGGCCCGTCGTCGGCCTGGCGTGGCGGGATGCGCAGGGGCTCGGGCTGTGGTCGGCCGGCACCCTGGAAGTGGGTGAAGGCGTCGTCCAGCTTGCCGCTGGGCGTGGCCGCCGCCAGTTCGCGGCTGAGGCCGGCGGCCAGCAGGCGGCCAGCGTCGAGCATCAGGCAATGCTCGAACTGCTCGGCTTCCTCCATGTAGGCGGTGGCCACCAGCAGGGTCAGTTGCGGGCGCTGGGCGCGCACCTGCTCGACCAGCTCCCAGAAGCGCCGCCGTGACAGCGGGTCGACGCCGGTGGTCGGCTCGTCGAGGATCAGCAGGTCCGGCTCGTGGATCAGCGCGCAGCACAACCCGAGCTTCTGCTTCATGCCGCCCGAGAGCTTGCCGGCCGGGCGTTCGGCGAAGCGCTCCAGGTCGGTGGCGCGCAGCAGGCTGGTCATGCGTTGCTCGCATTCGGCGCGGCCCAGGCCGAACAGGGTGGCGAAGAAACGGATGTTCTCGCGGATCGACAGCTCCGGATACAGGTTGTTGCCCAGGCCCTGGGGCATGAAGGCGACCTTGGGATACAGCGCGGTGCGGTGGCGGCGCTGGCGGATCGAGCCACCGAGCACCTGCAGCTCGCCCTGTTGCAGGCGCTTGACCCCGGCGATCAGCCCGAGCAGGGTCGACTTGCCGGCGCCGTCCGGGCCGATCAAGCCGCAGCGGGTCCCGGCTGGCAGGCTGAGCGCGAGGCTGTGCAGGGCCTGCAGGTCGCCATAGCGATGGCTGACACCCTCGGCCCGCAGGGCGATCGCCGCGTTCATTGCAGGTTGGCCGGCCAACCCACGTCGGCAGTGCGCACGTACCCGGCGCCGGGCATGCCCGGCTTGGCCTGGGGCACGGCGCTCGGTTCGGTCAGGCGCAGCTTGACCCGGAACACCAATTTTTGCCGCTCATCACGGGTCTCGACCTGTTTCGGGGTGAACTGCGCCTTGGCCGCGACGAACGCCACCTTGGCCGGCAGGGCCTTGTCCGGCAGGGCGTCGAGCACGATCCGCGCCTGGTCGCCGACGGTCAGGCGGCCGGTGGTGGCGGCGGGCAGGTAGAGGTTCATGTACTGGTCGCTGGGGTCGATCAGCATCAGCACCCGGCCACCGGCGCCGAGCACTTCGCCGGGTTCGGCCAAGCGCAGCTGGATGATGCCGTCGATGGGCGCGCGCAGGCTGCTGTCGTCGATTTCGCTGGTGAGCTGGGCGACCTGGGCCTCGGCGGCGCCGATGGCGGCCTTGATCGCCGCCAGCTGGGCTCGGGCCGCGACCACGGCCGCGGTGGCGGTGTCGTAGCGGGCCTGCTGCTGGTCGAGCAGCTGCTGGCTGGCGAACTTGCGCTGGTAGATCTCGCGTACCCGCTTGAGCTCCTGGCTGGCCAGCAACAGTTCGCTCTGGCGCAGCTGTACGCTGGCCTGGGCGGCGGCGTAGTTCTCGCGGGCGCGCAGCACTTCGGCCTCGGCCTGGCTGCGCTGAGCCTCCATCGTGCGGGTGTCGATGCGCGCCAGCAACTGGCCGCGGGTGACCTTGTCGCCTTCGTCGACCAGCACCTCGGCCAGGCGCCCGGGGATCTTGCTGGCGATCTGCACCTCGGTGGACTCGAGGCGCCCGTTGCCCATGCTCAGGCCTTCGGGCAGGCGGTCGTGAAGGGACTTCCAGTAGCCCAGCCCGCCTGCCGCCAGCAACAGCAATACCAGGGCGGAGGCGAAGATTCTGGGGGCTTTTCGATTCATCGGTCTGCATCCTGCGGCTGGCACGCCTTATCCTGGCGCGACGCGCTTCCTTGCGCGTTGATATTGGTCAAACCCCTGACAATAGCCGCACAATCAGCTCAGCGCGAGGATCGCCGCCCATTGTTCTGCGGTCACCGGCATCACCGACAGGCGGCTGCCCTTCTGCACCAGAGGCAGTTCCTCGAGCGCCGCCTGCTGCTTGAGCAGGCCCAGGCCGAGCACTTGGCGGAAGGTCTGCACATGCTCGACATCCACCGCGCTCCACGGGTTCTTCTCGGCGCTGGCCTTGGCGTCGTGGTAGTGGCTGTGCGGATCCAGGGCGGTCGGATCCGGGTAGGCGGCGGCGCTGATTCGGGCGATGCCGGCGATACCCGGTTGCGGGCAGCTGGAGTGGTAGAAGAAGAATTCGTCGCCGACGCTCATGGCCCGCAGGAAATTGCGCGCCTGGTAGTTGCGCACCCCGTCCCAGCGGGCGCTGCCCAGGTGTGCCAAGGCTTCGATGGAGAGCTCGTCGGGCTCGGATTTCATCAGCCAGTAGGCCATGGATGCTGCTCCTGAAAGAGTTTGAAATAACTCGTTGCATGAAACCGACAGTCGGTTGGCGTCAACGTTTGCCTGGCGACTCATGTTGTCGGAAAATGCGCCGATTTTAAGCTATACGCTCCGGCCGCCATCAAGAAAGCCGCCGAGCCTGGACAGTTGTTCTTGGGGGACGATCAATGAAACAACGTAAACCGGACCTGCTCTGGATCCTGGCCTTCATTTTCGGGCTGGGCGTGGTCACCACCGGTTACGCGCAAGGCTTGTGGGAACGCAAGCTGGATGCCGCCTACCAGCAGGCGCCTGTTGATCCGGCGCAGCAACAGCACCGCTGATCCCCCTTCGCGCACCTCACTTGGGTGCCAGGTACCAACCACGGTCCGAGACCGTGCCTTGCAACGGTACATCCCAGCTCGCCTGGTTGAGCCGCTCCACTTTCTGGCATTCGTGCGCCAGCCCCAGCAGCAGCGGTTTTTTCCACGCCTTGCGCCGGCCCTGGTAGGCCAGGCTGCGGTCATAGAAGCCACCGCCCATGCCCAGGCGCCCCCCTACCTCGTCGAAACCGACCAGCGGCAGCAGGATCAGGTCCAGCGCCCAGATCGGCCGTTGCCGCTTGCGTTCGATCACCGGCTCCAGGATGCGAAAGCGGTTGGGGCGCAGTGCCTCGCCGGCCTCGAAGCGCTGGAACACCATGCGCGTGCGTGGCCAGGCGTGCAGCACCGGCAGGTAGACGCGCTTGCCGCGCTTGTGCGCTTCGCGCAGCAGCAGGCGCGGGTCGATTTCGCCGTCATTGGGCAGGTACAGGGCGATATGCCGGGCACGGCGGAACAGCGGATCCTGCGCCAGTTGGCGATACAGGCCTTCGGCGGCCTGGCGTTGCTGGGCAGGCGTGAGGGCGCGGCGGGCGTTGCGCAGGAGGCGGCGAAGCTGGGGGCGGGTAAGCTGGGGGCGGGTAAGCTGGGGGCGGGTAAGCGGCGCGGTGTCGGTCATGGCACGGGCGATCCCAGAAGAAACGAAAAGCCCGCCGTTGGAGGCGGGCAGTTCTGAATGCAGGCTCCCCGACAAGACCGCTATCGGTGTAGCCCTTGAACCCGAAAGTTCAAGGTGGAGATTGCAGGGGGCGTTAAGGCTTTCCGTCGGGCGGACATGCACACCTGCCCCAGCGTGCAACCCCCGTGGTTGTGCGTATCGGCTCAGGGACATAACCGACTGGCGCATCCCCCAGGGAGTGGCGCCAGTATACCAATCTCAGTCGTTTTTGCTAACCGGATCGTCGGACAGGGCCTGGTCGACCCGCTCCAGCAGGTCACGCACCTGCTCGCGGGTGGTACCGCCGCTGGTCACTTCGGGGCGTTCCTGGCGGTGCAGCAGCTCGTGGGTGATGTTCAGCGCGGCCATCACGGCGATGCGGTCGGCGCCGATCACCTTGCCGCTGCTGCGGATCTCGCGCATCTTGCCGTCCAGGTAACGGGCGGCGCCGACCAGGTTGTTGCGCTCCTCGGGCGGGCAGATGATCGAGTATTCCTTGTCGAGGATCTGGACGGTGACGCTATTGCTTGAACTCATGAGTCTTGCTCCAGGGCCTTGAGGCGCAGGATCATCGATTCGATCTTGCGTTTGGCGATCTCGTTCTTTTCGATCAGGTGGGCGCGCTCCTCGCGCCAGGATCGTTCCTGAGCTACTAAGAGTGCGTTTTGCCGCTTTAGTTGCTCGACCCGTTCGATCAGCAACTCGAACCGGCTCATCAGCGCTTGCAGGTCGTTCTCTTGCATGGGTTGCACTCGATTCCTTCACTCGCCTGGCGATCATGCCTGCCCCAAGGGCGCGACGGCCAGTGCCGATGGTCTTGGCGCGCCTGCCGGTGCTAGGATACAAGGTCTCCATTCTAGTCATTGCGCCGTCTGGCGCCTAGCTGCCCATGCCCAATACCCAATCGCCCTACATCGCCTTCGCCATGTTGCTTTCGAGCAATGGCCACCCCGTCACCCCCGCCGAGCTGCATGGCCTGCTGATCGGCCGCAGCTGCGCCGGCGCCGGCTTCGATGCCGATGCCTGGCTGGCCGACGCCGCCCAGTTGCTCGAGACCGAGCCCGGCGACTCGGTGCGCAACGCCCTGGTCGGCCTGCAAGAGATGGTCAAGGCTGAGCTGACCGGCGAGGACGTCGCCATCGTCCTGCTGCTGCCTTCCGATGATGCCGCACTCAGCGACCGCGCCACCGCGCTGGGCCAGTGGTGCCAGGGCTTCATCACCGGCTTCGGCCTGAACGCCGGTGGCAAGGACCTGTCCACCGATGCCAAGGAAGTGCTCCAGGACCTGGTGGCCATTTCCCAGGTCCAGGAAGCGCTGGAAGAGTCCGAGGACGGCGAGAGCGACTACATGGAGGTCATGGAGTACCTGCGCGTCGCCCCGCTGCTGCTGTACACGGAGCTGGCCAAGCCGCAAGCACCCGCGCCAAAGCCATCGCTGCACTGATCTGAACGGGGTCGTTTGCCCATGAGCCACATACCCAAGGCGGAGTACGCCCGTCGGCGCAAGGCGCTGATGGCGCAGATGGTCCCCAACAGCATCGCCATCCTGCCGGCGGCCGCGGTTGCCATCCGCAACCGCGACGTCGAGCATGTCTACCGCCAGGACAGCGATTTCCAGTACCTGAGCGGCTTCCCCGAGCCCGAGGCGGTGATCGCCCTGATTCCGGGGCGCGAGCATGGCGAGTACGTATTGTTCTGCCGCGAGCGCAACCCCGAGCGCGAGCAGTGGGACGGCCTGCGCGCCGGCCAGGAGGGCGCGGTGGGCGATTTCGGCGCCGACGACGCCTTCCCCATCAGCGATATCGACGAGATCCTGCCGGGCCTGATCGAAGGGCGCGAGCGGGTCTACAGCAACATGGGCAGCAACCCCGAGTTCGACCGCCGGCTGATGGAGTGGATCAACGTCATCCGCTCCAAGGCCCGCCTCGGCGCCCAGCCGCCGAACGAGTTCGTTGCCCTGGATCATCTGCTGCACGACATGCGCCTGTATAAATCGGCGGCGGAAGTGAAGGTCATGCGCGAGGCCGCGGCGATTTCCGCCCGGGCCCACGTGCGCGCCATGCAGGCCTGCCGTGCCGGGCTGCACGAGTACAGCCTGGAAGCCGAGCTGGACTACGAGTTCCGCAAGGGCGGGGCGAAGATGCCGGCCTACGGCTCGATCGTCGCCGCCGGGCGCAATGGCTGCATCCTGCACTACCAGCAGAACGACGCGCCGCTCAAGAACGGCGACCTGGTCCTGATCGACGCCGGTTGCGAGATCGACTGCTACGCCAGCGATATCACCCGCACCTTCCCGGTCAACGGGCGGTTCTCGCCGGAACAGAAAGCCATCTACGAGCTGGTGCTCGCGGCCCAGGCCGCGGCGTTCGCCGAGATCGCCCCGGGCAAGCACTGGAATCACGCCCACGAGGCGACCGTGCGGGTGATCACCGAAGGGCTGGTGGTGCTGGGGCTGCTCAAGGGCGAGGTACAGGCATTGATCGACAGCGAGGCCTACCGTGCCTTCTACATGCACCGTGCCGGACACTGGCTGGGCATGGATGTGCACGACGTGGGCGAATACAAGGTCGGTGGCCAGTGGCGCGTGCTCGAACCGGGCATGGCGCTGACCGTCGAACCCGGCATCTACATCGCCGTCGACAACCAGGCGGTGGCGAAGAAGTGGCGCGGCATCGGGGTAAGGATCGAGGATGACGTGGTGGTGACCAGACAAGGTTGTGAAATCCTGACTTCAGGCGTGCCGCGCACGGTCGCCGAGATCGAGGCGCTGATGTGCGACGCCCGCAAGGACGTCGCATGAACCGGGTCAACCTGGCGATCATCGGTGGCGGCCTGGTGGGTGCGAGCCTGGCCCTGACGCTGCAGGCCGCGGCCAAGGCCCGTGGCTGGAAGATCCTGCTGATCGAGCCATTCGCGCCCGGCGACAGCTTCCAGCCCAGCTATGACGCACGTTCCTCGGCGCTGTCCTACGGCACCCGGCAGATCTACGAGCGCCTGGGGTTGTGGCAGACCATCAGCCGCCGCGCCGAGCCGATCCGGCAGATCCAGGTGTCCGACCGCGGCCGCTTCGGCGGTACCCGCCTGGACGCCCTGGAAGAAGGCGTGCCGGCTCTCGGCTACGTGGTCGAGAACGCCTGGCTCGGCCAGTGCCTGTGGCAGGCCATCGACAACGAGGTGATCAGCTGGCGCTGCCCGGCGCAGGTGCAGGCGATGCAGGCCATCGCCGGCGGTTATCGCCTGCAGCTGGACGACGACACTTCACTGGAATGCGACCTGGCGGTGCTGGCCGACGGCGGTCGTTCGGGCCTGCGCGAGCAACTGGGCATCCATGTGCGCAATACGCCCTATGACCAGAGCGCGTTGATCGCCAATATTACCCCGGGCGAAGCCCACGCTGGCCAGGCTTTCGAACGCTTCACCGAGCAAGGCCCGATGGCCTTGCTGCCGCTGGCGGACAACCGCTGCGCGCTGGTCTGGACCCGCCAGGGGATGGACGCCAGGCGCCTGGCCGAGCTCGACGAGCGCAGCTTCCTGCGCGAGCTGCAGGAGGCCTTCGGCTACCGCCTCGGCGCCCTGCGCCAGGTCGGTGCCCGCCATCTCTATCCGCTGTCGCTGGTCGAGGCCGAGGAGCAGGTACGCCCGCACCTGGTGGTGCTGGGCAACGCCGCCCACAGCCTGCACCCGATCGCCGGCCAGGGCTTCAACCTGTCGCTGCGCGACGTGCAGTCGCTGGCGGACGCCCTGCTGGCCGGCCCGGCGCTGCCGGGTGACCTGGCCACGCTGCAGGCCTATCACCAGCGCCAGCGCCTCGACCAGGCCCTGACCATCGGCTTCTCCGACCAGGTCACCCGCCTGTTTGGCAGCAGCCAGCCGCTGCTGGCTGCCGGGCGCAACCTTGGCCTGCTCGGCCTGGACCTGCTGCCGCCGGCGAAAAGCTGGTTTGCCCGCCAGGCCATGGGCCTGGGCACCCGCCCCGATCCGCGAGGCCGCCCATGAGCGATGCGCACAGGCTCGCACGGCGGGCGCGGATGCTGCGCTGGCTGCTGAACTTCTACCCGCCCTACCTGGGCGCCGGTATCCACATCCAGGAAATCAGCCCGGACATGCGCAGCGTCAAGGTGCGCATGAAGCTGACGCGGTGGAATCGCAACTACGTCGGCACCCAGTTCGGCGGCAGCCTGTACGCGATGGTCGACCCGTTCTACATGCTGCTGCTGATCGAGCAGCTGGGCCGTGAATACATCGTCTGGGACAAGGCCGCCAGCATCGATTTCATCTCGCCGGGCAAGGGCCCGGTGTATGCCGAATTCCACGTCGACGACGCGCTGCTGGACGAGATCCGCCAGCAGACCGCCAGCGGCAAGAAATACCTGCCCCGGTTGCAGGTGGAGATCCGCGACGGTGCCGGCGAGCTGGTGGCGCGGGTCGACAAAACCCTATACGTGCGGCTCAAGCCGCAAGCGAGGCAGGCGTAAGGCATGGAAATGCGCGCAGATCTGTTGATTGTCGGTGCCGGTATGGTCGGCAGCGCCCTGGCCCTGGCCCTGCGCCACAGTGGCCTGGAGGTGCTCCTGCTTGACGGCGGGCCGATGACGGTCAAGCCGTTTGACGGCGAGGCACCTTTCGAGCCGCGGGTCAGTGCCCTGTCGGCGGCCAGCCAGCGCATTCTCGAGCGCCTCGGGGCCTGGGACGGTATCGCCCGGCGGCGCGTCTCGCCGTACTCGGACATGCATGTCTGGGACGGCAGCGGCACCGGCGAGATCCATTTCTCCGCGGCCAGCGTGCATGCCGAGGTGCTGGGTCATATCGTCGAGAACCGCGTGGTCCAGGATGGCCTGCTGGAGCGTCTGCACGATAGCGATGTCGGGCTGCTGGCCAACGCTCGCCTGGAGCAGCTGCGCCGCTCCGGCGATGAGTGGCTGCTGACCCTGGCCGATGGCCGCAAGCTGCGCGCGCCACTGGTGATCGCCGCCGATGGCGCGAACTCGGCGGTACGCCGCCTGGCCGGCTGCGCGACCCGTGAGTGGGATTACCTGCATCATGCCATCGTCACCAGCGTGCGCTGCAGCGAGGCGCACCGGGCAACGGCCTGGCAGCGTTTCACCGACGAAGGCCCGCTGGCGTTCCTGCCGCTGAGCCGCGATGGCCGCCAGGACTGGTGTTCGATCGTCTGGTCGACCACCCCGGAGCAGGCCGAGCAGGCCATGGCGATGGATGACGCGACCTTCCGCCAAGCGCTGGAACGGGCTTTCGAGGGGCGTCTGGGCGATGTGCTGGAGGCGGATCCGCGGGTCTGCGTGCCGCTGCGCCAGCGCCATGCCAAACGCTACGTTGAGGAGGGCTTGGCGCTGATCGGCGATGCGGCCCATACCATCCACCCGTTGGCCGGGCAGGGGGTCAACCTGGGCTTTCTCGACGCCGCGGTGCTGGCCGAGGAGCTGGTCCGCGCCTGCGAGCGTGGCGAGCGCCTGGCCGATGTGAAGGTGCTGAGCCGCTTCGAGCGGCGACGCATGCCGCACAACCTGGCGTTGATGGCGGCGATGGAGGGCTTCGAGCGCCTGTTCCAGGCCAATCCGCTGCCCCTGCGCTGGCTGCGCAACAGCGGCTTGAAGCTGGTGGAGCAGATGCCCGAGGCCAAGGCGCTGTTCGTGCGCCAGGCGCTGGGGTTGTCCGGGGACCTGCCGGAGCTGGCCAGAGCGTGAGTGCCGGGGGCCGCCAGGCGGCCCCGGCAATGGATCAGGCGGTGCGCATCACGCTCATGCGCCCGACCAACGGCAGCTTGCCGAGCAGGTCGAACAGCGGCGCCGTCCAGCGCACCAGCGCCGCGCTGGCCTTGGCCGCCAGGGGCGTGTGGCAACTCCAGCCCAGCGCCAGCAGCGCCATCAGCAGGCCGCCGATGTAGTCGTCCTGCCCCCAATGGGCGCCGGCCACCAGGCGCGGCAGCATGAACAGCAAGGCCAGTGCCCAGATCACCAGGTGCTGTACCAGGCGGCGGCTGAACAGGCTCATGAACAGCGCCCAGATCAGCAGCACCGAGGCGTGGTCACCCGGGAAGCTCTGGCTGGAACGGTCCTTCAATTCCCACTTCGCTTCCATGTGCGGATAGAAGTCGCTCAGGTGCACGGCGTTGTCGAACACCATCGACGGGCTGTTGTGTTGCCAGCCCATTGCGCTGACCCACTTGGAAAACAGCGCGCGAATCACCACTAAGAGGAGTAGGGTGACCAGGAAGCCGAAGAACGCCTGGCGTACCTGGGTGGCCTTGAATACCCAATCGCCGCGGATCAGCAGCGACAGCATGATCAGGCCGACCAGGATGTCGAAGGGACGCAGGCTGCCGACCGCCCAGATCGACCGCCAGACCAGGTTGTCGGCCAGGGGTGCATTGAGGCTGTGGAACAGCCACTCGTCGAAAGTCAGGCACAGGATCTGGCCAACGGGCCACAACCAGAAACACAGTAGTGCGATGGGTAGCAGGGTGCAGGCTGCCAAGGGTCCCCAGGACCACCTTGCTTGGAACAGTGGTCGATTGTCCATAAAATACCTCGATATCCAGCAGGATTTGAGCGCCTCGTAGAGCGCTCTACGACGGACCTTTCGGTCTCCTGTAATTATTTTGTAATCATTTTTAGAAAGCCAGACAACCATGAGCGACTTGCCAGATACCGATTTCACCCAACGCTTCCTGTTCGACGACCGCGACGCCCGCGGCGAGATGGTCGCGCTGGAACGCAGCTACGCCGAGGTGCTGGCCAAGCACGACTATCCGCAGCCGGTACAGCATCTGCTGGGTGAGCTCATGGCCGCCGCCGCGCTGCTGGTCGGCACCCTGAAGTTCGACGGGTTGCTGGTGCTCCAGGCGCAGTCCCAGGGCCCGGTGCCGCTGCTGGCCATCGAGTACACCAGCGAGCACGACATCCGTGGCCTGGCGCGCTACGAGGCCGAGCAGATCCAGGCGGATGCCGGCCTTGCCGACCTGATGCCGGGCGGTCATCTGGTGCTGACCATCATTCCGGTCAACGGCCAGCGTTACCAGGGCACCGTCGAGCTGGACGGCAAGGATCTGTCGGAGTGCTTCACCAACTACTTCGTCATGTCGCAGCAGGTGAATACCTGCATCTCCCTGGCCGCCGATGGCGCCCGCGCCCGTGGCCTGCTGGTGCAGCAGCTGCCGGCCGAGATCCACAAGGACAGCGAGGAGCGCGAGGAAAGCTGGGCCCACGTCAAGGCCCTGGCAAACACCGTGAAGACCGAGGAACTGCTCGGCCTGGACAATGAAACCGTGCTGCACCGCCTGTACCACGAGGACGCGGTTCGCCTGTTCGATATCCAGCCGCTACGCTTCCGTTGCAGCTGCTCGCGCGAGCGCTCCGGCAACGCCCTGGTCAGCCTCGGCGAGCAGGATGCCAAGGCGCTGGTGGCCGAGTGCGGCGGCCAGGTCGAGATCGATTGCCAGTTCTGCAACGAGCGCTATCTCTTCGATGCGAGCGATGTCGCGCAATTGTTTGCCGGTGGCGGCACCGAGGCACCGTCAGAAACTCAGCACTGAAACGGTTCACTACAAGATAATCTCCTGTCGAATTGCGCAAAAACGCAGTTCTGACAGGAGGGGCCTACTTTTTTTGGGCGTTTCTGGCATAATCCGGCCACTTTTTTCGCTGTAGTAGTTTTTTCGAGACGACTACAAAACGTTTGGAGCACTCGGCCTCGGGCCGGATGGGGTATCTCATGACGCAAGCCAACAACACCGTGTACACCGACCTGAGCGTCGATGAGCTGGTAAAAGAAGCGCTGTCCCGCGGTGAAGGCGTGCTGGCCGATACTGGCGCGCTGGTGGTGGAAACCGGTCACCGCACCGGCCGTTCGCCGGCTGACCGTTTCATCGTCGAAGAACCGTCCACCCAGGACCAGATTGGCTGGGGCCCGATCAACCGCAAGTTCCCGGCCGACAAGTTCGATGCCCTGTGGGACCGCGTCGAGGCGTTCAACAACGCCCAGGATCACTTCGTTTCCTACGTTCACGTAGGCGCTGCGGCCGAGCACTACCTGCCGGTCAAGATGACCACCCAGACCGCCTGGCAGAACCTGTTCGGCCGTTGCCTGTTCATCAACCCCGAGCAGTACAACCCGGCTGGCCGTGGTGAGTGGCAGATCCTCAACGTCGCCAACTTCGAGTGCGTGCCTGAGCGTGACGGCACCAACTCCGATGGCTGCGTGATCATCAACTTCGCCCAGAAGAAGGTGCTGATCGCCGGCATGCGTTACGCCGGTGAAATGAAGAAAGCCATGTTCTCGGTGCAGAACTTCCTGCTGCCGGCCGCCGACGTGCTGCCGATGCACTGCGCCGCCAACATCGGCGAAGAGGGTGATGTCACCCTGTTCTTCGGCCTGTCCGGCACCGGCAAGACCACCCTGTCGGCCGACGAAAGCCGTTACCTGATCGGTGACGACGAGCACGGCTGGGGTGAGGGCGTGGTGTTCAACATCGAAGGCGGTTGCTATGCCAAGTGCATCGACCTCTCCGAGAAGAACGAACCGGTCATCTGGAAAGCCATCAAGCACGGCGCGGTGCTGGAAAACGTCGTGATCGACGCCAACAAGCACGCCGACTATGCCGACGTGAGCCTGACCCAGAACAGTCGTGCCGCCTATCCACTGGCGCACGTCGAGAAGGTCTCGGCAGAGAACCTGGGCGGCGAGCCGAACGCGGTCATCTTCCTGACCTGCGACCTGACCGGCGTACTGCCTCCGGTGTCGATCCTGAACAACGAGCAGGCGGCCTATCACTTCCTGTCCGGCTACACCGCGCTGGTCGGTTCCACCGAAATGGGTTCGGGCGGCGGCATCAAGTCGACCTTCTCCACCTGCTTCGGCGCACCGTTCTTCCCGCGTCCGGCCGGCGTATACGCCGAACTGCTGATCAAGCGTATCAAGGCGTTCGGTTCCAAGGTCTACCTTGTCAACACCGGCTGGACCGGTGGTGGCTACGGCGTCGGCAAGCGCTTCAGCATCCCGACCACCCGTGGCGTGATCGCTGCCATCCAGAGCGGCGCTCTGGTCGGTGCCGAGACCGAGCACCTGGACATCATCAACCTGGACGTGCCGAAGGCTGTTCCGGGCGTCGAGACCGAGCTGCTCAACCCGCGCAACACCTGGGCTGACAAGGCTGCCTACGACGAAGCCGCCAAGGGCCTGGCCACGCTGTTCACCGAGAACTTCAAGAAGTTCGACGTTTCCGACGCCATCAAGGCCGCTGGTCCGCAGCTGTAAGCTGCAGCCGGTTCGGATGAAAAGCCGCCCTTCGGGGCGGCTTTTTCGTTTTTGAGATCAAGGCCATTGTTGCCGTGCATGCAGGATCCGGAGGATTTCGACTTCGTCCTCCTGTACCTGGTAGATCATCACGTAGTTGGGCGTTACCACGATTTCGTGTGTTTCGATGCATCTGCCGGGCTTGTACAGGCGCGGGTTGCGAGCGGCGCGTCTGGCCTTGTCCCTGAAGGCCTCATCCAGCGCTACTGCCGCTGCCGGGTTGTCTTGCGCAACGACGGTCATGATGCGCAGGCGATCGTTGCGAGCCATTGCCGACCAGACAAGGCGCATCAGCGGTTTTTGGCTCTCAGCTCGGCTCGGCGGGCGGCAAAGAACTTCTCGACTTCTTCGTCATCCAGCGTGGGGGATGGATCGCGACGGCTGGCGTCGACCTGTTCGCTGAACCAGGCGTCGTAGGCTGCCGCCTCATGGGCCCTTTTGAGTGCCTGGGCGCGATCCGGCCGCTGGTAGGTGGCGGTCTGTCGCGGATCCCAGATCGAGCTGTCGACTTCGAAATGGTCGATACCCAGATCATGCAGGTAGCTGACCAGTGTCTCGAGCTTCTTGAACAGCCGGACGTTGCCGCTACGCTGTGCGGTGAGTACGTGCTCCTGATCGTCGACATCCACCTGGACTGCCCAGCCTCCGGGTTGTCCAACGATGTGTGTGGCGTTGATTCGACGGCGTTCAGCCAGGCGGCTGAGGTGGGCATGATCCAGTTGCAGGGTCGGCACGGGTGTATGTCTCGGCTTCATGGGACGCGTACCATCTTATGCAATCTACTGTTGATTGCGACTATAGGCGTTCCCAAGTCGATGTGGGAAGCTTCGCTGACATGCAAAGGAAAACAGGTTGTACTCATGACAGAATCCCCCCAACGCTCCGCCTTCTCCCATTTCCACCCCATCCTCACCCGCCCGCAGGACAACGACCACAACGGTCACCTCGCTGGCGCCACCGTGCATGCCTTCTTCGAAACAGCCATCCAGGCCTTCCTGGTCGAACAGGCCGAACTGGACCTGCGCGACGGTGAGCTGGCCGGCTTCGTCGTCAGCTCGGCGGCGGACTTCTTCGCTTTGCCGGGCTTTCCCGACGTGCTCGAGGTGGGCCTGGGCGTGACGCGCCTGGCGGGCAGCACCGTGGAGTTCCGCCTGGCGCTGTTCCGCCCGGGCGAGGCCGAGGCCTGCGCGGCGGGGAGTGTGGTGCAGGTGTTCATCGAGCGGGCCTCGGGCCGTCCGGTGGCGCTGCCGGAAACGCTGCAGCTGATCCTCGCCGGACTGTCGCTCAATCGTTGAGGCGAATGATCCCCTCGCGCACGGCGAACAGCACCAGGCCGGGCACGTCGTGGATCTGCAGGCGGTGCATGATCTGCGAGCGGTGAGCCTCGACGGTCTTGATGCTCAGGCCCAGGCCGTCGGCGATGGAGCGGGTGGTTTCGCCACGGGCGATCAGGCGCAGGATCTCCAGCTGGCGGGTGGTCAGCGGCGGTGTCTGGACCTGGCTGACGACGCGCTTGCGGCTGTGCTTCAGGGCCTGGCCGATGACCATCGGCAGTACCGCCGACGACAGGAACTGACCGCCACCGCGCAGGGTCTGCAGGGCCTGCTCCAGTTCGCTCACCGTGGCGTTCTTGAGCAGGAAGCCATGGGCGCCCAGCTGCAGGCAGCTCATCACATGCTCGAGCTCCGAGCGTGGCGAGAACATCAGCACCCGGCAGGCGGGGGCGCGGATGAACAGTTCCTGCAGGGCCTGCTGGCTGTCCAGCTCGCCGCTCATGTCGAGTACCACGATGTCCGGCTTGAGTTTTTCCGCAAGGCTCACAGCCGTCATGGCATCGCCGGTGTCGCCCACCACGACGAAGTCTTTCTTCTGTTCAAGCAGGGCACGCAGGCCGGCGCGGAAGAGCGGCGAGTGATCGGCAAGCAGGATTCGGCAGGGCATGGATAAGGGCCTGTTTCGCAAGGGAAGGGGGGCGGCAGGCCTGCTCGATCCGAAAGCGCACTGCCGCGCGGTTGCGCGATCAGTCCTTGTCTGCCGATGGGCGCGGCAGTGCCTCTTATCATAGGCGTTCGAACACCGACGGCAGTAGTGGACGCAGGGGCAGGCCCAGGGCGTGGACGCTCTCGCTGTGACCGATGATCAACAGGCCACCGGGGCGCAGGTGTGCCAGCAGACGCTGGAATACCTCGTTCTTGTACCGTGGCGCCAGGTTCGACAACAGGTTGCGCAACAGGATGACGTCGAAGCTGCCGAGCTGTTCGGGCAGGGGCTGGATCAGGTTGAGCGCCTCGAAGCGCACCTGTTCACGCAGGGCCGCCGTGACCCGCAGCCGGCCGGCCATCTCGTCGATGCCGCACAGGCAGTGGCGGGCCAGCCAGCCTTCGGGGAAGTAGCGTGCCTGGGCGATGTCGTAGATGCCGGCAGCGGCGGTCTCCAGCAGTTTTGGGTCGAAGTCGCTGGCCAGCACCTGCCAGCCGGGATGGCGGGCGTTTTCGGCGGCGACCATGGCCAGGCTCCAGGCTTCCTCCCCGGTGGCGCAGGCGGCGCTCCACAGGCGTGCGGGGTGGTCGAGCTCGGCCAGCCAGCGGGCCAGGCATTCGAAGTGGCGATGCTCGCGAAAGAAGTAGCTGTCACGGGCGACCAGCAGGCGCAGCAGGTGCTCGTGTTCGTTCACGCCCAGGGGGCTGTCGAGAAAGGCAAGGTAACGCTCGAAATCCGCCAGGCCCAAGGCCTTCAGGCGTTTGTGCAGGCGCGCCGCGACCACGGCGCGGCGGTCGTCGGCCAGTTGCACGCCGGTGGCCTGTACGACCCGCTGGCGAATCGACGCAAAGCTGGCTTCGCCGAGCAGTGGCGGGCGACGACCGGGCATCCTTCAGCCTCTCCTGGCCCGAGGCAGACAGACGGGGTCGGTGATGATCGTGCGCATTCCCTGCGTCCTGTGCTTGATCGAAACAGCGATGATAACTAGTGGCTAGTGGCCTCCATATCGGGGCAGCCCCTAATCCTCTGGCGGGTATGCAAACGAAAAGGCCCTGCCGATGAGGGCAGGGCCTTAGGCCTCAGGCGTAAGCCAGACGATCAGTCATGGCGCCAGTGGCGCTTGTGCTTGCGATGGCCGTAGTGGTGGCCACGGTCGTAATAGCGGCGATCGTCGTAGTCGCGACGGTAGCGACGCTCGTGGCGTTCGTCTTCGTCGGCCTTGTTGCCCATGTAGTTGCCCAGTGCACCACCGGCGCCACCACCGGCGGCCGCGCCGATGTAGCTGCCGGTGGTGCCGCCCACGGAGCGACCCACCACGTTGCCGCCCGCGGCGCCCAGCGCGCCACCGATGGCGGCTTCGCCGCGTTGGCGCTTGTCGGCACCCAGGGCGCCGCCGGCCGCGCCGCCCAGGCCGGCACCGATGGCGCCGCCGGTGCTACCGCCGATGGAGTTGCCCACCACGGAGCCCAGTACCCCACCCAATGCGCCGCCAATGCCGGCTTCGGTGGTGCCGCCTGCCATGGCAACGCCGCTGAGCAGACCAAAAGACAACAACAGAATCGAGGAGTACTTCTTCATCAAGAGAGCCTCAGAGGGATGACGAAGCGGAATTTGAGGCTCGCCGAGGCGCCTGGCAATCGGAATCCGACGAGTAGCACGAGTTGTACACAATTCTCTAAGTTATTGAATTATGTATGAAACTTTCGCGATTTTCGGTTGTCTGAGCTATTTATGACAAAGCCCTGAACCGTTGCGGAACAGGGCTTTTTTGTGGGCAATTGTCGGGATCTGCGCTTGCCCCCTGTAGGAGCGGCGCAGGGCATCAGATGATGCGTCGGTCGTCCCGCGCCCGCTCCAGCTTGATGGCGATGAACTTCGACGTCGGCGTATGGCTGCCATCGCCGATGCTTTCCAGCGGCACCAGCGGGTTTACCTCGGGGTAGTACGCCGCCGCCTGGCCGGCGGGAATGTCGAACGCCAGCAGGGTGAAGCCATGCACCCGGCGCACATGCTCATCGCCCCACAGCGACACGATGTCGACCTTCTGCCCCGGTTGGAAGCCCAGGCGAACGATGTCGGCTTCGTTGACGAACAGCACGTCGCGCTGGCCGCGCACGCCGCGGTAGCGGTCGTCCATGCCATAGATGGTGGTGTTGTACTGATCGTGCGAACGCATCGACTGCATGATCAGGTCCGGCAACTGGCCGCTGGCGCGCACGCGCTCGTCGAGCAGGCTGTCGGGCAGCAGGTTGGCCTTGAAGTTGGCGCGGCCGCTGGCGGTCTTCCACTGGCGGCTGCCGGCGCTGTTGCCCAGGTAGAAGCCGCCGGGCAGGCGCAGGCGTTCATTGAAGTCGGCAAAGCCGGGGATGGTGTCGGCGATCAGGTCGCGGATGCGGTCGTAGTCGGCCACCAACCAGTGCCAGTCCACCGGTTGCTTACCCAAGGTAGCGGCGGCGATGCCGGCGACCACGGCCGGCTCCGAGCGCATCTGTCGGGACAACGGCTTGAGCTGGCCGTTGGAGGCGTGGACCATGCTGAACGAGTCCTCCACCGTCACCGCCTGCGGGCCTTCGCCCTGCAGGTCGATATCGGTGCGGCCCAGGCACGGCAGGATCAGCGCCTGCTTGCCGTGGACGAGGTGGCTGCGGTTGAGCTTGGTGCTGATATGCACGGTCAGCTCGCAGTTGCGCAGTGCTTGTGCTGTGCGCTCGGTGTCTGGCGTGGCCTGGGCAAAGTTGCCGCCCAAGCCGATGAACACCTTGGCCCGGCCTTCGAGCATGGCGTGGATCGCCTCGACGGTGTTGTGGCCGTTGTGGCGTGGCACCGGGAAGCCGAAGCGTTTTTCGAGGGCATCGAGCAGGAACACCGGCGGGCGTTCGTTGATGCCCATGGTGCGGTCACCCTGCACGTTGCTGTGGCCGCGCACCGGGCACAGGCCGGCGCCCGGCACCCCCAGGTTGCCGCGCAGCAGCATCAGGTTGACGATTTCCTGGATGGTCGGCACCGAGTGGCGATGCTGGGTGATGCCCATGGCCCAGCACATGATCACCCGCTTGCCCTTGCAGTACATGCGCGCCGACAGCTCGATATCGGCCAGGGTCAGGCCCGATTGTGCCTGGATCTGCTCCCATGGAGTGGCATCGACCACCGCCAGGTACTCGTCCACGCCATGGCCGTGCTCGGCGATGAAGGCGTGGTCGAAGATCGCCGGCTCGCCTTTGGCCTGGGCTTCGCGCTCCCACTGCAGCAGGAACTTGGCCATGCCGCGTAGCAGCGCCATATCGCCGCCCAGGGCCGGTCGGAAGAACGCCGTGTTGGTCGGGCGATCGGTGTTGGTCAGCATCTCCAGCGGGTTCTGCGGATGCTGGAAACGTTCCAGGCCACGCTCTTTGAGCGGGTTGACGCAGACCACCTGGGCGCCGCGCTTCACCGCGTCACGCAGCGGGTCGAGCATGCGCGGGTGGTTGGTGCCGGGGTTCTGGCCCCAGACGAAGATCGCGTCGGCGTGCTCGAAGTCGTCGTAGGTGACCGTGCCTTTGCCCACCCCCACGCTCTGGCCCAGGGCCACGCCGCTGGCCTCGTGACACATGTTCGAGCAGTCGGGGAAGTTGTTGGTGCCGTAGGCGCGCACGAACAGCTGGTACAGGTACGCCGCCTCGTTGCTGGCCCGGCCGGAGGTGTAGAACTCCGCCTGGTCAGGGCTGGACAGGTTGTTCAGATGGCGGGCGATCAGGGCGAAGGCCGCGTCCCAGTCGATCGGCCGGTAACGGTCGGTGACCGGGTCGTAGACCATCGGCTCGGTCAGGCGTCCCTGGTATTCGAGCCAGTAGTCGCTCTGCTCGAGCAGCGCGCTGACGCTGTAGCGGGCGAAGAACGCCGCATCGACGCGACGCTTGGTGGCCTCCCAGTTGACCGCCTTGGCGCCGTTCTCGCAGAACTTGACCATGCCGCTTTCGGGCGAGTCGCCCCAGGCGCAGCCGGGGCAGTCGAAACCGCCGTTCTGGTTGGTCTTGAGCAGGGCGCGGATGTTCTTCAGGGCGTTGTGGCTGCCCACCCAGGCCTTGGCCACGCTGCGCAGCGCCCCCCAACCGCCGGCGGGGCCGGGGTAGGGCTTGTAGCGAGGGGTGGAGGCGGGGGCGTTGTCTGGCAGTTTTTCGTAGGAGGTCACGGCTGTTGCTACTCCGCCGCTGGGCTGAACACCCGCGGTGCGCTGTGTTTGGGCAGATGGATAAGGTTGAGGTTGTGTTTGCGCGCCCATTGCAGGGCCAGGCCCGTGGGCGCGGAGAGGCTGACCAGGGTCTGGATGCCGGCGCGCAGGACTTTCTGGATCAGTTCCAGGCTGCAGCGGCTGGTGACGATGGCCAGGCCGCCGGTGGTGTCGATGCGCTGGCGCAGCAGGGCGCCGATCAGCTTGTCCAGGGCGTTGTGCCGGCCGATGTCTTCGCGGCCCAGTAGCAACTGGCCGTCGCGGTCCATGAACAGCGCCGCGTGCACCGCGCCGCAATGCTGGCCGAGGGGCTGGAAGGCATCGATGCGCTGACGCAGGTCCTTCAGCCAGTGCGCGGGCGGCAGCGGCGCGCCGGGCAGCACGTCCAGCTCGGGCAATGCCTGCTCCAGGGCCTCGACGCCGCACAGGCCGCAGCCGCTGGTGCCGGCCAGCTGGCGGCGCTGGTTCTTCAGGTTCCAGAAAGCACGGCTGGAGATCTCCAGGTCGGCATACAGCGCCGAGCCGCTGCCGGAGAGCTTCACGTCGTAGATTTCCTCGGTACCGGCGACGATGCCGCTGCCCACGCTGAAGCCGACGGCGAAGTCTTCCAGGTCGGTCGGGCTGACCAGCATCACCGCCTGGTTCAGGCCGTTGTAGACGATGGCCAGCGCCACTTCCTCGGCCAGCGGCGTGCTGTCGGGGGCCGTGTCGGTGAGCTGGACGTAGTCGTAGGTGTTGCTGGCGGCGGGCAGGGCAAAAGGCGTGGACGCCGCGCAGACCGGTGGCTTGCTGTTCATCGGGGCGAATACCGGCTGGCAGTTTGACCCCACAAGCCTAGGCCCCTGTGCCGATGGCGTCTAATCGCTAGCGTCTATGTCGTGATAGAGCGCGTCGATTGGTCGCAGCGGGGCGGGATGGGTGATCCTGGCCTAGACTCCTGCTTCCATGGATTCACCATCAAAGGAGCGCCACATGAGCCTGTTCAGTTTCGTGAAGGAAGCCGGCGAGGAATTGATCGACCTGCTGACGCCGGGTAATGCCAATGCCGAGGAACAGTTGAAGAAACACGTCCAGGACGTTGGCCTGGGCAACCCGAACATCTCGGCCACTGTAGAGGGCGACAAGGTCATTCTCAAGGGCGAGGTTGCCAGCCAGGAGGAGAAGGAGAAGATCATCCTGGCGGCTGGCAATATTGCGGGGGTGGCGTCGGTGGATGACCAGATCACCGTTACCGGGCCGGTGGCCCAGGCGGCCCGGTTCGTTGAGGTCGAGAAAGGCGACACGCTGAGTGCCATCTCCAAGCGGGTCTATGGCGACGCCAACAAGTACAACAAGATCTTCGAGGCGAACAAGCCGATGCTCAAGCATCCGGACAAGATCTATCGGGGGCAGGTGCTGCGTATTCCCGACTGACGTCATCGCGAGGCCCGCTCCCACTACGAAGCACTCGTGGGAGCGGGCTTGCCCCGCGATAGGGCCTACAGCCCAGTCAACAAATCCCGATAATCCTCCACCGCCGCAAACTCCTGGGTATCCCGAGGTTCAGCCCGGCTATCCGGCTGGCGCACCGCCAGCAGATGCCCCACCCCGAACCGCCGGGCACTGCGCAGAATCGCCAGGGTGTCATCGATGAACAGGCTGCGCGCCGGTTCGAAGCCGATATCCGCCTGCAACGCATCCCAGAACTGCGGGCTCTCTTTCGGATACCCATAGTCATGCGAGCTGATCAGCCGTTCGAAGTACGGCGCCAGTTCCACCCGCTCCAGTTTCAGCGACAGCGAATCGCGGTGCGCATTGGTGATCATCACCACCCGCTTGCCCGCCTTGCGCACGGCCGCGAGAAAGGTGTCGGCATCTGGCTTGAGGGCGATGAGGTCGGCGATCTCCTGTTTCAGCTCGCGGATCGGCAGGCGCAGTTCGCGGCTCCAGAAGTCCAGGCAGTACCAGTTGAGCGTGCCGGCATGCTGCTCGAACAGCGGGCGCAGCTCGAGCTCGGCCATGGCCCGGCTCACGCCATGCAGCTCGGCGTAGCGCTGGGGCAGGTGGTCCAGCCAGAAGCGGTTGTCGTAGTGCAGGTCGAGCAGGGTGCCGTCCATGTCCAGCAGGACGGTATCGATGGCGGACCAGGGAAGAACGGGCATGGGAAATTCTCGATCAGTCGGCAAGCCACGGTATAGTAACCCGTTCACGCCAAGGAGCCGCCCCATGCGCCAGAAACCCACCGTCCTCAGCCGCGAAATCGTCGCCAGCAGCCGCCTGTTCCGGGTCGAAGCCGTGCAGTTGCGCTTTTCCAACGGCACCGAGCGCACTTACGAGCGATTGGTCGGTCGTGGCAACGGTTATGGCGCGGTGATGATCGTGGCCATGCTCGATGCCGAGCACGCGGTGCTGGTCGAGGAGTACTGCGGCGGCACCGATGAGTACGAGCTTTCCCTGCCCAAGGGGCTGATCGAGCCGGGCGAGGACGTGCTGGCTGCCGCCGACCGGGAGCTCAAGGAAGAGGCCGGGTTCGGCGCACGCCAACTGGAGCACCTGACCGAGCTGTCGCTGTCGCCCGGCTACATGAGCCAGAAGATCCAGGTGGTGCTGGCCTCGGACCTGTACGAAGAACGCCTGGAGGGCGACGAGCCCGAGCCGATGCGGGTCGACAAGGTCAACCTGCGTGAGCTTTCGGCGCTGGCCATGCACCCACAGTTCACCGAAGGCCGGGCGCTGGCGGCGTTGTACCTGGCCCGTGACCTGTTGATCCAGCGTGGGGTGCTGAGCGTATGAGCGATCGGCAATTGATGCAGGATGTGGTGACCCTCGCCCGCTTGGCCGGCGAGGCGATCCTGCCGTTCTGGCGCGCCGATGTGGCGGTGACCAGCAAGGCCGACGATTCGCCGGTGACCGCTGCCGACCTGGCGGCTCATCGAGTGATCGCGGATGGGTTGCAGGCGCTGGCACCGCAGATCCCGGTGCTGTCCGAGGAAGACTGCGAGATTCCGCTGGCCACCCGCCAAGGCTGGCAGCGCTGGTGGCTGGTCGACCCGCTGGATGGCACCAAGGAATTCATCGCTGGCAGCGAGGAGTTCACCGTCAATATCGCGCTGATCGAGAACGGCGAGGTGGTGTTCGGGGTGGTGGCGATGCCGACCAATGGCTATTGTTACTTCGGTGGCCGTGCATTAGGTGCCTGGAAATTGGAGCTCGATGAAGAGGCGCGGATGATTCGGGTGCGCAATGGACCTCCGCTAGATGGCTGCTTCACTGTGGTTGCAAGCCGCCGACATTCCAGCTCGGAACAGGATGCGCTTTTGGCAGGGCTCAGCAGTGTCGTGGGCGAGTTGAAATTAGCCAGTATCGGCAGTTCGCTCAAATTCTGCTTGCTAGCCGAGGGAAAGGCTGACTTTTACCCGCGCTTAGCACCTACTTGTCAATGGGATACGGCTGCCGCTCAGGGAGTGTTAGAGGGGGCGGGAGGTGCTGTTGTTAATATGCTGGGGGAGAGGTTGAGGTACAGTCCTGTTATTGATAATTTGAATCCGTATTTTCTAGCTTTTCCTCATGGTTTCGATTGGGAGAAATTGATAAGAAAATGATTATGGAGATGTAGGATGTTTCTGGGTTTTTTGGTCAGGCTGCTTTTTGAACGACTGTATGGTAGTGAGGCAGATCGGCTTTCTCAGGATATTTTGAAAATACATGAGGGGTTAGATTGTGAAGTATGCCGGCCTTCGTTTATGGTTCAATGCGCTTTAGTCTCGGCCGAGGATCATAGAGCATATAAGCATCCTGGTTTTGATGTTGTGTCAATAGTCAGAGCTTGCGTAAAAAAGATGCTGGGTATTGGCACTGAAGGTGGTAGTACCATAATTCAGCAGCTCGTGCGTGTCTTAAATTCTAGTTATGAACGTACATTAAGGAGAAAATTTAAGGAAATTGTGTTGTCATGCTTGATTTCTGCACGGCTAGAAAGAAGTGTGTTTCCGCCCGTGTACTTGAGTGTAGCTTACTTTGGGACTGGAGTGGTAGGGTATTCTGCGGTTTGTAAGCGCCTTGGGCTGCATGGAGATATTTTATCTATTAAAGAAGCCGCAATGGTGGTCGCTAGATTAAAATATCCAGAGCCATTGAAGATGAGTGAGCGTAAAAGAGCTAAGATACTCAATAGAGAGCTTCATATTATTAGGCTTTATGCTAAACATAAGGAGATGGGGTATTATGACTTCTTGGCAGCCATTCGACCAGTCAAACCCGAAGTTGAGGAAGCTAGCGCATCATCCTGAGTCTCATGAGTTCAAAAGTATAATAGAAACTTCATCTAAATATGATTTTGAGTCGCTGGCTAGATTATGGCTAAGCGAAGGGATACCATTTGCTTTCAAGGAGCAAGCAGGTGTTTATGATGAAATGCGTTTTTGGATTGCTAGTGTTTTAGGCGTCAGTAGTGTTGATGTTACTCTGCAAGGTAGTGGTCGAATAGGTTTTTCAATGGCGCCTCACAAATTTGGGAATACGTTTGGTGACTCTTCTGATTTTGATTTGAGTATTGTTGATAAAGGTCTTTTTGACCGGTGTGGGGATGAGTTACAGGATTTTAAGAAGGCATTTGAGTCAGGAAGGATAGAAAGCGCAGCGAAGGCAAAGGTGCATCGGGTGGATTTTTGTAAGCGTTTGGATAATCTTATAAGACTTGGTTATATAAATACTTTTCAGGCTCCATCGCTCAAGGACTATACACCAACAATTTTAAAGATAAAAGATACAATGTATCGGGCAGGGGAAAAGTTGAAAGTAACCCCGGGTGTTCCTCAGTTCACTAGTTTGAACGCAAGACTTTACAGGAGCTGGGACGATCTTGTCGATCGTGTTGCTACAAATTTATCGGAGTTGAAGGTCAAGCTACCTATGTAGCACGTACTGGCCACTGAACCTCACCGCAGGTTCGTCGTTACCCTCGTTGCTCACCACCGTCTCCAGCGTCAACCGCGCCCGCCCGCGACGCTGGTACATCGTCAGGAACCGCTCCCAGGTTTTCTCGTCCGGCGCCGGGCACTGTGCCACCGCCGTACCGGTGACCGGCAGCGGATAACTGATCTGCCCTTCCTGGATGACGATATGTCCGTCATCGATCCCCAGCTCGCGCAGGCGCAGGTGCAGCCAGCCCCAGCCCACCAGCACCGCGCCGCAGTACAGGCTGCCGCCGAACATGGTGCTCTTGTGGTTGACGTTGGGAGCCAGCGGCAGCTTCAGGCGCAGGCAGTGCCGCTGCCAATCGAGGACTTCCATCCCCATCTCGCGGGTCAGCGGAATATCACTGTGCAATACCGATTGCAGGTACTGGCTGTCGGTGCTCATGGACGGTTGTCCTCCTGGTCGTCGTGCCCGCCACCGCCGTCGAAGCTCAGGCCGTGCTTGCGCAGCTTGTCGTGCAGGGTCTTGCGCGGGATGCCGAGGGCTTCGGCGAGGCTGCGCATCGAGTTGTGCGGTTGACCCAGTTCGGCGGCGATCAACGAGCGCTCGAACTGCTCGACCTGCTCGCTGAGGTTGCCGGTCGGCACGGGCACCTGGATGTCATGGGCCGCCGCAGGCACCTGGCCATCGAGGGCCAGCTCCAGGCCCAGGGCGAAGCGTTCGGCGGCGTTCTGCAGCTCGCGCACGTTGCCCGGCCAGTCGTGGCGCAGGAGCACGGCGCGCTGCGCCGGTTGCAGGCTGTGGGGCGGCAGGCCGTGGCGCTCGCTGGCGGCGTCGGCAAAGTGCTGGAACAGCACGAGGATGTCGTCGCCGCGCTCGCGCAACGCGGGGATGCGCAGCGGCGCGACATTCAGGCGGTAGTACAGGTCGGCGCGGAAACGTCCCTGGTCGGCGGCCTGGCGCAGGTCTTCCTTGGTCGCGGCGATGATGCGGATATCCAGCGGAATCAGCTGGTTGCCGCCCAGGCGTTCGACCACCCGTTCCTGCAGCAGGCGCAGCAGCTTGACCTGCACGTCCAGGCTCATGCTCTCGATCTCGTCGAGGAACAGCGTGCCGCCGTTGGCGAACTCGAACTTGCCGATCCGGCGTTTCTGCGCCCCGGTGAAGGCCCCGGGCTCGTGGCCGAACAGCTCGCTCTCGACTACCGACTCGGCCAGGGCGCCGGCGTTGATCGCCACGAACGGGCCGTCGCGGCGGCTCGACAAGTCATGCAGGGCGCGGGCCACCACCTCCTTGCCGGCACCGGTCTCACCGAGGATCAGCACGTCGGCGCGAGTCCCGGCGAGGGCTCCGATCTGCTCGCGCAGGCGCTGCATGCCCGGCGACTGGCCGACCAGACGCGTGGCCAGCTGCTGGCGGTCGCTCAGGGCCAGGCGCAGGCTGCGGTTGTCCAGCACCAGGCGGCGCAGGGCCAGGGCGCGGCGCACGCTGTCGAGCAGGGCGTCGCTGGCGAAGGGCTTTTCGAGGAAGTCGTAGGCCCCGGCGCGCATGGCCTGCACCGCCAGCGGCACATCGCCGTGGCCGGTGATCAGCAGCACCGGCAGCTCGCTGTCGCGGGCATGCAGTTGTTCCAGCAGTTGCAGGCCATCGATGCCGGGCATGCGGATGTCGCTGACCACCACCCCCGGCCAGTCTTCCTCGATGCGCCCGGCCAGGCCCTGGGCGTCGGCCAGGGCCACCACCTTGAGCCCGGCCAGGTCCAGGGTCTGGCTCAGGGCCTGGCGCAGGTGTGGGTCGTCGTCGACCAGGAGCACCTGGGCGCGGCTGTCGATCAGTGTCTCGGTCATGCCGAGGTGTCCTCCGAAGATTGCAGGTTGGCGCCGGGCTTGGCCACGCGCAGTTTCAGCGTCAGCAGGGCGCCGCCTTCCGGGTGGTTGCCCAGCAGCAGCTCGCCGCCCAGCGCATGCATCAGGCTTTCGCAGATGGCCAGCCCCAGTCCCAGGCCCTGGGTGCGGGTCTTGGTGGTGAAGAACGGCTCCTTGGCGTGCTCCAGGGCCTGGCGGCTGAAGCCGGGGCCATTGTCGCGGATGTACAGGTAGACGCAGTCATCCTGGCGTTCGGCACTCAGCCACAGCCGGCGCGGGTTGGCCTTCTCGGTGAGGGCATCGAGGGCGTTGGCCAGCAGGTTGCCCAGCACCTGGCGCAGGCGGGTCTCGCCGGCCTGCACCCAAAGGGTGGCTTCGGGCAGGTCGCGCACCAGCTCCACCGCCATGGCCCGGCGGCGCTTGGCCAGCAGCGCGAGGGCGTCGTCCAGGGCCGGTTGCAGGGCCACGCTTTCCGGGGCGTGCTGGTCGCGGCGGGCGAAGGCGCGCAGGTGGGCGATGATCGAGGCCATGCGCCCGGTCAGCTCGCCGATCAGCTTGAGGTTGCCGCGCACGTCCTCGGTGCGCTGGTGATCGAGCAGGATCTCGGCGTTCTCGGCGTAGCTGCGGATGGCCGCCAGCGGCTGGTTCAGCTCGTGGCTGATGCTCGCCGACATGGTGCCGAGCACCGACAGCTTGCCGGCCTGGACCAGCTCGTCCTGGGCGCGCACCAGCTCCTGCTGGGCGCTTTCGCGCTCGAGCACGGCACTTTTGAGCCGGGTGTTGAGGCCTTCGAGGTCGGCGGTGCGCTCGACCACGCGCTTTTCCAGCTCCTGGCGGGCACGGGCCTCGAAGTCGATGCGGTCGATGTAGTGGCGGCGGCGTTGCATCACCAGGCCGGCCAGGAGCATGGTCACCAGCAGCGCGCCGCCGCCGATGGCCATGACCGTCTGCACCGAGCGGTCGACCAGCAGGCGCGGAGCGAGGATGCTCACCTGCCAGCCGGTTTCCTTGATGTCGCGGGTCTGGATCAGCCAGGCTGCCTGGTCGAGGGTCAGCGGCTGCGGCGCCTGGGTCGGGTAGGGCTGGATGGCGACGATGGCCTGGCGCTCGGCCGCGGTCAGCTCGCGGGTGGCGCGGAACCGCCAGTCCGGGCGCGAGGTGAGCACCACCACGCCGTTCTGGTCGGTCAGCAGCAGTTGTTCCGGGGTGCGGCCCCAGAGGGTCTCGGTATGGTCGAGGTCGACCTTGACCACCAGCACGCCGATCACCTTGTCGCGGTCGTGCACGGCGGCGGCGAAGAAGTAGCCGCGCTTGGCCGAGGTGGTGCCCTGGCCGAAGAAGCGCCCCAGGCGGCCCTCCATCGCTTCGATGAAGTAGGGGCGGAAAGAGAAGTTGCGGCCGACGAAACTGTCCTGCTTGTCCCAGTTGGAAGCAGCCAGGGTGTTGCCGCTGACATCCATCAGGTACATCACCTCGGCGCCGGTCTGCTGGGTGATGTGCTTGAGCAGGCGGTTGGCATTGGTCACCGCCTCGAGGCGGAAGGGGTCGGCCAGCACGCCACGCAGCGCCGGCAGGTCGCCGAGGATCTGCGGCAGGGTCTCGTAACGGTGCAGGGTGCCCAGCAGGTTGGCGACGTAGAGGTCGAGGGTCTGGCGGTTCTGCGAAGCCAGCTCGTCCTGGTAGTAGCGTTCGGCCAGGTGGTGCAGCGGCCACAGCAGCGGGGCCAGGCACAGCGCCAGCAGGGCCAGGCTGCGCCAGCGGGGGCGGCGGGGAGGCGTGGGTCTTGGGATCATTGCGATAAGGGCGCCAGTAGGATCTGGCGCAATTATGCGCTACTTGAGGCAGTCGATGAGTGCATCGTGCCAGTGCGGCTGGCTGACCTGCCATTCGCGGGCAAGGCGCGAGCAGTCCAGGCGCGAGTTGAGCGGTCGCTTTGCCGGTGTCGGGTAGTCGCTGGAAGGGATCGGCAGCAGTTCGGCGCAGGGCATGCCACGGATCTTGAGCTGTTCGCCGATGGCCTGGGCGAAGCCGAACCAGGAGGTTTCACCCTGGGCGGTCAGGTGGTAGGTGCCCCAGGCGCCGGCCTGGCCGTTCTGCCAGCGCTCGATCAATGCACGCGTACTGGCGGCAATTGTGGCTGCCCAGGTCGGGGCGCCGATCTGGTCGTCCACCACTTTCAGTTGAGCGCGTTCCTGAAGCAGGCGCTGCATGGTCAGCAGGAAATTGCGCCCATGCAGCGAATAGACCCAGCTGGTGCGCAGGATCAGGTGTTCTGCGCCTGCTGCGCGGATCGCCTGTTCTCCGGCCAGCTTGCTGCGTCCGTAGACTCCCAGGGGGCTGGGCGCGTCGTCCTCGTCGTATGGCGTGGCCTTGCTGCCGTCGAAGACATAGTCGGTGGAGTAGTGGATCAGTGGCACGCCAAGGCGTGCGGCTTCCTCGGCCAATATCCCTGGCGCCTCGGCATTGATGGCGAAGGCCAGTTCCGGCTCGTTCTCGGCCTGATCCACCGCAGTGTGTGCTGCCGCATTGATGATCAGGTCGGGGGGCTGTCGGCGCAGTGGTTCGCGCAGCTGTTCCGGTCGGGCCATGTCGAACTGGTCGCGGCCAACCAGGCACACCTCGCCCAGTCCGGCCAGGGCGCCCTGCAACGCCTGGGCAACCTGGCCATTGTGACCGCAGACAAGGATTTTCACGGGAACAGCTCCGCATCCTTGAACAATTTGCCGGCCTGGTCCTTGGCGGACAGGATCGGTGCTTCCAGCAGGCCCCAGTCGATCGCCAGCTGAGGGTCATCCCAGCGGATGCAGCGTTCGGCGCTCGGGGTGTAGTAATCGGTAGTTTTATAGAGGAAGTCGGCCGACTCGCTCAGCACCAGGAAGCCATGGGCAAATCCTGGTGGTATCCAGAATTGACGGTGCTCCACGGCGCTCAGCCGCGTCGCGACCCACTTTCCACAGGTAGGTGAGCTTTGACGCAGGTCCACGGCGACGTCGAGGACCTCGCCCTGCATGACCCGCACCAGTTTCCCCTGGGGATTGTCGATCTGGTAGTGCAGGCCGCGCAGCACGCCCTTTTGCGAGCGTGAGTGGTTGTCCTGCACGAAGTTCACGTCAACACCAGCCTTGTCGGCAAAATCCCGTGCGTTGAAGCTTTCGAAGAAGAAGCCACGGCTATCACCAAAAATCTTCGGTTCGATGATCAGAACATCCGGGATGGCCGTGGCGATGATATTCATGGGGTCTCTTCTATCAATTTACTGAGGTACTGTCCGTACCCCGTCTTCTTAAGTTCTTCGGCCTTCTTCTGCAATTCTTGACGGCTGATCCAGCCTTTCTGATAGGCGATCTCTTCCAGGCAAGCGATTTTCAGTCCCTGCAGGTGCTCGATGGTCCGCACATACTGGGAAGCTTCCAGGAGACTGTCGTGGGTGCCGGTGTCGAGCCATGCAAGGCCGCGCCCCAGGCGTTCCACGCGCAGGTCGCCACGCTTCAGGTAGGCGTTGTTGATGTCGGTGATCTCCAGTTCGCCGCGTGGGGAGGGTTTGACCCCCTTGGCAATCTTCACCACATCGTTGTCGTAGAAGTACAGGCCGGTAACCGCGTAGCTGGACCTTGGTTTGGCTGGCTTTTCTTCAATCGACAAGGCCCGGCCATTGCCGTCGAACTCGACCACGCCGAAGCGCTCGGGATCCTTGACCCAGTAGCCGAACACCGTGGCGCCGGCCTGGTGCTTGACCGCGCGCTGGAGCTGTTCGCTGAAGCCTTGGCCATGGAAGATGTTGTCGCCCAGGATCAGGCATACCGAGTCGTTGCCGATGAACTCCTCGCCAATCAGGAAGGCCTGGGCCAGGCCGTCGGGCGACGGTTGCTCGGCATAGCTGAGGTTGATGCCGAACTGGCTGCCGTCACCGAACAGCTGGCGGTACTGTGGGAGGTCGGCGGGCGTGGAGATCAGGAGGATATCGCGGATACCCGCCAGCATCAGGACAGAGACCGGATAGTAGATCATCGGCTTGTCGTAGATGGGCAGCAGCTGCTTGGAGGTGGCCAGTGTGATCGGGTGCAGGCGAGTGCCGGAGCCGCCGGCGAGGATGATGCCCTTGGTCATGCGATCGAATCCTTGTAATCGTTGTTGCCCAGTCGTTCACGCTGATAGCTGCCATCCTGGACGTGGCGGCACCACTCAAGGTTGTCCAGGTACCACTGGACGGTCTTGCGCAGGCCTGTCTCGAAGGTTTCCTCGGGAACCCAGCCCAGCTCGCGTTCGATCTTGCTGGCGTCGATGGCATAGCGCTGGTCGTGGCCCGGGCGGTCCTTGACGAAGGTGATCAGGTCAGCGTAGTTCGCAATTCCCGCTGGGTGTTGCGGGGCCAGTTCCTCGAGCAGGGCACAGATGCCGCGCACCACATCGATGTTCTTCTGCTCGTTGTGGCCACCGATATTGTAGGTTTCGCCGACCTCGCCTTCGCTCACCACCTTGAACAGCGCGCGGGCGTGATCCTCGACGAACAACCAGTCACGCACTTGCAGGCCATCGCCATAGACCGGCAGCGGCTTGCCTTCGAGGGCGTTGAGAATGACCAGCGGGATGAGCTTTTCAGGGAAATGGAACGGCCCGTAGTTGTTGGAGCAGTTGGTCAGCAGCACCGGCAATCCGTAGGTACGGTGCCAGGCGCGGACCAGGTGGTCGGAGGCCGCTTTGCTCGCCGAATAGGGCGAACTGGGGGCGTAGGGCGTGGTTTCGGTGAACAGGTCGTCGACCCCGTGAAGGTCACCGTAGACCTCATCGGTGGAAATGTGATGGAAGCGGAATGCCTTGCGCTCCTCCTCGCCCAGCGTATTCCAGTAACCCCGGGCGGCCTCCAGCAGGCTGTAGGTGCCAACGATGTTGGTCTGGATGAAGTCCGAAGGACCGTCGATGGAGCGATCCACATGCGATTCCGCTGCCAGGTGCATGATGGCGTGTGGCTGGAACCGGGCGAGCACCGCACTGACGGCGGCCTGGTCGACGATATCGACCTGGGCGAACTCATAGCGCGAATTGCTGGCGATGCTCGACAGTGATTCCAGGTTGCCTGCATAAGTCAGCTTGTCGAGATTGAGGACTTCATGCTCGGTATTGCTGATGAGGTGGCGTACCAGGGCGGATCCGATGAAACCGGCTCCCCCGGTAATGAGAATACGCATGTCGGATTCCCTTTCCTTCCAATAATGACGGTGGCTAGCGGGCTCACAGCTTGTCGGCTGACAAGGCGGGAGGCAAGTTGAATGCGCCGGGTTGCGGGTCTGGCGCGACGAAACGCCAATTGTACGCTGCCAGCTTGCCAATTTGCCTGCCTGGTGGCGTCATACAAGAAAAAACGAGGTTTTTCGCCATGCCGCTTTCCACCCTGATCCAGCGTTCCAGCTTGCCGGCTCCTTCGCTCAGCGAGGCCCGGGCCCATGCCTTGCTGCGGGCGCATTACGATCTTGAGGGTGACCTGCAGTCGCTGGGCAGCCAGCAGGACCTGAACTTCCAGGTCGATGGCCGCGGTGCGCGTTATGTGCTCAAGGTCTGTCACGGCAGCTACGCCAAGGTGGAGCTGGAGGCCCAGCATGCCGCGTTGGGTCATTTGCGCGAACGCGCATTGCCGGTACCTGCGGTCCGGAGGGCCATCGACGGCCAGGATCTGTTGGCGCTGGATATCGACGGCCAGGCTCTACGCGTGCGCGTGCTCGATTATATCGACGGTCAGCCGCTGACCCGCCTCAAGCACATGGCGCCGCGGCTGATGGCCGGGATGGGAGCGCTCTGTGCCGAAGTCGACAGGGCCTTGGCCGACTTCGATCACCCGGGGCTGGAGCGCACCCTGCAGTGGGACCCGCGGCACGCTCAAGCGCTGATCCAGCACCTGTTGCCGGTGTTGCAGGATGCCCAGCGTCGCGAGCAGGTGGCACAGGTCGCACGGTTGGCGGCCGCTCGCCTGCAACCGTTGGTCGAGCAGTTACCGGTTCAGGCCGTGCACCTGGACATCACCGACGACAACGTGGTCTGGGCCCGCGACGATCAGCGGCAGTGGCAGGTGCAGGGCGTCATCGACTTCGGCGACCTGCTGCGCACCTGGCGTATCGCCGACCTGTCGGTGACCTGCGCGGCCCTGCTGCACCACGCCGAGGGCGACCCGTTGCGCATCCTGCCAGCGGTCAGCGCCTATCACGCGGCGAACCCGTTGCAGGAGGTTGAGCTGCGCGCCTTGTGGCCGCTGGTGCTGAATCGCGCCGCGGTGCTGGTGCTCAGTAGCGAGCAGCAGCTGGCGATCGACCCGGGCAACCAGTACACCCGCGACAACATTGCCCATGAATGGGAGATCTTCGACACTGCCTGCTCCGTACCCGCCGCGATGATGGAGGCGGCGATCCTGCAGGCGGCGGGCCAGGTGCCCGTGATGCCGGACATCAGCGGTTGCGCCGCGTTGCTGCCGAGTCTTGCCGGGCAGCCGGTCGCCCGGGTCGACCTGGGCGTGCTCAGCCCCCTCTGCGAGGCAGGCAACTGGGAGCAGCCGGGCTTCGACCAGCGCTTGCTCGCCGCCCAGCCGGGTCCGGCGTGCAGCCTCCATGGGCAGTACCGCCTGTCGCAAACCCATATCGATCGGCCAGAAGAGCCGGCCACCTGTGCCTTGGGCGTGGAGCTGAACCTGTTGCCAGGCAGCCCGCTGCAAGCCCCCGAGGCTGGTGTCTGGCTGCACACCGGAGAGGGCCGCGGCTGCCTGCGAACCACACACTGGAGCCTGTGGCTCGCTGGCCTGGAAGAGACGCCGGCCGATGGCCAGACGCTGCTCAAGGGGCAGGCGCTGGGGGCGACCTGTGGCTTCCTCAGCGTGCAGTTGTGCCTGGATGCCGATACCCGCCCACCGTTCTTCGCCACCCCGTCCCACGCCTCCGCCTGGCTGGCCCTGTGCCCGTCACCGCGCACCCTGCTGGGCTTTGACTGCGATGCCGAACCGCTGGCCGACCCGCAGGCCCTGCTGGCCCGTCGCGATGCCAGCTTCGCCCGCTCGCAGAAGCATTACTACGCCCAGCCGCCACACATCGAGCGCGGCTGGCGCAACTACCTGATCGACATGCAGGGCCGTTCGTACCTGGACATGCTCAACAACGTCGCGGTGCTTGGCCATGGCCATCCGCGCATGGTCGCCGAGTCGGCGCGCCAGTGGTCGCTGCTCAACACCAACTCGCGCTTCCACTACGCGGCCATCGCCGAGTTCTCCGAGCGACTGCTGGAGGTAGCCCCGGAAGGCTTCGACCGGGTGTTCCTGGTCAACAGCGGCACCGAGGCCAACGACCTGGCGATCCGCCTGGCCTGGGCCTACAGCGGCGGGCGCGACCTGCTGAGCGTGCTGGAGGCCTACCACGGTTGGTCGGTGGCCACCGACGCGATCTCCACCTCCATCGCCGACAACCCCCAGGCCCTGGAGACCCGCCCGGACTGGGTGCACCCGGTGGAGGCGCCGAACACGTTCCGCGGGCGCTACCGGGGCGCCGACAGCGCCGCCGACTACCTGCGTGATGTCGATGCCAAGCTGGCCGACCTCGACGCCCGTGGCCGCCAGCTGGCCGGCATGATCTGCGAGCCGGTGTACGGCAACGCCGGGGGCATCTCGTTGCCGCCGGGCTACCTGCGCGAGGCCTATGCCAAGGTGCGCCAGCGCGGCGGGGTGTGCATCGCCGACGAGGTGCAGGTCGGCTACGGGCGCCTGGGCGAGTATTTCTGGGGTTTCGAGGAGCAGGGCGTGGTGCCGGACATCATCACCATGGCCAAGGGCATGGGCAACGGCCAGCCGCTGGGCGCGGTGATCACCCGGCGCGAGATCGCCGAGGCGCTGGAGGCCGAGGGCTATTTCTTCTCCTCGGCCGGGGGCAGCCCGGTCAGTTGCCGTATCGGCATGGCGGTGCTGGATGTGATGCGCGACGAAGGACTGTGGGACAACGCCCGTGACGTCGGCCGCCACTTCAAGGCGCGCCTGCAGGCGTTGGTCGATAAACATCCGCTAGCTGGTGCCGCCCACGGTTCCGGGTTCTACCTGGGGCTGGAACTGGTACGCGATCGCCAGACCCTGGAACCGGCCACCGAGGAGACCATGATCCTGTGCGATCGCCTGCGCGACCTGGGGATCTTCATGCAGCCTACCGGCGACTACCTGAACATCCTCAAGATCAAGCCGCCGATGTGCACCACGCGGGCCAGCGTGGACTACTTTGTCGACAGCGTGGAGCGGATCCTCGACGAAGGGCTTTGAATCACGGCATCCAGGCCTGGCAAATCGATTGTTATCGGTTTGCCAGGCTTTTTTATGCCTAAATATTTTGTCTTTATCTATTTAAAGTCGATATTTATCGGTTGTAATATCGGTCCATCATCACGCTGCCTATACTGGCGAGCCTGCACCTTTCTCGATCACCGACCTGGCGCCCCTGGCACCGGGCCTTCGCAGAGGTTACCCATGAAGACCCTCAACTCGACTCCCCGCGCCGACGGTTTCCACATGCCCGCCGAGTGGGCCCCGCAGACCCAGGTGTGGATGGTCTGGCCGGAGCGCCCGGACAACTGGCGCCTGGGTGGCAAGCCGGCGCAGGCCGCGCACGTGACCCTGGCCAAGGCCATCGCCCGTTTCGAGCCGGTCACCGTGGCGGTGTCCGCCGGCCAGTACGAGAATGCCCGTCGCCAGCTCGACCTGCCCAACATTCGCGTGGTCGAAATCAGCAACGACGACGCCTGGGTGCGTGATACCGGGCCGACCTTCGTCATCAACGATCACGGCGAGGTACGTGGCGTGGACTGGGGCTTCAATGCCTGGGGCGGCTTCGATGGCGGCCTGTACGCCCCCTGGAACCGCGACGAAGAGCTGGCCGCCAAGGTTATGGAGATGGAGCGCGTGCAGCGCTACCACACCGAAGGCTTCGTGCTCGAGGGCGGCTCGATCCACGTCGACGGTGAAGGCACCCTGATCACCACCGAGGAGTGCCTGCTCAACCGCAACCGTAACCCGCACCTGAACCGCGAGCAGATCGAGGAGATCCTGCGCGAGCACCTGGCGGTCGAGACCATCGTCTGGCTGCCGGACGGCCTGTACAACGACGAGACCGATGGCCACGTCGACAACTTCTGCTGTTACGTCAGCCCCGGCGAAGTGTTACTGGCCTGGACCGATGATTCCAATGACCCCAACTACGCGCGTTGCCACGCCGCCTACGAGGTGCTGAAAAACACCCGTGACGCCAAAGGGCGCGAGTTCGTGGTGCACAAGATGCCGATCCCGGGGCCGCTGTATGCCACCCAGGCGGAATGCGACGGCGTCGACCATGTGGTGGGCAGCCAGGAGCGCGACCCTTCTGTGCGCCTGGCCGGTTCCTACGTGAACTTCCTGATCGTCAATGGCGGCATCATCGCCCCGAGCTTCGACGACCCGGCCGATGCCCAGGCCAGAGCGATCCTGGCCAAGGTCTTCCCGGACCACGAAGTAGTGATGATCCCGGGACGTGAGCTGCTGCTTGGTGGTGGCAACATCCACTGCCTGACCCAGCAGCAGCCGGCACCGGTAAAACGTTGATCGGCCAATGAATGAAAAACCCGTCGGATGACGGGTTTTTTATGCTCGCGATAGTCGGTCGGGCGGCATGGCACAGCAATTGTATTGATTTTTCCTCGTGCTTCAGACGAATGGACCTACGCCATTCTGTAACGCGCCTGAAGTACCTTAGCCGCTCACTAGGCCCGGGGAGTACGTGAGGAAATGAACGCAGCAAGTGAGTCGGCTTTGCCCCCAGCGGCAGCCAGCCACCGATCGCTCAGAATCCTGGCTCAGTGGTTGAAACGTCACGGAGACAATCGGGTCAGGACGACCGACCCACGCCGCCTGCTGGATGGGCGATACCCTCAAGGCCTGATCAGCGAGGAAGAGCTCGAAGCTCTGCTGGCTGTCTGGCATTGACCGGGAAGGAACCCGTCGCAGAAAAAAACGCCACCGCATTTGCGGTGGCGTTTTCGTTTGGGGGCATGCTGTCCGGCCGGGATTCGCATTCCCCCTGTAGGAGCGGCCTTGTGTCGCAAAAGGGCCGCAAGGCCGCTCCTACAGGGACCGCGTATGGCCTCTGGTGATCAGAAGCTGTAGGTCCCGGTCACCACCAGGCTACGCGGATCGCCCACCTGGATCTGCGCCGCGCTGGTGGCCGAGCTGTAGTAGGTCTTGTCGGTGATGTTGCTCAGCGCCGCGCGTACATCCCAGTCATGGGTGCGGTAGCCCGCCAGCGCGTCCCAGCGGCCATAGCCCGGCAGGATCACGGTGTTCTGGTTGTCGGCGTAGCGGTCGCCGACCAGGGTCAGGCCGGTTTCGGCATACCAGCCCAGCTCCGGTTTCCAGGTGACGAACAGGCTGGCGTTGCGCTTGGCCACGTCGTTGATGCGGTTGCCCTGTTGGCCGTTGTTGTCCTTGACGATGGTCGCGTCCTGCAGGCCGATGCCGCCGCGCACATACCAGTTGCCCACCACGTTGCCGGTAGCGGTCAGCTCGATGCCGCGCGAGCGTTGCAGGCCGCTGAGCTGGATCAGCTCGGGGTTGATCGGGTCGCGGGTACGGCGGTTGTAAAGTTCCAGTTCGTAGATCGCGAGGGTGGTGCTCAGACGCTCGTCGAACCACTCGCTCTTGACCCCGATCTCCTTCTGCCGGGTCTGTTCCGGGTCGGTCTGGTTGGTGTTGCCGGCAGCGCCTGGGGTGATGCCGATCAGGCCGCCACCGACCGGAGAGTAGGTCTTGCTCCAGGACGCATAGAAGGAGTGGTCCTGCCAAGGCGTGTACACCACGCCGATGCGCGGGCTGAAACTGTTGTCCTTCTGTTTTTCCGAGATGTCGCGCAGCTTGTTGGTGGTGTCCACCTCGAACTGGTCGAAGCGCACGCCGGCCAGCAGCTGCCACTGGTCGTTGAGGCGGATCTGGTCCTGCAGGTAGATACCGGTGCTCTCGACGTCGGTGTGGTTGTTGCTGGACACCCGCATCGTGCCGTTGTGCTGCTGGCTGGCCGTCGAGCCCTGCACGGGTACCGAAGGCACGCCGACGCCCTGGTGCAGCAGCGAGTTGCGGCGCTGTTCGCCCATTTCCAGGCCTACCAGCAGGGTGTGCTCGAGACTGAATGTCTCGACATGGCCTTCCAGTTCGATGGTGTTGTAGAGGTTGCGGGTGCTCAGGTCCTGCTGCCAGCGCTGGCGGTCCACCAACCCCGCGGCGGGGCGGTAGGCGGTCAGGTAGGTGTTGTCGAAGTCGCTTTCCAGGGTGAACAGGCTGAGGGTGTGGCGCAGTTGCCACTGGTCGTTCAGCTCGTAGTTCAGGCGCGAGCGCAGCGACTCGGCGCGGTCATTGATGTAGTCGCGCTGGGTGTCGCCGTAGGTGGTCTTGCGGCTGACGTCGGCCGGGCGCCCAGTGAGCGGGTTGCCGGGGATGCCGCGATCGGGGGTGCGGTCGTAGCGGCTGTACTCGTACTGCACCAGCCAGTTCAGCTCGGGGGTGATCTGCCAGCTCATGGACGGGGCGAACAGTTGGCGGTGGTTGCCGTCGATGCCGTCGCGGAAGCTGTTCTTGTCCTCGTTGCCCAGGTTCAGGCGCAGGCTGAGGGTGTCGCTGGGGTCGGCGCTGAGGTCGGCGTACAGGCTGCGCAGGTCCTGGCTGCCGCCCTGGGCCTCGATGGTCGAGCGGCGGCCGTGCTCCGGCGCCTTGCTCACCCGGTTGACGATGCCGCCCTGGCTGCCACGGCCATAGAGCACCGCCGCCGGGCCCTTGAGCACCTCGACCCGCTCGATGTTGTGCAGGTCGCGGGTGTACTGGCTGTCGTCGCGGATGCCGTCCAGATAGAAGTCGTTGCTGGCGTCGAAGCCGCGGATGCGCAGGCTGTCGAAGCGGGTGTCGGCGCCGCTGCTGACGTTGGGGATACCTTCCAGCGCCTTGCCCAGGTTGCTGCTGCCGTAGTCCAGCACGTTGCGGGTCTTCACCGAGTCGATGGCCTGCGGCACATAGCGCGCCGGGGTCGAGGTGCGGGTCGCGGTGGTCACGTCCTTGACCCGCGGGTTGTCCTCTTCGCGGGTGCTGTCGGCGGTCACCGAGGTTTCCGGCAGGGTCGTGGTGGCGGCACTGGCCAGGCCGGCGCTGAACAGCAGCGACAGGCCCAGGGTCAGGGGGGAAAGGCGGCAGGGGGCAGGCATCGAAGGCGTCCAAGGAAGGGAGTGAGAAATTGGGCGCGAATGGTAATGCTTGCTATTTACTGTTGCATCGACATTTGTAAAGGGTTGTCTTTACATATGTTTCAAAATGTTGCTATCTATTCGGATTGATTTTGAATTGTCTTGATATTCATACAGATGCGCACGGGGATGACCTGTAGGAGCGGGCTTGTCCCGCGATGGCGCCCTGGCTGGACGCTGTTGAGGGCATTGCCGACCCTATTGCGGGGCAAGTCGCACCGCCGCTCCCACGCTGCTCAGTGCAATTTCCGACAGGGTATCGGGAGGCCTGCGGGAGCATGGCCGTATGACGTTTTTATGGATTTCGCCCGTTTTCCACAAAAGAGACAAATTTGCGCTGACCCAAGGCAGATATGCATGGAAATACCCCAGCGCTGACCTTGTTTTTGGTTATATCAACCTGCATTTCACGTTTTTTTGACATGTATAAGCAGGCAGGGCTAGGATTCGGGCTCTACGCCTGCTGGCCATGATCTGGCCATGCGGCTGCAAGGCCCGTTGCAGACCATTGGCGGGCCTTTCGGCTTGGATCCGCATAGCGTCGAACCTACGAAGGGGCGTTGGTTCCTGGCGTTCTAATGCAGAGCGTTTTTGAATACGAAATAAGGAAAATAACATGTTGAAAACCAGGATCAGCCTGGTCGCCCTGGCGATGATCGCCGCGACCCAGGCACAGGCCAATGAGCAGGCCGAAAGCAAGGGCTTCATCGAGGACAGCCACGCCAACGTCCTGCTGCGCAACGCTTACATCAACCGTGACAAGAAGCACGGTACCGACGACCAGATCGAGTGGGGCCAAGGCTTCATCGCCAACTTCTCCTCCGGTTTCACCCAGGGCACCGTAGGTGTTGGTGTCGATGCCTTCGGCCTGTACGCCGTGCGTCTGGATGGCGGCAAGGGTCACAACGGTGGTGCGGGTGTCGATTTCTTCAAACCGCACAACTCCACGAACGCCGATGGCAACGCCAGTGGGCCGCATGACCTGGCCCGCGCAGGCGCAGCCGTGAAGTTCCGCATCTCCAACACCGTGCTCAAATACGGTGACCAGATGCCTACCCTGCCAGTGCTGCAGTACGACGATGGTCGTCTGCTGCCGGAAAGCTTCACCGGTACGTTGATTACCTCCAAGGAAATCAAAGGCCTGGAGCTGAATGCCGGTCGCTTCACCCAGGAAGCGCGCAAGAGTGCCGAACGTCGCGATGGCGGCGGCCTGAAGTCGATCAACGTGCTCGGCGGCAGCTACAAGTTCACCGATAACTTCACCGCGTCGCTGTACACCGCCGACAACGAAGACGTGATGAAGAAGCACTACCTGGGCCTGAATTACGTCTTCCCGATCGCCAGCGACCAGTCCCTGACCCTGGACTTCAACGGCTACAAGTCGGACATCGACAACAAGTACGTGCGTGCGGCCAATCTCAACGGCGACTCCAACACCATCTGGAGCCTGGCGGCGACCTACGCCTACGGCCCGCACTCGTTCACCCTGGCGCACCAGCGCAGCACCGGCAGCACCGGCTATCAGTATGGCTGGTATCAGAACGCGGGTGGCGTGGGTGATGGTGGTTCGACCATCTACCTGGCGAACTCCTACTGGTCCGATTTCAACGCCGAGGACGAGCGCTCCTGGCAGTTGGGTTACGGCCTGGACTTCGGTGCCTTTGGTATCCCTGGCCTGACCTACAAGCTCGCCTACGTGGTGGGTGACAACATCAACACTCGCACCGTCGGCAAGCCTGATGGTTACGGTGAAGGTAAAGAGCGCGAAATCTTCAACCAGGTTCGCTACGTGGTTCAGGAAGGCCCGGCCAAGGATCTGTCGATCAAGCTGCGTAGTTCCTTCCTGCGTACCAACAACGCCGTTCGTTATGCCGACAACTACACCGACGACGGCAACGAAGTCCGCGTATTCGTCGAGTACCCGATCAGCATCTTCTGATCCTGATCTTGCGTCACCCGCAGCCCCGGCCTATGCCGGGGCTGTTTCTTTCCGGCGCACGCTGGCCGCCGCCACCTCGATCTCCCCCGTCTCCGGCGCGAAGCTGTCACTGCGGGCCATCCGCCACATCCGCGCATAGAACTCGCTGTCGATCGCGCCGCTGAGCAGCTCGCCCGGCTTGAGGAAGGTGTGCAGCTGGGAAAACAGGCTGATCTCGCTGGCGCTGATACGCCGCGCCAGGTGCTTGGGCTTGAGTTCGCTGGGATGGTCCAGGCCGGCGGCGGCAAGCATCTCGGCCAAGGCATGCAAGGTATTGCGGTGGAAGCTGGCGACCCGCTCGGCTTTCTCCGGCACCACCAGCGCGCGCTGGCGCAGCGGGTCCTGGGTCGCCACCCCGGTGGGGCACTTGTTGGTGTGGCAGCTCTGCGACTGGATGCAGCCGATGGCGAACATGAAGCCCCGCGCCGAGTTCACCCAGTCCGCGCCAATGGCCAGCACACTGGCGATGTCGAAGGCGCTGACCAGTTTGCCCGCCGCACCGATGCGGATGCGCTCGCGCAGGTTCAGCCCCACCAGGGTGTTGTGCACGAACATCAGGCCCTCGCGCAGCGGCACGCCCATGTTGTCGGAGAACTCCCGGGGCGCCGCGCCAGTGCCGCCTTCCTTGCCGTCGACGACGATGAAGTCCGGGGTGATGCCGGTGGCCAGCATGGCCTTGGCGATGCCCATGAACTCCCACGGGTGGCCCAGGCAGAACTTGAAACCCACCGGCTTGCCGCCGGACAGCTCGCGCAGACGGGCGACGAACTGCAGCAGCTCCCGCGGTGTGCTGAAGGCACTGTGGGCGGCCGGCGAGATGCAGTCCTCGCCCTCGCGCACGCCGCGGGTGGCGGCGATCTCGGCGCTGACCTTGTGCCCCGGCAAAATCCCGCCATGGCCCGGCTTGGCGCCCTGGCTGAGCTTGATCTCGATCATCTTCACCTGGGCCGAACGGGCCTGCTCGGCGAAGCGATCGGGGTCGAAGTGGCCGTCCTCGGTACGGCAGCCGAAATAACCGCTGCCGATTTCCCAGATCAGGTCGCCGCCGTGTTCGCGGTGGTAGGGGCTGATGCTGCCCTCGCCGGTGTCATGGGCGAAGCGTCCCAGGCGCGCACCCTTGTTCAGCGCGGCGATGGCGTTGGCGCTGAGGGCGCCGAAGCTCATGGCCGAGATATTGAAGATCGACGCCGAGTACGGCTGGCGGCACTGCGGGCCGCCGATGCGGATGCGGAACGAGGCCGGGTCGGGCATCGGCACCGGCAGCATCGAATGGCTGATGAACTCGAAGCCCGGCTTGTAGGCATCGTTCAGGGTGCCGAAGGCTTTCTCGGCGCTTTCGTTCTTGGCCCGGGCGTAGACCAGCGAACGCTGGGCGCGGGAGAACGGCAGCTTGTCGTCATCGCCCTCGATCAGGTACTGGCGGATTTCCGGGCGGATGGTCTCGATCAGGTAGCGGATGTTGCCCAGGATCGGATAGTTGCGGCGCACGGCGTGGTGGCGTTGGCGCAGGTCGTTGAGGCCGACCAGGCTGAGCAGGGCGCTGATGACGGTGAAGGGCCAGAGCCAGGTGTGCGCAAGCAGGAACGGGACGCTGGCGATCGTGAAGACCAGGCACAGAAACAGGCAGGCATAGCGGCTGGGGAGCGAGTCTTTCATGGGTCCATCGCAGGCGGGATGACCCGGCCTAGGATAGGCAAAGGCTGCGGGGGGAAAACCTGGGGTTTCGGTAAAACACTCTTACCTACACGCGGGTTGAATTCGGCGTATTGCCTAAGGAGATGACCGATATCGGCTACGTCTTGAGCAACTCGGGATAGTCGCCGAACCAATAGTACAGGGCGTCCTGGTTGAGGCCATGCTCACCGCGCCAGAAGTCCATCGGGTAGCTCCAGTCCGACGAGCGTGCGCTGCGTGGTGCCAGACCGAGGTTGGTGTAGCGGTACAGCAGGCCTGGATGCTCCGGCGTCTGCAGTATCCCGCAGTGTCCAAGCAGGTCGAGGAAACCCCGGCCCTCTTCTTCGCTCATCTTGATACCGGGCAGTTTGCGCAGCAGCTTGAGCAGTTCCTTGGGTTTCGTTGGGGCCGGAACATTACGGATAAGATCGATGATAGAGACCATCAAGTCGAAGTTTTCCGGTCGTAGCTTCGGCGCAGCGTTGTGTTCTTGCAGCATGAACGCGATGTGCAGGATATCGCCACCTAATACGGCACCGACGAAAAAACGAACCCGGTTCAGTTGCATGAAGTTGACATCGATCTGCTCGAACGCGCTGCAAACCTGGCAGGTCAGTTGATCGTGCACCGTAAAGGGATGTTTGGGCAGGTGTGTGGCGCATGCGAAGGCCGACAGTGCCGCGCGCAGACTCGCTTCATTACGTTCGACACCCACAAGAAAGTTGCCGACGATCTCGCTTTTACGTGCGTTGGTGTGCTCGGTGAACAGCCAGTTAAGCACCTGGTCGTGTCCTTGATGACAGCGCCCGGTCGCCAGGCCTGTTGCAAGTAATCTCTCGCTGGGTGATTCCAGAGGGTTCTGGGCCTTCAGGGCCTTGCGTAGTTCGGCAGTGTTCTCATACATGTTCATCCTCCGCAGCTACTTGCCTTGGTCTTTGTCGATGGCGCTTGCTGGAGAGCCATTACTGTCAGTGCGATGGCCTCGTTCATGGCGCGCTTGTATCTCCAGCCATCCAACAGGGCGTCGCCCTTCAAATACCTCGAGCCTTCTGCCGGAGTGGAGTAGATCTTTGGGCGCGTTTGGTACAAGGAACCGGACACTGCCTGCGCCTACTCGATGTCCTTTAACTGTGCGGTTGTAACTGACCTGAAGTACCAGGCTCCAGGTAACCGGTGTCCCGTCCGGTCCGCTCAGTGGGCTGGTAGTGACATAGTAGGTCTGGTCGAGAGGCAGTCGGGCTTTCCCGCCCTCGGCTTCGTCTCGCCAGTGGATGTCGACATTGAATGCGATGGTTTCCATCAGGTCACTTCCAGACACGCGACGTTACGTGCCCACTGCTGGCTCCTGCTGCCAGCGTGTGCGAGCAGTGCTGCTTCAAGCCGGCGTCTCCAGCGCCAGGACCTTCCAGCTCGCCTTGCGTTTACGCTCGATGAGCGCGGCCAGGGCCTTGGCGGTCGGAGTACCCTTGCCGGTGAACCTCACCGGTGCCAGGGTCAGCAGGGTGACCTTCTCACTTTCGGGAATCCGCTCGCCATCACCATGCTTGTTCCAGGGCTTGTCCACCGCCAACAGCGCATCCACCGCGCAAGGCCAGTGCAGGTCGGCAAACTGTGGATCGTCACGCTGGAACAGCATGCCCTCGGCCACAGGGCCGTGCTCGAAGGTTCTGGCGGCGAGGCGTGCCAGCATTCCTACTGGAAAACACCAGGCGTCTGGCACCGGCAATCCGGCCTGGGGCAGTGCCCAGTCACCTGGCAGGCAGAGGAGCAACTCGGTCATCGGGGCAACCTGGTACAGGCCGGTGGTGAACAGCAGCTTGTAGTCGGTCTTGCTATCGATCAGGCTGACATGCAGCTTGCTGCGAGGGTCTTCACTGGGAGGGCAGAACGCGGTGGGCAGGGCCCACCCAGCGGTATTGTGCACGAAGGTGACAATGGCCTGACCGGCGCCTTCGGCATCGGCGCCCTCGACATCGTTGATGCTGCGTGCGCCGTGTTCGAGCAGCAGATCGACCGTGCGCTGATGCCCCCATTCGCGCGCAGCGTCCAGTGCGCTGTCATTGGCGCGTCGGTGCAGGCGATTGACCTGTGCGCCTTGTGTCAGCAGCAGTGCAACGACCTCGATGTGGCCCGACTGGGCCGCTGCGTATAGCGGTGGGCAGACGCTGAGTGGCAGGCCGTCGACCCAGGCACCGGCATCGAGCAGGCAAACGCAGGTTTCAAGGTGCCCTTCGCTGGCTGCCAGTTCAAGAGCACTGGCATGACCCTCGTCTACATACGGCTGGTTCGGCGCCAGGCCCAGCTCCAGGAGCAGGCCACAGCTCGCCGCCTGTCCGGCTCGGGCGGCCATGTGCAGCAGCCCCTCCTCGTCGGCCTCGCCATAGCGGGGCAGCACCAGCAGTTCGGGGTATTTCTGTGCGAACGCACGTAGCCGCTCCAGCTTGCCTTCTTCTACATCGTCGTAGAGGCGGTCGAGCTTGGTCTCATGCTTTTCGTAGAGTTGTTGCCAACCGATCATCAAATAGCGGTTTCCCGTCCGAGGGTCTGGTTCAGGTTAAGTAAGACCCTTGTCAGTCCCACGGAAATATCACTTGCGCGGGAGGGGGATCAAGGCGAACTGGAATGCTTCCGGGCAGTGCTGCTCGAGCCAGTTCTTTGCCCGTTCACTGACGAAATAGCCGCCGTGCACATCGGCCTTGAAGAAGTCGACGCGCTCATCAGCACGGACTACCTGCAGGTAATGAGAGGGATCGTTGCTCTTTTCACTCTCGTCCATGCGTAAGGCGAGCTTGCCAGCGACGTAGGCGCACCAGAACGCCGGCATGCGTGCTGACAGTTGAGGGTCATGGGGGCGTGACTCGATGATCGATTCGGGCTCGCCTTCCAGCTCCAGGTAGACGCTGATGTCCTTGGCTGCGTCCCATTGCTGCCAGTCGAGTTCGACAATATGGGTCTTTTCCAGATGCTCGAAGCGGCTGATACCTTTCAGGCCAGATTTCTCCAACGCCTCCTTTGTCGGCTCGGTCAGTACCAGCAGGCCAGAGCGGATGTAGGCGGGCGGTGTGTAGGGACCGGTACGCTCGATGCTGTCAATGTCGGTGTCTTCGTCCCAGGCGATCATGCCGTAGGCTAGTACTTCACCCCAATCGCCCCAGGGTGTTTGTGCGTTGCTGACAAAATAGATGTTCATATCAGGCTTCACGGCTCTTGCTGTTCTGGTCGCAACGTCTTTCATGGAGCCATTGCCATGAGGGGGCCGCGCAACAGTTGTATTGCCCATGCGGCGCCCAGCGAGCAGATTGGCTGCCAAGGACTTAAACCTTGAGCAGCTCTGGATAGTCACTGAACCAATAGTCCAGGGCATCCTGATTGAGACCATGCTCACCGCGCCAGAAGTCCATCGGGTAGCTCCAATCCGACGAGCGCGCGCTACGTGGCGCCAGGCCGAGGTTGGTGTAGCGGTACAGCAGGCCTGGATGCTCTGGCGTCTGCAGTATTCCGCAGTGTCCCAGCAGGTCGAGGAACCCCCGGCCTTCTTCTTCGCTCATCTTGATACCGGGTAGTTTACGCAGCAGTTTGAGCAGGTCCTTGGGTTTGGTCACGGCAGGCACGTTACGGATCAGGTCCAGAATCGACACCATCAGGTCCAGGTCACCCGGCCCTTCTTTCGGCCCGACGTTATGCTCCTGCAACTGGAACGCGATATTGGAGGGGCTGCCGAAAAGCGCTGCGCCGATCAGAAAACGCACCCTGTTGAGGGCAATGAAGTTGACTTCGCGCTCCTTGAAGAAACTGCAGACCTGACAGTTCAGTTGGTCCTGCGCCGTGAAGGCGTGTTGCGGCAGGTGTGTCGCGCAAGCATAGGCCGACAGGGCCGCGCGCAGGTAGGCCTGGTTGCGCTCGACACCGGTGAGAAAGTTGGCGACCACCTCTTTCTTCACCACGGTCTCTCGCTCCTTGAACAGCCAGGTAAGCACCTGGTCATGGCTCATTCTGCGGGTCTCGGTCGCCAGGCCTGTGGCTACCAGCGCCGAGCTTGGTGGCTCGCTGGGATGCTGGGCCTTGAGGATCTTGCAAAGTTGTTCAGGAGTTGCAGTCATGTTCATTTCCCGCAGGAGCTTTTGTTGGCCTTGGGGGGCAGGGCGCCACGGCTGTCGAGCACGGGCAGTTGCGTGACTTTGCTGACACCGCGTGCCTTCAGGAAGTCGTTGGCGAGCGCTATTCGCTCGAGGCCAGGGTCTGTTTTCGCCTTGGCGTCGGAGATGCCGTAGATCTTGTTGCCTCGCACGTTCGGGTTCTTCCTGCCGAGCACTTCTCGCTCGCGGATCCCTGAGTCCTCGATGCCGCGTATCGTGTCGTAGTCGGTCCCAATCGGTGTCACGCGGTTGATGCGGTCACCTTCCTTGAGGCGTGGGCCGTCTGCGCCCTTGGTTTCCATATGTCGGCGTACCACGCCTTCGAGCGTATCGTTGTCCGAGGCTCGCCCGTTGTAATACGGGTTGCCTTTCTCGTCGGAAAGGAAATAGCTCCAGTCCAACCCGTGCGGATCTATCCCGCCGACAGGGTTCGGCGCGTAGCGGTACAGGTTGATGCCGCCTTCCAGGCCAATAGGGTCGGGCTGAGTGAAGCGGCCGCTCTGTGGGTCATAGTAGCGGAACAGGTTGTAGTGCAGGCCTGTCTCACGGTCCAGGTACTGACCTTGAAAGCGCAGGTTCTGCTGTTCGATGAAGTCGTCAGTCCTCCACTCGCGCAAGGTCATGCCCCAGGCGGAGCATTCGCCCTCCCAAGCCAGCGTGCCGTCACTGTCGGTCAGTTGCTCGGGCAGACCGTTGAAGGCGTTGTGGTAATGGAGCGTGCGTTGATGCGCACCTTGACCGTCGACACGTGCCAGGACTCTATAGCCCGGTTCATGGACATACAAAGTGAGATGGCCGTTGCAGCGCTCTTGCAGCAATTTGAGACCGTCCCAGCCAAAGTCGGTGCTGCCCAGCAGATTGCCCTGATTGTCGTGCTCGGTCTTGCCGATGCGGCGCCCGAGAGGGTCATAGTGCAGCTTGACGATGCGTTCGCGCCCGCCGCGCACAGAGCGCACCTGAACAAGGCGATGATGCTGGTCGTAGCTCATATGCTGTTCGCCATACAGCGTGCTGCGTTTTTCCGAGAGGCGTCCGAAACCGTCATAGCGGTAGTGGCGATCTTCCAGCTGTAGCAACTGGTCATGACGGGCGACTTGCCCAGCGTCGGGCACACGGTTTGCCGCCGCGTCATAGCGGTACTGTTCGTTTTGGCCTGGCAGCGGTCCCTGGTTGGCAAGCAGGCGATCCGTTGCGTCGTAATGCATCAGCAGCTGATGTTGATGATCGGGTTGCTGGCGCAGGTAGCGCACCAGATTGTCGCGATCATCGAAGTCGAAGCGCTGCTGCCAGGGCGCGGGCAGGTGTTCGTTGTGGTCGGTGTCCCAGCGCAGACGGGCGCTCGGCCGGCCACTGAGGTCATATTGGCTACGGGTCAGCAGCCGTCCCTGGGTTCGCGAGACCTCACGGTGCAGGCGATCGCGCTCGAAATCGCAGATCACCTGTCCGTCGATGTTGATCTGATGGAGGTGTCCCGAGCCATACACCAGGCGGTTCAGTTGGCGGCCATCGGGCAGCCGCGTCTGCAAGCGATTGTCCAGTGCGTCGTAGGTGTGCTCCAGCCTTCCGGCACTGTTGCTTTCGGCAGTGCGGCGTCCGCAGGCATCATGCTCGAACGCGACGCGTTGCACATTCCCCTGACGATCCTCGCTGATCACCTCCATCAACCGGTCCATCGGATCGAGACTGTAGGTAGTGCTGTCGTCCTCGGTAAGCAACGCAACCAGCCTGCCGGCGGCGTCACGTCGAAGGCGGTGATGGATCGGCGCCTCTCCGGCGCCCGGCGCCGGAATGAAGTCCATGGCGATGATCTGGCCGAGTCCATCGTACTGGTAGGCCTTGCGACTGCCATCCAGATTTTCATGCGCGGCCAGGCGGTTCGCCTCATCCCAGTTAAAACGATAGGACTCACCGTTGCTGTTGGTCAGTGCCACCAGCCGTGTGCAACGGTCATAGGTAAACAGTGTCGGACGGCCGAGGTTGTCCCGCTGCTCGATGAGCTGGCCATTCAGGTCATAGCGAAAATGCTCGGCGTTGCCGAGTGGATCGATGAAGCATTCGAGCAGGCCCGAGGCGGTGTACCGGTACTGGACAATGCGCCCATCCGCCAGCTCCTGGCTTATCCGACGTCCCAAGGCATCGTGTTGGAAGTGGCTGGTCTGGCCGAGGGCGTTGGTCAGACTCTGCAAATGGCCGCGCCGGTCGTAGCGCAACCGTGTGGCGTAGCCTGAGCAGTCCACCTGCTCGATCAGCAGACCTTGTTCGTTCCAGCGCTGACGTTGGCGCTTGCCCGTGGCGTCGATGGTTTCCAGCGGTAGGCCATGTTCGTCATGGCGGTAGCGCGTCACCTCGCCCAAGGGGTCGGTTTCGCGAATACAGTTGCCGTGCTGGTCGTAGCGATAGGTCCAGGTTGCCCCGGCGGCATTGGTTTCACTGCGAGGCAACGCCCAATGCTCGAGCCACTGGGTCGATTCACTGCGTCCCAACGGATCGATGGTTTCGCACAGGTTGCCGGATTCGTCGTAGCTGAAGCGCCATTCACCGCCTTCAGGATCGGTTGCGGCAAGCAGCTGGCGTTCATCGTTCCAGTGGAAGCGCCAGGTCTGGTCCAGCGCGTTGCTTGACTCGATGATCTGGAACTGCGCGTTCCAGCGCCGCACACTGGTGCGTAGCAGCGGGTCGGTGATGCAGGTGATGCCAGCCTCGATATCGTATTCGAAGTGATACTCGTCGCCGGCGTTGGTCCAGTGCCGGATCACCCGCCAGTCGTCCAGTTTCTGCCACTGGTAATGGCAAAGCAGGCCATTGGCTGTTTGATGCCCGACCATGCGCCGACCTTCGTCATACATGAATCGACGCTGCAATTGCCCCAGTGCATCGTGGACCTCGGCCAGATCGCCAGCGGCGTCGTAGCGATAGCTGGCGAGCGTTTCAGCATCGTCATCGACGAACACCCGTTCGATATGGCTGATTCGACGTGGCCAAGCGCCGCTGTAGTGCAGCTTGATCCGCACGCGGTCAAAGGTGTCGCGCAGCCACATCAGGCGCCCGAGATCGTCATAGTCCAGGTGGATGCGGTTGTCGTTGCGATCTCCCAGTTTCGCCAGACGGAGGTGGTTGGCGTCCTGTGGACTGGGTTCGAACAAACGATAGAGGCCGCTGCTGATGTCTTCGATCAGCAGCTCGCCATCAAGGGCGCGTCGCACGCTGATGCCTTCGCCAGCGCTGAAGACGGCGTCGCCGAGGGCGATCATGCCCATGTCGATGACGCGAGCTTGCTCGTCTGTATACAGCAGGCGGTCGTGCTCGACCCTCACAGACACTTCATAGGGGACGCTCCAGCCGGCACCGAACAGACCCTCGCGACGTTCGTCGCGACTGTTGTAGTAGCGCTGCCAGTCCAGTGGGATCATGGCCTGGAGGGTGAAGTCGAGGTCGTGTTCGTCGCTCAGGATCTTCGCGCCAGTAGGCGCGTGTACAGGGTTTGGCGAGCCGACGATGGCCGAAGTCAGGGCGGCGGTCACCTGGCTGCTGGCAAAACTGACCACGCCTCCGACGAGCATGCACCCAAACTTGCTATAAAACTTCCCCCCGCGCCCGCGCAACATCATCAACGCCGTAATCGCCAGGCCGATCCCCGGCGTCTTGCCGCTGCGGATCTCGCGCACCACGATCGGCCCGCCGCCGATGCGCACGTTGTTCGACACCAGCCCGCCATCGACGATCACCGCCTCGCAGGTGCTGCGATCGCCGCTGCGACAGGCCGGGTGGCCGTTGATCAGCACCTTGCTCGAGCCCTCGGCCAGGTACTGCGGCGGCATTGGCGGGTGCTTGGTGCACAGCACCTTGTCGTCGGGGGCTTCCTGAGTGTTGGGCGCGGGGCTGGCGACGGTCGGCCGCCACATCTGCGAGAAGAAGCCCTTGGCCATGTCGAGGAAGGTCTCTTCCTGTTCCTCGGCCTGCTCGCCACCGCCCCCGCCACTGGCCGGGGCCGAGGGGGCGGTCACCACCCCGGCCGCGCGCGCGGCGCGCTTGCCGTTGGTCTTGGTGTTGGGCGAGCCACTGACGATGGTGGCCTGCACGGTCGGCGGGAACAGGGCGTTGCCGATGCCCTCGCATAATCGACTGAGCCCGGTGTCCGCGCCGGTCTTGGCCATGACCACGCCGACCACCAGGCCCACCACCGCGCCGAGCACGAAGCAGCCCAGGCCGCCGGTGACCACGGTAATGCCCAGTGCCGCGGCCACCGCGGCGGTGGCCAGGGCGCCGATGGCGACGTTGGCGGCCACTTCCAGCACGCCGCCGATGATGTCGGCCATCACCGAGGTGTGCAGCAGCGCATCGCCTTCGCGGGCAGCCCAGAGTGCGTCGGACATCCGCTACGTCAGCCCAGGTTGTCGAAGGCGAGGGACTGCTTGAGCGCCGCCCAGTGCGTCGCCTCGGCCTCGCCCAGCGGGGTCGGCTTGACGTAGCTCAGGGCGAACATCTTGCGCGTACCCGGCAGCACCAGCGCCAGCTGGTACTGGTAGACCTTCTCCTGGCCCTTGCTGAACTGGCTGCTCAGCTCGATCGCCTCGATCGGCTGGGCCGCGCCCACCTGGGTGGCGCGGGCCGGCTGGAACTGCAGGTCCTTGACCTGCTGCTGCAGGCGCTGCAGCTGGCCGTCGAAGTTGCTCTGCAGGGTCTCGCCCTCTTCTAGCAGGCTGCGGCTGACGATCAGCGAGGTGCCCAGGGCCTCGAAGCGCAGGATGTTGATACTGGTGTCGCGCACCTGCGCGTCGGGCAGGGCGAAGCGGAATTCGTTGAGGCGGTAGCTCATGGTTCGGTCTCGTTACTTGCCGGCGGCGGGGAAGAGGGCCTTCACCGCGCCGTCGATGGCCGTTTTCACGCCCTGGTTGTTCGGGGCGGTCTGCGCGCCGCTGCCCACGTTCAGGTCAAGGGTGCCGCCGGTGTTGATCTCGGCGTCGGCGTTGGCGTGGAAGCTGAACTGCTCGCAGCTGATGTTGATCTGCCCGCTGGCGTTGAGCTCGATCACGCTCTTGCCGCAGACCAGGCGCAGGTTCTCGCCGACTTCGATCAGGTAGCTGGTGCTGACGCTGTCGGTCTTGCTGGCGCCGACCAGCAGCATGTCGTCGCGGCGCACGGCGCGGATGCGGTCCTGGCCGATGGTGATGGTCTCGAGCATGCCGACGGTCTGGTTGCGGTTGATGCCCACCGACAGCGTCTCGCTCTGCTCGACCACGGTGTCCATGTTGCGCTCGGCGTGCACGTACAGCTGTTCGGCGCCCTTCTTGTCCTCCATGCGGATTTCATTGAAGTTGGCCGGGCTGCCGCCCTTGCTCGAACGGCTCTTCATGCCGCTTTGCGTGGCGCTGCCGGGCAGGTCGTAGGGCACCGCCTGTTCGGCGTTGTACACCCGCCCGGTGATGATCGGCCGGTCGGGGTCGCCTTCGAGGAAGCTGACGATGACCTCCTGGCCGATCCGCGGCACCTGGATCGAGCCCCAGTTCTTGCCCGCCGTGGCTTGCGATACGCGGATCCAGCACGAGCTGTTCTCGTTGGACTGGTCGTGGCGGTCCCAGTGGAAGTGCACCTTGACCCGGCCGTACTGGTCGGTCCAGATCTCCTCGCCGGACGGGCCGACCACCACGGCGGTCTGCGGCCCCTTGACGATCGGCCGCAGGGTGCTGCCCACCGGGCGGTAGCTCTGCTGCGCGTCGATGCAACTGAGGTTGCTCTCGAACTGCGCCGCGCCGCTGCCGCCACCGCTTTCCAGGCGCTCCTGGTGCACGTAGTAGCGGGCGGCGACGATCAGGTACTCGCGGTTCTGATCCTGGCGGCTGAAGTTGCTCAGGCTGAACAGGTGCCCACTGCCCAGGCCCCGGGCATTGCCGCGCAGCTCGACCCGCTCGTGCAGGCTCTGCAGCGACTCCAGGCGGGTGCGGGCGTAGTGCTCGCCGTCCTGGGTCTGCTCGTAGGCACCGGGGTAGTCGTACAGCGGGTAGTCGCCGGCCTGGTGCGGGCGCGGCATGGCCGAGCGCACGTCGATGCGCGCGCTGGGGCGCTGGAAGTCATAGTCGTTGAGCTCCAGGGAGCCCGGCTGGACTTCCTGGGCCAGGTGCCAGTCGTTGATATGGTCGCGCTCGCGGTGCTGGCCGTCCGGCGGGTAGTAGGGCACGGTCTCGTAGCCCGGCGCCTTCTGGTGCGCGCCGTAGGCGTCGGCCAGCACCAGCACGTGGCGCTCCTGTTCGTGGCGGAAGAAGTAGTAGATGCCTTCCTCCTCCATCAGGCGGCTGACGAAGTCGAAGCTGGTCTCGCGGTACTGCACGCAGTACTCGCGCTCGCGGTAGTTGCGGCTGAGCAGGTCCTCGAAATCCGAGAAGCCCAGGTCGCGAAACACCTGCTTGATGATCTGCGGCGCGCTCAGGTGCTGGAAGATCCGGCAGTCGCTGGTGCGCGTCAGCAGCCACAGCCACGGACGCAGGGTGACCCGGTAGGCGGCGAACTGACCCTGGTCCACCGACTGGCTGCAGCGGGCGACGATGCCGTGGAAGTGCCGCGAGCTGCCGACGCTCTGCTGCACGCTCAGGCTCATGGGCTTGCCCAGCAGCTGGTTGAGGTCGATGGCCGGGTCGTCGCTGGTCAGCTGCAGCTCGTAGTCGAACAGGCGGCCGAGCTCCTCGCTGCCGCCCATCTCGGCAAGGATCAGCTTGTCCGGCCCCAGGGGGCTGTTGATCTGCGCCAGGCGCGTGAACTGCTTGAACAGCATGGTCGGTCCTGTCAGTCGGCGGCGCCGAAGTCATAGTGCAGGTCGTTGTCGCGGCGGCTGATGCTGACGCTGGCCAGCTGCTTGCCCTCGAGCAGGCGGGTCAGGAACTCGCGGCTCATGTCCGGCAGCAGGCCGTTGGTGAGGATGGCGTCGATCATGCGGCCACCGCTTTCGGTCTCGGTGCAGCGCGAGACGATCAGTTCGACCACGCCGTCGTCGTAGGCGAAGCCGACTTTGTGGGTGCCTTCCACGCGCTTGCGGATGCGCTCCAGCTGCAGGCGGGTGATGGCCTTGAGCATGGCGTCGCTGAGCGGGTAGTAGGGGATGGTCACCAGGCGGCCGAGCAGCGCCGGCGGGAAGATCTCCAGCAGCGGCTTGCGCAGCGAGGTGGCCACGGCCTCAGGGTTGGGCAGGGCCTGCGGGTCCTTGCAGATGTTGGCGATCAGCTCGGTGCCGGCGTTGGTGGTGAGCAGGATCAGGGTGTTGCGAAAATCGATCTGGCGACCTTCGCCGTCTTCCATCACGCCCTTGTCGAACACCTGGAAGAAGATCTCGTGCACGTCGGGGTGGGCTTTCTCCACCTCGTCCAGCAGCACCACGCTGTACGGGCGACGGCGCACCGCTTCGGTCAGCACGCCGCCCTCGCCGTAGCCGACGTAGCCGGGTGGCGCGCCCTTGAGGGTGGAGACGGTGTGGGCTTCCTGGAACTCGCTCATGTTGATGGTGATCAGGTTCTGTTCGCCGCCGTACATGGCCTCGGCCAGGGCCAGCGCGGTCTCGGTCTTGCCCACCCCGGAGGTGCCGGCGAGCATGAACACGCCGATCGGCTTGTTCGGGTTGTCGAGGCCGGCGCGGGAGGTCTGGATGCGCTTGGCGATCATCTTCAGCGCGTGGTCCTGGCCGATGATGCGCTTGGCCAGGTGGCTGTCGAGGTTGAGCACGGTCTCGATCTCGTTGCGCGCCATGCGGCCCACCGGGATGCCGGTCCAGTCGGCGACCACCGAGGCCACCGCCTGGTAGTCCACGGTCGGCAGGATCAGCGGGCTTTCGCCTTGCAGCTGGCTCAGACGCTGCTGCAGGTCGACGAGTTTTTCGCGCAGTTCATGGCTGCCCTGCACGTCCACTTCCTGATCGACCACGCCGACCTGTTCACGTAGTTGCGCGCGGGTGGCCAGCAGCTCGTCGACCAGGGCTTTCTCTTCGGCCCAGCGGCTCTCGAGGGCGGCCAGGCGCTCGCGTTCCTCGGTCAGCAGGTTGTCGGCCTGGGCCTGGCGCTGCTCGGTCTTGACGCCGATGGCGGCTTCGCGGGCAATGATCTGCAGTTCCACCTCCAGCGCCTCGATGCGCCGACGGCTGTCGTCCACCTCGGCCGGCACCGCGTGCAGGCTGATGGCGACGCGGGCGCAGGCGGTGTCGAGCAGGCTCACCGACTTGTCCGGCAGCTGGCGCGCCGGGATGTAGCGGTGCGACAGCTTCACGGCGGCTTCCAACGCTTCGTCGAGGATCTGCACCTGGTGGTGCTTCTCCATGGTCGAGGCCACGCCGCGCATCATCAGCAGTGCCTTGGCCTCGCTCGGCTCGTCGACCTGGACTACCTGGAAGCGGCGGGTCAGGGCCGGGTCCTTCTCGATGTGTTTCTTGTACTCGGCCCAGGTGGTCGCGGCCACGGTGCGCAGGCTGCCACGGGCCAGGGCCGGCTTGAGCAGGTTGGCGGCGTCACCGGTGCCAGCCGCGCCGCCGGCGCCGACCAGGGTGTGGGCTTCGTCGATGAACAGGATGATCGGCTTGGGCGAGGCTTGCACGTCCTCGATCACCTGGCGCAGGCGCTGTTCGAACTCGCCCTTCATGCTGGCGCCGGCCTGCAGCAGGCCGACGTCCAGGCTGCGCAGCTCGACGTCCTTCAGTGCCGGCGGCACGTCGCCGGCGACGATGCGCAGGGCGAAGCCTTCGACCACGGCGGTCTTGCCGACGCCGGCCTCGCCGGTGAGGATCGGGTTGTTCTGGCGGCGGCGCATGAGGATGTCGACCAGCTGGCGGATCTCCTCGTCACGGCCGACGATGGGGTCGAGCTTGCCGCTGCGGGCCTGCTCGGTGAGGTCGACGGTGAAGCGCTTGAGCGCCTCCTGCTTGCCCATCGCCGCCGGGGCCACGGCGCCACTGGCCTCGCCCGGCGCGGCGGCGCTGAAACCGTCGCTGGCGGCCAGGTTGTTTTCCGGCGAGTCGCCAACGTATTCGTCGAAACGCTCGCTCAGGGCTTCGATCTTCAGCTTGGCGAACTCGCTGGACAGTCCCAGCAGCGCGTTGCGCAGGCTCGGGGTCTTGAGGATGCCGACCAGCAGGTAGCCGGTGCGCACCTGGCTTTCGCCGAACATCAGGCTGCCGTAGACCCAGCCGCGCTCGACGGCCTCTTCCACCTGGGAGGACAGGTCGGTGATCGAGGTCGAGCCCCGTGGCAGGCGGTCCAGGGCGTCGGTCAGGTCGCGGGCCAGGCGCGCCGGCTCGACATTGAACTGGCGGATGATGCGGTGCAGGTCGCTGTCCTGCAGTTGCAGCAGCTGGTGCAGCCAGTGCGCCAGCTCGACATAGGGGTTGCCCCGCAGCTTGCAGAACACCGTGGCGGCCTCGATGGCCTTGTAGGCGACGCTGTTGAGTTTGCCGAACAGCGCGGCGCGGCTGATTTCACCCATGGTCCTGACTCCTTGTGAGGGGGGCGGCGACTGGCTGGTCGGCGTAGTACCGGGCCAGCTTCAGGTCGCGTGCATCGTGCGAGGGGCGGCCGAGCCAGGTGTCGAACCCCAGGCGCTGACCGGCATTGAGTTGCAGCGCGGGCACCTGGCCCTGCGCGAGGATGAGGTTGAGGTCCCAGTCCAGTTCCTGGCCCAGGTACTCGGCGACCCAGGCCGCCAGCTCGACGAACGCCTGCCCGCCGGGGAGCAGGGCGTGGTACTGGTCGAGGGTCAGCGGGCCCAGGCACAGGCGGAACTTGTGCTGGCGGTCCCAGACGTAGCGGCCCAGGCACAGGTCGACGCCCAGGCGGTTGGCGCGTACGCCGAGCTGGCTGCGCTCGGGCAGCTCCAGCCACTGGCCGACGTACTCCTCGAGCTTTACCGGCACGCCGAAATAGCTCGACAGGATGCTGCACAGGCCGTCCGGGTAGCGGGTCTGCGCCGCCAGGTGGCCGGACCAGTGCAGCTTGGCGCTGTCGGCCAGCGGCCCCTGGCCTTGCAGTTCCGGCTGGCCGCGGCCGCTGAGGGCTGCCAGGCGCGCGGCCCAGTAGTCGTCGCCGGGGCGGTCGTGGCTGACGGTCGGCCGGGCCTCGGCCCAGGCGCGGTAGAACAGGCTCAGCAGGCGGTGGTGGAAGATGTCGAGGAAGCGCTTGCTGGTCGGGTCGGCGTGGTTGCGCTGGCGCTCGCGCATGTACTCGGTCAGGTGTAGCGGCAGCGGACCATTGGGGCCGCCGAGGCCGAAGAAGAATTGCTCCAGGCGCGCCGGCTGATCGTCGTTGGCCGTGACCGAGGCCAGCGTCGCCGGGGCGAAGCTGCAATCCAGGCGCTGGCCCAGGCGCACCGGTTCGTCGGCCAGGCGCAGCGAATGGCCGAAGCGCGGCAGCTCGGGGTTTTCCGCCTCGAGGCGGCGCAAGGCCTGGAAGAAATCGTACTCCCAGGGCTGCGCCTGCATGGCCTGTAGCGTGCTCACAGGGTCGGCCTGCGCCCGGGCTTGGCGTTCCAGCGCATGATCTCGCCACGTTCGCTGGTGCGCAGCACGGTTTCGGTGAAGCTGTTGATCGACACGTAGCGGGTCAGGAAACGCTCGAATACTGCGCCCAGGAGAAACACGCCGGTGCCGCGGAAGGCGTTTTCGTCGAACGTCAGGGTGATCTCCAGGCCGCGGCCGAAGACGATCGGCCCGGGCATCGGCAGACGCCGGGTGCAGGGCTTGCAGCTGACCTCGCGCAGGCCGTCGATCTGCAGTTGCAGGGCACTGTCCTGCTGGTCGCCGTACAGGCGCAGCAGTTCGCGCAGGGCGGCGGCGCCCTGGCCCTGTTCGGCCAGGGACAGGTAGTTCAGCGACAGTTGGCTGATCAGGCGCCAGGCCCGGTTGTCGTGGGCATGGCTGGCCTTCGGTCGACTGGGGCCGGCCAGGCAGCGCACGGCGGACACCGGCGCGCTGTCGGCCAGGCTGAAGTCGCTGCGCCCGTCGCCGACGTTCATGAACAGCGGCAGGTCGCGGTTGCTGCACAGCGCGCTGATGCCCAACTGGCGCAGGTCGTGGCGGTACGGCGCCTGGTGGCCGTCGACCAGGCTGACGAAGGTCTCGCTGCCCATGTAGCTGGAGCGCGTGCCGTTGCGTCGCTGCTCGCTGGACAGCACCCGTGGCTCGCGGCGGACGATGTAGTAGGCCTGGTCGCGGCCGTAGCGCGACGGGTCGCGCACGGCATAGAACGGCAGGAACGCCTGGTCCGGCCCGGAGCCGTGGCCGCTGACCTGCTGCAATGAGTGGATCTCGAAATCGGTGGGCCGGGTGCGGTCGGCGATCACATGGTGCTCGTGGACCCGGTCGGTCAGGTGGATACGGTCGACCCGGCGCGGGAACAGGTTGATCGCCGGGGTGCAGAACGGCACGAACTGCGCGCTGCCCACGCTGCTTTCCAGTGCGGGGTCGAAGCGCTCGAACAGCACCAGCAGCTCCAGTTCCTGGCCATCGCAACGTTTGACCGCGCGCTCCAGTCCGGCGAAATCGACGAACAGGAAACGCTGCGGCAGGGCGAAGTACTCCTGCAACAGGCGATAGCCCTGGAACGCCTGGGGGACCACCGGCAACGCCGCTTCGCGGTCGTCGAAGCCGCACGGCAGCAAGGCCTGCTCGACCGGGATGCGCTCGACCCAGTCGGCCCCGGGCTGGCGCACGAACACCGCGCAGGCGCTGCCCAGCAGTTGCTCGTACAAGCGGAATGGGGTTTCGTCGGCGCCATTGAGGTACAGCGGCAGGTGCGTCAGCGGCAGGCTGTTGAAGGGGATTTCCGCGCCGCTGCGCAAGCTCAGGCGCAGGCCGGCACGGGCCTTCGGTTCGCTGGCGGCCAGGCGCCCGAGCACGGCGCCGGGGTTGCCGAAGTATTCGGCGCGGGCCACCTGCAGCGGCCACAGGGTCACATCCTGGGTGCTGCGGAATTCGCACGGTGTCTGCGAGTTGCGGCCAAGGTTGGCGCGCAGCACGCTGTCGCGGGGCAGTTGGAAACCAGCGGCCAGCGAGCCCTCGTCGGGGTCGGTCTGCAGTTGCACCACGGTCATCGACGGGGTCGGCGCCAGGTAGTGCGGGTAGGCGATTTCCAGCAGGTTGTGGGTGAAGGTCGGGTACTCGGCGTCGAGTTTCAGCTGCACCCGCGCGGTGAGGTAGGCGAAGCCTTCCAGCAGGCGCTCGACATAGGGATCGGCGCATTCGATCCCGGACAGCGTCAGGCGCCCGGCGATCTTCGGGTATTCCTTGGCGAACTCGGCGGCACCCTCGCGGATGTGCTGCAGTTCCTGGTTGTACAGTTCGAGCAGGCGCGGGTTCATGCGCGTCTCCGGCGGTCGGCGGGGGCCACGCGCACGTGCCCGGACTCCAGGTCCACGTCGGTCTGCAACAGCAGCGGCAGGGCCGCCGGCTGGGCCCACAGGTCACCTTCGATCTCGAAGCTCAGGGCGTTGGCGTTCATCTCGCCCGGCGCGGCCTGGGCGCGCACCTTCAGGGTATGGGCGAGGATGCGCGGCTCGTAGGTGGCGATGGCCTGGTGGATGATGCGCTCGAGCGCGTTGAGGTCGATGTTCGACGCGCTGTTGCCGGCCAGGGCCGGCAGGCCGTAGTTGATCACCGAGGCGCCGGCCGGGGAATTCAGCGTGGCGCCGGTGTCGAGCAGCGAGGTGGTGTTGAGCAGCCAGGCCAGGTCGCGCAGCACCGAGGCCTTGAGCTGCTGCAGGCTGAGCACGCGCTTGTCGGGGGCTTCCTGCGGGTTGCCCGGGTCGTCGTCGGTCAGGCGATCCAGCAGCGAGGGCTGCAGGCGGTCGCGGGTGGCGATCTCGGCTACCACTGGAACATCCCTGTGAACATTTTCTGGTCTTCGAAACCGGTGTCGCAGGACGCGCTCGGCGCTGGCGTGGAGGCTTCCAGGCCGGCCGGGGTCAGGCGCACGGCGCGCGAGGTCTTCAGGCATTCGCCCTTGAGCGTCGGGTGTGGCTGTACATGGGTCACCAGCACGATCGGCACACCGTCGAACTGCTCGACCCGGGCCTTGCCGGCGCGATCGGGGCTCAGGCCGCAGGGCCATGGCATGTCCAGCGCCAGGCGCTGTTCGCCGCGATCGAGCACGCACTGACCGGCGTTCTCGGTCAGCTTCACGGTCTGCCCGCCCAGGTTCGCCTGGTCCAGCAGTTCGGCGTCGGCGCAGGCGCTCAGGGCCAGCAGCAGGGCGCCGGCCAAGGCCACGCGCTTCATGTCAGCTCCCAGAACCAGACCTGCTTCGACTGGTAGTTCTGATCGGAGAAGCCTTTGGTCAGGCCGCGGTTCCACAGGTCGATATGGTCGCCCGTGCGGTTTTCCTGGCTTTGCCCGGTGCGGGCGAAGCAGTCCTTGTAGAAGATGATCCCGGTCTTGGCCTTGAGCTTGTCGCGCTCCTGGGCGCTGCCGCCGATGCGCTGCGGGCGTCCCAGCTGGCGCTCCAGCCAGTTGGCCAGGGATTCGGCGCCACGGGCATGGCCATGGGCGCACTTGGGTTCGGTATAGGTCGATTTGTTGACCTTGAGGCTCATCTCGCCGTTGAGCGCGATGCTCATGCGGATGGCGCACTGGTTGTCCCACGGACCATCGCAGGGCGAGGACACTTTCGGATAGGCATTCCACAGGTTGATGAAAGAAGGCTTGGCCATGATGTTCACCGTGGGCGGGTGAGGCGTGGAGAAGGGCGCCCGCGCCGCCTGGGGCGGCACGGGCGTGGTCGGTCACATCTTGACGTTGGAGCGGATGTTCCAGCCGTACTTGATCGGGCCGCCTTCCTTGGTGCCGTCGGCCTTCTGCGGCTGGTAGTCGACGGTGACCTTGGCGAAGTTCAGGGTCACGTTCTCGGTCAGGCGGTCGTCGCTGCCCGAGCCGCCGGTGCTCAGCGAGCTGACGATCACCTCTTCGAGGTTGATGATCAGGTACTCGACCTGGCTTTCACCGCCGGCCTTGCGCACGGTCAGCTTGACCTTGTCGATGTGCTTGCCGCTGGAGCAGTGGGCCATCAGGTTGGGGCTGGACTTGTCGATGTACTTGGTGATCGACAGGTCCTGGATGTTGACCTTGCCCGAACCGCCGCCGCTGCCCATGTGCATGTTGCCGGACTGGGACATGCCCCAGCTCCAGTTGAGCACGTCGATTTCGTCCTTGTGGGCCTTGTCGTGGGACTCGCCCTTGATGTCGCCGATCTTGATGAAAATATCTACAGCCATGATGTCCTCGGGATTTCCAGTCGGTTGGCGGTGCTATTGGGGCTGCTGTGCAGCCCATCGCGGGACAAGCCCGCTCCTACAGGATTTGTGCAGCCTTTGTAGGAGCGGGCTTGTCCCGCGATGGGGCGCGTAGCGGCCCCGTTCAGGCTTAGGCCCCTTTGGCCGAAGGCAGCTTCGACACCAGGCGCAGCGACACGGTCAGCCCTTCGAGCTGGTAGTGCGGGCGCAGGTAGAAGCGCGAGTTGTAGTAACCCGGGTTGCCTTCGACTTCCTCGACCACCACTTCGGCGGCCGCCAGCGGGTGCTGGGCCTTGGTGGTCTCGGTGGAGTGCGCCGGGTCGCCGTCGACGTAGTTGAGGATCCAGTCCTGCAGCCAGCGCTGCATCTCGTCCTTTTCCTTGAACGAGCCGATCTTGTCGCGAACGATGCACTTCAGGTAATGGGCGAAGCGGCAGGTGGCGAACAGGTACGGCAGGCGCGCGGCCAGGTTGGCGTTGGCGGTGGCGTCCGGGTCGTCGTACTCGGCCGGCTTCTGCAGCGACTGCGCGCCGATGAAGGCGGCGAAGTCGGTGTTCTTCTTGTGCAGCAGCGGCATGAAGCCGTTCTTGGCCAGCTCCGCCTCGCGGCGATCCGAGATGGCGATTTCGGTCGGGCACTTCATGTCAACGCCACCGTCGTCGGTGGGGAATGTGTGCGCCGGCAGGCCCTCGACTTCACCGCCGGACTCCACGCCGCGGATGCGCGAGCACCAGCCGTAGTGCTTGAACGAACGGTTGATGTTCACCGCCATGGCGTAGGCGGCGTTGGCCCAGGTGTACTTGCTGCTGTCGGCGCCGTCGGTGTCTTCCTCGAAGGCAAAGGCCTCCACCGGGTCGGTCTTGGCGCCGTAGGGCAGGCGCGCCAGGAAGCGCGGCATGGTCAGGCCGATGTAGCGCGAGTCTTCCGATTCACGCAGCGAGCGCCAGCCGGCGTATTCCGGGGTGGTGAAGATCTTGGTCAGGTCGCGCGGGTTGGACAGCTCCTGCCACGAGCCCATGCCCATCACCGTCGGCGAGGCGGCGGAGATGAACGGCGCGTGCATCGAGGCGCAGACCTTGGACACTTCGCCCAGCAGCTCGACATCGGGTGGCGACTGGTCGAAGTAGTAGTCGCCCACCAGGCAGCCGTAGGGCTCGCCACCGAACTGGCCGTATTCCTCTTCGTAGAGCTTCTTGAACACCGGGCTCTGGTCCCAGGCGGTGCCCTTGAACTTCTTCAGGGTCTTGTGCAGGTCGTTCTTCGAGATGTTGAGCACGCGGATCTTCAGCTGCTCGTCGCTCTCGGTGTTGTTGACCAGGTAGTGCAAGCCGCGCCAGGCGCTTTCCAGCTTCTGGAAGTCATCGTGGTGGATGATCTGGTTGACCTGGGCGGTGAGCTTGGCGTCGATGGCGGCGATGATCTGCTCGATCGAGCCGATGGCATCGTTGGAGACCAGGCTGGTCTGTGCCAGGGCCTGCTCGGCGAGGGTGCGCACGGCGCTCTCGACGGCTTCCTTGGCCCGCTCGGTCTTGGGCTTGAATTCCTGCAGCAGGAGGCTGGCGAACTCGCTCGGGTCCTGGGTGGCCGCCTGGGGGGCCTGGCTGTCGCGCAACGGATCGTTCATGGTCGGTCTCCTCAGGCCTTCGGCTCGTTGTCGGCAGGTTTCGGCGCGCTGGCCAGGGCCTGGAGCAGGGCCGGGTCCTTGATGGCCTTGAGGATGATGTCCTCGGCGCCGGTCTTGCCGTCCATGTAGGTCAGCAGGTTGGCCAGCTGGGTGCGGGCCTCGAGCAGCTGGTTCAGGGCATCGACCTTGCGCGCCACGGCGGCGGGGCTGAAGTCGTCCATGCTCTCGAAGGTGATGTCCAGGCTCAGGTTGCCTTCACCGGTCAGCTCGTTGGGCACGTTGAACGCCACGCGGGGCTTCATGGCCTTCAGGCGCGAGTCGAAGTTGTCGACGTCGATCTCCAGGAACTTGCGGTCGGCCACGGCCGGCAGCGGCTCGGCGGGCTTGCCGGCGAGGTCCGAGAGCACGCCCATGACGAAGGGCAGCTGGACCTTCTTCTCGGCGCCGTACAGCTCGACGTCATATTCGATCTGTACCCGCGGCGCACGGTTGCGCGCGATGAATTTCTGGGAGCTGTCTTTCGCCACGTTGTTCCTCCTGGTCGCCGGTACGGCGGCTCTGCTTGTTGCGGGCGTCGGTGTTTAGGCGGCCGGAACGACGTCAGTCGTGTTCCGGGCCACGCAGGTTCTCGAATTGCGACATGCCATCGGGGATCAGGTCGCGGACGATGGTCGCGAAGTCGGCGTCGACCAGCTTCTTCGCCCGGCGCAGCAGCACCGGCAGCGGGCTGGAGGGCTCGTGGCGGGCGTAGTACTGGAGCAGGCGCTCGAGGCTCTGCAGCACGTCGTCGCGGCTGTTCACCTCGCCGGGGCGCGCGGCGACACGTGGCGCGGCGACGGCGGCGGGCTGCGGGTCGTCAGGGACGCCGTGCGCCGTCACTTCGTCCATGCTCGCGCTGACCGGCGCCGAGCCTTCCGGGCTGTAGTCGGCCAGCACCTGCTGGACCTGGCGAAGCGGCTGGCGCAGGGCGGACAGGTCGACGCCGCTGGCCGAACCGACCTGGTCGTTGACCCGGCTCTCGATGGTGTCCAGGGACTCGCGGGCCAGTTGCAGGGCCTGGTGGCATTGCGCGAGCTGCTCGGGGTCGGCGTCGCGCAGGGCGGCGGCCAGTTCCTCGGCGCTCAGCTGCTCGCTGGCGAAGTGCTGCACGCCCGCCGCATGCAGGGCGGCGCGCAGGGTGACCGGGCCAAAGGTGCGCGAACGCACCAGCACGGCGTCGCGCAGCAGGGCGATGTTGGTGTCGCAGGTGAGCCCGGCCAGGGCATTGACCCGCACGGTGGGGTCGTTGTCGTCGGCGGCGTCCAGCTGCGGGTGCAGGTGCAGCCAGTATTCGCCCAGCAGGTCGCGGATCAGCTCGAGGCTCGCGGCCAGGCCCGGCAGGCCATGCAGGGCCAGGTTGGCCTGGACCAGGAAGTGGGTGATGCGCAGGTCCTTGCTGCGTTGCAGCAGGCTGGTGCAGGACTGCTCGATGTCACGCCACTGCGGCGGCTCGGCCGCTTGCACGGCGTCGCCCATCACGCGCTCGGGGCGGCCCTGGGCGTCACGTTCCAGTTGCAGGAAATCGGCATCGTATTCGAGGTCGTCGCCGCACGGAAAGTCTGCGGAAACAGCGGCGAGCAGCTGCGGTGAGTTCACCAGAAATCGATCTCCATATCGGCCCTTGGTGAGGGCGTCGTTTGCGCCAAGTTGCAAATGTGAATTGGCGCACAAACTTGTCAAAGAATGCGAAGTTGATATCACCGTGATATCACTTTGGCACTCTTAAGTTGCGCATTTATGGTTTATTTCCAAATTGCTGTCAAGGTAAGCTACGCGCCGCGAAGGGTGACTGTGAACCAGTTGGCAGGTATTCGTGTCCATTGGTCAGGTGCCATCAAAGTGCCTTGCCGATAGGGTTTAATACGACCTTTCCGGGAAGCGAATTTCGGTGTGAGGCCCAGTATTTACAAGGGTTTAGCCGGAAAGCGAGGTCGGGCTCGCGAATCCACTCAAATGGATGTGTGAGTGTTTCATATATATGCAAGGAGGCGTGATGGCACTTTGCCTGACCATTACCAGTTATCACAAGATCACCCCTGGGCAATGCCCGGAGAAGTTGCTGGAAAACGGTGCCATCAGCGTAGGTCGTGCGGCGGATAATGACTGGGTACTTCCAGATCCGGAACGCCTTGTTTCTTCGAAACATTGTGTGATCCAGTTCAAGGATGGCCGCTATTACTTGACCGATAACAGCACCAACGGCGTGGAACTGGTGCATGCGGGTATTCGCCTGCGTCGCGGTAACAGCGAACCGTTGATGGACGGTGAAGTTATTCGAATTGGCGATTACGAGATCCAGGCGCGCATCGACGCAGGCCTGTCGATCCCGGTTGCCGGGCAGCCGCAAGCCCACAGTTTCGAAGCCCTGATGGCCAACCAGGTGGCCGCCCCGAGCGCGCCCATCGTCGGCGCGCCGGCCGCGTTCCTGCAGGGGGCCTCGAGCCACGACACCCTGCCGGACCTGTTCGATTTTCTCGGCCCTTCCTGCGTGCCCCCGGCCAGCCAGCCGGATCATGTCCCCGCCCAACAGCATGACTTCCGCCCACCCACGCCGGTGGCGCCGCCGCCCGCGCTCGCGCCGGTGCAGGCCGCCATGCCCGCCGCACCCGGCATGATCCCCGACGACTGGAACTTGTTCGACGAAACCTCCGTCGTTGCTCCCCAGCCTGCGCCTGTCATCGCGCCACCCCTGCCAGAGCCGGTAGCGCCGGTGGCACCGGTCGTCACGCCTGCGCCGCCACCCACCGCCGTGTCGGCACCTGCACCCGCCCCGGCTGGTGCCGGCGATGCCTTGCTGCAGGCCTTCCTGCGTGGCGCGGGCATCGAGCACCTGCGCATCGACGCGGCCGATGCCGCCGCGCAGATGGAGGCGGTCGGGCGCAGCTACCGCCTGATGGTCGAAGGCCTGATCGATGTGCTGCGCGCGCGCAGCAGCCTGAAGGGCGAGTTCCGCATGCAGCAGACCACCATCGCCCCGGTGCGCAACAACCCGCTGAAGTTCGCCCCCAACGCCGACGAAGCGCTGCTGTTGCTGCTGCGCGAGGGCAACCAGGCGTTCATGGCCCCGGACCAGGCGGTGCGCGACAGTTTCGACGACCTGCGCGCCCACCAGCTGGCGGTGATGGCGGGTGTCGAGGCGGCCATCAAGCACCTGCTCGAGCGCTTCGAGCCTGCCCGCCTGGAGCAGCGCCTGGCACCCGCAGCCGGGTTGGCCAAGCTGTTCGGCGGTTCGCGCCAGGCCCACTGCTGGCAGCAGTTCACCGAGCTCTACAGCCAGATTTCCCGGGAAGCCGAAGACGACTTCCAGGACCTGTTCGGTCGCGAGTTCAGTCGCGCCTACGAGGCCCATAGCCAACGCATTCAACGCTCCTGAGGCCAACGCCCGGAGCACAGGAAGAACACAGGACGTCATGAGGACGAGGATGAGTGCAACAAGACTGATCGCAGCCCTGGCCATGGTGCTGCTCAGTGCCTGCAGCAAGGACAGCCCGGTCGAGCCCGCCGTTACCGACGCGGCGCCGGCGGCCACGGGCATCACCCTGTATTTCAGCGCCGCGGCCGGGCTCAACCCCGGCGCCGGCGGCACGCCCGCGCCGGTGCGGGTACGCATCTACGAGTTGAAGAACAGCGCCGCCTTCGCCCGCGCCGACTATTTCGCCCTGGCCGAGCGTGCCCAGGCCACCCTGGCCGCCGACCTGATCGACCAGGACGAAGTCCTGCTCCAACCCGGCGAGCAGCTGCGCCTGGAGCGTCCGCTCGACCCGGCCACGCGCCAGGTCGGCCTGGTGGTCGGCTACCGCGAGGTCGACCAGGCCCAGTGGCGCAGCGTGCTGCCGGTGCCACCCCGTGACTATCAGATCAGCCTCGATGTGCGCGCCGTGCGCAGCGCCGTGGCCACCCCACAACCTGAGCCTGCCCGCTAGGCAATCGGAGAACCCATGTCCTGGAACAATCGCGTGGTCTGGTCGGAAGGGATGTTCATCACCACCCAGCACTTCCAGCAGCACGACCGCTACCTGGAAAACTTCGTCGACGCCCGCAACCGGCCGCTCAGCGCCGCCGCCTGGGGTTTTTCCGAACTGCTGGTCGACCAGGGCCTGCTGGCCCAGGGCAAGCTGGCGATCCTCAGCGGCCGTGGCCTGCTGCCGGACGGCACGCCGTTCGACATCCCGCGTGACGACCTGCCGCCCGCGCCGCTGGAAATTCCCGACGACCTGCGCAACGGCGTGATCTACCTGGGCCTGCCGCTCAAGCGCGCCGGTGCCCGCGATACCGTCGACGACGGTGAAACGCCTGACGGCGCGCGCTATGTCAGCCGTATCAGCGAAGTCCGTGACGACAACGCCCCGTTCGAGAACCGCGCGCCGTTGGCCCTGGGCAGTCGCGCCCTGCGGTTGCTGCGCGCCGAAGACGGTCTGAGCGACTATGCCGCGCTGGGCGTGGTGCGCATCCGGGAAAAGCGCGCCGACCGTGCCCTGGTGCTGGATGACGGTTACATCCCGCCACTGCTCGACGTGACCGCCAGCAACCTGCTGTCGGGTTTCCGTGGCGAGCTGCTCGGCCTGCTGCACCAGCGCGGCGAGGCCCTGGCCGGGCGCGTGGTGGCCTCGGCCAACGGCGGTGCCTCGGAGATCGCCGATTTCATGCTGCTGCAACTGGTCAACCGCGCCCAGCCACTGGTCGAACACCTCAACCAGCTGACGCCGCTGCACCCCGAGCGGCTGTACAGCGAGCTGGTGGCCCTGGCCGGCGAGTTCGCCACCTTCACCCGTGAAGGTCGCCGCCCCGAGGCATATCCGGTGTACCAGCACGATGATCTGGCGGCCACCTTCGCCCCGGTGCTGGTGGCCCTGCGCGAGGCCCTGTCGATGCTGATCGACAGCAAGGCCGTGGCCATCCCGCTGGTCGAGAAGGCCTACGGCATCCATGTCGGCATGCTGGCCGACCGCAGCCTGCTCGACAGCGCCAGCTTCGTCCTGGTGGTGCGCGCCGACGTGCCCAGCGAGACCCTGCGCAGCCGCTTCGGCCAGCAGAGCAAGATCGGCGCGGTGGAGCACATCCGTGACCTGGTCAACCTGCAGTTGCCGGGCATCGGCCTGCTGCCGCTGCCGGTGGCGCCACGGCAGATTCCGTTCCATGCCGGCTCCACCTACTTCGAACTCGACCGGGGTAGTGAGCACTGGAAGCAGCTGCAGCATTCCGGTGGTTTCGCCTTCTACGTCGCCGGCGAGTTCCCCGGCCTGAACCTGGCCTTCTGGGCCATTCGAGGATAAGCCGCGATGCAATCGGACGATCCGCTCGCCAATGACCGCACCCAGTTCATGCCGCGCCCCGGTGGCCGAGGCCCGCAACCGGCCGCGCCGGGACCTGCGCAGGCGGCGCCGCCACCGCCTCTGAACGTGCCGGCCGAACCACTGGCGCCGGGCCAGGCGGCGGGTTTGAACCCGCTGGAACAGGCGGCCGGCCCGCTGCTGGCGTTGCTCACCCGCCTGCGCAACACCATCGCCCACCCGGCGCCGGCCAGCCTGCGAGCGCAGCTGCTGGCCTACCTGCGCCAGTTCGAGGAGCGCGCCGAGGCCGCCGGAGTCGCGCGCAACGAGGTGCTGCTGGCGCGCTACGCACTGTGCACCGCGCTCGACGAGGCAGTGCTCAGCACGCCGTGGGGCAGCGCCAGTGACTGGGGCAAGCAGAGCCTGCTGATCACCGTGCACAACGAGGCCTGGGGCGGCGAGAAGGTGTTCCAGCTGATGGAGCACTGCCTGCAGAGCCCGCGTGAGCGCCTGCATCTGCTGGAGCTGTTGTACCTGTGCACCAGCCTCGGTTTCGAAGGCCGCTACCGGGTGATGAACGGTGGCCGTGCCCAGCTCGAGGCCCTGCGCGAGCGCACTGCCGCGACCATCCGCAGTGCCCGTGGCGATATCGAGCGCGAGCTGTCGCCGCACTGGCGCGGCGTCACCGTGACCCGTGACCGCCTGGCGCAGTTCGTGCCGCCCTGGGTCGGCCTGGCCCTGGCCCTGGCGCTGCTGTTACTGGTGCTGTTCGGCCTGCGCCTGAAGCTGGCCGCCGACGCCGAGCCGGTGTTCCGTGGCATCCATGCCCTGGGCGAGATCCCGGTGCAGGCCATGGACCGCCCGGTGGTGCAGCCCAAGCCGGTGGAACGTCCACGCCTGGCTGGTTTCCTGGCCGAGGACATCAAGGCCGGGCGGGTCGCCGTGGAGGATGCGGTGGACCGCTCGGTGGTGACCATCCGCGGCGACGAGCTGTTCGCCTCGGCCAGCGCCAGCATCAAGGGTGACTTCGAGCCGCTGATGCTGCGCATTGCCGAAGCCGTCGCCAAGGTCAAGGGCAACGTGAAGGTCACCGGCCACAGCGACAACCAGCGCATCGCCACGCTGCGCTTCCCGTCCAACTGGGCGTTGTCCCAGGCCCGTGCCGAGGAGGTGAAGAACCTGCTCGCCGCCCGCACCGGCCAGCCCGGGCGTTTCAGCGCCCAGGGCCTGAGCGACACCGAGCCGCTGGCGTCGAACGACAGCGCGCAGGGCCGGGCGAAGAATCGCCGGGTTGAAATCACCGTTCTGGCGGAGGGCGTCGAGTGAAGGCGTTTTTCAGTTTTGTCATTCACTGGGTGGTCCCGGTGCTGGGCCTGCTCGCCCTCAGCCTGATCATCTGGTTCCTCGGTCCGCTGCTCGATGCGCTGGTGCCGGTCGCGCCACGTCTGGTGCTGATCGTCCTGCTGTTCGCGGTGTGGATCGCCTACCGCGTGTGGCGCATCGTCCAGGCCCGGCGTCAGGCGGCCAAGGTGATGCAGAGCCTGGCTGCCGAGACCGCGCCGGACCCTGCCGGTGTGGCCACCGCCGAAGAGCTGGCGACCCTGCGCCAGCGCATGGATGAGGCCCTGGTGCTGCTGAAGAAAGCGCGCCTGGGCGGTGACGAGCGACGCAACCTGTATGAGCTGCCGTGGTACGTGATCATCGGCCCGCCCGGTTCGGGCAAAACCACCGCGCTGGTCAATTCCGGCCTGCACTTCCCGTTGGCGGCGCAGCTGGGCGAGGGCGCCATTCGTGGCGTGGGCGGCACGCGCAACTGCGACTGGTGGTTCACCGACCAGGCCGTGCTGCTGGACACCGCCGGCCGCTACACCACCCAGGACAGCCATGCCCAGGTGGACAAGGCGGCCTGGCTGGGCTTCCTCGACCTGCTCAAGACCCAGCGTTCGCGCCGGCCCATCGACGGCGCCTTCATCGCCATCAGCCTGTCCGACCTGCTGCTGGGCAGCGACGCCGAGCGCGCCGCCCACGCGGCGGCGATCCGCACCCGTATCCAGGAACTGTACAGCCAGCTGGGCGTGCGTTTCCCGATCTACCTGATGCTGACCAAGCTCGACCTGGTGCCGGGCTTCATGGAGTTCTTCGACAACCTGAGCAAGGAAGAGCGTGCCCAGGTGTGGGGCATGACCTTCCCCCTGGATGACGGCCAGCACGGCGATGGCCCGCTGGCCCAGTTCGGCAGCGAGTTCGCCTTGCTCGAGCAGCGTCTCAACCAGCGTCTGGTGGAGCGCCTGCAACAGGAACGCGACCCGGCGCGGCGCGATCTGGTCTACGGCTTCGTCCAGCAGTTCGCTGCCTTGCGCGGCAATCTCAAGACCTTCCTCGACGGCATCTTCAAGCCCAACGCCTTCGAAGCCCGCGCCCTGCTGCGCGGCGTGTACTTCACCAGCGGCACCCAGGAAGGCAGCCCCATCGACCGCCTGATCGGCAGCATGGCCCAGAGCATGGGCCTGGACCGTGCCCATTTGGCGCGGCAGAACGGTACCGGGCGCAGCTACTTCATCGAGAAGCTGTTCAGTGCCGTGGCCTTCGCCGAGCGCGGCCTGGTCGGCAGCAACCCCAAGGTCGAGCAGCGGCGCAAGTGGATCGCCCGCGGCGCCCTGGCGCTGAGCGTGGCCCTGGTGCTGGTGGTCGGCACCCTGTGGACCCTGAGCTACCGCGCCAACCAGCAGTACATCGCCGAGGTCGACGGCCGCCTCAAACCGTTGGGCAAGAGCGTGCAGGAGCTGAGCCCGGCCCAGCGCAACGTGGTCGACGTGCTGCCGTTGCTCAACGGCGTGCGTCGCCTGGCCGAGGATCCGCCCGGCTGGGCCGAGGGCCTCGGGTTGTACCAGGGCGACATGCTCGAAGGTGAGTCGGACAGCGTCTACCGCAAGCTGCTGATCGCCATCTTCGCCCCGCGCCTGGTCACCCGCATCGAAGAGCAGCTGTATGCCGGTGGCCCGTCCGACTACCTCTACGAGGGGCTCAAGGCCTACCTGATGCTGGCCGACGGCGAACACTACGACGCCGAGTTCATCAAGGCCTGGGTTACCCTCGACTGGGAGCGCAGCCTGCCTCGCGATCTGGCGCCGGACCTGCGTCAGGCCCTGGAGCAGCACCTGGCGGCGCTGTTCGACAAGCGCCCGCCCAATGCCCGTCTCGACCAGCGTCTGATCGACGACACCCGCCGCCAGCTGCAACAGCTGCCGGTGGCCCAGCGCGTCTACGACCGGGTCAAACGCCAGAAACTGCCGGCCGGGGTTGGCGACTTCCGGGTCAGCGACGCCGCCGGCCGCGACGCCGCGCTGGTGTTCCGCTTCAAGAACGGCAAGCCGCTGAGCGAGCCGCTGCCGGGCATCTTCACCGTCGAGGGCTACCGCAAGGCGTTCCTCGCCGCCAGCCTGGCCCACAGCGAGACCCTGGCCGAGGAGCGCTGGGTGCTGGGCCGCGAGGCCAGCGAGTCGGGCGATGCCAAGCGCCTGGCCGACGATGTGCTGCAGCTGTACTACCAGGACTACATCCGCCATTGGGATGCGCTGCTGGCGGACCTGGACTTCGTGCCGATCACCAGCGTCGGCCAGGCCGCCGATGTGCTGCGGGTGCTGTCCGGGCCGACCTCGCCGATGAAGAAACTGCTGCAGGCGGTCGCCAAGGAGACCAACCTGGCGCAGCCGACCACCCTCGACAAGGTCCAGGCCAAGGCCGAGCAGGCCGGCGTCGATCAGCTGCGCCAGCGCCTCGGCGGCCTGCTCGGTGATGCGCCGTTGCCCAGCGACAACCCGGCTGCCCGTGAGGTGGACCCGGTGACCGCGCACTTCGCCGAGCTGGCCGCGCTGGTGGAAACCGGCGAAGGACAGCCTGCGGCCATCGACGGCCTGCTCACCGACCTCAATGCCCTGTACGTGCAGGTCAGCGCCATGGTCGGCGCCAGCGGCGACGCGCTGCTGGGCGAGGCCAAGAACCAGGCCCAGGCCGCCGCGCAGCGTGTCGCCCTGGGCGCCGCGCGCCAGCCCAAGGTGGTGCAGAACCTGGTGGGGGCGGTGCTTGGTTCGACCCATAACATCGTCATGGGCGGCGTGCGCAACCAGCTCAACGCCGCCTGGACCAGCGAGGTGGTGAACGTCTACCGCCAGTCCCTCAGCGGCCGCTACCCGCTGGTGGCCGGCAGCACGCGGGACGCCACCCTGGAGGACTTCGGCCTGTTCTTCGGCGTCGGCGGGGTGATGGACAACTACTTCCGCAAGTACCTGCAACCCTACGTCAATACCTCGAGCACGCCGTGGAGCTGGCAGCCGGGCGCGGCGCAGAAGCTGGGGATCAACAGCAACGTGCTGTACACCTTCCAGCGCGCGGCGAGCATCCGTGACGCGTTCTTCCGCAACAGCAACGGCGTGCAGCCGGGCGTGCGTTTCGAGCTCAAGCCGGTGGCGATGGACGCGACCATCACCCAGTTCCTGCTTGACCTCGATGGCCAGCAGGTCAGCTACGACCACGGACCGAGCCGGCCGGTGGCGTTGCAGTGGCCGAACCCCAACAGCATCGGCGTGGTGCGCCTGTCGATCTCGCCGCCCTCGGCCACCGGCCGTTCCGGCCTGACCGTGGAAGGCCCCTGGGCCTGGTTCCGCCTGCTCGACCAGTCCGACCTGGTGGCCGGCAGCTCGCCGGAGCGCTTCAACCTGCGCCTGCGCGTCGATGGCGCCAGCGTGTCCTACGAGCTGCGCGCCAGCAGCGCCTTCAACCCGTTCCGCAGCCGAGTGCTCAGCGGTTTCAGCCTGCCGGAGCACCTGTGAACGACGTGGGTTTCTACGGAAAACTGGCCAGCCGCGGCGACTTCGTCAGCCGTGGTTTGCCACACAGCTTCATCCAGCCCTGGGACCAGTGGCTGGCAGCGGGGATGCAGGCCAGCCAGCAGGCGCTGGGCGAGCGTTGGCTCGAGGCCTACCTGGTCAGCCCGTTGTGGCGTTTCGCCCTGGCGCCGGGGTTGTGCGGGCCCGAGGCGGTCATCGGCGTGCTGATGCCGAGCATCGACCGGGTCGGGCGGTATTTTCCGCTGACCGTGGCCCAGGTGCTGGAGCCGGGGCAGCTGTTGGCGCCTGTGGTGGCGGGGGCCGAGGAGTGGTTCGAAGCGGTGGAGGTGGCGTTGTTGGCGACGCTTGAGCCGGGTGCTGCCTTTGAAGAATTCGAGGCTGCTTTGCAGCCTTTTCGCGGCGCGAGGCCGCTCCTACAGGGACCTCAGGTGACTGTCGGTGGGTTGCAGCGGTTGGATGCGACCACGCCGCAGGGACGGGCACTGGCCTTGGCCGAATGCGCCTGTGAGGGCATGAGCCTTTGGTGGGGCAGGGGTTCCGAACGTATCGCCCCGGGGTTGATGCGCTGCGCGGGCCTGCCGCGCAGCGAGGACTTCGCCGGGTTTCTCTTGGGTAGCGAGGCGCGCAGCGAATGACCGACATGCAGTACACAGCGGCCAGTTACAGCCATGTCGGCATGGTGCGCAAGATCAACGAGGACGCCTGCCTGGAGTTGACCTGGGCGGGTCTGTGGGCGGTGGCCGACGGCATGGGCGGGCATGCGGCGGGCGACTATGTCAGCAGCCTGGCCATGGACAGCCTGCGCAGCCTGCCGATGCTCGACTCGCTCGACGACTTCAGCGGCGAGGTCCGTGACGGCCTGGCCTGGGTCAATGGCATCGTGCGTGAGGAAACCGTGCGCCGTGGCGTGGCGATGATGGGCAGCACGGTGGTGGTGCTGGCGGCGCGTGGCGACCAGGCCATCGGCCTGTGGGCCGGCGACAGTCGCCTGTACCGCCTGCGCGATGGTCGCATCGAGCGCCTCAGCCACGACCACAGCTACGTCCAGGAGCTGCAGGACAGTGGCCTGCTCAACGAGGCCGAGGCGCGGGTGCATCCGCGCGGCAACATCGTCACCCGCGCCATCGGCGTCGAGGATGACCTCGACCTGCAGGCCGTGGCCCTGCAGGTGCGGCCTGGCGACACCTACCTGCTGTGCAGCGATGGCCTGAACAAGACCGCCGAGGACCACGAGATCGCCGAAGTGCTCGGCCACGCCGACCCCTACGAGGTGGTCCGCAGCCTGGTGCACCTGGGGCTGACCCGTGGCGCGCCGGACAACATCACCGCAGTGGTCGTCAAGGTGAACTGAAGACATCATGGACATGCAGATCCCCGGATTCGACATCGATCGCGAGCTCGGCCAAGGCGCCATGGCCAGCGTGTACCTCGCCACCCAGCGTTCCCTGGAACGCAAGGTGGCGCTGAAAATCATGGCGGCGAGCCTGGCCGCCGACCCGACCTTCTGCGAGCGCTTCCTGCGCGAAGGGCGCACCCTGGCGCGGCTGGCGCACCCGAACATCGCCACCATCCACGACATTGGCAATGTCGGCGAGCTGTACTACATGGCCATGGAGTACCTGCCCAGCGGCACGCTCAAGGAGCGCATCGCCGATGGGCTGACGCCCGAGCAGGGCCTCGCCTACGTGCGCCAGATCGCCCAGGCGCTGGGTTATGCCCATGCCCAGGGCCTGGTGCACCGCGACGTCAAGCCGGCCAACATCCTGTTCCGCGCCGACGGCACTGCGGTGCTGTCGGACTTCGGCATCGCCAAGTCGCTGGATGACCGCACCCAGTTCACCCAGGCCGGCTTCGCCGTCGGCACGCCGAGCTACATGAGTCCGGAGCAGGCGCGCGGCATGGAGATCGACGGCCGCGCCGACCTGTATGCGCTGGGCGTGGTGCTCTACGAGATCCTGGTCGGCAAGCTGCCGTACAGCGGCACCGACGCGCTGTCCACGGCGCTGGCGCACCTGACCGAGCCGCTGCCGGAACTGCCCATCGAGCATGGCCGCTACCAGGACATCCTGCGGGGCCTGCTGGCCAAGGATCCCAATGAGCGCTTCGCCGACGCGGCGGCGTTGCTGGCCGCGCTGGACCGCCTGACGGTCCAGGCGCCGGTCGAGGACAACGACAGCACATTGGTGCGTCCGCTGCCGATCCCGCCGCCGACCACCCCGCAACCGGTGTCCATCGACATTCCGCAGGCCGTTGCCGCTCCCGTGAGCGAGCCCGCCCGGCGGCCCGAACCCAAGCCCGCTCCCGCCGTGAAGTCCGGATCGAACATACCGGCCAAGGCCGTGCTGGCGGTGGCGATCGCGGCGGCGCTGGGTTTGGGTGGCGCGTTCTTCTGGCTGCTCGGCGGCAGTGACGCACCCGCGCCAGAAGCACCGGTGGCGCAGACGCCCGCCGACAGCGTAGCTCCCGCCGAACCCAAGATCATGCCTGTTGCCGCTTCAGATGATGGCCGCCCACTGCTGATGCCCGGCAAGAAGACCCTGTTCCAGCGTGTGCTGACCAAGCCCGACGCCCAGCTAGTGGCCCAGCCCGGCGATGCCTCGGGCGAGAAACTGCCGGCCTTCTCCGTGCTCTACGTCTACCAGCGCAAGGACGTCGGCGGCCAGGCCTGGGTCCAGGTCGGCGCCGCCAGCGACGGCCAGCGCGAGGGCTGGCTGCCGGCCGCGCAGACCAGCGACTGGAAACAGAGCCTGGTGCTCAAGTTCACCGAGCGCTCGGGCCGCTCGCCGGTGATGTTCATGCGTCAGGTGGACGATGTGCAGCACTTGCTCGACGACACCGCCCAGGCCCGCGACAGCCTGCTCAAGGCACAGAACCACCCCGACCAGGTGCCGCAGGTGATGGCCCTGGAACCGGCGGCCAGCGCCGTGCCGCAGAACCAGTTCTACCTGATGCCGATCTTCGACTACCGCGAAAGCTTCGACGCCGGCGGCCAGCCGGTACAGCTGCTCAACATCGCCTCGATCGACCCCGGCGCCAGCACCCGCGACAGCGCGCCCAAGGCGGCCGGCGTGGCGGCGGTCGGCGACAACAGCTTCCGCACCGGTATCGTCCTGGTGGTGGACACCTCGGTGTCCATGCAGCCCTATATCGACCGGGTGCGCCAGGTGGTCAGCGAGCTGCAGCAGCAACTGGCGGCCCGGGGCGAGCTGGACAGCGTCAGCTTCGGCCTGGTGGGTTTCCGCAACAACGTCAAGCGCACCCCGGGCCTCGAGTACCTGAGCAAGACCCTGGTCAGCCTGGAGGAGGGCCGCGATCCTGCGCGCTTCCTCAAGGCCGCCTCGCAGGTCAGGGCCACCAGCGTTTCCAGCCATTCGTTCAACGAGGACGCCTTCGCCGGGGTGATGCAGGCTGTCGAGGGCATGGACTGGTCCGGCTATGGCGGGCGCCTCATCCTGCTGGTCAGCGATGCCGGCGCACTGCGCAAGAACGACCCGTTCAGCAGCACCCAGATGAACGAGGCCGAAGTGCGCCAGGCGGCGCTGAGCAAGCAGATCAAGATCTACGCCCTGCACCTGCGCACCCCGGCCGGGGTGAAGAACCACGGCGCGGCCGAAAGCCAGTACCGCGTGCTCACCGCCGACAGCAACCCGCAGATCGGCGACCTCTACGTCGGCGTGCCGGGGGGCGAGGTCGGCGTGTTCGGCGAGCGTGTGCGCGAGATCGGCTCGACCTTCGCCGAGCTGGTGCACCAGGTGCGCAACCAGCAACCACAGGCGGTGCCGCTGCTGACTTCGGCCTCGGGGCTGGCGGCCAAGTCCCAGGCCATCGGCTATGCCATGCACATGGACTTCCTCGGCCGCCATGGCGCCAGCCAGGCGCCGCAGCTGGTCAGCGCCTGGACCGCCGACCGCGACCTGACCAACCCGACGCTGCCCACCCTGCAGGTGTGCGTGATGCTCACCAAGCTGCAACTCAACGACCTGCAGCAGTCGCTCAAGCTGATCGTCGATGCCGCGCGCAAGACCCGCAGCTCGCCGGGCGATTTCTTCAACGAGATCGCCAGCGCCAGTGCCTACATGAGCCGCGACCCCGGCGCCCTGCGCAAGGGCGCCAACCTGGCCCAGGGCGGGGTGCTCGGCGAGTACCTCGATGGCCTGCCGTACCGCAGCAAGTCCCTGAGCATGAGCCAGGACCTGTGGCTGTCGCTGTCGGTGGCCGAACAGGAGGATTTCATCGACGAGCTGGACTCGAAGATCCGTCTGTACGAGACCTTCCACAATGACATGGCCAACTGGGTGCGCTTCGGAAAAGCCGAGCCGGGTGACGCCCTGTACCGTGTTCCGCTGTCGACGCTGCCGTGATGATCCGCCTGGACGGGGTGCGCAAGACGCGCGGGCAGGGTGCCCAGCGCTACAGCCTGCAGGTCGACCGGCTGCACCTGGCCGTGGGCGCACGGGTGGCGCTGGTCGGCCCCAGTGGCTGCGGCAAGAGTACCTTGCTCGACCTGCTGGCGCTGGTGCTGGCACCGGATGTGGCAGAGGGCTTCATCCTCGGCGACGAGGATGTCGCCGGGCTGTGGCGCGGCCGGCAGCTTGATCGCCTGGCCAGCTGGCGCAGCCGCCACCTTGGTTATGTGCTGCAGGCGGGTGGGCTGCTGGGCTTTCTCGATGTGCGCGGCAATATCCGTCTGCCACGCCAGCTGCTGGGGCTCGGCGATGACGGCAGCGTCGAGCGCCTGGCCGAAGCGCTGGATGTGCACGATCAACTGAGCAAGAAGCCCGCCGCCCTGTCCCTCGGCCAGCGTCAGCGGGTCAGCTGCGCCCGCGCCCTGGCCCATGCCCCGACGCTGCTGCTGGCCGACGAACCAACCGCCGCGCTGGACCCGGTCAACGCCGAGCGGGTGATGCAGCTGTTGCTGCGCGAGGCCGAGGCGCGCCAGGTGACCTGCGTGGTCGCCACCCACGACGAAGCCCTGGCCCGCCAGGCCGGGCTGACGGTGCTGCGCATGGCCTGTCGGCGTGAGGTCGACGGTGGCGTCACGGCAACGCTGGAGCGGGCTGCCTGATGCGCCCGCTGCTGATCGCCGGGCTGGCCTGGCAGGACTACCGCAACGATGCGCGGCTGTCGGCGTGCGGCGTGCTGGCGCTGGTGGCGGTGATCGCGCCGCTGCTGGTGCTGTTCGGCCTGAAGTTCGGCCTGGTCGGCAGCCTGACCGAGCGCCTGCAGCGTGATCCGGGGGTGCGCGAGATTATTCCCCTGGGCGGTGGACGCTTTCGCGCCGAGTTCATCGAGGAACTGGCGCAACGCCCGGGGGTGGCCTTCGCCATCCCCCGGACCCGGCAGATCGCCGCCACCGCCGAACTGCTCCTGCCCGCCCACGGACGTGGCCTGACGGTTGAGATGCTGCCCACCGCCGAGGGCGACCCCTTGTTGGTGCAGGTCGTTCCCCCGACGGGGCTGCAACAGGTGGTGCTGAGCTTTACCGCTGCGGAAAAGCTCGGTGCCAGGGCCGGAGACGAGCTGCAGGCCAGTTTCAGCCGCCGACAGGCCGGACAGATGCAATGGCGGCAGACGCGTCTGCAGGTCACCAGCGTGTTGCCCCTGGCGGCGTTCGAGCGCGATGGCCTGTTCGCGTCGTTGCAGTTGCTCGAGGCTGTCGAGGATTACCGCGATGGTCGCGCGGTGCCGACACTGGGTTGGCAGGGCGAGGAGCAGGGAAGCGCGCAGCAGCGGGTGTACCCGGCATTTCGCCTGTATGCCCGCGAACTGACCGATGTCGAGCCGCTGCGCCAGTTCTTCGCCGAACGCAAGCTGCTGGTCTCGACCCAGGCCGCTCAGATCGCCCAGGTGCAGTCGCTCGGTCGCAACCTCGACCTGGTGTTCTGGATCATCGCCAGCCTGGCCGTGGCCGGCGCCGTGGCGGCCATCGCCGCGGGCGCGGTGGCGGCGGTGGACCGCAAGCAGCGCGAACTGGCGGTGCTGCGCCTGCTGGGCTTCGGTACTGCCGCGCTGCTGTTGTTCGTGGTGCTCCAGGCGCTCTACAGCGGCCTTTTGGCCGCCGCCGTGGCGGGACTGCTGTACCTGCTGGCCGAACACGGCCTGAACCGACTTTTCATGCAGGTGCCCGGCGAGTTCGCCAGCCACCTGCTGCCCATGCACTACCTCGTTGCGTTGTGTGCCGTGCTGCTGGCCAGCACTGCCGCCGCCGCCCTGGGCGGCTGGCGGGTGGCGCGCATCGAGGCCTGCCAAGGAATACGTGATGTCTGATCGCCGTCTCGGGGCTGCCGCCCTGATCCTCACCGCGCTGAGCCTGGGGGCCTGCTCCCCGGCCGATGGCGACGACAAGGCCAAGCCGGCCGCGCAGTCCCAGGCCGGGGCCGATAGCAAGTTCGACAACCCCAAGCCGTTGCCGGGCGATATCAGCCTGCCGCTGCCCTGCGGCGGCGAGTTGGTGCTGCGCAGCGTCTACGTATTGGCCCAGGGCAGCCTCGACGACCGCGAGGTCAACCTCGGCTACCCGTTCAGCGAAGGCGAGGCCGGCTACAAGCAGTCGTTCATCTCCGGTTACCGGCGCGACTTCATCAACGGCCAGTTCAGCCTGCAGGACTTGGCGCCGCAGTGGCAGAAGGCGGTCGGCCCGAGCCTGCCGAAGGTCGACAAAGGCAGCCCGCTCACGCCGATGATGTACTTCATCGGCAAGTATGAAGTGACTGCCCGCCAGTACGCCCAGGTGATGGCCCAGGCGCCATCGCTGGCCGGCGGCGACGCGGCGCCGGCCTGTGAGGCGAACAACGACGCGGCGGGGCGCCTGCCCAAGGTCAAGCTGTCGCGCTTTGAGGCCGAACGTTTCGCCGCCGTCTACAGCGCCTGGCTGATGAAGCACCATCGCGACCTGCTGCCGGTCAGTGGCCGTGGCAGCAAGGCCGAGGACGGTGGCACCGGTTTCGTGCGCCTGCCCACCGAAGTGGAGTGGGAGTTCGCCGCCCGTGGCGGCTCGGCGGTCAGCCGCCAGGAACTGGAAGGACGGTTGTTCCCGCGCAAGGTCGAAGGCGCCGACAGTGAAGGGCCGCTGGCCGACTTCGCGGTGTTCAACCAGGTTGCCGGTGGCACCGGGCAGGCGGCGCGGCTGATGCCGATCGGCACCAAGCAGCCCAACCCGCTGGGGTTGTTCGACGTGATCGGCAACGCCGCCGAGATGGTCCAGGAGTCGTTCCAGCTGGTCAACGCCGGGCGCCTGCAGGGCGCCTACGGTGGCTTCGTGGTCAAGGGTGGCAACTACCTCGAGGGCGAGGGCACCCTGTTCACCGGCATGCGCCGCGAGTATCCGCTGTTCGGCGCCGACGGCTCCGAGCAGCGCAACGAGACCACCGGCTTTCGCGTGGCCATCGGCGCCCTGTCGGCGCCGCGTTCGCGTTACCAGGAACTGTTCGAGCAGTGGCAAAAGGAAGGCCGACTGGCCGGCCTGACCGACGACATCGACGCCGCCCAGGACCCGACCAAGCGCCTGGACAGCATCATCGCCGCCGCCACCGACCCGCGCCAGCAGGCCGAGCTCGGCCTGGTCAACGAAGAGCTCAAGCGCAACGTCTCGCTGATCGCCCGCCAGCGTGAAGAGGCCGCTGGCAACCTGATCCAGTCCGCCGCCCTGGTGGCCGAGACCGTCAATAACTACAACATCCGCCTGACCAACCTGCAGGCCACCCAGGCCAAAGCCGAGGCCTCGGGCGACCAGACCAGCGCGCGCATGTACGGCGCCGCCATCGCCAATGGCCGCGCCGCCCTCGACGGCGCCGTGGCGATCTACATCGACAACCTGTCCAGCGGCACGCGCTACACCGACGCGGTGATCCAGGCGCAGTTCCAGCGGGTCAAGGAAGAACTCAATCGCAAGCCGGTCCTGGGCAACAGCCTGGTGACCCGCGCCACCCTGTTCGTCCGCCACGTCGGGGAGTACCGCCAGAACCGGCGGGCCGATCCGGCGACGATCCTCAAGGAGCTGCTGGCATCGGCCGCCCCGCGACCCTAAGGACAGCTTCGACAGAAAGGACTCCCGGGAGGCACGAAGCCCCCGGATACCGAGAAACCCAAGAAGAGAAACCAGACCATGTTCACCCGCAAACCCCTGATCACTGCATCCCAGGCCCGTACCGCGCTGCTGCTGGCAGCCGGGTTCAGCACCGTGCTGTTGAGCGGCTGCGCCAGCTCGCCCGTGTCCAAGGTCGGCGCCACGACCAAGGTCGAGTACTACCCCAACTGCTACGAGCCGGTGCAGCACCTGCGCTCCACCGACGGTGACATGACCCGCTCGGTCGCCACCGGCGCGCTGCTCGGCGCGGTCGGTGGTGCCCTGACCGGCGCCCTGGTCGACAAGGAAAACCGCGGCCGCAATGCCGCCATCGGCGCCGCCGGTGGCGCCCTGGTCGGTGGCGCGGCCGGCTACTACACCGAGCGTCAGAAGCAGATCAGCGACGACAAGCAGCGCATCGCCTCGTACGCCACCGATATCGACAAGAGCGCCGCCGACCTGGACCGCACCACGGCCTACGCCAAGTCGTCGCAGTCCTGCTACCAGCGCGAGTTCGCCAGCCTGATCCAGAACCGCAAGTCTGGCCGCATCAACGACACCGAGGGGCGCAAGCGCCTGGCCGAGATCGTCGCTGGCCTGCAGGAGTCGAACAACCTGCTGACCACTGTGAACGGGCGTCTGGGTGAAAACCTGAACAACTACACCCAGGCCTACGAGCAGGACCTCAAGCAGGTCGGCGTCGCACGCACCGACGTGGTCGCCGTGGCCGAGCCGCCGAAAGTGGCGACCACCGGCAAGAAGAAGGAGGTGAAGAAGGTCCAGCCGGCCAAGAAGGTGACCAAGGACGTGCCGCAGGAAGCCGTGGCCACCGAGAAGACCCTGCAGAATGCCAACGGCAAGAAAGCCGAGGCCCAGCAAGTGGCCAAGGCCGGTACCGACCAGGTCAACGCCATGTGCCGCAACCCGGACATGGGTGACTGGGCGCCGGTGCCGTGCCCGAACGTGTGATGCTTTGAGCGTTTGTGGGAGCGGGTTCATCCGCGAATCCTTTGGTGCATGCGCCATCGTATTCGCGGGTGAACCCGCTCCCACAGGTGTGCTGCTATTTGTGTAAGGAAACCACCCCGTGACAGATTTTCTGGTCAACTCCCTGGCCAACAACTCCCAGTTCCTCGCACGCCAGCGCATCCAGGGGCGGATCAACCTGCCGCAGATGTTCGCGGCCATCGACGCTGATCCGCGTATCGTCGGTGCTGGTGTGGTGTACATCGACGCCGACTACAACGTCGTCACCCTGCGTGAGTTCCAGCCGATCTGCAGCATCCGTCCCAAGCGCGTGATCCTGCGCGAGATCAAGAAATACCAGACCCCTGACCAGTACACCCAGCAATTGCAGCACAATCCGCGCGAGTCGCGGGTGGTCAAGGAGGCGGTCAACACGACGCTCTCTTGTGCAGGCGCGGTGATCGGCTGGTTCGTGGTGTTCAGTGGCACTATTGCCGCGCCCTTTTCCGGTGGCACCAGCCTGGTGCTGACCTACATCGGTGGCGCCGCAGCCACCGCCAGCAGCATTCAGTGCGGTATCGGTGTGATGCGCACGGTACGCGAAGTGACCAATCCGGCGGCCAACGATGCCCTCGATGAAAGCGAGTGGTACCAGGCCGCCTCGAAGGTGCTGGATGGCGTCTCGCTGCTGGGTGTCGGCGCGTCGGGCCTGAGCACGTTGAAGTACCTGCAGGTGCACAAGGCCGCGACCGGGCGTAGCTGGCTGGAGTTGTCCAGGAGTCTCAGCCGTCAGCAGCGCAAGGCGCTGACCGACGAGCTGCTGTCTATCAGGCATCCGAGCCTGACGGCCAAGCAGATCAAGTTGCGGCAGGCGGCAGGGACCATGACCAAGCGCTACACCCCGACCGAGATCAGCCACGCCACGAAGACCCTGATGCGTGACTCGCTCGGCGCTACCTTCGGCCTGGCTGGCAGTGCCACGGTACAGAGCATCGCCGTGGGGCTTTATGAGGAGGTCGAGTAACGATGAAGCCTGCAGCGTTCCAGACCTTCATGCGACGTTACTTTCCGACGTTCTTGCTGGGCTTTTTCATTTGCCTCATATCGGCGGCGTTGTCAGCGACCCTGTGGATTGACAGTCACTGGCGCAATCATCCAGACAATCCGTCGTTCACCATGATATCCAGTGCAGTGCTGGTCTTGCTGCTGTGCGCCGGGCATTTCGCGATGGTCCGGGGCTTCACTTGGGCCGTATGGGTGGTGCTCCCTGTACCGACTGTGGCTTTGCTGATGGCGTTGAGCTTGCTCGGTAGTGGTGTGAATGCTGTCTTGCTGGCGATCCTGCTGGCGCTGCCATTACTCGCGCTGCTGGTGTTCAACAGCCAGCGGCATCGGGAGATGCGGCAGCGGTTGGTGGAACTGCGCAGGGTGCGGCGTTAGTGCAATGACGCTCAAGCCGTTTCTGAAGCGTTACTTCGGTGTATTCATCGGCGCCTACTTCTCGTCGATCATTGCCTTGGCCTGGACGTTTGCGTTGGTGTGGAGCACGTACTGTCGGAGCTGTCCAAGGGACGGAGTCTTCGCTTCGAGCCTGTTCCTGATGCTGGCAGTCTTCATGTTGGCCCATGGCGCTGTGGTTCGAGGGCGGGCATGGGGGACGTGGCTCGTGGCGGGGATGTGTCTGGCCAGTCTGGTGATCGCGCTGCCGACTTTTGGGTACCGACCCAACATGTTCATCTACACGAGCAGCCTTCTGGCAGCCCTGGTTGCTTTGCTGTTGCTCAATAGCAATAGATACAGAGAAATGCGCGTTCTCCTGGCGCAGTACCGGGAGCAGAGGCGTAAGGCTAATCACTAGCCATCATCGCGGGTTCGCGCCGCGAACGGCGCTACAGCTCTGCCACCAGGGCTTCCACCTGCTCCTGTCGCTCGGCCTGGCTGACTCGCGCCCCGGTATTGAGCGTGGACCACTGCGGATGCGCACGGGCCTTGCGCAGTGCCTCGGGCAGCTTGCCCTCGCGCCAGCCCTTGTCGTCCGCGGGCGTCAGGCGAATGCTGTCCTGCGCCGCGTGTCCTCGTCCTTCCAGGGCTGTGATCAACTGCTGCTGACGCAGTGCCAGCAGGCGCAGCACGGCGTCATCCACCGTCAATTCACGCTGGCCCTTGAGCTTGCCCATCAGCCGCAAGCCGTAGTTGCGCGCGGTCTGCAAGGCGCCGCCGGCGATGGCGCCGGCGAGCGCGGCGGCGCCCAGGGTCAGGCCGCCCACCAGCAGGTCCACGCCCGCGCCCGCCGCGGCACCGGCCGCCACGCCACTGCCCAGGCGCACACCGAGCAGCTTCAGGGTCTCCGGGTTGAACAGGTCGTCGCCCCAGCGGCCGTCGAGCAGCGGCAGGTCACCGGCATTGGCGTCCTCGCGGCGGAACGCATACAGCTTGAGCAGCGCCTCGACACAGCGCTGTTCGCGCTGGCGCACATCCTGGCGTAGGGCTTCGATGGCCCGTGCCTCGGCGGCAGGCTCCGCCTCGACGCTGCGCCGGCAGGCGGCGCAATCGAGCAGCAGCTCGGCGATCAGGCGCTTGCCGCTGTGGCGGCGGGCCAGGCGCTGGGCCTGCTGGTCGTCGATCAGCCGTTGCAGCGCCGGGCGGGCATCTTCCAGCAGCAGCGCGAGGCTTTCGTAGAGGCGGCGCTCGCCGTCCTCGGGTGGAGCCACGCTGTCGAAACGCACCAGCGCATGCAGGCCCAGGCGCGCCAGGGCCTCGCGCCATTCCGGTTCGCGGTGCTGGCTGCTGGCGACGAAGTTGAGCACCGGCAGCAGCGGCTTGCCGCAACCGGCCAATACCTCCAGTTCGTCGCGGTACTTGGCCAGCACCGGTTCGCGGGCGTCGATCACATACAGGCCGGCGTTGCTCGCCAGCAGCTGACGCAGCACCTTGGCTTCCTGTTCGAAACGCTGGCGCGCCTCGCTGCCCTGGAGGAAGCGTTCCAGGCGGGCGGGGCCGTCCAGGCGCTCGCCCGGGCGTTCGAGGCGCTCCAGGTAGTCGAGCAGGGCGATGGCGTCTTCCAGGCCTGGGGTGTCGTACAGCTCCAGCAACGGTTCGCCGTCCACCGACAGGCGTGCGCCTTCCACGTGCCGGGTGGTGCTGGGGCGGTGCGAGACCTCGCCGAAGCCGACGTCGCGGGTGAGGGTGCGCAGCAGCGAGGTCTTGCCGACGTTGGTGTGGCCGACCACGGCCAGTTTCAGCGGCTCAGTCATGGCCATGCTCCAGCCAGGTCACGGGCGAAGTGTCGGCGTGGGCCAGGCCCAGGCGGTCGAGGGCTTCGTGCCAGTCGCCCAGGCGTGCCGCGTCCAGGGCCTGGCCCGGTTGCGCCTGCAGCAGCCAGATCCGGGTGGCGCCGGCATTGCGCGCCAGCTCGGCGAGCAACGCCAGGCTGCCGCGATCCGGCGAGCGGCGCGGGTCGCAGGCGATTGCCAGGCGCGCCGGGGGGAAGCGGCTCAGTTGCTCGAGCAGCTTGTTGCGTGACTCGCGGCTGTCGAGCACGCCGGCGTGGGTGACCGACCGGGGCAGGGCGGGAGGCCATGGGCGCTGGTCGTCCAGCTCCAGGCCGACCAGCAAGGCGCCGCTACTGCCGCTCTCCAACTGGCCGGCTTCGAAGCGCGGCAGGGTGTGGGGGGCGGGGTCCTGCACGCCGATGCGTTCGCTGCGCGGCATCAGCGCGTCGCGCAACTGGGCGTAGCCGGGCAGGTCGAGGTCCAGCGCCAGGCGCTCGCGGCCCTGGCGCCAGCGCCACAGGCACAGCGCGGCCAGTGCCAGGCGCGGCAGCAGGCCGTAGACCAGCAGCACCCCGAGCAGCCAGCTGGCCCAGACCTGGCGCGCCAGGTCGAGTGCCGGCAGGGTGTCGCCGCTGGCGCGGATCATCGCCTCGTCCGGCACGGCGAAACCGAGCAGCGAGGGCAGGGCGCCAAGGGCCTGGGTCAGGGTGATGAACGGTTCTGCGGCGAGCAGCGTGGTTTCCCAGACGAACCCGTAGCGCCGGGTCGCCAGCAGGGCCAGGAGCATGCCCAGCGCGGCGAGCATCGCCAGCAGCCACAAGCCATGTACCAGCAAGCCGAGCAACCAGCGGTTCAGGCGCTGGCGCTGCAGCAGCACCAGCAGCGCCGGGGCCAGTTGCGCGGCCTTGGCGTCGCGGGCCAGGCGCTCGCTCAGCCACAGCCACAGGCGGCCCAGCGCCGCGCCTTGCTCGCCGGCGAAAAAGAAGCCCACCGCCCAGCCGAAGAGCAGTATGAGGTTAAGCCCAAGCAAGCTGCCCAGGGCCCAGAATACGTTCACCGGGCGCTGCCCGTCGCCCAGGGCCGCCAGGCCCAGGCCGGCGCCGCTGAGCACGGCCAGGAGCATCAGCGCCAGCAATGCCAGGCGCGCGCCCTGCTTCCAGTGGCGCAGTGCCGTGTCCATGCCGTCGCGTTCGGCCAGCCACAGGGCGCGGGCCTCGATGCGCGTGGCCAGGTCGCCACCTTGCTGGCGGGCGCGACGGTTGGCTTCCTGGTCCTCAAGGGGCCCGGCGTGTTCCTCGCGCAGGCGTACCGCTTCGGTTAGCCAGCGCTTGTCGAGTGGAGTCGGTGCCGTCACAAGCTCTTCCATTGCACAGGTCAGGGCGCAAGCATAACCCACGTGCCCGATGCTATCCTCGCCGGCATGAACACATCACTCCCCCTCAGCCTGATCGCGGCGCTCGCCGAGAACCGTGTGATCGGCATCGACAACTCCATGCCCTGGCACCTGCCGGGGGATTTCAAGTACTTCAAGGCCACCACCCTGGGCAAGCCGATCATCATGGGCCGCAAGACCTGGGATTCGCTGGGCCGGCCGTTGCCGGGGCGGTTGAATATCGTCGTCAGCCGTCAGCCGGGCCTGCAACTGGCCGGGGCCGAGGTGTTCGCTTCGCTGGAAGAGGCACTGGTGCGCGCCGAGCAGTGGGCGCGGGAGCAGGGCGTCGGCGAGCTGATGCTGATCGGTGGCGCGCAGCTGTATGGGCAGGCGTTGGAGAAAGGGCTGGTGAAGCGCATGTACCTGACCCGGGTTGAGCTGTCGCCGGAGGGTGATGCCTGGTTCCCAGCGTTCGATCGCGGACAGTGGCAACTGAGCTCGAGTGAGCCGCAACCTGCCGAGGGGCAGGGGCCGGTTTATCACTTCGAAGTCTGGGACAAGGTCTGAAAACCTGGGGCTGCTGCGCAGCCCTTTGCGGGGCAAGCCCGCTCCTACAGGTTCTGTGGCGTGTTGCAGCGCGGTCGTTACAATTGCGAACAAATATCATCTTCTGCTAGCGTTCGCTCCTCTTGAGACTCAGAGCCAGGATGTGCCGTGTCTTCGTGGAACAAGCAGATCGCCCGGTTGTTCACCGAGCACAAGAAGGCCCTCGAGGCATTCGTCGCACGGCGCACCGGCAGCACCCAGGTAGCCGCTGACCTGACCCAGGAGTCCTTCCTGCGTCTGGCGCGACTGCCTGCCGACAAGCAGATCGACAACCTCCCGGCCTTCCTCTTCACGATTGCCAGCAACCTGGTGCGCGATCATCAGCGCCAGGCCATTCGCCGTGAGCGCCTGGATGGCGGCGAGCCCAGCGAGGAGCTGGCCAGCGAAGCCCCCGGCGCCGACGACCAGCTGGCCGCGCAGCAGGAGCAGGCGCTGATGCAGGCGGCGATCCAGTCGCTGCCCGAGGCGACCCGGCACATCTTCCTGCTCTATCATGTTGACGGTTGCACCTACCGCGAGATCGGCGAGCGCCTGCAGGTCACGCCGCGCAGCGTCGAGTACCAGCTGCGGCGGGCCTTGCTCGATTGCCGTGCCTTCATCCAGGCACGGCTGGCCGGTGACGCGAGGGAGCAACGTCCATGAGCCGTCACCCCGAGAATGCGACCGATCCCATGAGCGACCTGCCCGAAAGCGAGCGCCTGTTCGCCGAAGCCACGGCCTGGTATTACCGCCTGCATGCCGAGGACGTCACCCTGGCCGAACGCCAGGCGTTCGCCGTCTGGCGGGCGCAGGGGCGGTCCCATGCCAAGGCCTGGGAGGAAGTGCTCGATCTACTGGGCGCCTTGCAAGGCCCGGCCAGGCGTCTGCGCGAGCAGCAGCAGGCCGCTTGGCGCGCCCCCCGGCGGCGCATCTGGCCCAGGGTGGCGAGTGCTGCAGCGGCCGTGCTGTTGTTGGGTGTGCTGATCGGCCAGACGCCCTGGCTCGACCGCTGGCGCGCTGACTACGCCACCACCACGGGGGAAACGCGCAGCTTGCAGCTGGAGGATGGCTCGCGGATCCAACTCAACACCGACAGCGCCTTGCAGGTCGAGCTGGGCGCGGATGAGCGGCGTGTCCGGCTGCTGCGCGGCGAGGCCTGGTTCGAGGTGACTCGCGACCCGGCCCGGCCGTTTGTGGTGCGGGCCGGCGAGGGCTGGGTGCGGGTGGTCGGCACGCGGTTCAGCGTCGCCGAGGTGCATGGGCAGACCCGCGTGCAGCTGGCCCAGGGCAAGGTCGAGGTTCGTGCTGGCACCGGCCAGGGCGTGTTCCTCGAACCTGGACAGGCGGTGGAATACGCGGCCAGTGGGCCGGGTGCTGTGCATGGCTTCGAGCCTGGCCGTGCCTTCGCCTGGCGCGAGCGGCAACTGGTGTTCAGCCAGCAGCCTTTAGGCGAGGTGGTCGCCGAGCTCAACCGTTACTGGCCCGGACAGACCCTGGTGCTGGGCGATGGCCTGCGCCAGCGCAAGGTTTCCGGGGTGTTCGACATCGACAAGCCGGACGCCGTGCTCAAGGCGTTGACCCACACCCTGGGCGTGCGCGCCGACCAGTACACGGCCTACCTGCGCATCCTTCGTGAAGGCTGACTGAAAATATTTTCGGGGATTCCCGCTCGACCGACGTCCTTGATTTAGTAGGCGCAAATAATAAGCACTCTCAGACAGTGCCGCGCCAGTCGACGACTTGAACGATCTCGGGGAGCCCCACTGATGAAAACCACCGCCACTCGGGCCGCGCTCGGCCTGGCCATCGCGCTTGGCAGCGCCGCGCTGGCCGGTCCTGGACAAGCCCAGGCCGCCGTCCAGGCGCAGGTCTACCGTTTCGACATTCCGGCGCAGTCGCTGGACTCGGCCCTGGCGGCCTTCAGTGCGGTCACCCGGATCCAGGTACTGGTGCCGGGCGAGTTCACCCAGGGCCTGCGCTCGGCGGGTCTGAGCGGCAGTTATCCACAGGACCAGGCGCTGGCCCGCCTGCTCCAGGGCACCGGCCTGAGCGCCGCCTACATCGACGGTGACAGCGTCACCCTGGAGCGCCGGCGCGCCGCGGGCGACAGCGCGATGCAACTGGGCGCGGTGAAGATCGACAGCAGCCAGTTGGGCGCCACCACCGAAGGCACCAACTCTTACACCACCGGTTCGCTGACCATCGGCAAGGGTGAGCAGAAGCTCAAGGACATCCCGCAGTCGGTCTCGGTGATGACCCGCAAGCGCCTGGACGACCAGAACATGAACAGTCTGCAGGACGCCATGCGCCAGGTAACCGGCACCACGATCAAGAGCTACAACACCGGCTCCAACCTCAACGACGTGTACATGCGCGGCTTCCCGGTCGACATGGTGCAGGTCGATGGCGTCACCCAGCCCACCGGGCAGGGCGACATGGCCACGGCCTTCGACCTGGCCATGTACGACCGCGTCGAAGTGCTGCGCGGGCCGTCCGGCCTGTACCAGGGCGCGGGCGAGCCCGGCGGCACCATCAACCTGGTGCGCAAGCGGGCGCTGGGGCAGTTCGCCCTGTCCGGCGAGCTGTCGGCGGGCACCTATGACCGCTACCACTCCACGGTGGATGTCACCGGGCCGCTGAACAGCGACGGCAGCCTGCGCGGGCGCTTCGTCACCGCCTACGAGAACAACCAGGCCTTCGTCGACCATGCCCAGAACGAGCGCCCGATGATGTACGGGCGCCTGGAATACGACCTGTCGCCGGCCACCACCCTGACCCTGGGCGGCGCCTACCAGCGCAACAAGTCGGTGCCCGCGTTCGGCCTGCCGGCCTACGACAGCGGCAAGCTGCTCGACGTCAAGCGCTCGACGTTCGTCGACGCCAAGTGGAACGAACTGGACGAGCGGGTCTGGGAAAGCTTCTTCGAGGTCGACCATGCGCTGGACGACGGTGGCCAGTTCAAGACCTCGCTGACCTACCGCGACGCCGAGACGCCGACGCGCGACTTCACCTGGACCGACGGTTCGGTGAATCCCGAGACCGGCGCCAGTTCGGCGGTGGCCTACAACTACTACACCCATATCAAGACCCTGGGCCTGGACAGCTTCGTGACGCGGCCGTTCGAGGCGTTCGGGCGTACCCATGAGCTGACGGTGGGCGCCGACTATCAGCATGTGGACAAGGATTTTCGCTACGGTGGCCGGGAGTACTTCGATATCAACGTGTTCGACCCGGGCAGTATCAATATTCCCAGAATCGACTACGTGATGGACAACGGCAACGCGTCCAAGTCGAACCAGTACGGGCTGTATGCGCGCACCAAGGTCAGCGCCAACGACTGGCTGGACGTGATCCTCGGCAGCCGGGTGATCTGGTTCGACAGCGACGGCCACAACGCCAACCCGTTCTTCAACGAATTCTCCGACCCTCACAGCAGCGTGCGCCGCAAGGTGATCCCCTACGGTGCGCTGGTCGCCAAGCTCACTCCAGAGCTGTCGGCGTATGCCAGTTACACGACCGTTTACAAGCCACAGACGCAGATGGCTGGCGGCAACAGCACGGTGGAGCCGCGCGAGGGCAAGCAGTATGAATTGGGCCTGAAGCGGGAGTTCTTCGACGGTCGCCTGAACGGCAGCGTGTCGGTGTTTCGCATCTACGACGAGAACCGCGCCCAGCAGATCGGCCAGACGCCGTTCTACGAGGCCCAGGCCAAGGTGCGCAGCCAGGGTTGGGAAACCGAGCTGTCCGGCAACCTGACCGACAACTGGAGCGTCAGCACCGGCTACGCCTTCACGCGGCTGGAGTCGGGGCGTCAGGCCGATTACCAGGGCATCAGCATCACGCCCAAGCACAACTTCAACGTGTGGACGCGCTATGCGTTCGCCGATGGGCCGCTGGAAGGGTTCAGTGTCGGTGGCGGCGTGCGGGTGGTCAGTTCCACCTACTACACGCGCAATGGCGTGGACTTCGTCCAGGGCGGCTATAGCGTGGCCACGGCGCAGGTGGGGTATCGCTTCAACAAGCACCTGTCGGCGACGCTGACCGCCAACAACCTGTTCGACCGGGTGTACTACGAGCGTGTGGACAGTGCCTGGGGCTCGAACTTCTATGGCGAGCCGCGCAACTTCACGTTGTCGATGCGGGCGACGTACTGAGCCTGAATCGCCGGGGCTGCGCAGCAGCCCCAGCGATCTATCAGGAATGACTCAACTCAGCATGCTCATCCCCGCTCAGCACCTGCTGATCGGTCTGCTTGAGCAACTGGCTGGTAACCACCCCCGCCATCATCGAACCATTCACGTTCAGCGCCGTACGCCCCATGTCGATCAGCGGCTCCACCGAGATCAGCAAGGCCACCAGCTCCACTGGCAGGCCCATGGCCGGCAGCACGATCAGCGCGGCGAAGGTCGCGCCGCCACCCACGCCGGCCACACCGGCCGAACTCAGGGTGACGATGGCCACCAGGGTGGCGATCCACAGCGGGTCGAAAGTATCGATACCCACGGCCGGGGCAACCATCACCGCGAGCATCGCCGGGTACAGCCCGGCGCAGCCGTTCTGGCCGATGGTCGCGCCGAACGAGGCGCTGAAGCTGGCGATCGACTGCGGCACACCCAGGCGTTGCGTCTGCGCCTCGATGTTCAGCGGAATGCTGGCGGCGCTGGAGCGGCTGGTAAAGGCGAAGGTCAGCACCGGCCACACCTTGCGCAGGAAGCGCAGCGGGCTGACGCCGGTCAGCGCCAGGATCACCCCGTGGACCACGAACATCAGGCCCAGGCCGATGTACGACACCACCACGAAGCTGCCCAGCTTGAGGATATCCTCGAGGTTGGAGCTGGCCACCACCTTGGTCATCAAGGCCAGCACACCATAAGGGGTGAGTTTCATCACCAGGCGCACCAGGCGCATCACCCAGGCCTGCAGCACGTCGATGGCCGACAGGGCGCGCTCGCCCTTGTCCTTGTCGTCCTTGATCAGTTGCAGCGCGGCCAGGCCCAGGAACACGGCGAAGATCACCACGCTGATGATCGAGGTCGGCTTGGCTCGGGCCAGGTCGCCCACCGGGTTGGTCGGGATGAACGACAACAGCAGCTGCGGGATGTTGAGGTCGGCGACCTTGCCCGCGTAGTCGTTGTGGATGGCCTGCAGGCGGGCGCTTTCCTGGGCGCCGGCGACCAGCCCCTCGGCGTTCAGGCCGAACAGGTTGGTCAGGACGATGCCGATCAGCGCGGCGATGGCGGTGGTCAGCAGCAGGGCGCCAATGCTCAGCACGCTGATCCGGCCCAGGCTCGAGGCGTTGTGCAGGCGCGCCACGGCGCTGAGGATCGAGGCGAAGATCAGCGGCATGACGATCATCTGCAGCAGGCCGACATAGCCGTTGCCGACCAGGTCGAGCCAGCCGAGGGTGGCCTTGAGCACCGGGTGGCCGGCGCCATAGATCGTGTGCAGGACCAGGCCGAACACCACGCCCAGCACCAGGCCCAGCAGCACTTTCTTGGCCAGGCTCCAGTCGGTGCGGCGGGTTTGCGCCAGGCCCAGCAACAGGGCCAGGAACGCCAGCAGGTTGAGTGACAGCGGCAGGTTCATTGAAGCTCCAGGAAAAGGCGGAAGAGGCATCGCCTCTGTGAGCGATTACGAACGGAAATGCTAACAGCCTGAAAACAAACGAATTTATACCTAAAAGTAATTTGCATAGTCGTTTATGGAATAACGCCTGGTCGTTTTTGGCAATGAACATGGCGTTTGCGGTTGTCTCGGGGTCGCTCACGCATGCCTGTTTGTCACAATTCAGGTCTAGGGTTGAGCGGCCACGTCTTTTGGAGAACCGCACATGATGTCTGCTCCGAGAATCCTTGCCGGCGGCCTGGCCCTGTTGCTGAGCGCCAGCAGCTGGGCGGCCACCGAGCTCAAGCACTGGCCGGCCGCGGCCGCGCAGAAGCTCGATGCGATGATTGCCGCCAATGCCAACAAGGGTAATTACGCGGTATTCGACATGGACAACACCAGCTACCGCTTCGACCTCGAGGAAGCGCTGCTGCCGTTCATGGAAAACAAGGGCCTGCTGAGCCGTGACAAGCTCGACCCCTCGCTCAAGTTGATCCCGTTCAAGGACACCGCCGAGCACAAGGAGAGCCTGTTCAGCTACTACTACCGCCTGTGCGAGCTCGACGACATGGTCTGCTACCCCTGGGTGGCCCAGGTGTTCTCGGGCTTCACCCTCAAGGAGCTGAAGCAGCAGGTCGACGAGCTGATGGCCTCGGGCAAGCCGATCCCCAGTACGTATTTCGAGGGGGATCAGGTCAAGACCATCGAGGTGCAACCGCCGAAAGTGTTCACCGGCCAGGCCGAGCTGTACAACAAGCTGATGGAGAACGGCATCGAGGTCTACGTGATTTCCGCGGCCTCCGAAGAGCTGGTGCGCATGGTCGCCTCCGATCCCAAGTACGGTTACAACGTCAAACCGCAGAACGTGATCGGCGTGAGCCTGCTGCTCAAGGACCGCGCCAGTGGCCAGCTGACCACGGCGCGCAAGCAGATCACTGCCGGGCAGTACGATCCCAAGGCCAATGAAGGCCTGGAACTGACGCCTTACCTGTGGACCCCGGCCACCTGGATGGCTGGCAAGCAGGCGGCGATCCTGACTTATATCGATGAGTGGAAGAAACCGGTGCTGGTAGGCGGCGACACCCCGACCAGCGATGGCTACATGCAGTTCCATGGCGTGGATGTGGGCAAGGGCGGCATCCACCTGTGGATAAACCGCAAGGCCAAGTACATGGATCAGCTCAACGGCATGATCGCGAAGAACGCGGCGGCCCAGGCCAGGGAAGGGTTGCCGGTTACCGCGGACAAGAACTGGGTGATCGTGACCCCGGAGCAGATTCAGTAACAAGTCGTCATGGTCCTGTCGCGGGGCTTGCCCCGCGATAGCGACAGGCCAGGTCAGTCAGGATTAGGCACAATGTCCACGCCCACCCAGATCATCAGCGACACCTTCGCCCTCTACGAGCGCCACGGCAGTGCCGACTACATCGGTGAAGCCATCACCCAGATCGAGCATATGTCCCAGGCCGCCCAGCTGGCGATGGAGGAGGGCTACGACGACGAAGTGGTCCTTGCCGCCTTCTTCCACGACATCGGCCACCTGTGCGAGGGCGAGGACATGGGCGGCTATGGCATCGTCAGCCATGAACGTATCGGTGCCGAGTACCTGCGCCGCTGCGGCTTCAGCGAGCGCCTGGCGCGGCTGGTGCAGTATCACGTCGAGGCCAAGCGCTACCTGACCTTGCGCCAGCCCGGTTACTACGATCGCCTGAGCGAGGCCAGCCGGCGCACGCTGGCGTATCAGGGCGGGGTGATGAGCGACAGCGAAGCCGATGCGTTCGAGGCCGACCCTCTATTCCGGGTGAGTCTGCGCCTGCGCGAGTGGGACGAGATGGCGAAGCTGACCGGGGTGCCGGTGATGGACCTGGAGGTACTGAAGAAAAAGGCGCTGGCGGTACTTTGATCGATTCATTATCCCTCATCGCAAGATCCCGCATCACTTCTCCAAGTACTCATGCTGTGCCTCTTACCATACTTCCCTTCCTGGCAGCCCACTCGTCGCAATAGTGGGTATGGTGTTGATAAATGCCGCTTGGTGGTTATACTAACCACCAAGCGGCCGGCCCAAGGAATGGGTTCATGAACAGCCGTGAAATGATTTCAGTGATCGAAGCGGATGGTTGGTACCTGGTGCGTTCGAAAGGCAGCCACCATCACTTCAAGCATCCCGAAAAGGCAGGCCTGGTCACCATCCCGCACCCGAAGAAAGACCTGCTGCCGGCCACTGCGGCCAGCATCCTGCGCCAGGCGCGGATCGGCTATGCCAGCTGACGAGGAGACCCATCACCATGTTGTTCCCCATTGCGATTCTCCCCGGTGACGATCAACACGCCTGGGGTGTGGAAGTCCCTGACATCCCGGGCTGTTTCTCGGCCGGCGAAGACCTCGACAACGCCATCGCGATGGCCCGCGAAGCCATCGAAGGCCACCTCGAACTGCTGGCCCAGGACCAGCAGGAGATCCCCAAGGCCAGCCTGGTCAGCGTACACGCGGCCAATCCGTCCTATGCCGGCTGTACCTGGGCGCTGATCGATATCGACATCACCCGTTACCTGGGCAAGGCCGAGAAACTTAACATCACGCTACCGGCGTACCTGCTCACCCGCATCGACTCGTACGTGCAGAACCACCCGGAGCACAAGAGTCGCTCGGGTTTCCTGGCCGAGGCGGCGCTGAGGATTTTGCAGGGGGATTGCAAGTGATCAGCGGCTTGCATCCAAGGGCAGTCGCACACTGTCGGTACTCCAGCAGCAGCTCGCTGCCAGGATTGGCCGCGATAATCTAGGTGATGCTCAGCCCCAACCCGAACTGGTCGGACTATGTGATCTGCAACGCCTTGGCCAAGTACCCATTGACCGGCGACACCTGTGACAGCTTCAACTGGCGATCAAGTGACTACATGTGTCAGGCCAGGGGATAGATGAGGCAGTAACGGACAAGCGCCTGCTCGATGCTTTGCTTCTGCCTCACGACCAGCTCCACGGCCACCACTCGCCCGTCCTCGACGATCTCGTAGAACACACGGTAACCCGCAAGATTCAGTTCCCGGTAGTGCGCCACGCCCAGCTCGCTGGCCTGAGGACTGATGGGATAGGCGGCGGGGGCCATCGAGAGCTTGTGCTCAATGGCATCGATCAGGTTGGTGATCGTGTCAAGTGCTGCTGCGGCGCCGTTGTAGACCGCCAGATGATGAACCTGGTCCTCAAGGCTTTGTGACGCGGAGTCGGTGAAACGAATACTTGGCTTGGCCATGCGTTATCGCTTAGTCCTCGGCGAACTTCCTGGCAAGACGCGCCTTGAGATCGCCCGCAGAGCTGTGTTTGCCTTGAGCGTACTCGCGTGAGCCCATGGCCAGAAGCTTGACCAGGGCGATGGCTTCGTCGCGACGCTTGCGATCTGCATAGGATTCAATCACATACGCGGGTGTGCCATTCTGGGTGACCACCATGGGCTCTTCCAGGTCGAGGTCTGCGGCATGGCGCTTCAGGTAGCTGATAGTTTCGACTCTCATCTGAGTGTCCTCGAGTGCAGTGGGATGCATCGTAGTCCAAATTCAGACTGAATCAAGACCGTAGGTCTGGCAAGCAGCGTCAGCCAGTATTCAATGGGCGATCCACATGGCTGTCGACTGGCCTGTCGAGGTGATCATCCAGTTGGTTCCAATCCTCCCCGAACAACTCCACCGGATGCATGGTCCGGTCCGCGCCGTTGCCGCATGCCAGCGCCTTGGCCGGGCAGTACAGGTCGCAGCCCCAGCAGATCCGCTCGGGATGGCTGGGGTTGTTGGGAAATCGCTTGGCCATGTCTCCCTCCATGAAGTGAATGCCTGCGCTCAGGCTATGCCGCGCATGGCCAAGGGGCTTGATCGGAGTCAATGCCGCTAGCTGATCGGCCCGGGCGCCTGAACCTGTTTCATCAGGTCGTCGTTCCACTGGCCCTCGACCTGTACATGCGCGGCGGCGCCGAGCATCACCGCTTCGATCAGGTTGTGGTTGAGGTAGGTGTACAACCCGGGCTGGCGGAAGGTGTACAGCGCCGCGCCCGCCGCGCCGCCGGGGATGAACCAGGTTTCCAGGTTGCGTTGCGGCGGGTTGGCGAACTTGCCCGAGGCCCAGACATAGTCGCCGTGGCCGCCGATCAGGTGCGGGCGCGTGTCGCGGTTGGCCTGGGAGTGAACGATCAGCACGGTCTCGCCGACCTTGGCGGTGAGCGCCTGCTTGCCGGTCAGGGCGCCGACGCTGCCGTTGAACACCACATGGCTGGGCACCAACCCCTTCATCAGCTGGCTCATGTCGCCGAAGCTGGCCATGGGGTTGGCGTAGCGCTTGTACTTGCCGTCCTTGTCGCGGGGGATGTAGTAGTCCTGCTCGCCGATGTACCAGACCTTGTCGTAGTGCAACGGCCGGCCCTCGGGGTCCTTCAGGCCGTCGCGGGGCAGGACCATGATCGCGCCGTTCATGCCGCACACCACATGCCAGGGAATCATCGCCCCACCCGGCGCGCAGTGATACACGAACACCCCGGCACGGTCGGCCTTGAAGCGTAATATCACTTGCTCGCCGGGCTTCACGTGGGTCAGCTCGCCGCCGCCGAGGGCGCCGGTGGATGCGTGGAAGTCGATGTTGTGCATCATGCTGTTGCTGGACGGGTTGACCAGGGTGAGCTCCACGTAGTCGCCCTCGTGCACCACCATCAGCGGGCCAGGAACCGAGCCGTTGAAAGTCATGGCGTGGATGTAGGCGCCGGCGGTGTCGATGGCCAGCTCCTTCTCTTCGATGACCATGCGGAACTCGACGATCCGCGGCTTGCCCTCGGCACGCTGGGTGTGAGGGTGGACTTGAGGCGGCGCCACCAGCTCGACGCTGACGCGCTGCAGTTTTGCCAGGTCAACCGCCGGGTCCTGGCCCGGCACTGCGGTCGTGGCCTTTGCCAGGCCACTGCCCAGCGCCGAGGCGCCGACGCCCAGCATCACGGAACCGGCCAGCATGCCACGCCGGGTCAGGGACACGCCTTGTTGCTCGTTCATGGGACTTCTCCTTAAGTCGACGAAAGCCGTCGGGCACAGGAATAGCCGCTTTGAATGTAGGGTTTATTGAGGGAGAACAAGAAGTGGAGAGGGTGGGCAATGTGTCGCAGGGGCTGAAACGAAAAAGCCCCGACGTTCGTCGAGGCTTTTGAGGATGGTGCCGGCACCAGGAATCGAACCCGGGACCTACTGATTACAAGTCAGTTGCTCTACCATCTGAGCTATACCGGCACAGGGGCGTCATTATAGCGATGGATTTGCCGCTGTAAACCACTTCGTTGCATCCATCGCACATTCCCCTAAGTCACCGCGCACAAAGGAGAATTTTCCTACCAGCCGCGGTGGATCGAGTTGACGCTCGGCTCGGGCTGGCCCGGGTTGAAGAACAGCTTGCCGTTGTCGCAGCCGCGCTTGCGGCAGGTGCCGTCGGCGTTGTGCAGGGGCAGGCCGCGGTCGCCGCCCAGTTGCATGCCGGGCATGTTCCAGTTCAGCGGGGCGGGCTTGCTCGAGGGCGTGCCGCTGGCGCAGCCGGTCATGGCCAGGGCGAGGGTCAGCAGGGCGAAGGGTTTGGCGTGTTTCACGATGTTCGAGTCCGTTCCGGGATCAGTCTTTGTTCAGGATGCGCTGGATGGTGCCGCCGCAGGCCATGTAGCAGGAATCGTAGTCATTGCCGCAACTGTAGCTGCTCCCCGTGTAGGAGGGGTAGCTCGGGTAGTAGCAACTGTGACGCGCTTCCTTCTTGCTCTTGCCGTTCTGGCAGTACTGGTAGGCCCTCATCTCGGCCTGGTGCAACGCACGTTCGCTGTTCTCCTGCAGGCGCGCCATCTGCTGGCAGTGGTTGCGCTGCGTCGAACAGCTGTTGATGCAATTCATGCCATGCGCGCTGGGCGGTGGCGAGTATCTATAGGTGTAGCTCGGGCCGCAGCCGGCCAGGGCCAAGGCCAGGCAGGCCAGCACGAGGGCGGCCAAACTGTTGTGGAAAAGTGCCATGGGTGTTGCAGTCCTTGATCATTCGTCGCTGAACTCCAGCAGATCGCCGGGCTGGCAGTTCAGGGCGCGACACAGCTTCTCCAGGGTCTCGATCTTGAAACCCTTGATCTTGCCGTTCTTCAGCAGCGACAGGTTCGCTTCCGTGATACCGATGATTTCCGCCAGGTCCTTGGAACGCATCTTGTTCCGGGCCATGACGACGTCGAGGCGGATGATTATCGGCATAGGAAGCAGTCAGACATAACAGTTGTGTTCATCGCTGATGGTCTTGGCGTCACGCATGAGCAGCGAGAAGGCACACAGCAGGATGCCTTTCATGATCTCGTAGACAGCCTGCGATGATACACCGATCGAGAAGCTGAAGCTCCTTTCGCCGGCCGGCAGGTCGATGGCCAGGGCCAGGCCTTGCAAGGTGTAGGTCACCGGCCACAGCAACGGGGTGAAGATGCACAGCAGGCCGACCCACCACAGCAGCTTGATATTATCCGAGGTCCAGGTCTGGCCACGGGACAGCCGGTGGAAGAACAGGCCGGTCAGGCAGAGGGCGATGACGGAAATCATCGTCGGGATCATGTCCACGGCCAGTACCAGGCCGATGGCCAGGGGAGATGCCATGTAGCCGGGTTCCAGCAGCAGGGGCATCTGGTCGCCATAGGCCTGCAGGTAGCCGTTGAGCATTTCAGGGAAGTCGAAGATGCAGAGCAACGGGATGGCCGCCAACTCGACGATCGCGGTCGTCCAGGCCAGGTAGGCGGCAAATGTGCCGATGGTGCGTAGGCGCGAACGCGCATAGGCCACGGATCTACTGTTCATGGGGTGCCTCCGTACAGTGATGAACGGGGCGGATTATTCTTGAATAATTATCGTAAAACAATAATTAATTTTGTGTTTTGGACTGTGGCGACGCTTTGTCGCAGGAGGAGGGAGTAGGCATGGCACCGGCCTTGCCGGTGATCGCGGGGCCAGCCCGCTCCCACGCTGAGGATACCTGCCTACGCTTTAGGGCAGTCGTAGGGTCATCTCCATAGGAACGAGTGTGGGGAATATAATTTACGAAGCTTTCAGCAGGCTTTAAGGGGATAAATCTGGAGACGCGCAATTTTTCGCGAGAAATATTTAGTCTCAGCCTATCGTTTTGACTTAATCGATCAGCTCAGCTAATCTTGTGTTCATTATGTTGAACAGTAAAGCTTTCAAGCTCCTCTCTTCCTCCCGCCTGGTTTCCCGTGAGCGTCACTGGACCGGCGACCTCTAGCGCCACCCTCCCTTTACAGCCGTAAACGTCTCTGTCTGGTGCCGATGCCTGTGCGCTCGGCTGCTGTCGCCCATGGGAGGGCATCATGCGTTCCTGGATCTACCTGATCGTCGCCATCACCTTCGAGGTGATCGGCACGGCGTCGATGAAACTCGCCGCCACCCATTTCCCCGTGCTGGGGCATGCCGTCATGTACGTCATGATCTGTCTGTCGTATTTCTTCCTGGCCCTGGCGGTCAAGCGCGTGCCGGTGGGTGTCGCCTACGCGCTGTGGGAAGGGTTCGGTATCGTGCTGATCACCTTGATCAGCGTGCTCTGGCTCGGCGAAAGCCTGGGCTGGACCAAGGCCCTGGGCCTGGCGGTGATGATCGCCGGCATCCTGCTGGTCAAGGCCGGCACCCGGGCCAAGGCTGTCGAACGTGAAGGGGAGGCCGTGCCATGCTGATTCCATTTGCCTGGCTGGGCCTGGCCATCGTGCTGGAAGTTCTGGCCAACCTGCTGCTTAAGTATTCCGACGGTTTCCGCCGCAAGGGCCTGGGCGTGGCCTCGATCCTGTGTGTGCTGGCGGCGTTCACTGCGCTGGCCCAGGCGGTCAAGGACATCGACCTGTCGCTGGCCTACGCGATCTGGGGTGGCTTTGGGATTCTCGCCACCGTGGCCATGGGCTGGGCCCTGTTCGGTCAGCGACTGGCCGGGCGCGGCTGGCTCGGTCTGGTGCTGCTGCTGGTAGGCATGAGCTTGCTCAAACTGGCTTGACAAGACCCCTGCCAAAGCGCTTGGCCGAATGGTTTATGCACAATGGGCATTGATCGCTTGCGCGAAAGGCATGCCGGCCGGCGCTACCATCGGTCTTTGCGCAAAGGCTTGTATTTACTGGCGTTGACGCCAGCCGTGGAATAAGCAAAGCAGCGCAAATAGCCTCTGGATCCAAGATTTGGTGATTTTCATCACAAGCTTGTTCACAGAGTTATCCACAGGCTGTCAACCGCGCTGCGGCGCTGTGTCACGCTCGCCCAGCAGCAGCAGATTGCGCGGCGTCAGCGGGTAATCGCAGAACACGCCGACCCGAACCGCATACCCCTGCTCCTGAAGGAACAGGGCACGGTCGAGCACTAGCCACATTTCCAGGGGGCGGCGGAAGAGATTGCGTACCCGCTCGAGGTTGCGTACCTCGGCCAGGCGTCGCTGGCCGGCGGCTTCCAGGGCGGCCCAGTCGGGGTTGCCGTTGATCGTGACCTGCTTGAGTTCGGCCAAGTCGCGGCAGTACTGCTCGAAGGGCTTTGCCAGCCAGCTGACCGGCAGCGATGGCGTGGGCAGGTAGTCGTCGATGCCACGTTGCTGGCGCTGCAAGAGGTCGAAGCCCAGGCGGCGGGCCATTGAGGTGTCGCGCTGGCGGCGGGTGCGCAGGCTGGAGGTGACCGCCTCGCTCAACGGCAGGCCCAGGTCTTCCTGGGTCAACGCCAGCGCCGAGGCCCGGGCGGCGCTGGAGAGCGGCTGATAGGCCTTGCCCTGGATGCGGTTGTAGCAGCAGGGCGCAACGGCGATCTGCCGGCAACCCTGCTGGCTTGCCAGCTGCATGAGCCGAACATGCAGGTCGCCGCAGGCGTGCAGGGCGACCGCGCTCTTGTCGGCGTCCAGGTGGCGGGCGCTGTCGGCGGCCATGACGTCCTGGTGCACGTGGGTGGCGGGCAGGTGGTGATGCTCGCTCAGGGCCTTGCCGGCGCTGACCAGTTCAGCGTCGTACTCCAGGCAGGTCAGTTGCTGGTCGGTCTGCAACAGGCGACGGCCCAGGTGGCCTTTGCCGGAACACCAGTCGAGCCAGTGCCGGGCGGGTTGGCTGAACGCCAGGCGACGGCTGAAGGCCTCGATCTGCTGCCACTTGCGGCCGGGCACACCGACATCGAGGCGGTGGCCGGCGGGATGCAGGCCGGCGTCGGGCAGCTCGCCGACGGCGGACAGCTGCGCGGCTTCGGCGGCCAGTTGTGGGAAGGGGGCTGGGGCCTCAGGTGTATCGTCGGGGGATTCGGCTTGCTCGAGAGTGCGTTGGCGCAGCCAATGGGACAGTGCCGAGTGCTCGTCTTCCCACGCCAGGTGCAGGTGGGTGAACGGGCGTGGGTGCCACAGGGGCTGGTGCTGTGTGAGGAAGCGGTCGAGGGCCTGGAAGCGCTCGAAGAGCTGGTCGGTTTGCAGGATGGGGGATGTGGTCATTCGAGCACCGGGGCGCTAGCGAGAGGGGCTGCTGTGCAGCCCATCGCGGCACAAGGCCGCTCCTACAGAGAGGGGGCCGCGTGCGGCCCCGGGGTCAACGTCCCTGGCAGGCATCCACGCGCAGCCAGCGCTCCAGCACCTTGAAGCCCTGCACCAGCACGAACGAGATCACCAGGTAGAACACCCCGGCGGCAAAGAAGATCTCCACCGGCAGGTAGGTCCGGGCAATGATGGTCCGCGCCATGCCGGTCAGCTCCAGCAGCGTCACGGTGCTGGCCAGGGCGCTGGCCTTGAGCATCAGGATCACTTCGTTGCTGTAGGCCGGCAGGCCGATGCGCGTGGCGCGCGGCAGCATGATGTAGAACAGCGTCTTGCCCCGCGACATGCCCAGTGCCCGGGCTGCCTCGATCTCGCCCTTGGGGATCGCCTGCAGGGCGCCGCGCAGGATCTCGGCGATATAGGCGGCAGTGTGCAGGGTCATGGTCAGCACCGTGCACCAGAACGGATCGCGCAGGTACGGCCACAGCGAACTGTTGCGCACCACTTCGAACTGGGCCAGGCCGTAGTAGACCAGGAACAGCTGCACCAGCAGCGGCGTGCCGCGGAAGAAGAAGATGTAGCCGTAGGGCAGGGCGCGCACGTACCAGTGCCGCGAAGAGCGCGCCACCCCCAGCGGAATGGCCAGGATCAGGCCGGCGATGACGGCGATGGCCACCAGCTCCAGGGTCAGGGTCGCGCCCTGGGCCAGGCGTGGCAGCCACTTGATGATGACTTCCCAGTTCATTTACTCGGCCCTCACGAAGCCGCGAGCGGCGCGCTTTTCCAGGAAGTGCATGCCGATCATCGCGATGATGGTCAGGCCCAGGTAGATGCAGGCGGCAACCGCGTAGAAGGTGAACGGCTCCTTGGTCACGGTCACGCCGATCTGCGCGTGGCGCATGATTTCTTCAAGGCCGATCACCGACACCAGCGCGGTGTCCTTCATCAGGATCATGAACAGGTTGCCCAGGCCCGGCAGGGCGATGCGCCACATCTGCGGGAGGATGATCCGCGAGAGGATGCGGCCCTTGGACAGGCCCAGCGCCAGGCCCGCTTCACGGTGCCCCTTGGGAATGGCCAGGATCGCGCCGCGGAACACTTCCGTGGCATAGGCGCCGAAGCACAGGCCGAGGGCGATGACGCCAGCCGCGAAGGCGCTGAGCTCAAGGCCCGGTATGTTCAGGGCGGCGCCAAGGCTGTTCATCAGCCCGACGGTGCCGAAGTAGATGAGCAGCACCCAAAGCAATTCAGGTACGCCGCGCACCAACGTGGAATAGGTGCCGCCAAGCCATTGCAGCGGCTTGACCGACGAAGTCTTGGCCAAGGCGCCGAGCAGGCCCAGGGCCAGCCCCAGCAGCAAGGCGCAGAGCGCCAGTTTTACGGTCATCAGGGTACCGGCCATCATGGCCGGGCCGAATCCGTGCAGGTCGATAGTCATGGGTAAGTTTGTTCAAGGGACAGGCACCGCCATGGCGGCGATGCCTGTCGGGGCGAATCAATAGATGCTGAACGGGAAGTACTTGTCGTTGATCTTCTTGTAGGTGCCGTCGGCGACGATTTCCTTCAGCGCGGCATTGAGCTTGTTACGCAGTTCGTTGTCGCCCTTGCGTACGGCGATGCCGACCTTGTCGCTTTCGTTGACCGGATCGCCCTTGAACTCGTAGTTCTTGCCGGCTTCGGATTTCAGCCAGTCGTAGTTGGCGTACTTGTCGGCGAGGATGGCGTCGACACGGCCGGAGGTCAGGTCCAGGTAGGCGTTTTCCTGGCCGTCGTAGAGGTTGACCTTGAACTCGCCGTCCATGCCGCCGTTGTCATCCAGCCAGGTTGCGGCCTGGGTGGCGCGCTGGGTACCGATGGTCTTGCCCTTGAGCGAGGCGCGGTCGGTCTTGAAGTCGACGTTCTTCGGCGCGATGAACTGCTGCTTGTTCGAGTAGTAGGGATCGGTGAAGTCGACGGCTTGCTTGCGCTCGTCGGTGATCGACAACGACGAGACGATGAAGTCGAACTTCTTGGCGTTCAACGCCGGGATGATGCCGTCCCAGTCGGAAGTGACCACTTCGCACTCGACCTTCATCTTGGCGCACAGGGCGTCGCCGATGTCCTTGTCGAAGCCGACGACCTGGCCGCTGGCATCCTTGTTGTTGAACGGTGGGTAGGCGGCTTCGATACCCATGCGCAGTTTCTCGGCGGCCATGGCGTTGGCCGACATCACCAGCGTGGCAGCAGCTGCCAGGAGGAACTTCTTATAGGTCTGCATGTAGTGCTCCGTTAGCGGTGGCTGGACATGAATTGCTTGCAACGCGCCGAGGTCGGGTTCTCGAAGACCTGCTGCGGCGATCCCTGCTCTTCGACCAGGCCCTGGTGCAGGAAGACCACTTCACTGGACACCTGGCGGGCAAAGTTCATCTCGTGCGTCACCAGCAGCATGGTACGGCCTTCTTCGGCCAATGCGCGGATGACGTTAAGCACTTCCTGGACCATTTCCGGATCGAGCGCCGAGGTCGGCTCGTCGAACAGGATGACCTTGGGCTTCATGGCCAGGGTACGGGCGATGGCGGCGCGCTGTTGCTGGCCACCGGAAAGCTGTGCGGGGTAGCTGTGGCGCTTGTCGAAGATGCCGACCTTGTTCAGCAGCGCCTCGGCGTGCTCGGTGGCCTCGGCCTTGCTCTGGCCGAGCACGCGGCGCGGCGCCTCGATGATGTTGTCGAGGATCGACATGTGCGGCCACAGGTTGAAATTCTGGAAGACAAAGCCGATCTCGCTGCGCAGGCGGTTGATCTGGCGGTTGTCGGCGGCGATCAGGTCGCCGTTCTTCTGCGCCTTGAGCTTGAGGGTCTCGCCGGCGACGATGATTTCGCCCTGGTGCGGGTTCTCCAGCAGGTTGATGCAGCGCAGCAGGGTGGACTTGCCAGAGCCGGACGAGCCGAGGATGGAGATCACGTCACCGTCGCGCGCGGTCAGCGAAATGCCCTTGAGAATTTCCTGCTCGCCATAGCGTTTGTGCAGGTTGCGGATTTCCAGCGCGGGCGTGGCCTGGGCCATGTGCGGTCCTCATGTGTTCGGGTGCGTTCCCAGCTGTTGGCGGCCTTCCTGGCGAGCGCCACGCTAGCATAGCGGCGCAACGGCGGCCAACCGGGTCGCGGGGAGCTCGGGTCGCTGGTGGGACAGTTTGTCGCATCGCTGCAGTGGACTGTCGCCAGGATATCCGCAATGGCGTTTTGCCCAGCACCGGAGCTTTGATGAAAAAAGGCGCGATGGTGCCAGCTTTGTTCCGGTCTGGGAAGCCGTTTTTGGCTGGGTGGCACTGTGTCGCGGGTTATGCGAGTGCGCGGTTGCGCCTTGAGGTTGCGCTTTGCCCTGCCCTGAATGTGTGCCCAGGTGTTACCGAGGGGCACCTTTGGTGCGTTTGTAAGTGGGTATTTCAGTAATCCCAACTTGGCATGGGGATTTGACGACCTTTCGGTCAAAGCTTGGCACAATGCCCTGCAAGCCGCGTCGTTATTGGTTACAGAAACATTTCAGACGAAAGCCATTCTCAGCTGGCCCGCTTATTGCCATCCCGAAACTACTGAATGCAGCGACGCCCACTCACACCCCGGCGCGCTGGCCAGTCATTCGTGTAGTCCACCTCCTTACAAAGGTAGTTTTATGAGCGGTAACAATTCCAATGACCTCGCTCAGGGGCTCAAGCAACGGCATGTGACCATGCTGTCGATTGCCGGCGTGATCGGCGCCGGCCTGTTCGTCGGCTCCGGTCATGCCATCGCTGCCGCCGGCCCTGCCGTGCTGCTGGCCTACGCCGCTGCCGGTACCCTGGTGGTGCTGGTGATGCGCATGCTCGGCGAAATGGCGGTTGCCTCGCCTGACACCGGTTCCTTCTCCACCTACGCCGACCGCGCCATCGGGCGCTGGGCCGGTTTCACCATCGGCTGGCTGTACTGGTGGTTCTGGGTCCTGGTGATCCCGCTGGAGGCCAACGCCGCCGCCGCCATCCTGCATGCCTGGTTCCCGTCGGTGGACCTGTGGGCGTTCTCCCTGATCATCACCCTGGCGCTGACCGTCACCAACCTGTTCAGCGTGAAGAACTACGGTGAGTTCGAGTTCTGGTTCGCCCTGCTCAAGGTGCTGGCGATCATCGGCTTCATCGTCGTCGGTTGCGCGGCCATGTTCGGCATGGTGCCGAGCAGCCAGGTCAGCGGCATCAGCCACCTGTTCGATACCCAGGGCTTCATGCCCAACGGCCTGGGCGCGGTGCTGGCCGCGATGCTGACCACCATGTTCTCGTTCATGGGTACCGAGATCGTCACCATCGCAGCCGCCGAGTCGAAAGACCCGGGCAAGCAGATCAGCAAGGCCACCAACTCGGTGATCTGGCGTATCTGCCTGTTCTACCTGGTGTCGATTTTCTTGGTCGTGGCCATGGTGCCGTGGAACGATCCGGCCCTGGCCGAGAAAGGCTCCTACCAGACCGTCCTCAGCCTGATCGGCGTGCCGAATGCCAAGCTGATCGTCGACATCGTCGTGCTGATTGCCGTGACCAGCTGCCTGAACTCGGCGCTGTACACCTCCTCGCGCATGCTGTTCTCCCTGAGCAAGCGTGGCGACGCCCCGGCCATCGCCCAGCGCACCACCAAGGCGGGCACCCCGCACTGGGCCGTGCTGCTGTCCACCGCCGCCGCCTTCCTGTGCGTGTTCGCCAACTTCCTGGCCCCGGCCGCGGTGTTCGAGTTCCTGCTGGCCAGCTCCGGCGCCATCGCCCTGCTGGTGTACCTGGTGATCGCCGTGTCGCAACTGCGCATGCGTGCCCAGCGTGAGGCCAAGGGCGAGAAGATCTCGTTCAAGATGTGGATGTTCCCGGGCCTGACCTGGGCGACCATCGCCTTCATCATCGCCATCCTGGTGGTGATGGCCCTGCGTGAAGACCACCGTGCCGAGATCATCGCCACGGCGATCCTGAGCATTGGTGTGGTGGCGGCAGGCCTGTTGCTGCATCGCAAGCGCGGCGCTGCTGCGCGGGTGGCGCTGGATAGCTGATCCGCTGGCATGAAATGCAAAGGCCGCGTCCTGTGAGGGGCGCGGCCTTTTTGTTTGCCTGGTGCGGATTGTGGGAGCGACTCAGCCGAACTGTTTCTGCTGTTGCTGCTGCCTGGCCACGACCTCCGAGGCGGTGACATAGGCGTCCTGGAACTCGTCGCTCTCCAGCCAGGCCATGGTTGCGTCCTCGTCGGCGCCGTCGAGCCATTTGCGGTAGGCGGTGAACACCAGGACGATGTAGTCGGTGGCGTGTTCTTCCTTGTGGCCCTTGAGCACCAGCGCCAGCAGCGGATCGACCAGGAATACCGAGATCATCGGCACCAGGCCGTTTTCCTGGGCTTCCTTCATCTTTTCGAACAGGCTGTTGTAGCTGCCCGACTCCATGGCCTTGTTGAACACCTGCTCGACACTGGCGCTGTCACCGGCGCTGGCCTTGACCGCCTGGCCGCTGCGTACCATGCGGTTCTGCTTGGCCTTGGTGGCGGCGCGTTTGGCGCGTTTCTGTTGTTTGGTGTTGGTGGCCATGGGGGCGGATCCTTGGACGACTGGTAAAGGCGCGTATTGAAGCGTAGTTGCCAGGGAAACCCAAGCAGGTATTCGAGATCGCCGGGGGGCTCTGCGCCCTTTTCGCAATACAAGGCCCGCAAAGCGGGCCCAGGACGTCAGAGGGTCTTGTTCGGCCCGATCATCCGCGCCAGGCCAAGGTTCTTCAGCGCCAGTTGCAGCGAGCTGTGGATAACCTGCGGGTTGTCATGGCTCATGGCGTCGGCCAGCAGTTCCTTGGCTTTGCCCAGGTTGATCTGGCGCAGCATCCACTTCACCTTCGGCAGGTTGGTGGCGTTCATCGACAGGCTGTCGAAGCCCATGGCCATCAGCAGGATCGCCGCGGCCGGGTCACCGGCCATCTCGCCGCAGATGCTCACCGGCTTGCCTTCCTCATGGGCGACGCTGACCACGGTCTGCAACGCCTGCAGCACCGCCGGGTGCAGGTAGTCGTACAGGTCGGCGACCCGCGGGTTGTTGCGGTCGACCGCCAGCAGGTACTGGGTCAGGTCGTTGGAACCGACCGAGAGGAAGTCGACCTGGCGCGCCAGTTCTCGGGTCTGATACACGGCGGCGGGAATCTCCACCATCACCCCCACCGGCGGCATCGGCACGTCGGTGCCTTCGTCGCGCACCTCGCCCCAGGCACGGTGGATCAGGTGCTGGGCTTCTTCCAACTCGTGGATGCCGGAAATCATCGGCAGCAGGATGCGCAGGTTGTTCAGGCCCTCGCTGGCCTTGAGCATGGCGCGGGTCTGCACCAGGAAGATTTCCGGGTGGTCGAGGGTGACGCGGATGCCGCGCCAGCCGAGGAACGGGTTTTCTTCCTTGATCGGGAAGTACGACAGCGACTTGTCGCCGCCGATGTCGAGGCTGCGCATGGTCACCGGCAGCGGGTGGAACGCCTGCAGCTGTTCGCGGTAGATCGCCAGCTGTTCCTTCTCGCTGGGGAAGCGCTGGTTGATCATGAACGGCACTTCGGTGCGGTACAGGCCGACGCCCTCGGCGCCGCGCTGCTGGGCGCGGGCCACATCGGCGAGCAGGCCGGTGTTGACCCACAGCGGCATGCGATGGCCGTCCGGGGTGATGCACGGCAGCTCGCGCAGGGCGTCGAGGCCACGGGCCAGCTGGCGCTCCTCCTCGACCACGTCGCTGTACTGCTTGCGCAGCACCTCGCCGGGGTTGGTGAACACCTCGCCCTTGTAGCCGTCGACGATCATCTCGATGCCGTCGGCCTTCGAGTACGGCAGGTCGACCACGCCCATGACGGTCGGGATGCCCATGGCACGGGCTAGAATCGCCACATGGGAGTTGCCCGAGCCCAGTACCGAGACCAGGCCCACCAGCTTGCCCTCCGGCACCTCGCCGAGCATGGCCGGGGTCAGCTCCTCGCTGACCAGGATGGTGTTGTCCTGGTAGACCAGCGACTGCGAACGGGCTTCCTGCAGGTAGGCCAGCAGGCGCCGGCCCAGGTCCTTGACGTCCGAGGCGCGCTCGCGCAGGTAGTCGTCGTCCATCAGCTCGAAGCGGTTGACGTGCTCGCCGACTACCTGGCGCAGGGCGCCCTGGGCCCACTGGCCGGTCTTGATGACCTCGACCACCTCGCCACCGAGGGCGGCGTCCTCGAGCATCATCAGGTACACGTCGAACAATGCGCGCTCTTCGGGGCGCAGCTGGGTGGCGAGCTTGGCCGACAGCTTGCGCATGTCCTCGCGCACGCCTTCAAGGGCGTTGCTGAACAGCTTGAGTTCGTTGTCGATGTCCTCGACGGTGCGGTCCGGCACCACCTCGAGGTCGGCGGGCGGCAGCATCACCACCGAGCGGCCGACAGCGGCGCCCGGGGAGCCTGGCACGCCGACGAAGCGGGCCTCCTGGATACCCTTGCCCTGGCGGCCCAGGCCGCGGATCGAACCGGTCGCCTCGGCGTGGGCGATAACCCCGGCGAGCTGGGCGCTCATGGTGACCAGGAAGGCCTCTTCGCCTTCGTCGAACTGGCGGCGCTCCTTCTGCTGGATGACCAGTACCCCCACCACGCGGCGGTGGTGGATGATCGGCGCGCCGAGGAAGGAGGCGAATTTCTCTTCGCCAGTTTCGGCGAAGTAGCGGTAGCGGGGGTGGTCGGCGGCGTTCTCGAGGTTCAGCGGCTCCTCGCGGGTGCCGACCAGGCCGACCAGGCCCTCGTTGGGGGCCATGCTGACCTTGCCGATGGAGCGCTTGTTCAGGCCCTCGGTGGCCATCAGCACGAAGCGGTTGCTGTCCGGGTCGAGCAGGTAGACCGAGCAGACCTGGCTGCCCATCGCCTCCTTGACGCGCAAGACAATGATACCCAACGCCGTCTTGAGATCTTTGGCGGAGTTCACTTCCTGGACGATCTTGCGCAGCGTATTGAGCATGGCTCGGGGTCGGACTCCGTCGTCAGTCGCGCGTCAGCAGGCGCGGGGCTAGCTCTTTCAGGGCGCGGCGGTATACCTCGCGCTTGAATGTCACCACCTGGCCCAGCGGATACCAGTAGCTGACCCAGCGCCAGCCATCGAATTCCGGTTTGCCGGTGAGGTCCATGCGCACCCGTTGCTCGTTGCTCACAAGGCGCAGCAGGAACCACTTCTGTTTCTGGCCGATACACAGCGGCTGGCTATGGGTGCGCACCAGGCGCTGGGGTAAACGATAACGCAACCAGCCACGGGTGCAGGCAAGAATTTCCACGTCCTGGCGTTCCAGGCCCACTTCTTCGTTCAGCTCGCGGTACAGGGCATCTTCCGGCGTCTCGTCAGGGTTGATGCCACCCTGGGGAAACTGCCAGGCATCCTGGTTGATCCGCCGAGCCCATAGCACCTGCCCGGCATCATTCGTGAGAATGATCCCGACATTGGGGCGAAAACCATCCGGGTCGATCACGGCAGCAACCTCGCAAACGCATGTCAACGCATTGTTCCACAAAGCCCGAGCGCGCAGCAACGCGCCCGCCAAGCTTATGTGCAGCGAGGTGAAAACTCCGTATTCTGCGGGACTCTTCCGTGGCTGATGCGAGTGACCGCGATGCGCCTGGCTTTATTCGACCTGGACAATACCCTCCTCGGTGGCGACAGCGACCACGCCTGGGGTGACTACCTGTGCGAGCGGGGCATTCTCGACCCGGTCGCCTACAAGCAACGCAACGATGCCTTCTACCAGGACTACCTCAACGGCACCCTGGACATGCAGGCCTACCTGGCCTTCTCCATGGAAATCCTCGCGGTCAGCGAGCCCGCGCAGCTGGAGCAGTGGCACCGCGAGTTCATGCGTGACTGCATCGAGCCGATCATCCTGCCCAGGGCCCTGGCGTTGCTGCAGCAGCACCGCGAGGCGGGCGACCAGCTGGTGATCATCACCGCCACCAACCGCTTCGTCACCGCGCCCATCGCCCGCCGCCTGGGCGTGCGTACCTTGCTGGCGACCGAGTGCGAGGTGCGCGAGGGTCGCTACACCGGGCGTAGCACCGATATACCCTGTTTCCGTGAAGGCAAGGTGACGCGGCTTGCGCGCTGGATGCTGGAGAACGGGTTCGACCTGGAGGACAGCTACTTCTACAGTGACTCGCTGAACGATGTGCCGTTGCTGGAGGTGGTGGCGAACCCGGTGGCGGTGGATCCGGATCCTAAGCTGCGGGCTGAGGCCGAGCGGCGGGGGTGGCCGGTCATTTCGTTGCGCGATTGAAGGCCTGATCGCGGGGCAAGCCCGCTCCCACGATCTGAACTGCTTCCGGGCGTTGGATCAATGTCCAATATCTTGGGCGCAACTCGATCTGGCGTGGGAGCGGGCTTGCCCCGCGATGCTTCAGATCGGCTTGGCGCCCATCAGGCCCGCGATGGACAGGAAGCAGACACCACTGAACAGCGCCAATGCCAAGGTGAACTTCAACCCCACGGTTTCAGCCTTGCGCATCCGGTTCAACCGCACCACCAGCCACCACACGGCAAACGCGCCCAGCGTATAGATGACGCTGGACGCCAGCACCCAGGTCTGCCCCAGCGGCCAGCCGACCAGGTGCACCAGCCACCAGCCGGTGAACGGCATGCTCACCAGGCACAACCCCATCAGCAGCCAGACGAACACCAGCGGTCGGCGCAACAGCTTGCCGTAGGCCTCGGCATCGCCCTGGCGGCGGGCGCGGACAGTCCAGATCGCCAGGCCCAGGCCGCCCAGCAGCAACAGGGCGGTGGCGAGGATATGCAGGGTCTTCAGGGTGGTCAGGTGTTCCATTTCGTGATCGTCCTTCTTGCTGGCGGCTTCATCGCGGGGCTAGCCCGCTCCCACGAGGTCCGTTTGGCGTGTTCAGCCCAAGAATAGCTGGTAGGCCGGATTCTCGGTCTCGTCCCAGTACGGATAGCCGATCTTGGCCAGCGCCGCCGGCACCAGGTGGCGCTCCTCCTCTGGTACCTGCAGGCCCGCGACCACGCGGCCATCGGCGGCGCCGTGGTTGCGGTAGTGGAACATCGAGATGTTCCAGCGCCCGCCCAGCTTGTTGAGGAAGTTGAACAGCGCGCCCGGGCGCTCGGGGAACTCGAAGCGCAGCACCATTTCGTCGCTGGCCCCAGCCGAGTGGCCACCGACCATGTGGCGGATGTGCAGCTTGGCCAGCTCGTTGTCGGTCAGGTCGGTGACCGGGAAGCCTTGCTCGGTCAACTGCTGGACCAGCGCCGCACGAGGGTCGGTTTCCGGGTGGGTCTGCACACCGACGAAGATATGCGCTTCATCCGAGGTGTGCTTGCGGTAATTGAATTCGGTGATCTGACGCTTGCCGATGGCCTCGCAGAAGGCCTTGAAGCTGCCCGGGCGTTCCGGGATGGTCACGGCGATGATCGCCTCGCGCTTCTCGCCCAGCTCGGCGCGCTCGGCCACATGGCGCAGGCGGTCGAAGTTGACGTTGGCACCCGAGTCGATGGCCACCAGGGTCTGCCCGGCAACGCCCTTTAGTTCGACGTACTTCTTGATGCCGGCCACGCCCAATGCGCCAGCAGGTTCGGTGATCGAGCGGGTATCGTCGTAGATATCCTTGATCGCCGCGCAGATCTCGTCGGTGCTGACGGTGATCACCTCGTCTACATGGTGACGGCAGATGTCGAAGGTGTGCTGGCCGATCTGCGCCACCGCCACGCCATCGGCGAACAGCCCGACCTGCGGCAGCACCACGCGCTCACCCGCGGCCATGGCGGCCTGCAGGCAGTTGGAGTCGTCCGGCTCGACGCCGATCACCTTGATCTCGGGGCGCAGGTACTTCACGTAGGCGGCGATGCCGGCGATCAGCCCGCCCCCGCCGACCGGCACGAAGATCGCGTCCAGCTGGCCCGGGTGCTGGCGCAGGATTTCCATGGCCACCGTGCCTTGCCCGGCAATGGTGTGCGGATCGTCGTAGGGGTGGATGTAGACGAAGCCCTTCTCCTCCACCAGCTTCAGCGAGTAGGCCAGCGCCTCGGGGAAGGTGTCACCGTGCAGCACCACCTTGCCGCCCCGGGAGCGCACGCCTTCGATCTTGATCTCCGGGGTGGTCTTGGGCATGACGATGGTCGCCTTGATCCCCAGCTCCCGCGCCGCCAGGGCCAGGCCCTGGGCGTGGTTGCCGGCGGAGGCGGTGACCACGCCGCGGGCCAGTTCCTCGGCGCTCAGTTGCGCGAGTTTGTTGTAGGCCCCGCGGATCTTGAACGAGAACACCGGCTGCAGGTCCTCGCGCTTGAGCAGCACCGTGTTGCCCAGGCGCTTGCTCAGCTGCCCGGCGCTATGCAACGGGGTTTCGACGGCAACGTCGTAGACGCGCGAGGTGAGGATCTTCTTGACGTACTGTTCGAGCATCGGAAAGCATCACTGGGCCGCGGGACAAGGGCTGGGAGTCTACCGCAGCGTCACGTCGGGCGACCACAGCAAAGCCGCGGGAGCCGTTATACTAGGCAACTTTGAAATCCGCCCAGCCCCTCCCGGAGCCCGCATGACCCAGGACCAACTCAAACAGGCCGTCGCCCAGGCCGCCGTCGATCTCATCCTGCCGAAACTGGATGAGAAAAGCGTCGTCGGCGTCGGTACCGGTTCGACTGCCAACTTCTTCATCGACGCCCTGGCCCAGCACAAGACCGCCTTCGACGGCGCCGTCGCCAGCTCCGAGGCCACCGCCCAGCGCCTGAAGGGCCATGGCATCCCGGTCTACGAGCTGAACAGCGTCAGCGAGCTGGAGTTCTATGTCGACGGCGCCGACGAGAGCGACGCCCACCTGAACCTGATCAAGGGCGGCGGCGCGGCCCTGACCCGCGAGAAGATCGTCGCGGCGGTGGCCAAGACCTTCATCTGCATCGCCGACGCCAGCAAGCTGGTGCCGGTGCTGGGCGCCTTCCCGCTGCCGGTCGAGGTGATTCCGATGGCCCGCAGCCATGTGGCGCGCCAGCTGGTCAAGCTGGGCGGCGACCCGGTCTACCGTGAAGGTGTGGTGACCGACAACGGCAACGTCATCCTGGATGTGCACAACCTGCAGATCACCAACCCGGTGGAGCTGGAGAGCCAGATCAACGCCATCGTCGGCGTGGTCACCAATGGCCTGTTCGCGGCGCGTCCGGCGGATGTGCTGTTGCTGGGCACCGCTGAAGGCGTGAAGACCCTCAAGGCCGAGTAAGCCTCATCGCGGGGCAAGCCCGCTCCCACGGTGGGAGCGGGCTTGCCCCGCGATAGCGTCAGCCCAGGCAATCAATCAGCCGGCTGCTTGAACACATAGAACAGGTTCGGCTCGCTGACCAGGTAGATGGTCCCGGCGTCGTCCATCGCAATACCCTCCGCCTGCGGCACGGTCTGTTTCAAACCCTGGAATCCCTTGCGCAGCGACAGCGTGCTAAGTGGCCTGCCCTTCACATCCAGCTCCAGCACCAGTCGCGACTCGTCCGACAGCGCCAGCAGGTGCCCGCTGCGTTCGTCGAACTGCAGGCTCGACAGGTCCCTCACGAACAGCCGCCGGTCACGCTTGCGATCCTGCACCACATGCACGGCATAGGGTTTGTCGGGATTGTCATGGGGAAAGCCATGCACCTCGTAGATCATCATCGGGTCCCGCTCCTTGGCCACGAACAGGCGCTTGCCCGCCGAGTCGTAGGCCAGTCCCTCGAAACCCTTGTTGCCATTGAGGCCGATGCCCAGTGACAGCTGCTCGGCATCGTTGGCGTCGAGGAACAGGGTGTCGTCGTCCAGGCGCACGCGAATCAGCCGCTGCTGGCGCTCGTCGGTGATCACGTAGCTGTTCGGCCCCACATATTCCACCGCCTCGGGGTCGCCGAAGCCGGTCAACGGCACGCGGCGCAGGATGCGGCCGTCCAGCGACAGTTCGATCAGTTCCGAGCGGGCATTGGTGACGGTGAACAGGCTCTTGCGGTCGGGGTCGTAGGTTAGCGCTGAAATGTCGTCGTCCAGCCCGACGATGGGCTGCGCTTCGATCGCCACCTGGTAGCGGTCCAGGCCGATGCTCTGCTCGGCCGGCTGCCACCAGGTCTTGAGGTTGAACCAGCCCCGTTCGAACAGGCGGAACTCATGCCCGGCGGCGCCCAGGACGAGCAGGGCAACAAGCACGATGAAGGCGAAGATCAGGCGAAGGTGGCGGCGCATGCGGTCGGACTCGGCGAAAGGAGCACGTATCTAACCACTATCAACTGAAGCAAAGCTTAATGCCACCATCAGAAGTTTCTGATCGATCAGTGCTTCCTGAAGCGATAGAACAGGTTGGGCTCGCTGACGATGTACAGGTTGCCCTGGTCATCCATCGCCACGCCTTCGGCCCGGGGGATGGTATCAGCCAAGCCATTGAAACCGCCCAACAAGGTCATGAAGCTGACCTGCTCACCTTTCTCATCCAGCTCGAGCAGCATGTTGGAGTCCGCCGACAGTGCCAGCAGATGCCCGGTGCGCGGGTCGATGCCCAGCGCGGACAGGTTGCGCAGGTCCAGTTCGTCGCTGGGCAGCGCCTGCTTCTCACCCTTGAGCGGGCCGTGGCCATCGGTGCTCCAGATGAACATCTTCGGTGGCCGCTCGGCGCCGATGATCAGTCGCTGGCGGATCTGGTCCCAGGCAATGGCTTCGAAGCCCTTGTTGCCATCCTCGGTATCGCCCAGGTCATGGGGCTGGTAGTCGGCGCGGTTCAGCGACGTCGTGGCGGCATCCACCTTGACCAGCGTCAGGTCATGGTTGCGCTCGTCGACAATGGCGATCTGGCCATTCTCGAGTACCGCCACGCCTTCCGGATTGGACCAGCCCACCAGAGGCATCTTGCGCAGCACGTCACCGTCGAGGTTGAGCTCGACCAGGAACGGGTGCTTGCCCATGACCGCGAACAAGGTGCGGGTGTGCGGATTGAACGCCAGGTCCGACGCCTCGTCACGTTCCATGCCCGGCAGCGGCTTGGCATCGATGTCGGCCACGTAGTCCGGCAGCCAGATGCTTTCCTGGCGCTCGGCCTGGCTTTCGAAGCCTTCCTTTATCCACAAAAGGCCACGGTCATCCCAGTGCATGGCCACCACCAGGCCATAGGCGATGATCGCCAGCGCAAGCAGCCACAGCGACCAGCGGGTGATCAGGCGTCGCTTTGGCGGAAGGGATGCGCTGGAAGGGTTGGTCATCGAGTGGAGATCCTGAAAGTCGGCGGCAGCGTGGTCGCCACTGTCGGCAAATGAAGTTAATAGATGAATTATCCGGATCAATTGTGAAAAAAACGACAAATCCTACCGGAACAGTCAGCGACGACGGCATTGCACCGTCGTCGCCCGGAGTCAAAGCACCCGGCCTTCGAACCGGCTTGCGCCGGGAAGTTCCAGAACCAGCTCATCGCCGACATTGAACGGCCCCACGCCCGCCGGGGTGCCGGTGAGGATGACATCGCCGGCCTGCAGGGAGAAGTGCGTGGCCATGTGCTGGATCATCGGTACGATCGGGTTGAGCATCAGCGCGCTGTTGCCGTCCTGGCGCACTTCGCCGTTGATGGTCAGGCGGATGCCGATGTCGGTCAGGTCCTCGAAGGTGCCGGCCGACACGAACGGCGGCAGCACGCAGGCGCCGTCAAAGCACTTGGCCAGCTCCCAGGGCAGGCCCTTTTCCTTCAGTTTCGCCTGCACATCGCGCAGGGTCAGGTCCAGCGCCGGGGCAAAGCCGGAGATGGCGTCGAGCACCTCTTCCTCGGAAGGGTGGGTGGACAGGGGTTTGCCCAGCAGCACGGCGATCTCCGCCTCGTAGTGCACCGAACCGCGCTCGGTCGGGATCTTGAAGCCGCCTTCCAGGGGCACCACGCAGCTGCCGGGCTTGATAAACAACAGCGGCTCGCTGGGGATGGGGTTGTCCAGTTCCTTGGCATGCTCGGCGTAGTTGCGGCCGATGCACACCACCTTGCCCAGCGGGAAGTGGATGCGCGTGCCGTCTACGTACTGGTGCTGGTAACTCATGGCCGACTCCTGTGAATACTGCTTTTTATTCGGGAGCGAAGATCTTACCCGGATTCATGATGCCGTTCGGGTCGAACACCGCCTTGATCGCCTTCATGCAGGCGATCTCCTCCGGTGAGCGGCTGTAGCCCAGGTAGTCGCGCTTGGTCATGCCCACGCCATGCTCGGCGGAGATCGAGCCGTTGTAGCGCTCGACGATCTCGAACACCCACTTGTTGACCTTGGCGCAGGAGGCGAAGAAGTCGTCCTTGCTCATGTGGTCGGGCTTGAGGATGTTCAGGTGCAGGTTGCCGTCGCCGATATGGCCATACCAGACCACTTCGTAGTCCGGGTAGTGCTCGCCGACGATGGCGTCGATATCGCGCAGGAAGGCCGGCACCTTCGATACGGTGACCGAGATGTCGTTCTTGTACGGTGTCCAGTGCGAGATGGTCTCGGACAGGTACTCGCGCAGCTTCCACAGGTTCTTCAGCTGGGTTTCGCTCTGGCTCATCACGCCATCGAGCACCCAGCCCTGCTCGACGCAGTGCTCGAAGGTGGCCAGGGCCTCGTTGGCCACCTCCTCGGTGCTGGCTTCGAACTCCAGCAGGGCATAGAACGGGCAGTCGGTTTCGAACGGCGCGGGCACATCGCCCCGGGCGAGGATCTTGGCCAGGCCCTTGTCGGAGAAGAACTCGAAGGCCGTCAGGTCGAGTTTGCCCTGGAAGGCGTGCAGCACCGGCATGATCGCGTCGAAATCGGGCGTGCCCAGCACCATGGCGGTGAGGTTGCGCGGCGCGCGGTCCAGGCGCATGGTCGCCTCGACCACGAAGCCCAGGGTGCCTTCGGCGCCGATGAACAGCTGGCGCAGGTCGTAGCCGGTGGCGTTCTTGATCAGGTCCTTGTTCAGCTCGAGCAGCTCGCCCTTACCGGTGACCACCTTCAGCCCGGCCACCCAGTTGCGGGTCATGCCGTAGCGAATCACCTTGATCCCGCCGGCGTTGGTACCGATATTGCCGCCGATCTGGCTGGAGCCGCTCGAGGCGAAGTCCACCGGGTAATAAAGGCCCTGGTCCTCGGCGAACTGCTGCAACTGGCGGGTGACGACCCCCGGCTGGCAGACCACGGTACGGTCGAATTCGTTGAAGGCGAGGATCTGGTTCATGTAGTCGAAGGCCACCACCACCTCGCCATGGGCGGCCACGGCGGCGCCCGACAGCCCGGTTCGTCCGCCCGACGGCACCAGGGCGACCTTGTGCCGGTTGGCCCAGCGCACGATGGCCTGCACCTGCTCGACGGACTTGGGGAAGACGATGGCGCTCGGCGCCGGCGGGTAGTGCTTGGTCCAGTCCTTGCCGTAGGCCTCGAGCGAGGCCGGGTCGGTGAGGACCTTGCCAGGGTCGACCAGGGTCATCAGCTCATCAATTACCACGGACGGGGTCATCGCTGGAACTCTCGACTTATTCATAGTCACCCTGAGCACGCTTCACCTGTCGGGATAAGCTCAGGTTGTGTCGCGTATGCTAGCATAGCCCTCCCGCCGTTCGTGCTAAGGCCGACGCCGCGCCGCTCCACTCTCCTCGCCATTTTTCTCCGGGATACAGGTTTACGCAGATGAGCAAGACTTCTCTCGACAAGAGCAAGATCAGGTTCCTTCTTCTTGAAGGTGTGCACCAGAACGCGGTCGATACCCTCAAGGCTGCCGGCTACACCAACATCGAATACCTCACTGGTTCGCTGCCGGAAGCCGAGCTGAAGGAAAAGATCGCCGATGCCCACTTCATCGGCATCCGTTCGCGCACCCAACTGACCGAAGAGATCTTCGACTGCGCGAAGAAACTGGTCGCGGTCGGCTGCTTCTGCATCGGCACCAACCAGGTCGACCTGGAAGCGGCCCGGGAGCGCGGTATCGCCGTGTTCAACGCCCCCTACTCGAACACCCGTTCGGTGGCCGAGCTGGTGCTGGCCGAAGCCATCCTGCTGCTGCGTGGCATCCCCGAGAAGAACGCTTCCTGCCACCGTGGCGGCTGGATCAAGAGCGCGGCCAACTCCTTCGAAATCCGTGGCAAGAAGCTGGGTATCGTCGGCTACGGCTCGATCGGCACCCAGCTGTCGGTCCTGGCCGAGAGCCTGGGCATGCAGGTGTACTTCTTCGACCCGCTGACCAAGCTGCCGCTGGGCAACGCGGTACAGGTCACCAGCCTGCACGAGCTGCTGGGCCTGGCCGACATCGTCTCGCTGCACGTGCCTGAGCTGCCGTCCACCCAGTGGATGATCGGCGAGAAGGAAATCCGCGCGATGAAGAAGGGCTCGATCCTGATCAACGCCGCCCGCGGCACCGTGGTCGAGCTGGACCACCTGGCCGCCGCGATCAAGGACAAGCACCTGATCGGCGCCGCCATCGATGTGTTCCCGGTCGAGCCACGCTCCAACGACGAAGAGTTCGAAAGCCCGCTGCGCGGCCTGGACAACGTGATCCTGACCCCGCACATCGGTGGTTCCACCGCCGAGGCCCAGGCCAACATCGGCCTGGAAGTGGCCGAGAAACTGGTCAAGTACAGCGACAACGGTACCTCCGTGTCGTCGGTCAACTTCCCGGAAGTGGCCCTGCCGGCCCACCCAGGCAAGCACCGCCTGCTGCACATCCACGAAAACATCCCGGGCGTGCTCAGCGAGATCAACAAGGTGTTCGCCGAAAACGCCATCAACATCTCCGGTCAGTTCCTGCAGACCAACGAGAAGGTGGGCTACGTGGTGATCGACGTCGACGCCGAGTACTCGGACCTGGCCCAGGAGAAACTGCAGCACGTGAAGGGCACCATCCGCTCGCGCGTACTGTTCTGAGTTTCACTGCGTCATGAAAAGGGAGGCCCTGGTGGCCTCCCTTTTTTATTCGGCTAACGCCTGAAAACCGGATGGCCACTACAAAAATCCACCAATACCACTATCACTCGTTTTTGCCCCCTCGCCACACAACCGTCTCACAGCCTTCCTAGCATGGCCCCATCTCTTCGATGAGGCCTTGCCATGAACAACGCCACTCCATGCGCACAGATGAAAGTGCGCGGTATCCACAAGCGCTTTGGCGCCTTCACCGCACTCAACGACGTCTCCCTCGACATCGCCGCCGGCGAGCTGGTGTGCCTGCTCGGCCCGTCAGGCTGTGGCAAGACCACCCTGCTGCGCTGCATCGCCGGGCTCGAGCGCCAGGACCGTGGCACGCTGTACATCGGCGACCGTGACATCTCCGAGCTGCCACCCCAGGCCCGCGACTACGGCATCCTGTTCCAGTCCTACGCCCTGTTCCCCAACCTCACCGTCGAAGCCAACATCGCCTACGGCCTGACCGGCAGCAACCGCGAGGCCTCGCGTCAGCGGGTCGGTGAAATGCTCGAACTGGTCGGCCTTGCCGGCAGCGAGAAGAAGTACCCCGGCCAGCTGTCCGGCGGCCAGCAACAGCGCGTGGCCCTGGCCCGCGCCCTGGCGCCGTCGCCATCGCTGCTGCTGCTCGACGAGCCGATGTCGGCGCTGGACGCCCGTGTGCGCGAGCACCTGTGTACCGAGCTGCGCCAGTTGCAGCGCCAGCTGGGTATCACCACGCTGATGGTCACCCATAACCAGGACGAGGCCATGCTGATGGCCGACCGCATCGCCGTGATGAACAACGGCCAGGTCGAGCAGTACGCCACGCCCCAGGAAATCTACGACCAGCCGGCCACGCCGTTCGTCGCCGAATTCGTCGGCCAAGGCAACTGGCTGCCGTTCCAGCGCAGCGGCGACAGCCATGCCCAGGTCGGCGGCCTGCACATGCGCCTGGCGGCCAATGCCGCCGGTGCCAGCAGCGGCCGGCTGTTCTGCCGGCCCGAGGCGATCACCGTCAACCCGGTTGTCCACGAGGAAAACCTGTTCCCGGCGAAGGTCCGCGAGATCACCTTCCTCGGCAACCGCTGCCGCATGAGCTTCGAGTTCAAGGCCCTGCCGGGCCACGCGTTGCTCGCGGAGCTGGCGCCAGAGGCGATGCCGCGCCTGGGTTCGCAGGACATCTGGGTGGCGCTGCCGCCGCAGAGCCTGCAGGTGTTTGCCTGAGATGGCCGCGCCCATGACCCTGCCGCTCACCGCCGCCAAGGCCGCACCTCGCAATGGTGTCGCCCTGGGGGACCGTCTGTTCGTGGTCGGTGGCAAGAGCCTGTTGCTGATCCTGCTGGTGCTGGCGGTGCTGATGCCGCTGCTGGCGATCTTCTGGCGCGGTTTCAGCGCTGAAGCCGGGCAGGGCGGCGGCCTGCCGGCTGCCCGTGAGTTGTTCGCCAGCGAGAACTTCCACTGGCTGCTCGGCAACAGCCTGTCGGTGGCCTTCACCGTCGCCGCCATTGTCGTGCCACTGGCCTATCTGTTCGCCTATGCCCTGCAACGCACGCTGATCCCGGTCAAGGGCCTGTGGCGCGGCATCTCGCTGCTGCCGCTGCTGGCGCCGTCGATGCTGCCGGCCATCGCCCTGGTGTACCTGTTCGGCAACCAGGGCCTGCTGCGCGGGCTGCTCAGCGACAATATCTACGGCTTCTGGGGCATCGTCCTCGGCGAGGCCATCTACACCTTCCCTCACGCCCTGATGATCCTGCTTTCGGCGCTTTCGCTGGCCGACGCGCGGTTGTTCGACGCCGCCTCGAGCATGGGGGCCGGCCCGGCGCGGGCATTCTTCAGCATTACCTGGCCGGCCACGCGCCAGGCGGTGTTCGCCGCGTTCTGCCTGGTGTTCACCCTGACCATCACCGACTTCGGCGTGCCCGTCGTGGTAGGTGGGGATTACCAGGTGCTGGCTCTGGAAGCCTACAAGGCCGTGGTCGGCCAGCAACAGTTCGGTCGTGGCGCGCTGATCGGCATGGTGCTGCTGGTGCCGGCCCTGCTCAGCTTCGCCGTCGATGCCTGGTTGCGCCGTCGCCAGGGCGAGGCCATGAGCGGCCGCGCCCAGGTGTTCGAGCCCAAGCCGTCGCGGCTGCGCGATGGCTGCTTCCTGGCCATCGTGCTGCTGGTGTGCGCGGCACTGCTGGCGGTGATCGGCATGGCGGTGTACTCGTCGCTGGTCAAGTTCTGGCCGTACAACCTGTCGCTGTCGCTCAAGCACTACATGTTCGAGGACACCGCCGGTGGCGGCTGGCTGGCCTACCGCAACAGCGTGACCATGGCCATCGGCACCGCGCTGATCGGCAGCGTGGTGATCTTCACCGGCGCCTACCTGATGGAGAAGACCCAGGAGCAGCGCCTGCTCAACCAGCTGCTGCGCTTGCTGAGCTTCATCCCGATGGCGGTGCCTGGCCTGGTGCTGGGCCTGGGCTACGTGTTCTTCTTCAACCTCAACGGCAACCCGCTGCATGTGTTCTACGGCAGCATGGCGCTGCTGGTGGTGTGCACCATCGCCCACTACCTGACCACCGCCCAGATGACCGCCACCACCGCCCTGCGCCAGCTCGATGGCGAGTTCGAGGCCGCCGCGCTGTCGCTCAAGGCGCCGCTGTACAAGCATTTCATGCGGGTCACCGTGCCGATCTGCCTGCCGGCGCTGCTGGACATCATCCGCTACCTGTTCGTCTCGGCGATGACCACCGTGTCGGCGGCGATCTTCCTGTACAGCCCCGACACCATCCTCGCCGCCGTCGCCGTGCTGAACATGGACGACGCCGGCAACGTCGGCGGCGCCGCCGCCATGTCGACCCTGATCCTGCTCACCAGCGCCGCCGCATCCTTGCTGCTGGCCGGTGCCTCACGCGGCCTGCTGCGCCGCTCCCAGGCCTGGCGCCAGCGCGCCCCAGGCCATTGACCGACTGCCCACACTGATAGGAACCGCATCATGTTCAAGCCCCTCGCACTTGCCGCTGCCGTATCCGCCGTCTTCAGCCTGCAGGCCTCGGCCGCGACCCAGCTGACCGTCTACACCGCCCTCGAGGCCGAGCAGCTCAAGAGCTACAAGCAGGCTTTCGAAAAGGCCAACCCCGACATCGAGATCAAGTGGGTGCGCGACTCCACCGGCATCATCACCGCCAAGCTGCTGGCCGAGAAGGACCGTCCGCAGGCCGACGCGGTGTGGGGCCTGGCCGCCTCCAGCCTGGCTATCCTCGACCAGAACGGCATGCTCGAAGCCTATGCGCCGAAAGACCTGGGCAAGATCTCGCCCAACTATCGCGACGCCGCCAACCCGCCGGCCTGGGTGGGCATGGACGTGTGGGCCGCGACCATCTGCTTCAACACCGTCGAGGCCGAGAAGCAGGGCCTGAGCAAGCCGGTGAGCTGGCAGGACCTGACCAAGCCTGAGTACAAGGGCAAGATCGTCATGCCCAACCCGGCCTCGTCCGGCACCGGCTTCCTGGATGTGAGCGCCTGGCTGCAGACCTTCGGCGAGCCGCAGGGCTGGGCCTACATGGATGCGCTGCACCAGAACATCGGCCAGTACGTTCATTCCGGCTCCAAGCCGTGCAAGCTGGCGGCCGCCGGTGAATTCCCGATCGGCATCTCGTTCGAATACCCGGCCGTGCAGCTCAAGCGCCAGGGCGCGCCGCTGGATATCGTGCTGCCCAAGGAAGGCCTGGGTTGGGAGATCGAAGCCACCGCAGTGATCAAGGGCTCGCCGAAGGCCGATGCCGCCAGGCGCCTGGCCGACTTCTCCGCCAGCCCCGCGGCCATGGAGCTGTACAAGGAGAACTTCGCCGTGCTCGCCGCGCCGGGCATCGCCAAGCCGCAGACCGAGTTGCCGGCGGACTACGAGCAGCGCCTGATCAAGAACGACTTCGCCTGGGCCTCGAAGAACCGCGACGAGATCCTCAGCGAGTGGCGCAAGCGCTATGACGGCAAGTCGGAAAAGGTTGCGCAACAGTAAGTCAGGCAAGGCCTGCGGCTTCGTTCACGGGCATAAAAAAACCGGCGCACCAGGCGCCGGTTTTTTATGCCATCAGAGCCTCACAGCCCTTCGAGCATTGCCTTGTTGCGCACTGCACCCTTGTCGGCGCTGGTGGCCAGCAGGGCGTAAGCCTTGAGCGCGGTGGTCACCTTGCGTGGACGTACCTCGGCCGGCTTCCAGCCCTTCTTGTCCTGCTCGACGCGACGTTCGGCCAGCTCTTCGTCGCTGACCAGCAGGTTGATCGAACGGTTGGGGATGTCGATCAGCACCTTGTCGCCATCGCGCACCAGGCCGATGGCGCCGCCCGCTGCCGCTTCCGGCGAGGCGTGGCCGATCGACAGGCCCGAGGTGCCGCCGGAGAAACGACCGTCGGTGAGCAGGGCGCAGGCCTTGCCCAGGCCCTTGGACTTCAGGTACGAGGTCGGGTACAGCATCTCTTGCATGCCTGGGCCACCTTTCGGACCTTCGTAGCGGATGATGACGATGTCGCCGGCCTGCACTTCGTCGGCGAGGATGCCACGCACGGCGCTGTCCTGGCTCTCGAAGATCTTCGCGGTGCCTTCGAACACGTGGATCGACTCATCGACGCCGGCGGTCTTCACCACGCAGCCGTCCAGGGCGATGTTGCCGTACAGCACGGCCAGGCCGCCTTCCTGCGAGTAGGCGTGCTCGAAGCTGCGGATGCAGCCGTTCTCGCGGTCGTCGTCCAGGGTTTCCCAGCGGGTCGACTGGCTGAAGGCGGTCTGCGTCGGGATGCCGGCCGGGCCTGCCTTGAAGAAGGTGTGCACGGCTTCGTCATCGGTCTGGGTGATGTCCCACTTGGCGATGGCCTCTTCCATGCTTGGGCTGTGCACGGTCGGCAGGTCGGTGTGCAGCAGGCCGCCACGGGCCAGCGAGCCGAGGATGCTGAAGATGCCGCCAGCGCGGTGCACGTCTTCCATGTGGTACTTCTGGATGTTCGGCGCCACCTTGCACAGCTGCGGCACCTTGCGCGACAGGCGATCGATGTCGCGCAAGTCGAAGTCGACTTCCGCCTCCTGTGCCGCGGCCAGCAGGTGCAGGATGGTGTTGGTCGAGCCGCCCATGGCGATGTCGAGCATCATGGCGTTCTCGAACGCCTTGAAGTTGGCGATGCTGCGCGGCAGTACCGACGTATCGTTCTCGCCGTAGTAGCGCTTGCACAGCTCGACGATGGTGCGCCCGGCGGTGAGGAACAGCTGCTCGCGGTCCGAGTGGGTGGCCAGGGTCGAGCCGTTGCCCGGCAGGGCGAGACCCAGGGCCTCGGTCAGGCAGTTCATCGAGTTGGCGGTGAACATGCCGGAGCACGAACCGCAGGTCGGGCAGGCGCTGCGCTCGTACTCGGCGACTTTTTCGTCCGAGGCCGAGGAGTCGGCGGCGATGACCATGGCGTCGACCAGGTCCAGGCCGTGGCTGGCCAGCTTGGTCTTGCCGGCTTCCATCGGGCCGCCGGAGACGAAGATCACCGGGATGTTCAGGCGCAGGGCGGCCATCAGCATGCCGGGGGTGATCTTGTCGCAGTTGGAGATGCAGACGATGGCATCGGCGCAGTGGGCGTTGACCATGTACTCGACGGCGTCGGCGATGATCTCGCGGCTGGGCAGCGAGTACAGCATGCCGTCATGGCCCATGGCGATGCCGTCGTCCACGGCGATGGTGTTGAACTCTTTCGCCACGCCACCGGCGCGTTCGATCTCGCGGGCGACCAGCTGGCCCAGGTCCTTCAGGTGCACATGCCCCGGGACGAACTGGGTGAACGAGTTGGCGATGGCGATGATCGGTTTCTTGAAGTCTTCGTCCTTCATCCCGGTGGCGCGCCACAGGGCACGGGCGCCGGCCATGTTGCGGCCTTGGGTGGAAGTCTTGGAACGATAATCAGGCATGGAGCGCTCCTGGCGGCTTAATCAGGTCTCTAACTAGGGGAGTGAGCTTCTTTTGTCCTGAACGCCTGGGCCGGTTGCCGCTGGCACGGATGGGGGTCGAAGGACCGCGCGGGATCGCCGCAGGCTCGACCAGAGCTCATAAACCCGCCGGGGATGTCTGGCGATGAATGGCTCGATTCTACACCGCCGCGCCCGTGAGGGAATGGCGTTGTGACAATTGGCTGTCGCCAGCCCGCAAGGTAAAGGCCTTGGCGTGGTCCGGGCGGGTTTGGGTAGACTTGCGCGCTTCCTGTTCTACTGGCCAAAAGGATTTGCAATGCCAGCGCCAAGTCGCTCCTTATTGTTCTACGTCGTCATCGGCCTGATCCAGGGCCTGGTGCTGCTCACCACCGTGAAGGGGCAAGGCGAGCTGCTTGGCTTCAACCTGTCGGTAGCCCTGTGCGCCGCAGTGGTCGTGGCCGGCGTGAACCTGCAACTGCTCGGCAACGCGGTGCGCCAGCGTGGTACCGGCTGGCTGGTGCTGGGCCTGACCCTGCTGATCAGCGGGATCAGTGCCTGGGTCCTGGATAGCGAGCGCATGGGCTGGCTGCAGCAGACCTGGTTCCTGGCCGCCATCGTGCTGGGCTATATCGGCACCGCGTTCATTCTTGCCTGGCCGACCCGCGAAAATGGGCGGCCGCGCTATGAAGACCTGTTCCGGCATGCCTGGAACAACGTGTTCATCCTTTTCCTGGCGCAACTGTTGACTGGCCTGTTCTGGCAGTTGCTGTGGTTGTGTGCGTTGCTGTTCGGCATGCTCGGCATACCGCAGGTCACGGATGTGGTGGAGTCCCCGGTGTTTCTCTGGCTGGTGCTGCCGGTGGTGTTCTCCCTGGGGATGCGCATGGGGCGGGACAACGAGAAGGTCATTGGGTTGTTGCGCGGCATCCTGTTGACACTCTGTCGCTTCCTGTTGCCGTTGAGTGCGCTGATCGCCGTGGTGTTCACCCTGACACTGCCCTTCAGCGGCCTGCAGCCCGTGTGGGACACGGGCTATTCGACCGCTCTGCTGTTGGTGCTGGCAGGTATCAACCTGTTCCTGGCCAATGGCGTGTTTCAGGACGGCCATCAGGGCAATGCCTATCCTGCGCCGCTCAAACGCTTGGTCGAGGCCAGCCTGCTCTGCCTGCCGGTACTGGTGGGCCTGGCGGCTTATGCCAGCTGGATGCGCATTGACCAGTACGGCCTGACCCCATCGCGGATCATGGCCATTTTGTTGGTGGGTGTGATGCTGGCGCACGGCCTGGCGGCGGTGTGGGCGGTGGTGAGCTCACGGCGGGCCTGGCTGAATAGCCTGCGGCTGAGCAACCCGTTGATCGCCTTGCTCAGTGCGGTGCTGATAGTGCTGTTCTACACACCGTTGCTCGACCCGCAGGTGTTGAGTGCGAAGAGTCAGGTCGAGCGCCTGCTCGGTGGACGCACGCCGATCACCGAGTTCGATGTCGGGACCTTGTACCGCGACCTCGGTCAGCCTGGGCGTGCCGCCTTCGAGCAACTGGAGAAGCGGTTGGAAACGGATGAACTGTTCGATGCGGGTCGCCGCGAGCAATTGCTGGCGTTGATGGCGCAGGTACGTCGGCCTGAGGTGGTCGAAACGTATGGTCCGAAGTTCGAGTGGCTGGGGCCAGAGCAGTCCACCAGCGAGTCACTGGCCGATTCGACGCTTGCTCAAAGCCAGTGCGGTGGCAAGGGATGCTACTTGTGGGCGGTCGATCTGGATGGTGATGGGCACAATGAAGTGTTGATGATCCCCCGGCACACCTATGCATCGAGTGTGTTCGTGTTCACCTGGGAGGAGCGGGAGTGGCGTGAGGTGGGCAGCCTGAGCGGCAAGATGGAAAACCTCGAGGGCCTGGCCAAGGGCATTCGCGAGGGCGCGGTGAAACTGGTGGCGCCGCGTTACAAGACGCTCAGCATCGATGGCCAGGAACTGGTGCCGGACTTCAGGCGGTAGCGGTTGGCGGGCATGAGAGTGAGCGTTTGAAGGAGCCGGGGCCGCAGAGCGGCCCCGGAGCAAGCACCGCTTAGCTGTTGGGCAGCAACCGGCAGGTGATGCTCTTGATGTAGCGGGTCTCGGCGATCGCCGGGTGCACCGGGTGGTCCGGGCCCTGGCCGCCGCGCTCGAGCATTTGCAGGTTGCGGTCCAGGTGGCGGGCGCTGGTCAGCAGGATGTTGTTCAGGTCGTCCTCGGGCAGGTGCATCGAGCACGAGGCGCTGACCAGGATGCCGTCCTTGGTGAGCATGCGCATGGCCTGTTCGTTGAGGCGGCGGTAGGCGGCCTCGCCGTTCTTCAGGTCCTTCTTGCGCTTGATGAAGGCGGGCGGGTCGGCAATGATCACGTCGAAACGCTCTTCGGCGGCCTTCAGTTCGCGCAGGGCCTCGAACACGTCGCCTTCGATGCAGGTCAGCTTCTCGCTGATGCCGTTCAGCGCGGCGTTGCGCTCAACACCGTCGAGGGCGAAGCCCGAGGCGTCCACGCAGAATACTTCGCTGGCGCCGAATGCGCCGGCCTGCACGCCCCAGCCGCCTATATAGCTGAACAGGTCGAGCACGCGCTTGCCCTTGACGTAGGGGGCCAGGCGGGCGCGGTTCATGCGGTGGTCGTAGAACCAGCCGGTCTTCTGGCCTTCGCGCACCGGGGCCTCGAACTTCACGCCGTTCTCTTCCAGCGCGACCCAGTCCGGCACTTCGCCGTAGACGGTCTCGACATAGCGGCCGAGGCCTTCGGCGTCACGGGCGGCGGAGTCGTTCTTGAACAGGATGCCGCTTGGCTTGAGGACCTGGACCAGGGCGGCGATGACGTCGTCCTTGTGCGCTTCCATGGTGGCCGAGGCCAGCTGTACCACGAGGATGTCGAAGAAGCGGTCGACCACCAGGCCCGGCAGCAGGTCGGAGTCGCCGTAGACCAGGCGGTAGCACGGCTTGTCGAACAGGCGCTCGCGCAGCGACAGGGCCACGTTCAGGCGGTGCACCAGCAGCGACTTGTCCAGCGGCAGCTTGACGTCGCGCGACAGCAGGCGGGCGCAGATCAGGTTGTTCGGGCTCATGGCCACCACGCCCAGGGGCTTGCCGTTGGCGGCTTCGAGGATGGCCTGCTGGCCGGCCTTCAGGCCCTGCAGCGGGGTCGCGGCGACGTCGACTTCATTGCTGTAGACCCACAGGTGGCCGGCGCGCAGGCGGCGGTCGGCATTGGCTTTGAGGCGAAGGCTGGGCAGGGACATGACGTCGCTCCGGGAAAAAAGAGCGGGAGTATACCGTGTTGGCCTCGGCTGCGCTGGTGGGCGCGACCAAGCGCGAGCCTCGTCTTGGGGCCGGCCGGCTCCGGCAGGCTAAAGAAATTCTTGGATCCAACGATCCACTGATAGTTACCCTGCCGGCGTACAGGGTTAGAATCCCCCGTCCCCAGCGAGAATGCACGAATGTCCCAGGAACTTACCGCCGAACAGATCCAGCAAGCCCTGCAGGGCATCACCATCCCGCCGCAGCCGCAGATCATGGTCGACCTGCAGTTCGAGCAGTACATGCCCGACCCGGACCTTGAGACCATCGCCAAGCTGATCAGCCAGGACCCGGGTCTGTCCGGTGCCCTGCTGAAGCTGGTCAACTCGGCGCAGTTCGGCCTGGCGAACAAGATCGGTTCGATCCAGCGCGCCGTGAACCTGTTGGGCAGCCGTTCGATCATCAACCTGATCAACGCCCAGTCGATCAGGGGTGAAATGACCGACGAGACCATCGTCACCCTCAACCCGTTCTGGGACACCGCCCAGGACGTGGCCATGACCTGCCTGACCCTGGCCAAGCGCACCGGCATCCAGGCGGTGGACGAGGCCTACACCCTGGGCCTGTTCCACGACTGCGGCGTGCCGCTGATGCACAAGCGCTTCCCCAACTACATGGAAGTGCTGGAGGAGTCCTACGCCAAGGCCAATGACGAGGTCCGCGTGGTGGACACCGAGAACCGTGTGTTCAACACCAATCACTCGGTGGTCGGCTATTTCACCGCCAAGTCCTGGCGCCTGCCGGAGCACATCAGCGCCGCCATCGCCAACCACCACAACGCCCTGGCGGTTTTCCGCGACGAGTCCTCGCGCAATACCCAGACCCAGCTGAAGAACCTGCTGGCAGTGCTGAAGATGTCCGAGCACATCTGCGCCTCCTACCGCGTGCTGGGCAACCAGAGCGTCGACCACGAGTGGAACATGGTTGGCCCGCTGGTGCTGGACTACATCGGCCTGACCGAATACGACTTCGAGCAGCTCAAGCAGAACATCCGCGAATTGGGCGGGCACTGAGCCATGCCGGAACTGCCAGAGGTCGAGACGACGCGGCGCGGCATCGCGCCCCACCTGGAAGGGCAGCGGGTCAGCCGCGTGGTGGTGCGCGACCGACGCCTGCGCTGGCCGATCCCGGAAGACCTCGACGTGCGCCTGTCGGGGCAGCGCATCGTCAGCGTCGAGCGCCGCGCCAAGTACCTGTTGATCAACGCCGAGGTCGGCACCTTGATCAGCCACCTGGGCATGTCGGGCAACCTGCGCCTGGTCGAACTGGGCTTGCCGGCGGCCAAGCACGAACATGTGGATATCGAGCTCGAGTCGGGGCTGATGCTGCGCTACACCGACCCGCGCCGCTTCGGCGCCATGCTCTGGAGCCTCGATCCGCTCAACCACGAACTGCTGATTCGCCTGGGGCCGGAGCCGTTGACCGACCTGTTCGACGGCGAACGGTTGTTCCAGCTGTCCCGTGGCCGGTCGATGGCGGTCAAACCGTTCATCATGGACAACGCGGTGGTGGTGGGGGTGGGTAACATCTACGCCACCGAAGCGCTGTTCGCCGCCGGGATCGACCCGCGCCGCGAGGCGGGCGGGATCTCCCGGGCGCGCTACATGAAGCTGGCTATCGAGATCAAACGGGTGCTGGCGGCGGCCATCGAGCAGGGCGGGACCACTTTGCGCGACTTCATCGGTGGCGATGGCCAGCCGGGGTATTTCCAGCAGGAATTGTTCGTCTATGGGCGCGGTGGGCAGCCGTGCAAGGTGTGTGGCACCGAGTTGCGTGAAGTGAAGCTGGGGCAGCGGGCGAGCGTGTTCTGCCCAAAATGCCAGCGCTGATGCCTCAGGCCCTATCGTGGGGCCGGATCAGTCGACTACCGCCGCCTGCCCTACACCCCTGGGGTCACTGGCCGCCTCCACGGTCCCGCCAGCCTTGTCCCAGTACAGCACCTGCTGATTCCCGTATTGGCGCCCGACATCCTTCAGCCGATACCCACGCCCTTCAAGCTCGGCTTTCTGCCCGGCACTGAACGTCCCCGGCTCATGCTCCACCACGTCCGGCAGGTACTGATGATGGTAGCGCGGCGTCGCCGGCCACTCGGCCACCGGCCGCCCTTCGAGGAAGCCCAGCACCGACAGCAGCACCATGCTCGGAATCCGGCTGCCGCCTGGTGTGCCGAAGCTGGCGAACTGGTTGGGGCTTTCGATGAAGGTCGGGCTCATGCTCGACAAGGGCCGCTTGCCCGCCGCCACCGCGTTGGCCTGGCTGCCGGCCAGGCCATAGCTGTTGCTGCCGGAGGGATCGGCGGCAAAGTCGTCCATCTCGTTGTTCAGCACCACGCCGGTGCCGGGCACGCTGAACGCCGCGCCGAACGGCAGGTTGACCGACAGCGTGGCGGACACCGCATTGCCGTCGGCGTCGATCACCGCGAAATGGGTGGTGTGATCGCCCTCGCGCCAGGCCGGTGAGGGGGGCAGGGCGCTGCTGGGGGTGGCCTGGTGCACGTCGATGCTGTCGGCCAGGCCGGTCAGGTACTGGCGCGCCAGCAGGCGATTGATGGGGTTGGCCACGTAGTCCGGATCGCCCAGCAGCCCGCGGTCGCGGTAGGCCCGGCGCAGCACTTCGATCACATAATGGCTGCGCTGCATGGGCTCGGCGCTCTGCCAGGGCAGGCGCTGGAGCATGGCCAGGCTCTGGGCCAGGGCCACGCCACCGGCCGAGGGCGGTGGACTGCTGATCAGCTCGCGCTGCTCGGCCAGTGGATAACGCAGCGGCTCGCGCCAGGCGGTGTGGTAGCCGGCGAGGTCATCAAGGGTCCAGACACCGCCGGCCTGGCGCACGCCATCGACCAGCCGGTGGGCCGTCGGGCCACGGTAGAAACCGTCGCGCCCATGCTCGGCCAACGCCAGCAGGGTCGCGGCCAGTTCCGGCTGGCGAATCACCGTGCCGAGTGCCGGTACGTCGTTGCCAGCGAGGAACAGCCGGGCGCTTTCGGCATTGTCGCGCAGGGCACTCAAGCGCATGGTCGCGCGGTCGCGGTAGATGCGGTCGACGGCAAAGCCCTGGTTGGCCAGGCGGATGGCCGGGGCCAGGCTGTCCTTGAGCGGCAGCCTGCCGTGGGTCGCGGCCAGGTCGGCCAGCGCCTGGGGCAGGCCGGGGATAGCCGCGGCCAACGGGCCATTGACCGACAGGCCCGGCTGCACCTGGCCGTCCTTGAGGTACATGTCGGCCCGGGCGGCGGCCGGGGCGCGCTCGCGGGCGTCGAGGAAGGCATAGCGTGGGCTGTCAGCACTCTCGCGCAGCAGGAAGAACCCGCCACCGCCAAGGCCGGAGCCATAGGGTTCGACAACGGCCAGCGTGGCGCCGATGGCCACGGCGGCATCGAAGGCGTTGCCGCCCTGCTGCAGGATCTGCCTTGCCGCCGCGGTGGCTTCAGCGTGCGGGCTGGCGATCGCCGCCTGGCCTGGCCCGGCGGCCAGGGCGCCATGGGCCAGTAGCGCCAGGAGGGCGCCGAGGGCTGCGTGGCGAAGCGCGGCGACGAACGGCATCAGGCCTTGCCAGTGATCCGGCGGTACTTGGCCATCAGTTCGTCTTCGGTTTCCGGGTGGGCTTCATCCAAGGGGATGCAGTCCACCGGGCAGACCTGCTGGCACTGGGGCTCGTCGTAGTGGCCGACGCACTGGGTGCACAGGTTCGGGTCGATCACGTAGATCTCTTCGCCTTGCGAGATGGCGGCGTTCGGGCACTCGGGTTCGCAGACGTCGCAGTTGATGCAATCGTCGGTGATGATCAGGGACATGGGGACTCCGGCCGGGGCGTTGGGCCCGGGCATGTTTCAAAGCGATGGGCACAATTGTGCCGGATTCGCGCCCGCAGTGCACGCGGGCGCGACATCGTGACCGCGAGGCTTACTTGCGGAAGCGCTCGGTCAGCGCGTCGGCCACGGCAGGATGGACGAACTTGCTGATATCACCGCCCAACGCGGCGATTTCCCGGACCAACGTCGAGGAAATGAACGAATAGCGCTCGGACGGCGTGAGGAACAGGCTCTCGACGTCCGGCGCCAGCTGGCGGTTCATGTTGGCCAGCTGGAACTCGTACTCGAAGTCGGACACCGCGCGCAGGCCGCGTAGGAAGACATTGGCGTTCTGCTCCTTGGCGAAATGCGCCAGTAGCGAGGAGAAGCCGATGACTTCGACATTGGGCAGGTGCTTGGTGACCTCGCGGGCCAGCGCTACCCGCTGTTCCAGGGGGAACAGGGGGTTCTTCTTGGGGCTGGCCGCCACGGCGATGATCACGTGGTCGAACAGGCGCGAGGCGCGCTCGACCAGGTCGCCATGGCCTTTGGTAATGGGGTCGAAAGTACCCGGGTACAACACTCGGTTCATCGCGTCATCCTGGCTGGAGTGCGTTGGGGAGTCGGATGGTAGCGCAGCGATTGCGCCCGGCCAAGTCGCGTGGCTGGTCGATGGCACTATAGACAGCATGGCTATTGGCTGTCATGCGCCGGGTGCCAGGCGGCCGGCCAGCGCTTCGCTGAGCAGGGCGGTCAGGGCATAGACCGACAGCTGCGGGTTGGCGCCGATGCTGGTGGGGAACAGCGAACCGTCGTGGACCGACAGGTTTTCCAGCTGGTGATGCCGGCCCAGGCTGTCGCACACCGCCTGGCGCGGATCCTCGCCCAGGGCGCAGCCGCCCATGACGTGGGCGCTGCCCAGGCGCATGCGAAACAGTTCCAGGGACAGGTTGTCGATCAATGCCTTGGCGTGTTCCGGGTTATCGACATACCGGGCATCGCCATGCACCGGCAGCACTCGGCGAGCCCCGGCGGCGAACTGGATCTGCGCCATGCTGTGCCAAGCCCGGCGCAGCCCGTCGCGCAGGTAGTCGTTGACCGGGTAGTCGAGCACCGGCGAGCCATCGCCACGCAACTCCACCTGGCCGCCGGGGCTGTCCGGGTGGAAACCATCGCGCAGCAGCGCCAGCATCACGTGAGTGTGGGGCAGCTCGGCCATGCGCAGGGCATTGTCCTGGCCATGGCCGCCGAGCAGGGTACTGGCGAGGGCCGGGTGCAGTGGCGGGACCTCGAGCTTGTAGCCGACCGGGCCGGCGACGCCGTCCTGCCACTGGAACTGGTCGCTGTAGATCGACTGCGGCGCGCCGTAGTACGGGTCGATCTTCGCCTCGAACTGCGCGGCGCTGAAGTTGACCAGGTGCAGGAAGGTGCGTTTGCCCAGGCGCTGGTGGGGGTCGGGTGCGTCTGAGCGCAGCAGTAGCGCCGGGCTGTTGATGCCGCCGCCGGCCAGTACGTAATGACGGGCGCGCACCCGCACCTGGCGGCCCGTGGGCTGAATCCCCTGAGCGTCCAGGGCCTGGCATTGCAGGTGATCGATGCGTTGGCCGTCGTGGCTGAAGCGCTCGGCGCGGGCCAGGTAAAGCAATTCGCCGCCTTGCTCGAGGGTGGCCGGAATGCTGGTGACCAGCATCGACTGTTTGGCGTTGACCGGGCAGCCCATGCCGCAGTAGCCCAGGTTCCAGCAGCCGCGCACGTTGCGCGGGATCACCGCCCAGCGCAGGCCGAGTGCTTCGCAGCCGCGACGCAACACATCGTTGTTGGCATTGGGCGGCATCATCCAGGGGCTGATGCCCAGTTGCTGCTCCATGCGTTCGAACCAGGGTTTCAGGCTGTCGCTGTCCAGGCCCTTGACCCCATGTTCGCGGGCCCAGTGTTCCAGGGTCTGTGGCGGCGTGCGGAAACTCGAGGTCCAGTTGACCAGGGTGGTGCCGCCTACCGCCCGGCCCTGCAGGATGGTGATGGCGCCATCCTTGCTCAGGCGGCCCAGGCCCTCCTGGTAGAGATCGGCATAGGCCTCATGCTCAAGTAGGTGGAAGTCGCTGCTGGTCTTCAGTGGGCCTTCCTCGATCAGCAGCACCTTCAGCCCGGCCGCGCTCAGCCGTTCGGCGGTTGTGGCGCCGCCCGCGCCGCTGCCGATCACGGCGACGTCGGCTTCGAGGCTCAGGTCCTGCTCCAGGCGCGAGCCATCGTGGGTGATCCAGCCTCGAGCGAGGCCTTGGCGAAACGGGTCGGGGACGGGCATTTGGCGATGCTCTTGTCAGTGGGTCAGATCTTCGGCGGTCCTGGATAGCCGCAGGCCGCCCAGGCCTCGGGGCGTTCGTACCAGGCCATGAGCAGCAGTTGCAGCAGCGAGGCATGACCCTGGCGCAGCAGGTTCAGCGAGCTGTCCCGCCAGCGTTCGAGAAAGCGCTCCAGCTCGTTCTGCGTGGCGTCGGCCCAGGCGCCCCAGATGCCGGTCAGCGGCCCTCGGGTAAGCGGCAGGGTGAGCACGTCGAACAGTTGCCGGGTCAGCTTGAGCATGGCGGGCGACAGCGCCGCCAGCTTGTGGTCGAGGCTGTGCAGCACCCATTCGGTGGACGCCTGGGTACCCGCCAGCACGACGGGTACCAGGGCCTGCAACAGAGGCAGGTCGTCATCGCGCAGGACCTGATAACCGGGCGAGGCCGTCTGCGGCGAGCAGCCGACCAGGCTGGTGGCACCCAGGAACAGGCTGGCGCCGAAGCTGAACCTGAACAGGTCGCGGCGATGCATACGCGCCGGCGCTCAGCGGATGAACAGCTTGTAGACCAGGCGCTGCAAGGCCTTGCCATAGGGCGGGTAAATCGTCTTGGCGGCATTGATACGCTGCTTGGCCAGCACGGCCTTGGCCTTGCTGAAGGTCAGGAAGCCGTCGTGGCCATGGTAGTGGCCCATGCCGGACGGGCCGACGCCGCCGAACGGCAGGTCGTCCTGGGCCACATGCAGCAGGGTGTCGTTGAGGCAAACGCCACCGGAGTGGGTGTTGCGCAGTACCCGTGCCTGTTCACCCTTGTCGTAGCCGAAGTAGTAGAGCGCCAGGGGCCGAGGACGCTGGTTGATGTAGGCCAGTGCGTCGTCCAGGCGGTCGTAGGGCACCAGGGGCAGCAATGGGCCGAAGATCTCGTCCTGCATCACCTGCATGCCGTCGTGCACCTGCAGCAGCAGGTGTGGCGGCAGATGGCGGCCTTGGCGGGGCTCGTCGGGGTAGAGGTCGACCACCTGGGCGCCTTGCTCGCGGGCATCGTCCAGCAGGCGATTGAGGCGACCGAGCTGGCGCTCGTTGATGATCGCGCTGTAGTCGGGGTTGTCGGTCAGGCGTGGGTAGAAGCGCTGCACGGCGCGCCGGTAGGCGTCGGCGAAGGCGTCCAGGCGCTCGCGGGGCACCAGCACGTAGTCGGGGGCGACGCAGGTCTGCCCGGCATTGAGGGTCTTGCCGAAGGCAATGCGTTCGGCGGCGGTGTCCAGGGGCACGTCGGTCGAGACGATGGCCGGCGACTTGCCGCCCAGTTCCAGGGTCACTGGGGTGAGGTTCTGCGCGGCGGCCAGCATCACATGGCGGCCGACGCTGGTGGCCCCGGTGAACAGCAGGTGGTCGAACGGCAGGCGGGCGAAGGCCTGGCCGACCTCCACCTCGCCCAGTACTACACTGACCAGGTCGCTGGGGAATACACGCCCAAGCAGGTCCTTGATGGCCTGCCCGCTGGCGGGCGTGGACTCGCTGAGCTTGAGCATCACCCGGTTGCCGGCGGCCAGGGCACCGGTTAGCGGGCCGATGGCGAGGAACAGCGGGTAGTTCCACGGCACGATGATCCCCACCACCCCCAGTGGCTGGTACTCGATCCGCGCGCTGGCGGGCTGGAAGGCCAGGCCGACCTTGCGCCGCGAGGCGCGCATCCAGCGCCCCAGCTGTTTTTCCGCGTCGCGCAGGCCGAGGACCGACGGCATCAGCTCGGCGATCAGCGTCTCGTCGCGGCTGCGGCCGCTGAAATCGGCGTCAATGGTCGCAATCAGCGTCTCCTGCTCGGCCAGTAGCGCCTCGCGCAGGCTTTTCAGCCACTGCCGACGCTGCGCGGCCGGGGGCATCGGGTTGTCGGCGAAGGCCCGACGCAGGGCGTCGAACGTCGCTTGCAGGTCGAGGTCGGATTGCACTGGGGGGAGGACGGCAGGAGAGGTCATGGCGGCTCCGGGGGTGATAAGTGAATAGAGCATATACTCTAATTGGTACGATGGTGCACTCTTTTTCACCTGGCCGGCGGTGCACCCGACCTGCGGGAAGCCGTAAGATGGCCCGATCAATCAAGCTGGAGACTGGAGCTGAGCATGGCCCCGCGCATGAAGACCCGAGAGCGCATCGTGCAGAGCAGCCTGGAGCTGTTCAACCAGCAGGGCGAGCGTTGCGTCAGCACCAACCACATAGCCGCGCACATGGAGATCTCGCCCGGCAACCTGTACTACCACTTCCCCAACAAGCAGGCGATCATTGCCGTGCTGTTCAACCAGTACGAAGAGCTGGTCGACAGCTTCCTGCGCCCGCCCCAGGGCCGCATCGCCACCGTCGAGGACAAGCGCTTCTACCTCAAGGCGCTGCTGGCGGCGATGTGGAACTACCGTTTCCTGCACCGCGACCTGGAGCACCTGCTCGACAGCGACCCGGAACTGGCGGCCCGTTATCGGCGCTTCTCGCGGCGCTGCCTGCTGCAGGGGCAGGCGATCTACCGGGGCTTCGTCGAGGCCGGCATCCTGAGCATGGACGGCCCGCAGATCGAGTCGCTGACCATCAACGCGTGGATCGTGCTGACCTCCTGGGTGCGTTTTCTCAGCACCACCCGCGAGCATTGCGCGCACCTGGGTGAAGAAGCGTTCATGCGCGGCGTCTATCAGGTGGTGGTGCTGGAACTGGGGTATGTCACCCCAGGCTCGCGTGCCGCGGTGCAGGCGTTGTGCGATGAGTTCCACGTTCCGTTCAACCAGGCCCTGGAGCAGTGATCCGGGGTCTTCGAGCCATTCATCAGGAGATTGTCATGCCCCTTGCGCAACTGATCACCCCGCAACAGCTGGCCGAACGCCTGGACGCGCCCGGCCTGGTGATCCTCGATTGCCGCTTTGCCCTGGAGGACGTCGACTACGGCCAACGCAGCTATGCCGAGGGGCATATCGCCGGGGCGCATTTCGCCGACCTCGAGCGTGACCTGAGCGGGCCGGTGGTCAAGGGCCGCACGGGGCGTCACCCGTTGCCCGATCCGCAGCGGCTGGTGGAGCGTCTGCGCGAGTGGGGCGTGGACAACGACAGCCAGGTGGTGCTCTACGACGACGGTCCCGGCGCCTATGCCGCGCGCGCCTGGTGGCTACTGGCCTGGCTGGGAAAACGCGAGGCGGTGTTCATTCTCGACGGCGGCCTCAAGGCCTGGCACGCCGCCCACTTGCCATTGAGCCTGGATTCGCCGGTGCGCCGCGAGGGGACGTTCAGTGGTGAGCCGGACATGAAGCTGCAGATCGACGCCACGCACCTGGGCAAGCGCCTGGACGATCCGGCGCTGACCCTGATCGATGCCCGCGGGCTGCCGCGTTTTCGTGGCGAGGTGGAGCCAATCGACCCGGTGGCCGGGCACATTCCGGGCGCCCAGTGCGCGGCGTTCACCGACAACCTCGGCGCCGACGGGCGTTTCCTGCCGGCCGACACGCTGAAGCAGCGTTTTGCCGAGAAGCTGGCCGGCCGTTCGCCGGAGGACCTGGTGGCTTATTGCGGCTCTGGCGTGACCGCCTGTCACAACCTGTTTGCCCTGGCGCTGGCGGGGTATCCGCTGGGGCGGCTGTATGCCGGGTCGTGGAGTGAGTGGATCAACGATCCGCAGCGCGGCGTGGCCACTGGCGAGTAATTCGTAGCGTTGGAGCGGGCTTGCCCTTAGCCATATTCCTGGATGAGGGCTAGCGCCCGTCCATCAGCCATTGCGGAATCCGCCGTTCCAGGTAATACCCCGGATTGCGCAGGCTGCCCTCGACGAACCCGACATGGCCACCGCGATTGTGCAGTTCGAACTGCGTCAGTGGCGCCAGTTCGTCGGCAGTCGGCAGGCTGTGGCCGAACACGAACGGATCATCGCTGGCATGGATGATCAGCGTCGGCGTGCGGTTCTTCCCCAGGTAGTAGCGGCTGGACGCCCGGCGGTAGTAGTCATGGGCATCGCTGAAGCCATTGAGCGGCGCGGTTACCTTGCCATCGAAGTCCCAGAAGGTGCGCAGGTCATGCAACGGCCCCAGGCGTTCGAGGGTCGCCAGCCCTTCATGGTGCCCCTTGTCCCGAAAGTGCCGCTGCTTTTCCTGCACGTATGCCAGCATCGCGCGCATGAAATGCGCCTGGTAGATCTTCGAGAATCCCAGGCCGATGCGGTCGGCGCACTGGTCCAGGCGAAACGGCACCGACACCGCCACTGCCGCCTCAAGTTGACTGGCCGAGCCACTTTCCCCCAGGTATTTGAGCAGCACATTGCCGCCCAGCGAGTAGCCCACGGCATACAGCGGCGCCAGCGGCCGCTGTGCTCGCAGGTGGCGGATGGTCTCGGCCAGGTCTTCGCTGGCGCCGGAGTGGTAGCTGCGCGCCAGCAGGTTGGGCTCGCCCGAGCAGCCGCGCCAGTTCACCGCGACGCTGGCCCAGCCACGCCCCTGCAAGGCCAGTTGCAGGCCTTTGACATAGGGCGAGTTGGATGAGCCGGTGAGGCCGTGGAGCACCAGCACCAGCGGCGTGTCGGGCTGATGTGGTCCGTGCCAGTCGAGGTCGAGGAAGTCGCCGTCGGCCAGCCACAGGCGCTCGCGGTTGCGCGGCAGGTCCGGGAGCTTGCGCCAGAGAGGCCCCCACAGTGTCTGCAGGTGGGGGTTGGACAGGCCGGTGGCCGGGCGGAAGGTGGCGGTGAGACTGGGCATGCTGGGCGACTCGTGGTGTGCCTGCCTAGAGTGCCATGAAACACCGCCGCTGTACCTGCGCTATTGGTCGGCATCCGGCGGAGGTGGCAAGGGCAACTGTTCTACGTCCGGGCCCAGGCTTATGACTACTTGTGGGGCTTTGGCCAGCAGTGTCCTTGTGGCCTCGCGGATGTCTGCCGGGGTCAGCGCTGCCAGTTTGTCGGAGTAGGTCGCCAGGTGGTCCGCAGGCAGCTCCTGATGGCTGAACGTCGCCAGGCACTTGGCCAGGTCCTCATTGCTTGCCAGGGTATGCTGCAGCTTGCCGACAAGTTGGCTCGAGGCCACGTCGCATTCAACCTGGGTCGGTCCATGCGTACCCAGGCATGCCAGCATGTTTGCGACCAGCATGCATGAGGCGTCGCGATACTCAGGAGCAATATCCCACTCGATTTGCAGCAGGTTGGCGGCATCGAACGGTTGCAGCGATGAGCTGGCGCCGTAGGTCAGGGCGCGTTTGACCCGCAGCTCCTGAGCCAGCCTCGATTCGAAGCCACCCCCGAGAATTTCATCCAGCATGACCAGTGCGGGATGCCATGGGCTCCCTGGCGATACGTTGACCGGCACTGTGAGCATGACCGAGGTCGAGGTTCCTGCCCTTTCAAGACGTTGTGTGTGCGTTCGGCGCTGGAGAGGGGTCTGGCAGCTGTGCCGCCCAGTTTTGCGGTAGCGCCTGAACGAGGTCGGCAACCAGTTGGTGCGCCTCTGCAGGTGACAGGTCGCCCACCAGGCCGATATCGACGTTGTTGGCCGAGTAGGCGCGCTGGTGAAAGGCCCGCAGCTGTTGGTCCGTAATGCCATCAAGTCCTTCGGCCGTGCCTGTCACAGGGATGGCATAGGGATGATCGGCGAACACGTGGGCCATGGTGGCGTCCGACTTTCTTGTCGAGGGGTACCATGCTCGTGCTCGCTGGGCGATGGCCAGTCGCTCGCGAATGCGCGCAACGTCGTCCGGGCGCAATGCCGGTTGGGCGAGCATTTGCGTGAACAGCGACAGAACACTGGCCCGTAGTGCGGGCAGGCTCAGGCAGCGCAGGGTAACCACGGCTTCATCGTGGTTGATGCTTCTGTTCATGATTGCGCCATGGCCTTCGAGAAACTGGGCAAACCGAGCGCTATCGAGTTGTTTGGTACCTTGGTCGAGGCTGTACAAGACAAGGGCGGCTAGGCCTGGGTTGTCGCCATCGAGCACGCTACCGGCACGGAAGCGAAGCGCCAGGTCGAACATCGGCCGTTCGTGGGCCGGCGTGAAGCTGACCCGGGCACCTTCGGGAGTGACCCACTGCTGGACCTTGACCGCCAACGGTTGCAGTTGCGTCAGATCAATGCCTTGGGCAGCGTTCAAACCGGACATGGCGGCGACCGCTGCATCGGTGGCAGGGCCGCTGCAGATCAGCGGCGTGGAGAGGGTACTGGCTGCTTGATTCATGCTGGATCTCCGGGCTGCAGGTAGGTAACAGTCAGCCTCTCGCGGCTCAGGTAGTCGAATGCGACTTGGCGTACGGTTGCGCTGTCGAGGTGTCGGACGATGTTGGCCTGTTGGTCGATCAACGAAGGCCCCAGGCCTGAGGCGGCTGCTTGTCCAATAAGTCTGGCTTGCCAGGTGATGCTTTCCTGGTTGAACAGGTAGCGGGCAAGCAGGCGCAGTTTTGTGCGATCCAGTTCTTCTTGAGTGAGCGGTGTGTGGCGCAGTTCATCTACCAATCTGTAGATTTCTTCGGCAGCGTCGTGAGGGGTGCAGTTGTCGGTATTCACGTACGCAGAAATCGTCAGCAGGGTGTCGCCGCGAAGCAACGGGTCGTAGGAGAGCACAACCCCCTTCAGTACGTTCCTGTCGCGCACCAAACGGCTGTACAGCCTTGAGCTGAAGCCTTTGCCGAGCAGCTCGCCGAGCAGTTTCAGTGCTGGGCCTGTGGTTACCTGGGGCGCAGTTGCCAGGCTTGGCACGTTGAATGACATGAACAACCCCTCACGTCCCATAGGCAGGCTTACAGCCTGGCTTCGTGCCTTTAACGGTATTTCGTGGCGTGGGACGGGGCGCGGCGTTGTGGCTGCTACAGGCAGGTCTGCAAAATACCGGGCCACGTACTGCTTGAGCGTTGTGAGGTCGACGGCGCCTACTACCACGAGCGTGGCGTTACCTGGTGCGTACCATTGGTCGTACCAACTGCGCAGCGTGTCGAGCGTCAGGTTGTTCAGGTCACTGGCGAGGCCGAAGGTGGGGTTGCCGTAAGGACTGCTCGCATGTGCGAGCTTCAAGTGCTGATGACTTGCTTGCTGCAAGGGTGCGTTATCGATTTTCAGCCGGCGCTCGTCTTCGACCGTTTTTATCGCCAGGTCCATTTCAGGCTGGCCGAAGGTTGCAGTGGTCATGGCATCAGCCATGATTTCGAGGGCGATCGGCAGGCGTATCGCGGGTAGTTGAATATCGAAAGCCGTCGCGTCGTCTGTGGTGGTGCCATTGGCTTTGCCACCCAGGCGTGCGATCACTTGTAGGTACTGACCTTTGGCGAGTTTGCTGCTGCCATCGAAGATCAGGTGTTCCAGAAGGTGCGAAAGGTTGGTTTGGCCCGCCGGTTCATCGCTGGCACCCACGTGGTACCAGAGTTGAACCGCTGCCAGTGGGGTGCGGTGGTCCTCTCGCAGGTAGACGGTCAAACCGTTGTCCAGCGTGAAGTGCTGTAACGCTGCCGATGGTGCGGCTGCGATGGCTGTTAGGCCGGCAGAGACCACTGCGTCGTCGAGAAGGGGAGGCGATGACATGGCCGAAGTGCTCCTGGTTGGTGGCGAACCGGAGCAGCTTCAGCAAAAATGCGCGTCTGCCAGCACTACATAGTTAGGGCTTTCTCAACTGCGCTGCCACAACGCGTAGTGCACCTGGCCGGTCTTCTTCTCGCGGTGCAGGCGCCAGTTGCCCGGCATCGGCAGCGAGGAGGGCACGGCTTCGCTTTCGGTGTAGATCCACGCCTGCTCGCGCAGCCACTGGCCCTGCTCCAGCAGGTTGCAGGTGTTGGCCAGCAGGTCCTGGTGGAACGGCGGGTCGAGGAAGACCACGTCGAACTGCTGTTTGGCCGGGCCTTGCAGGTAGCGCAGAGCGTCGGTCTGCAGGATCTGCCCACGCGGGCAGCGCAGCAGCTCGAGGTTGTTCTTGAGATTGGCGATGGCCGCTGGGTTGCTGTCCAGTGCAACCGCGTTCTCGGCGCCGCGAGACAAGGCCTCCAGCACCAGCGCGCCGCTGCCGGTGAAGGCATCGAGCACCAGTGCGCCTTCGATGTGCGGCGCCAGCCAGTTGAACAGGGTCTCGCGCACGCGGTCAGGCGTCGGTCGCAGGCCATCGCCTTCCGGCACGGCCAGGCGGCGGCTGCGCCACTCGCCGGCGATGATGCGCAGTTGGCCGGGGCCCTTGCTGGCGCCCGGTGCCGGGCGTGCTGGGGTATTGGGTCTTGCCATTAGTGCTCCGGTACGCCGAGCGGCTGCTCGGCGGGTTTGTCAGTGGGGGCTGGCAGGGGCTGCTGGGCCACCTTAGGGCCGACGGTGACGATCACCAGCTTGTCCGCCGCCAGATGGTTGTTCATGGCGGCCTTGACCTGCTCGACGGTCAGCGCCTGGGACTGCTGCATGAAGTCTTCCAGCCAGCTCAGCGGCAGGTTGTAGAAGCCGATCGCGCCCAGCTGGCCGACGATGCTGGCATTGCTGGCGTTGGACAGCGGGAAGCTGCCGGCCAGTTCGCGCTTGGCGTCGTCCAGTTCTTGTTGAGTCGGGCCATTTTTCAAGTAGTCGGCGAGGATGTCCTGGACCAGCTTGAGGGTGCCTTCGCTAAGCTCGGCGCGGGTCTGCAGGTTGATCATGAACGGGCCGCGCACCTGCATCGGGCTGAACACCGAGTACACGCCATAGGTCAGGCCGCGTTTCTCGCGCACTTCGCTCATCAGGCGGGTACCGAAGGCGCCGCCACCGAGGATCTGGTTGCCCAGCGACAGGGCCGGCCAGTCCGGATCGTTACGGTCGATGCCCAGCTCGGCCAGCATCAGGTGGGTCTGCTTGGACGGGAAGTCGACATGGGTCGCGCCCGGCTTGGGTTCGACCGGCTGCTCGGGCTTGGCCAGGGCCGGGCCCTTGGGCAGGCCGGCGGAGACCTGGGCGGCAATGGCTTCGGCTTCTGCGCGGCTGAGGTCGCCGACCAGGGCGATCACCGCGTTGCCGGCCGAGTAGGCCTTGGCGTGGAAGCCGCGCAGCTGTTCCAGGGTAATGCCCGGGATGGTTTCGGCGGTGCCGTCGCTGGGGCTGGCGTAGGGGTGTTTGCCGTAGAGGTTGGCGAACAGGGTCTTGCCGGCGATCTTGCCCGGGTTCTGCTTCTCGTACTCGAAACCGGCCAGCAGCTGGTTCTTGATGCGCTTGAGGGCATCCTCGGGGAAGGTCGGCTGGCCCACCACCTCGGTGAACAGCTTCAGCGCCGGCTCGCGCTTGTCGCTGGCGCTGAGGCTGCGCAGCGACGCCACGGCCATGTCGCGGTACGAACCGTTGCCGAAGTCGGCGCCCAGGCCTTCGAAGCCCTCGGCGATGGCGGTAACGTCCTTGCCGGCCACGCCCTCGTTGAGCATGGCGTTGGTCAGGGTGGCCAGGCCCGGGGTGCCGCTGTCCTGGCTGCTGCCGGCGGCGAAGGTCACGCGCAGGTCGAACATCGGCAGCTCGCGGGCCTCGACGAACAGCACGCGGGCGCCTTCGGCGGTGGACCAGTGCTGGATGTTCAGCTGGCGCCGGCTGGGGGCCTTGCCGTCCAGTTCGGCCAGCGATTGCAGGGTGTTGGCCGGGCGGGCCGCGGTGTCTGCCTTGCCTTGGTTGTCGGACTGGGCCGGGCGCGCCAGCAGCGCGGCGACGGCCACCACCAGCACGATGATCGCCAGGCCGAACAGGGTGTAGCGCGGTGCGCTGCGATCACTCATGGGCGGACTCCTCGGGCAGTACATGGGCAACGCTCAGGCGTTCGCGGGTGAAATAGGTGCGGGCGGCGGCCTGGATGTCCTCCGGGGTCACGCGCTTGAGGTCGTCGAGCTCGCTGTCGATCAGCTTCCAGGACAGGCCGACGGTCTCCAGCTGGCCGATGGTAGTGGCCTGGCTGCTGATGGAGTCGCGGTCGTAGACCAGGCCGGCGATCACCTGGGCGCGCACGCGTTCGAGTTCCTCGGCGGTCGGCGGCGTGGTCTTGAGCTCGTCGAGCAACTGCCAGATGCCTTTTTCCACTTCGGCCAGGGTCTTTTGCTTCTGCACGTTGGGCGTGGCCGAGATCATGAACAGGCTGTCGCCGCGGGTGAAGGCGTTGTAGCTGGACGAGGCGCCGGCCACCAGTTCCTGGCCGCGTTCCAGGCGCGCCGGCATGCGGGCGCTGTAGCCGCCGTCGAGCAGGGCCGAGATCAGGCGCAGGGCGTTGACGCCGCGCGGGTCCTTGGCCGTGGCCAGGGCCGGTACGTTGAAGCCGTAGACCAGGCTGGGCAGTTGCGTGCGCAGGTGCAGGGTAAGCTGGCGCAGGCCCGGCTCGGCCAGCTCCAGCGGCAGCTTGCTCGGCGGCACGGCGCGCTTGGGGATGGGGCCGAAGTACTTCTGCGCGAGGGCCTTCACCTCGTCGGGCTTGACGTCGCCGACCACCACCAGGGTGGCGTTGTTCGGCGCGTACCAGGACTCGTACCAGTGGCGCAGTTCCTCGACCTTCATGCGTTCGAGGTCGGCCATCCAGCCGATGGTCGGGGTGTGGTAGCCGCTGGCCGGGTAGGCCATGGCGCGGAACAGCTCGAAGGCCTTGGCGTTGGGCTGGTCGTCGGTGCGCAGGCGGCGTTCTTCCTTGATCACCTCGATTTCGCGGCTGAACTCGTCGGCCGGCAGGCGCAGGCTGGCCAGGCGGTCCGCCTCCAGCTCGAAGGCCACCGGCAGGCGGTCACGGGCCAGCACCTGGTAGTAGGCGGTGTAGTCGTCGCTGGTGAAGGCGTTCTCCTCGGCGCCGAGATCGCGCAGGATGCGCGAGGCCTCGCCGGGGCCGAGCTTGGCGCTGCCCTTGAACATCATGTGCTCCAGGGCGTGGGACAGACCGGTCTGGCCCGGCGTCTCGTAGCTGGAGCCGACCTTGTACCAGATCTGCGAAACCACCACCGGCGCACGGTGGTCCTCGCGCACGACCACCTTCAGGCCGTTGTCGAGGATGAATTCGTGGGTGGGTTGCACATCGGCGGCGAAGGCCGCCAGCGGCAGGCACAGCGTGCCGAGCAACAGGCCAGCGGCGCGGCGGGCTAGAGCATTCATACGGTGTTCAACCTGTTCGGCGGCCCGCTTGGGTTTAGCGTCGGCGGGCCAGGAGGTGCTAGGATACTGATCCGGTTGCCTGGCGACCATGCCTGTCGCCGTTCTGGCCCACAGGCCCTTACGACAAAACGTTGCGCATGAACCCGCTGGCTTCACAGTAGTCTGTTCTGCGTGACTCAAGAATTCCCGATGCGCCACTGCTGGCGCATCGCTACCCTGAGATAGCCGTCTTCCATGTTTGGTTCCAACGACGACAAAAAAGCGCCGGCCGCGGCTGGCGAGAAGAAAGGCCTGTTCAGCTGGTTCCGCAAGAAGCCGGAGCAACCTGTCGCCGAACAGCCGCAAGCCCCCCAACCGCCCGTCGAGGCGCCGGTGGTACAGCAGCCTCCTGCCGAGCAGCCCGCTCCGCTGGCCGAGGCACCCCAGCCTGTGCCGGTGGAAGTCCCGCTCGAGCCTGTCCAGGCGGCCGAACCTGAGCCTGCCGCTGCGCCTCAGGCGCCGCAGCCCGCTGTAGTGCTCGAAGCACCCCGGTCTGTGCCGGCAGAGGTCCCGGCCGAGCCTGCCTTGGTGGCCGAGCCTGAGCCTGTCGCTGTGCCTCAGGCGCCGCAGCCCCCTGTGGGAGCGGGCTTGCCTGCGAATGCGTCGGACCTGTCAACGGTTGTGCCCGAGCCAACACCGCCTGCGCCAGTAAGCAATTTGGTGCTGCCAGTCGCGGAAGAGCCGGTGGCGCTGGTGCCAGATCTCGAACCCAAGGCCCCGCCCGCTATCCCTGAGCGCCATGCCCCTGAGGTAGTGGTGGCCGAACCAGCCCCTGTGCCCGAGCCCGAGCCGGTAGCGTCTGTCGCTCCCGCTCCGGCTGCCGTGGAACCTGCGCCAGTCGCCGCCGAACCCGCCAAACCCGGCTTCTTCGCCCGCCTCAAGCAGGGCCTGTCGAAGACCAGCGCCAGCATTGGCGAAGGCATGGCCAGCCTGTTCCTGGGCAAGAAGGTCATCGACGACGACCTGCTCGACGAGATCGAGACCCGCCTGCTGACCGCCGACGTCGGCGTCGAGGCCACCTCGACCATCGTCCAGAACCTGACACAGAAGGTCGCCCGCAAACAGCTGGCCGACGCCGACGCCCTGTACAAGTCGCTGCAGGACGAACTGGCCGCCTTGCTGCGTCCGGTCGAGCAGCCGCTGAAGATCGAGGCGCAGAGCAAGCCCTACGTGATCCTGGTAGTCGGCGTGAACGGCGCCGGCAAGACCACCACCATCGGCAAGCTGGCCAAGAAGCTGCAGCTCGAAGGCAAGAAGGTCATGCTCGCCGCCGGCGACACCTTCCGCGCCGCAGCGGTGGAGCAGTTGCAGGTGTGGGGCGAGCGCAATCAGATCCCGGTAATCGCCCAGCACACCGGCGCCGACTCGGCCTCGGTGATCTTCGACGCGGTGCAGGCCGCCAAGGCCCGGGGCGTCGATGTGCTGATCGCCGACACCGCCGGCCGCCTGCACACCAAGGACAACCTGATGGAAGAGCTGAAGAAGGTCCGTCGGGTGATCGGCAAGCTCGACGCCGAGGCGCCCCACGAGGTGCTGCTGGTGCTCGACGCCGGTACCGGGCAGAACGCCATCAGCCAGGCCAAGTACTTCAACCAGAGCGTCGAGCTGACCGGCCTGGCCCTGACCAAGCTGGACGGCACCGCCAAGGGCGGCGTCATCTTCGCCCTGGCCAAGCAGTTCAACATCCCGATCCGCTTCATCGGTGTGGGCGAGGGTATCGACGACCTGCGCACCTTCGAGGCCGAACCCTTCGTCAAGGCGCTGTTCGCCGAGCGGGAACCTTCATGATCCGATTCGAACAGGTAGCCAAGCGCTATCCCAACGGCCACGTCGGCCTGCACGAACTGAGCTTCCGGGCGCGTCGTGGCGAGTTCCTGTTCGTCACCGGCCACTCCGGCGCCGGCAAGAGCACCCTGCTGCGCCTGCTGCTGGCCATGGAGCGTCCGACCAGCGGCAAGCTGCTGCTGGCCGGGCAGGACCTGGGCCAGATCAGCAACGCGCAGATCCCGTTCCTGCGCCGGCAGATCGGCGTGGTGTTCCAGAACCACCAGCTGCTGTTCGATCGCACGGTGTTCAACAACATCGCCCTGCCGCTGCAGATCCTCGGGCTGTCCAAGGCCGAGATCGCCAAGCGCGTGGATTCGGCGCTGGAGCGCGTGTCGCTGAGCGACAAGGGCGAGCTGTTCCCGGCCGACCTGTCCACTGGCCAGCAGCAGCGCGTGGGCATTGCCCGCGCCATCGTCCACCAACCGGCCCTGCTGCTGGCGGACGAGCCCACCGGTAACCTCGACCCGCGCCTGGCCGCCGAGATCATGGGCGTGTTCGAGGACATCAACCGCCTGGGCACCACGGTACTGATCGCCAGTCACGACCTGGCGCTGATCGCGCGCATGCGCCACCGCATGCTGACGCTGCAACGCGGCCGCTTGATCGGCGATGGGGAGGCCGGGCAATGAGCACCACACGTACACCAAAGGTTTCCGAGCGCGTGGCGCCGAAAGCCGCCGATCCGCAACCGACGAAGAAAAAGCGTGGCGATCACGACGACGATGGCCCGGACTTCAGCACCCTGCTGCACGCCTGGCTGGAAAGCCATCGCGCCAGCCTGGCCGACAGCCTGCGCCGCCTGGCCAAGCAACCGATCGGCAGTTTCTTCACCTGCCTGGTGATGGCCGTGGCGCTGAGCATGCCCATGGGCCTGTCGCTGCTGCTGAAGAACGTCGAGAAACTCGGTGGTTCCTGGCAGCGCGCGGCGCAGATCTCGCTCTACCTCAAGCTCGATGCCAGCAGCCGTGACGGCGAGGCCCTGCGTGACGAGATCAAGGGCATGCCGGGCGTCGCCGAGGCTCAGTACGTCAGCCGCGAGCAGGCGCTGGAAGAGTTCCAGCAGCAGTCGGGCCTGGGCGAGGCGCTGCGCGAGTTGCCGGACAATCCGCTGCCTGGCGTGGTGGTGGTAACGCCGACCGAGGTCGACAAACCCGCCCTGGAAGCCTTGCGCCAGCGCCTGTCCGAGCTGCCTCGGGTGGAAGCGGCGCAGCTGGACCTGGTGTGGGTCGAGCGTCTGGCGGCGATTCTCAAGCTGGGTGACCGCTTCGTCTTCGGCCTGGCGGTGATGCTGATTTCCGCTCTGCTGTTAGTAATCGGTAACACAATTCGTCTACATATCGAAAACCGCCGGGTCGAGATCGAAGTGATCAAGCTCGTCGGCGGTACCGACAGCTACGTGCGCCGGCCTTTCCTGTACATGGGCGCGCTGTACGGCCTGGGTGCGGGCGTGCTGGCCTGGGGTATCCTGGCGTTTGGCCTGAACTGGCTGAATGACGCGGTGGTCGGGCTGTCCGGCCTGTATGGCAGTGATTTCGCCCTGGGTGGCGTGCCGGCCTCGGATGGCCTTTCACTCTTGATCGGGGCGGTGCTGTTAGGGTATATCGGTGCATGGATCGCCGTCGCTCGGCACTTGAACGAGCTGGCACCGCGATAAATGTTTCATGGCCAGTATTGACAAATTTTTCATCCTGGAACTTGTACAACGGTTCCTTGTCTATGCTGGCAGTGCCCACAAGGCACGAGTCTGTAAGCCGGAGGTACTTGAATGACCACATCGTTGCAACCTGCCTATGCCCTGGTTCCCGGTGCAAACCTGGAAGCCTACGTGCACACGGTCAACAGCATCCCCTTGCTGTCGCCGGAGCAGGAGCGTGATCTGGGCGAGCGTCTCTACTATGAGCAGGATCTCGAGGCCGCTCGTCAAATGGTGATGGCCCACCTGCGTTTCGTCGTACACATCGCCCGTAGCTACGCCGGCTACGGGTTGGCCCAGGCCGACCTGATCCAGGAAGGCAACGTCGGCCTGATGAAGGCGGTCAAGCGTTTCAACCCGGAAATGGGCGTGCGTCTGGTGTCCTTTGCGGTGCACTGGATCAAGGCCGAGATCCACGAGTTCATCCTGCGCAACTGGCGCATCGTCAAGGTGGCCACCACCAAGGCCCAGCGCAAGCTGTTCTTCAACCTGCGCAGCCAGAAGAAGCGTCTGGCCTGGCTGAACAACGACGAAGTGCATCGCGTGGCCGAAAGCCTCGGCGTCGAGCCCCGTGAAGTGCGCGAGATGGAAAGCCGTCTGAGCGGCCAGGACATGGCTTTCGACCCGGCGGCCGAAGCCGACGACGACAGCGCCTTCCAGTCGCCCGCGCATTACCTGGAAGACCACCGCTACGACCCGGCCGTGCAGTTGGAGGACGCTGATTGGAGCGACAACTCCACCAGCAACCTGCATGAAGCGCTGCAAGGCCTGGACGATCGCAGTCGCGATATCCTCTACCAGCGCTGGCTGGCCGAGGAAAAAGCCACGCTGCATGAACTGGCGGAGAAATACAGCGTTTCGGCCGAGCGAATTCGCCAGCTCGAGAAGAACGCGATGAACAAGGTCAAGGCACTGATCGCGATCTGATCGGCGCCTGGCTGGAGTGAAAAAGCCGCTGTTCTCGCAAGAGACAGCGGCTTTTTTTGTCCGCCGAGAATGTGGCGGGGCGTGGGAGTGGGCTTGCCCCGCGATGGCGATGTTGCGAATGAATCGGCTATCGCGGGGCAACCCCGCTCCCACGAAAGCCAGGTCTCAAAGCCTGCGCGAAGTATCCAGCTGCATCAGGTAGCTCGGCCCGCCCAGCTGGCTCATCTGCCGGCGAATCCAGCCCGCCCGACTCGCCACATACGCGCTTGGCCGGCTGGCACTCCACTTGATCGGGCTCGGCAGCACCGCCGCGAGCTGTGCGGCCTGTTGTCGCGTCAGGCGGCTGGCGTCCACGCCGAAGTGGTAGCGTGCCGCGGCCTGGGCTCCGAACACGCCCTTGCCCCATTCGGCGCTGTTCAGATAGACCTCGAGAATCCGCTCCTTGGACCAGAACAGCTCGATCAGCGCGGTGAACCAGGCCTCCAGCCCCTTGCGCAGCCAGCTGCGCCCTGACCACAGGAACAGGTTCTTGGCCACCTGCTGGGTCAGGGTGCTGGCGCCACGCACCTTGCCGCCGCGCTCGTTGTAGGCCAGCGCCGCCTGGATCGCCGGGATGTCGAAGCCCCAGTGGCTGGCGAACTTCTGGTCCTCGCCGGCAATGACCGCGACCTTGAGCTCGTCGGAGATGCCCTCCCAGGGCGTCCAGTCGCGTTGCAGGTCGATGGGCTCGCCGCTGAACCACGACTCCACCTTGCGCTCGACCATCAGCGCGGTGCCGGGCGGTGGAACCCAGCGCAGCAACAGGACCACGGCGGCGCTGCCGGCTGCGAACCAGAGCAGGGCGCGGGAGAGGCGGCGCAGGAGAGATGACAGCATGGTGATGGCTTGGCCGGACCGTTGGAACGGGCCATTATACAGACCCCTCCCGAGGAGTCGTCCCATGCTTCGCAGCTTCCTGATGCTCGCCGCGTTCTTCGGCTTTACCGGCGTCGCCCTCGGCGCCTTCGCCGCCCATGGCCTGAAGAGCCGTCTCAGCGCCGACTACCTGGCGATCTTCCATACCGGCGTGACCTACCAGCTGGTGCACGCCCTGGCGATCCTCGCGGTGGCGGTGCTCTCGGCGCACCTGCCGGGGCGCCTGGTCGGCTGGGCCGGCGGTCTGTTCGCCGTGGGTATCGTGCTGTTCTCCGGTAGCCTCTACGTACTGACCCTGAGCGGCCTGGGCAAGCTCGGCATGATCACTCCGCTGGGTGGCTTGTGCTTCCTCGCTGGCTGGCTGTGCCTGGGCCTGGCCGCCTGGCGCCTGGGCTGACCGAACGGTCCACAATCGCGACTAATGGCGCGCATCGCCCTTGGGTTGCGGGGTGGATCGGGGCTAGAATGCGGGCCCCAAAGAACAATGGTGGCCGTGCGCATGCGCATTCAATTGAACGGTGAACCTTACGAACTGCCCGAGGGCGAGAGCGTCGCGGCGCTGCTGGGCCGGCTGGAGCTGGCCGGTCGCCGGGTGGCGGTGGAACTGAACCTGGACATCGTGCCGCGCAGCCAGCACGAGAGCACGCGATTGAGCGAAGGCGACCAGGTCGAAGTGGTTCATGCCATTGGCGGTGGTTGAGCGCATCCCGCCGATTCATCCAAAGCCCCGTAACCTTTCCTGAGGAACATCGATGAGCAACGTTCGCAGCGACAAGCCTTTCGTCCTGGCCGGGCGCACTTTCCAGTCGCGCCTGCTGGTCGGCACCGGCAAGTACCGTGACATGGAAGAAACCCGCCTGGCCACCGAGGCCTCGGGTGCCGAGATCGTCACCGTGGCCGTGCGTCGCACCAACCTCGGCCAGAACGCGGGCGAGCCGAACCTGCTCGATGTGCTGTCGCCCGACAAGTACACCATCCTGCCGAACACCGCGGGCTGCTTCGACGCGGTCGAGGCGGTGCGTACCTGCCGCCTGGCCCGTGAACTGCTCGACGGCCACAAGTCCCACGAGGAGCGGACGCTGGTGAAGCTGGAAGTGCTGGCCGACCAGAAGACCCTGTTCCCCAACGTGATCGAAACCCTCAAGGCCGCCGAAGTACTGGTCAAGGACGGTTTCGATGTGATGGTCTACACCAGCGATGACCCGATCATCGCCCGCCAGCTGGCCGAAGCCGGCTGCATCGCCGTCATGCCGCTGGCCGGCCTGATCGGCACCGGCCTGGGTATCTGCAACCCCTACAACCTGCAGATCATCCTCGAGGAATCCAAGGTGCCGGTGCTGGTCGATGCCGGCGTGGGGACCGCCTCCGACGCCACCATCGCCATGGAGATGGGCTGCGAGGCGGTGCTGATGAACTCGGCCATCGCCCACGCCCAGCAGCCGGTGCTGATGGCCGAGGCCATGAAGCACGCCATCCTTGCCGGCCGCATGGCGTATCTCGCCGGGCGCATGCCGAAGAAACTCTATGCCAGCGCGTCCTCGCCGCTGGAAGGTCTGATCAAGTAAGAGCCCCAGATGACTGAATCGCAAGAAACGCCGATCACCGAAGACGGCGAAGCCCGCCCGCACCGCCGCATCAAGAGTTTCGTGATGCGTGCCGGGCGCATGACCGAAGGCCAGCAACGCGGCCTGGAGCAGGGCGGTCCGCTGTTCATCCTGCCGTTGACCGACAGCCCGGTGGACTACGACCAGGTGTTCGGCCGCTCGGCGCCGCGTACCCTGGAGATCGGCTTCGGCATGGGGCACTCGCTGCTGGAAATGGCCGCCGCCTCGCCCGAGCTGGACTTCATCGGTGTCGAAGTGCACCGTCCGGGTGTCGGCGCACTGCTCAACGGCGTGCTGACCCAGGGCCTGAAGAACCTGCGGGTGTACGACTGTGATGCCATCGAAGTGCTCAACCGCTGCGTGGCCGACAACAGCCTCGATCGCCTGATGCTGTTCTTCCCGGACCCTTGGCACAAGGCGCGTCACCACAAGCGCCGGATCGTCCAGCTGGAGTTTGCCGAGCTGGTGCGCCGCAAGCTCAAGCCCGGTGGTGTGTTCCACATGGCGACCGACTGGGAGCCCTATGCCGAATACATGCTGGAAGTGATGAGCGCAGCGCCCGGCTATCGCAACCAGGCGGCTGATGGCGCCTACGTGCCACGCCCGGAAGAACGGCCGATCACCAAGTTCGAGCGCCGTGGTGAGCGCCTTGGGCATGGGGTGTGGGATCTGAAGTTCGAGAAGGTGAGCTGAGCCGGATTCGTTCGGCGCTGTCCTTCAAGCCTGCGAGATTGCAGGTACAAAAAAACCGCCTTGAGAAGGGCGGTTTTTTTATGTGGGCCTCGGGTTACGAAGCCTAGCCCACGAACATCACTGGAGACAGTCACAACTGGATCTTAGGATGGCCTCGAATACAGGTCAACCAAGGAAATATCCGGCATTACGTGTGACAGGGCAGGTAACAGCTCTGGTAGGGAGGTTCACGTAAGATCGTTTTGCTCGCATGTGATTTCATCCGGTGACGGGCCTGGAAGCCAAACGCTTTCTCGGCCCCTTCGACGTGACCTACGACTCGCGCCGGTGATACTTATCGAAGGGCCACCCACCTGGCCACTTCACTGGAGACAGTCACATGCTCTCCGAAGGTGTCGAAGTGCCGGTTAGACGCTGGAAGATTGGCCCAGCCAACACGGAGGCCAAGGCATATGAAGCGTTTGCTGAATACGCTGAGCCGCGTCTGGAAACTGGTTCGGATCCTGATTGTGTTCAGGTCTGTCAGGGACTTCCTGCGCGATCACTTTGACGATGCCCGCTAAGGGTTAGTCGGGTGAGAAGCCGTCCTGGCTCGCCAGGGCGGCTTTTAGCAAGTGCTCAGCCCCGCCGATCAGCCGCCCCGCCAATCAACACCAGCACCTTGGAAGACATCGGCAGGGCGTCAGCCAGGTCTGCCTGCAGCCAAAAAAAACCGCCTAGCTAAAGGCGGTTTTTTTATGCGGGCTTCGGGTTACGAATCCTCAGCCTGCGCAGTTCAAGCGTCACTGGAGACCACCCACAAACGCGATACTAGGAGTACTCGTGGAGTGCGTCAATCACGGAAATATCAGGCATCAAGTGCGACTGAGCAGGTAACAGCCTTGAACCTTTCGCTGTCGTAAGATTGCCCCGCTCTCATGGGGGAAATTCCAGTGGCGGGCCGGGAAGCGAATTCGTTCTGCTGTCTCGGCCCCTTCGACGCGGCCTACGAACCGCGCCGGCAGAGTTTCGAAGGGCCATCTACCCGGCCACTTCACTGGAGACCACCCCCAATGATCTCCGAAGGCGTCGAAGTGCCGGTCAGACGCTGGAAGATTGGCCCAGCCAACACGGAGGCCAAGGCATATGAAGCGTTTGCTGAATACGCTGAGCCGTGTCTGGACGCTGGTTCGGATCCTGATCGTTTTCAGGACCGCCAGGGACTTCCTGCGCGATCACTTTGACGATGCCCGCTAAGGGTTAGTCGGGTGAGAAGCCGTCCTGGCTCGCCAGGGCGGCTTTTAGCAAACCCTCAGCCCCGCCGATCGGCCACCACGCCAATCAATACCAGCACCACCAGCAGCACTGGTGCCAGCGCATAGTTGTTGAACTGCCCCAGCCCCTTCACGATCCACGGCGTCGCATAGATCAGTGCCGCGCCGCTGCCGATCATCACCAGCAGCGCCATGAACGGCACCCGCAGGGCGCCGGCCAGGCCACCCAGGCGGCCTTCCACCCAGCCCTTGATATCGGTGCCGAACAGCACCAGCAGGCAGCCCACCAGGGCCAGCGAGATTTCTGACAGGTTGCTGCGGCTCCAACGGGAAACGGTCGAGAGCAGGTCAAGTACCAGGTCCATGGGTCATCCTTAATTCAAGAAGTACTGCAGCAGGTCGTTGAGGAACAGCTGGCCACGCGGAGTGGCTGCCAGCCGATCCGGTTCGACCCGCAAAAGGCCTTTTTGTTCGGCTTCACGGCGGGCTTCGGCCAGTTGCGCCAGGGGCAGACCGGTGCGCAGGCTGAACAGTTCGGCTTCCACCCCGTCGGTGAGGCGCAGGGCGTTCATCAGGAACTCGAAGGGTAGCTCATCGGCCGGCAGCAGCTTCTCGCCCGCCTTGAACGGCTTGGCCGGGTTCAGGTAGTCCTTGGGCAGGCGGGTCTTCCAGGTGCGCAGGATGCGTCCGTCGGGGAACGACAGCTTGCCATGGGCACCGGCACCGATGCCGATGAAGTCGCCGAAGCGCCAGTAGTTCAGGTTGTGCCGCGCGGCACGACCGGCCTGGGCGTAGGCCGAGACTTCGTACTGGCGGTAACCGTGCTCGGCCATCAACGCCTGGCCGGCTTCCTGGATATCCCAAAGGATATCGTCCTCGGGCAGCTCGGGCGGCTGGTTCCAGAACACCGTGTTCGGCTCTACCGTCAGCTGGTACCAGGACAGGTGCGTCGGCGCCAGTTCGATGGCCTGGCGCAGGTCGCCCAGGGCGTCGCCGAGCGACTGGTCCGGCAAGCCGTGCATCAGGTCCATGTTGAAGTTGTCGAAGCCTGCCGCACGGGCCATGTCTGCGGCGCGCACCGCTTCGGCACCATTGTGGATGCGCCCGAGCTTCTCGAGCTTGGCTGGCTGGAAACTCTGCACGCCGATGGACAGGCGGTTGATGCCGGTCTGCCGGTAGGCCTTGAACTTCTCCTGCTCGAAGGTGCCTGGGTTGGCCTCGAGGGTGATCTCGATGTCCGGGGCGAACGGGATGCGTTGCTCGACTCCGCGCAGCAGACGACCCAGCGCATCAGCGCTGAACAGGCTGGGGGTGCCGCCTCCGAAGAAGATCGTGCTGATCGAGCGGCCCTGGACGGCAGGCAGCTCCTGGTCGAGATCGGCCAGCAGGGCGTCGATGTATTCGGCTTCCGGCAGCGCCGGACCGGCCTGGTGCGAGTTGAAGTCGCAGTACGGGCACTTGCGCACGCACCAGGGAATATGGATGTACAGCGACAGCGGCGGGAGTTCGGGAAGGATCAGGCCCGCCGGTTGCACGAACAGCTTTTCGGTCATGCCAGGCCCAGACGTTGACGCAGCAGGGCCATGGCGCGGGCGCGGTGGCTGAGCTGGTTCTTGTCGACCGGGGCGAGGTCGGCGCTGGAGCAGTTGCGCTCCGGGACCCAGAACAGCGGGTCGTAGCCGAAGCCGTGCTCACCGCTGGCCTCGAACAGGATGCTGCCGTGCCACAGGCCTTCGCAGAGGATCGGCAGCGGATCGTCGGCATGCCGCACCAGGGCCAGGACGCAGACGAACTGCGCGCCGCGCTGGTCTGCAGGCACGTCCTTGAGCGCTTCGAGCAGCTTGGCGTTGTTCGCCGTGTCGCCCTTGCCGTCGGCGTAGCGCGCCGAGTAGATGCCCGGCGCGCCGCCGAGGAAGTCCACCGCCAGGCCTGAGTCGTCGGCCAGGGCCGGCAGGCCGGAGATGCGTGCGGCGTTGCGCGCCTTGAGGATGGCGTTCTCGACGAACGACAGGCCGGTCTCTTCCGGCTCCACCTGGCTGAATTCGCCGATCGAACGCAGGTGCACGGACTCGCCGAGCATGGCCTGCAGTTCCTTGAGCTTGCCGGCGTTGTGGCTGGCCAATACGAGTTGCGTAAGATTCATCATTCGCCTGGGAACACTTCCTGGTTGAAGCTGAGTTTATGGCTGACGCCACCGGTTTCGACGTTGATATCGAAGGTGACGGTCTCGGCCTGGTCGATCTTGAACTGGGCGATGTAGTAGACCGCGCCCTGATCGGTGATCTGCTTGAACGACAGCGGGTTGCTGCGCCCGGTCAGGTCCTTCACCGTGCCGCTGACCACCGCCGTTGCAGGCTTCTCGGCCTTGAGCACGGCGATGTTGAGCACGCCCTGGTTCTTGCTGCGGGTCAGGCCCGTGGCGGCGGCGATATCCGGTTGCAGCATGCTCGAGGTGAAGGCGCTGTAGTGGACCGTCACATCGCCGAACACTTCCTTGCGCTCCGGCTTGGCGGCATCGGCAGCCAGTACCGGCAAGGCCAGGCACAGGCTGATCAGAAACAGTGCTAGTCGACGCATGATCCCATTCCTCCGTTCGCGAGGGTCAGACCGCGAGCTGATGCTCCTGCAGGCCCGGGCTGCTGACCCGATAGATACCGATCTCACCTAGAAGATTAGGCCATAGCCGCCCGCCCAACCCGTTACGGTGCAGACGGTCGACGGCCAGGCGGTCGAGGACCTTGGCGTGGCGCTCATGGCACAGGTTCTCGAAGTCCTCGAAGGTGCAGAAGTGGATGTTCGGCGTGTTGTACCAGGTATACGGCATGAAGTCCGAAACCGGCATGCGACCCTTGGTCGCCAGGTACCAGCGGCAGCGCCAGTGGCCGAAGTTGGGGAAGGTGATGATGCACTGGCGACCCACCCGCAGCATCTCGTCGAGGATCCGGTCGGGATATTCCACGGCCTGCAGGGCCTGGGTCATGACCACCACGTCGAAACTGTTGCTGGCGAAGTTGCCCAGGCCCTTGTCCAGGTCCTGCTCGATGACGTTGACGCCCTTGGCCACGCAGGCGGCGATGTTGTCGGCGTCGATCTCCAGGCCATAGCCGGTGACATTCTTGCGCTCGCGCAAGGAGGCCAGCAGTTCGCCGTTGCCGCAGCCCAGGTCGAGGACCCGGCTGCCGGCGGGGATCCAGTCTTGGATGATTTCCAGGTCGGCTCTCATGCGGTCCTCAGAGGGCGATGCGGTTCATGTAGTTCGCGAAGCCCTGCATGTAGCGGGGCGTCGGGATGAGGAAGGCGTCGTGGCCATAGGGCGAGTCGATGTCCAGGTAGCAGACGTTCTTGCGCGCGGCCATCAGGGCGTCGACGATCTCCCGCGAGCGGGCCGGCGAGAAGCGCCAGTCGGTGGTGAACGACATGATGCAGTAGTCCGCCGAGACATGGGCCAGGGTTGCCGCCAGGTCGCCGCCATGGGCCGCGGCCGGGTCGAAGTAGTCCAGCGCCTTGGTCATCAGCAGGTAGGTGTTGGCGTCGAAGCGGCCGGAGAACTCCTCGCCCTGGTAGCGCAGGTAGCTCTCGACCTGGAACTCGACGCTGTGGAAGTCGTAGTTGAGCTTGTCGCTCTTGAGCTCGCGGCCGAATTTCTCGCCCATCGAGTCGTCGGACAGGTAGGTGATGTGGCCGACCATGCGCGCCAGCATCAGGCCGCGCTTGGGGATCACGCCCTGGTCCTGGAACGAGCCGCCGTGGAACTCGGGGTCGGTGAGGATGGCCTGGCGCGCCACTTCGTTGAAGGCGATGTTCTGCGCCGACAGCCTGGGCGCCGAGGCGATATCCACGCAGTGGCGCACACGGTCCGGGTAGGTGATGGTCCACTGCAGGGCCTGCATGCCGCCGAGGCTGCCACCGACGATGGCGGCCCAGGTCTGTACACCTAAGCGGTCGGCCAGGCGCGCCTGGCTGTGCACCCAGTCCTCCACGGTCAGCACCGGGAAGTCGGCGCCGTAGGGCTTGCCGGTGGCCGGGTTGAGGCTGCTGGGGCCGGTGCTGCCATTGCAGCCGCCGAGGTTGTTCAGGCTGACCACGAAGAAGCGGTTGGTGTCGATCGGCTTGCCGGGGCCGATGCAGCTGTCCCACCAGCCCGGCTTGCGGTCGGTGGCGGCATGGTAGCCGGCGGCATGGTGATGGCCGGACAACGCATGGCAGATCAGCACGGCATTGCTGGCGGCGGCGTTGAGGGTGCCATAGGTTTCGTAGATGAGCTCGTACGAGGCCAGGGAGCGGCCACAAGCCAGGGCCAGCGGTTCATCGAACCGGGCAATCTGCGGTGTTACCAGACCGACGGAATCTTCGGGAAGGACAGTGGACATCGACCCTGCTCACGCTTGACGGAGGCGTAAGTCTAAAGAGCGCTACCCCCAGCGGCAAGCAAAGGCTTGCCGCTGGATGCAGTGCGGGTCAGATCATCCGCCACAGCTCTTGCGGCATACCGGCGTAGGCCGCCAGCTGGGGCATCAGGAACGACTGGATCACCTGGATGGCGATGAAGGCGAAGATCGGCGAAATGTCCATGCCGCCGAGGTTCGGCACCAGGCGGCGGAACGGCGCCAGCACCGGCTCGCTGATCTGGTAGGCCAGCTCGGCGGCCGGGTTGTGGCTGTTCGGCGCGACCCACGAGACGATGACCATGACGATCATCGCCACCCAGAAGATCTTCAGGAACAGCGAGGTGATGCCCAGGATCGACCACATCAGCAGGTGCAGGATGTCGCCGAAGGTACCGTAGGTGACCATCAGCACGAAGGCCATCAGCAACGCCTGGATCAGGATCGACAGCAGCAGCGAGGAGGTATCCAGGCCGGCGATGCTGGGGACCACCCGGCGCAGCGGCTTGAGCAGCGGCTGGGTGGCGCGCACGGCGAACTGGCTCAGCGGGTTGTAGAAGTCGGCCTTGACCAGTTGCAGCACGAAGCGCAGCAGGACGATCACCAGGTACAGGCTGACCAGGGTTTGCACCACGAAGATCGCGGCGCCGGACAATGCATTCATCAATGGCTCCTTATTTGCCCAGTTGTTCGGCCAGTTCGGCGGAACGCTTCGCCGCGGCCTGAAGTGCCTGCTCGACGATCGCCTCGAAACCGCTGGCCTGGAACGACTTGATCGCCGCTTCCGTGGTGCCGGCCGGCGAGGTCACGCGGCGGCGCAGCTCGGCGGCGTCGACATCGTTGGCAACCGCCATGCGGGCGGCGCCCAGGGCGGTCTGCAAGGTGAGTTGCGAGGCGGTTTCACGCGGCAGGCCGAGTTTCTCGCCGGCGGCGGTCATGGCTTCGATCAGCAGGAAGAAATAGGCCGGGCCGCTGCCGGAGACGGCGGTGACGGCATCCAGCTGTTGTTCTTTGTCCAGCCACAAGGCGGTGCCGACGGCCGACAGCAGTTGTTCAGCCTGCTGGCGCTGCTCGGCGGACACTTCCCCGGTGGCGTACAGGCCGCTGACGCCCTGGCGCAGCAGCGCCGGGGTGTTGGGCATGCAGCGCACCACCGGGATCGCGCCCAGCCAGGTCTGCAGGCTGGCGCAGGTGATGCCGGCGGCGATGGACACCACCAGCTGGCCGGACTTCAGGTTCGGCTTCAGTGTTTCGCAGACCGCCTTCATGACCTGCGGTTTGATCGCCAGCACGATCACGTCCACGCCCTCGATGGCCTGGGCGTTGCTTTCGAAGGCTTCGATGCCGTGCTCGGCCTGGATCCGCGCGCGGGTCTCGGCACCCGGGTCGCTGGCGCGGATCTGCGCGGCGTCCAGGCCCTGGGCACGCAGGCCGCCGATCAGGCTGGCGGCCATGTTGCCGGCGCCGATAAAGGCAATACGAGTCTTGCTCATGTCAGGTCCTTGAAGGAAAGAGTGAGTTAAGCATGGATTCAGGGCTGTCCGTAGTCGCGGGCGCCGAACAGGGCGGTGCCGATGCGGACCCAGGTCGCACCTTGGGCGATGGCGGCTTCCAGGTCGTGGCTCATGCCCATCGACAGGGTGTCCAGGCCGAGGTTCAGCTGCGCCTGGAGCTGGCGCAGGATGGCAAAGGCGGCTTCCTGCTTGGCGCGGTCCTCGGTCGGCTCCGGAATCGCCATCAGTCCGCGCAGGCGCAGACCGGGCAGGGCGTTCACCGCCTGGGCCAGGGCCGGCAGCTCGGCGGGCGCGCAGCCGGACTTGCTGTCCTCGCCGCTGACGTTCACCTGCAGGCAGACGTTCAGCGGCGCCAGGCCGGCAGGGCGCTGCTCGGAGAGGCGTTGGGCGATCTTCAGGCGGTCCACGGAATGTACCCAGTCGAAATGCTCGGCGATGGCCTTGGTCTTGTTCGACTGGATGGGGCCGATGAAGTGCCAGATCAAGGGCAGGTCGGAAAGCGCCTGTTGTTTTGTCAGGGCTTCCTGAAGGTAGTTCTCGCCCACATCGCGCAGCCCGGCGGCGTAGGCCTCGCGAATCGCGCTGGCGGGCTTGGTCTTGCTCACTGCCAGCAGATGGATGCTGGCCGGGTCGCGTCCGGCGGCCCTGGCCGCGCTGTCGATGCGGGTGGCAATGGCGCCAATGTTGTCTGCTAGGGTGGACATGGTTCGTCGCCGAAGGCTTTGGGGTCTGCGGCATTCTACCTGCTTGATCGCCGTTGGGGAGTCTCATGGATGTGACCGACCTGTTGGGCCGGGCCCTGGCTGCCGGTGCCAGCGACCTGCACCTGGCCGCGGGCGAGCGGCCGCTGCTGCGCGTGGATGGGGTGTTGCAGCGCCTGGACCTCCCGCTGCTGACGGCAGGAGCGCTGGAAGATGGGATGGCTGTCTTGCTAGACGATGAGCAGCGGCGACAGTGGGCTGCCGGCGATGAGCTGGACCTGGCGGTGAGTCTGGGCGGGCTGGGACGCTTTCGGCTGAACCTGTTCCGCCAGCGCAATGGCCCGAGCGCCAGCGTGCGTTTGATCCCTGCAAGCGTGCCCTGTCTGGAGGCGCTTGAACTGACGGAAGTGTTTCAAATCATCTCCCGGTATCGGGATGGCCTGGTCCTGGTGGGTGGGGCCACCGGCAGCGGTAAGTCGAGTACCTTGGCGGCACTAATCGATGGGCTTAATCGCGAATACGCATTGCATATCGTCACGCTTGAAGAGCCGATCGAGTTCATCCATGCCAACCAGCGAAGCCTGGTCAGCCAGCGTGAGGTCGGCCTGCATAGCCGTGAATTTGCCCAGGCCCTGCGCAGTGCCCTGCGTCAGGACCCGGACGTGATCATGATCGGCGAGCTGCGCGACCTGCACAGCATTCGCCTGGCGTTGCGCGCCGCGGAGACCGGGCATCTGGTGCTGGCCACGGTGCATACGCGGTCGGCGGTGAGCAGCATCGACCGACTGGTAGAGGTGTTCGCGGCGGAGGAAAAACCGCTGGTGCGCAGCATGCTGGCCGACTCCCTGCGGTTGGTGGTTGCGCAGTTGCTGGTTCGGCGGTCAGGCGGCGGGCGTGTCGCGGCGCGGGAGGTGCTGGTGGCGACGCCTGCGGTGCGCAACCTGATACGCGAGGGGCGCCTGGCGCAGATTCATTCGCTGATGCAGGCCGGTGCGGCGGTGGGTATGTGCACGATGGAGGGGGCGCTGCGGGCGCTGGAGGCGCGGGGTTTGATAGTGGGTTAGGAACGTCCACAGAGACTGAAAGTGCACCGCAGTCCCTGTGGGAGCGGCTTTAGCCGAGAACACCGGCGAAGTCGGTGCCATCCACCGCGTCGCTTGCTTCGCGGCTAAAGCCGCTCCCACAGGGTGCGCGCTGGTCGCGCAATCATGGTTCCCTGCGATCTCCCGCAGGGACTGCTGGGCGTTTCAGCGTTTGGCCAGGCTCAGCGCCTGTTGCTGCTGCTTGGGCAGCACGCGCTTGGCCACCACGTAGTGCTTCTGCCAGTAAGGCTTCTCCAGGCTGTCGATGCTCACCCGCTTGCCGGTGCGCGGTGCGTGGATGAAGCGGTCGTTGCCCAGGTAGATGGCGACGTGGTTGACCCGACGGCTCTTGATGTTGAAGAAGATCAGGTCGCCTGGCTTGAGGTCGCCCTTGGCCACCTTGACGCCCTGGCCCTGGGCCATGGCGTTGGAAGTGCGCGGCAGGTCGACATCTGCCACATCGTTGAACGCATACTTGACCAGGCCGCTGCAGTCGAAGCCCTTCTTCGGGCTGCTGCCACCCCAGCGATAGGGCGTGCCGAGCACGTTCACCGCACGGCTGAGCACTTCGCTGCTCTGCTTCGGCGACATCGCCACCGCTTGCATGCCCACGGCGTGCTGCTTGGCGGCGTTGGCCGGGCGGGCGCGCAGGCTGGTCGTGTTGCGGTACTGGATCGGGGCGCGTTTCACCGTGGTATCGGCGTTGGTCGTGTAACCGGTGAATCCGCTCGGAAGACGTTGCTCACGGTTGGTGGCGTGGGCGGCCAGGGGCAATAAAAGGCAGAGGGTCAGCCATGTCTTGAAGAAAGGTGGCATAGATGAAGCTCTTTATAAGTGTTGGCGCGCAACTTTATAACAGCTTTTTGATCAAATTCTGATCCGTTGGTCGCTCAGCCACGTACCATATGTCGGGTCAAAACGAAAAAGTCACATTTTTCGTTAGAAAATTTTCGGCTATCCCACGAGGGCTTCGAATGAATGGTTATCAACAGGGTGCCCCTTCGCACGACACCCACAGCAAGGTCCTCGGCTATCTGCTGTGGATCTTCGGTTTCACCGGCTCGCACCGTTTCTACTACGGCAAGCCGATCACCGGGACCATCTGGTTCTTCACCCTCGGGCTGCTGGGTATCGGCTGGCTGATCGACCTGTTCCTGATCCCGTCGATGGACCGCGAGGCGGACATGCGCTTCGAATCGGGCGGGGTGGATTACAACCTGGCGTGGATCCTGCTGACCTTCCTGGGCATCTTCGGCGTGCACCGGCTGTACCAGGGCAAGTGGATCAGTGCCTTGATCTACCTGTTCACCGGCGGTCTGTTCCTGCTGGGCGTGCTGTATGACTTCTGGACGCTCAACAGCCAGATCTCCCAGGTCAACGCCGAGCGTCGCCGGGTATGAAAAAAGGCCTTGTCGCTGAGTGCGGCAAGGCCTTTTTCGTTACTGGCGCCGCTGTTGCAGCAGCAGGTTGCTGAAGCCTGCCCCGGCCAGTTGCTTCTGCGCCACGGTCAGCTGTTCACGGTTGCTGAACGGGCCGACCATCACACGGTACCAGGTCTCTTCCTTGACCGTGCCCGACTCCACCCTGACCGCCTGGCCGAGCAGGATGATCTGCGCGCGGACCTTGTCGGCGTCCGCCTGCTTGCGGAACGAGCCGGCCTGCAGGAAGAACTGGGTGGTGGCCGCCGGCTTGATCACCGGTGGCGCTGGTGGCGGCGTCTGCCCCAGCAGCGCGGCCTGGGCGCGGGCGGTGTCGATCTTCGCCGCTTCTGCCGGGGTGACCGGTGTGCTCGGCACGGGCGGCTGCGCCGGTACCGGCGGGGTCTTCTCCGGCACGGCCTCGGGCGGCACGATCACTTCCGACTCCGGCAGCAGGGTATAGAAGTCGTACTTCGGCTTCACCGGCTGCTGTGGTGTCGGCGTGGTGGTCTTGCTTGCCTCGGCAACTGGCTTCTGTTGCTCGGGCTTGGCGCGCTTGATGTCGTCGCCGCCCGGCTCGAGCTTCATCAGGAAGACGATGAAGGCGCCGACCGTCAGGCCGACCGCCAGCCACACCCAGCCCGGGATCGGCTGCTTGCTGGCAGGCGGCTGGGAGCGGCTGGCGCCGCGCTTGGGTGCGGGTTTCTTCTTTGCAGCCAACTTACATGCGCTCCAGGGTTTCCAGGCCGAGCAGTTCCAGGCCCTGCTTGAGGGTGCGGCCGGTCAGGGCAGCCAGGCGCAGGCGGCTCTGCTGCTGTTCGGCGGTTTCGGCGGAAAGGATCGGGCAGTTCTCGTAGAAGCTGGAGAACAGGCCGGCGAGGTCGTACAGGTAGCTGCACAGCACGTGCGGCGTGCCTTTTTCGGCGACGTTGTTGAGGATCTCGCCGAACTGCGCCAGGCGCGCGGCCAGGTCCTGCTCGTGCGCTGCCTGCAGGACGATGCTGCCGTCGACTTCGTCAAAGCCCTTGCCGAGCTTGCGGAACACGCCGGCCACGCGGGTGTAGGCGTACAGCAGGTACGGCGCGGTGTTGCCTTCGAAGTTGAGCATCAGCTCGAAGTTGAAGCTGTAGTCGCTGGTGCGGTGCTTGGACAGGTCGGCGTACTTGACCGCGCCGATGCCGACCACCTCACCGATGTGGCGCAGTTCGTCCTCGGCCAGCGACGGGTTCTTCTCCTTGACCAGCGCGTAGGCGCGGTCCTTGGCCTCGGTGAGCAGGTCGATCAGCTTGACGGTGCCGCCATCACGGGTCTTGAACGGGCGGCCATCGGCGCCGTTCATGGTGCCGAAGCCCATGTGTTCCATCTTCATCGGGTGGCCGACGAAACCGGCGCGGCGGGCCACTTCGAACACCTGGTTGAAGTGCAGGGCCTGGCGCTGGTCGACGAAGTACAGGGCGCGGTCGGCCTGCAGCGTGTTGCTGCGGTAGCGCACGGCGGCCAGGTCGGTGGTGGCGTACAGGTAGCCGCCGTCGGCCTTCTGCACGATCACCGGCAGCGGATCGCCCTCGGCGTTCTTGAACTCCTCGAGGAACACGCACTGGGCGCCCTGGTCCTCGACCAGCAGGCCCTTGCTCTTGAGGTCGGCGACCACGTTGGCCAGGTCGGCGTTGTAGGCGCTCTCGCCCATCACGTCGGCCATGGTCAGCTTGACGTTGAGCAGCTCGTAGGTCTTCTGGCAGTGCGACAGCGAGATGTCCTTGAAGCGCGTCCACAGGGCCATGCACTCAGGGTCGCCGGCCTGCAGCTTGACCACCAGGCCGCGGGCGCGGGTGGCGAACGCTTCGGACTCGTCGAAGCGCTTCTTGGCGGCGCGGTAGAAGTTTTCCAGGTCCGACAGCTCGTCGCTGGTGATCGGGTTTTCTTCCAGGTAGGCCAGCAGCATGCCGAACTGGGTGCCCCAGTCGCCCACGTGGTTCTGGCGGATGACGTCATCGCCGAGGAATTCCAGCACGCGCGCGACGCTGTCGCCGATGATGGTCGAGCGCAGGTGGCCGACGTGCATCTCCTTGGCCAGGTTCGGCGCCGACATGTCGATCACCACCTTCTCGGCCGGGCCGGCCTTGCACACGCCCAGGTGCTCATCGGCCAGGGCGGCGTCGAGGCGGTTGGCCAGGGCCTGGGTGTTCTGGAAGAAGTTCAGGAAGCCGGGGCCGGCGATCTCGACCTTGGTGATGTCGGGGCTGACCGGCAGGCTGGCGATGAGTTTTTCGGCCAGGTCGCGGGGCTTCATGCCGGCCGGCTTGGCCAGCATCATGGCGATGTTGCTGGCGAAGTCGCCGTGGGTCTTGTCCCGGGCGTTTTCCACCTGGATCGCCGGCGTCAGCCCTTCAGGCAGCACACCGTCGGCGACGAGTTGGGTGAGGGCTTGCTGGATCAGCTGGCGAATGGTGTCTTTCATGGGATTCTCTTTTCGACCGCAAGCGCGGTGAGCGCTTCGATGCGCAGGTGGAAAAACTGGGCATTATCCGTTGCCGGGGGCGGGTTGCCAACCTTTTGGGGCACAAGCCATTGTCCGCTCCCACGACAACCCTGAAACAGTCAGTAAAGGTCGACCGGATCGACATCCAGCGACCAGCGCACCTGCCGCCCCGATGGCATCTGCTCCAACACTAGCAACCAGGCACTGATCAGTCGATGCAACTGAGCCCGGGCATTGGCCTGGAGCAATAGTTGCGCGCGGAAGCGGCCCGCCCGTCGTTCCATGGGTGCCGGGACCGGCCCCAGCAGCTCGATGCCGTGCAGGCCCTGTTCGGCCATGACCCGCTCGGCGGCGGCGCAGGCTTCGTCGAGGAAACTCTCGGCCTGGCCCGGCTTGTGCGCATCCGCACGCAGCAGGGCCAGGTGGGCGAACGGCGGCAGGCCGGCGGCGCGACGTTCGCTCAGGGCTTGCTCGGCGAAGGCGAAGTAGCCCTGCTCGGTCAGTTGCACCAGCAGCGGATGGTCGGCCAGGTGGGTCTGCACGATGACCTTGCCCGGTTCCTCGGCGCGCCCGGCGCGACCGGCAACCTGGACGATCAGCTGGGCCATGCGCTCGCTGGCGCGAAAGTCGCCGGAGAACAGTCCGCCGTCGGCATCGAGAATCGCCACCAGGGTGACGCGGGGGAAGTGGTGCCCCTTGGCCAGCATCTGGGTGCCGACCAGGATGCTCGGCTGACCGCGCTGGATGGTGGCGAACAGGTTGTGCATGGCGTCCTTGCGCGAGGTGCTGTCGCGGTCCACGCGCAGGATCGGGTAATCGGGGAACAGCACCTTTAGCCGCTCTTCGGCACGCTCGGTGCCGGCCCCTACCGGACGCAGGTCGACGTGGGCGCACTGCGGGCACTGCAACGGCAGGCGTTCGTCGTAGCCGCAATGGTGGCAGCGCAGCACGGCGGAACGCTGGTGCACGGTCATGCGCGCATCGCAGCGCGGGCACTCGGAGAGCCAGCCGCAGTCGTGGCACAGCAGCGTCGGGGCGAAACCGCGGCGGTTGAGGAACACCAGCACCTGCTGGCCAGCCTCCAGGGTCTGGCGGATGGCCTGTTGCAGCGGGCCGCTGATGCCGCTGTCCAACGGCAGGCTGCGTACGTCCAGGCGCAGGAAACGCGGTGCCTTGGCGCCGCCGGCACGCTGGTTCATGCGCAGCAGGCCGTAGCGCCCGCTGTGGGCGTTGTGCAGGCTTTCCAGTGACGGCGTGGCCGAGCCCAGCAGGATCGGGATGTTCTCCTGGTGGGCGCGGACCACGGCCAGGTCGCGGGCATGGTAGCGCAGGCCTTCCTGCTGTTTATAGGAGCCGTCGTGCTCCTCGTCGATGATGATCAGGCCCGGGTTCTTCATTGGCGTGAACAGCGCCGAGCGGGTGCCGATGATGATGTCGGCGTCGCCATCGCGGGCCGCCAGCCAGGCATCCAGGCGCTCGCGGTCGCCCACCGCCGAGTGCAGCAGGGCGATGCGGGCGTTGAAGCGCTGCTCGAAGCGTTGCAGGGTCTGCGGGCCGAGGTTGATCTCGGGGATCAGGATCAGCGCCTGCTTGCCGGCCTCGAGGGTTTCGCGGATCAGCTGCAGGTACACCTCGGTCTTGCCGCTGCCGGTGACCCCGGCCAGCAGGTAGGCGTAAAAGGCGCCGAAGCCTGCGCGCACCGCCTCGAACGCCGCGCGTTGCTCCTCGTTGAGCGGCAGCTCCGGCTGGGCCAGCCAGTGTTCGTGGCGTGCGGTGGGCAGGTGACGGCGGACCTCGACGTTCACCAGCTCCTTGGCCAGCAGCAGGTCGAGGCTGTCCTTGTTCAGGCCGAGCTTGCTCAACAGGCTGTGGGCAACGCCGTGGGGGTGCTGCGACAGGGTCTTGAGGGCATCGCGCTGGCGCGGGGCGCGGGCGATGCGCGGGTCCTCCAGGCGTGCCCCGGGGGCGACGTGCCAGAAGCGCTCCTGACGCACCTCGGCCGGCTCGCCCTGGCGCAGCAGGGTCGGCAGTGCCCAGCTCAAGGTGTCGCCCAGGCTGTGCTGGTAGTACTGCGCCGTCCACAGGCACAGCTTGAACAAGGCGGGCGGCACGGGCGAAACCGGGTCGAGCAGGGCGCTGGCCGGCTTGAGCTTGTCGGCGGGGACTTCGCTGTGCGTGGCGACCTCCACCAGCACGCCGATCATCTCGCGGCGGCCGAACGGCACACGGATACGCATGCCGGGCGTCAGTGCCTGGCGCGCCATGCTCGCGGGCGCCCGGTAGTCGAACAGGCGACGCAGGGGCGAAGGCAGGGCAAGGCGCAGGATGACGTCGGACACGCGGAAGGTCTCTGGAGGGCGTTTCACAAATCAGGCGAGCCTAGCAGACGACGGTCGGTGCAAGCGACAACTTGCGCTGCGCCCGCGCTCTGGTATTATTCGCCGCCTAATTACGTGCGGTATTCAACAATAGGTGTTGGGTGGCGGCACGCAGCTCGAGGAAGTGACCATGAAAGCAGATATTCATCCGAACTACGAAGTAGTTGCAGTCACCTGCAGCTGCGGCAACAAGTTTGAAACCCGTTCGACCCTGGGCAGCGTCCTGGCGATCGACGTTTGCAACCTGTGCCACCCGTTCTACACCGGTAAGCAGAAAGTCCTGGACACCGGTGGTCGCGTACAGAAGTTCGCCGATCGCTTCGGTATGTTCGGTACCAAGAAGTAATCATGCGCATGGCGAATCTCTCGAGGTTCGCGTTGCTGCAAAAGAAGGCGCCCCTCGTGGGCGCCTTTTTTGTGGGCGCGATCTGGCATTTTCCGGCCCTGGCCTTCTGTCCGTTGCCCGAGCAGCCGCAGCAGGTGACGGTGCACCAGGTGGTCGACGGCGACACCTTGCGCCTGGGTGATGGCCGCAATGTGCGGCTGATCGGCATCAATGCGCCCGAGATCGGCCGCAAGGGGCGCACCAGCGAGCCCTACGCCGAGGCTGCGAAACGGCGTCTGCAGGCGCTGGTCGAGGCCAGCGATGGTCGCGTCGGCCTGGTCCCGGGCGTGGAACCCAAGGACAAGTACGGTCGTACCCTGGCGCACATCTATAGCCGTACTGGCGACAATCTCGAAGCACAACTGCTCAGTGAAGGCCTCGGCTACCGGGTCGCCATCGCCCCCAACGTGGCCTTGTCGGGGTGTCAGCAACAGGCCGAGCAGCAGGCGCGCAACGCCGGAGCCGGGCTGTGGCGCCAGTCGCCGGTGGTACGTGCGGGGGAGGTCAGGCAGTCCGGTTTTGCCGTGATCGGCGGCCAGATCAAGGGGATCGAGCGCAACCGTGGCGGTATCTGGCTGGAGCTCGACGATGCCGTGGTGCTGCAGGTCCCCGCTCGTCTGCAGCAGCGCTTCCCCGCCAGCTTCTTCGCTAACCTCAAGGGGCGCCAGGTCGAGGCGCGTGGCTGGGTGCTGGATCGATCCCGCAAGGGAGGGCTCAAGCCCGGGCAGCGACGCTGGCTGTTGCCATTGACCGATCCGAGCATGCTGGCGGTTGTCCCGGGGTAAATAGTTGTAGACATTTTGCTATTGGATTGTACACACTGACTTCCGTAAGCCCCGTGGGTTATAGCGTAAAGTCGTAGGCCAAAGGCCTTGACACATAGTGACCGGGCAGTCTTGTCGCCCCCCGGCTCTTTGCGTATCCTCGGCGGTCCGTCAGAACAGTAAACAGCGGAATGCCCATCATGTCAGACCTGAAAACCGCCGCTCTCGAATACCACGCCCAGCCCCGTCCGGGGAAACTGAGCGTCGAGCTCTCCAAGCCCACCGCCACCGCCCGTGACCTCGCCCTGGCCTACAGCCCAGGCGTCGCCGAGCCCGTGCGCGAGATCGGCCGTGATCCGGAGCTGGCCTACAAGTACACCGGCAAGGGCAACCTGGTTGCGGTGATCTCCGATGGCACCGCCATCCTCGGTCTGGGCGACCTCGGCCCGCTGGCCTCCAAGCCGGTAATGGAAGGCAAGGGTGTTCTGTTCAAGCGTTTCGCCGGTATCGACGTGTTCGATATCGAAGTCGAGTCGGAGAGCCCGCAGGCCTTCATCGACACCGTTCGCCGCATCTCCATCACCTTCGGCGGCATCAACCTGGAAGATATCAAGGCACCTGAGTGCTTCGAGATCGAGCGCACCCTGATCGAGCAGTGCGACATTCCCGTCTTCCACGATGACCAGCACGGTACCGCCATCGTTACCGCCGCCGGCATGATCAACGCCCTGGAAATCGCCGGCAAGAAGCTCGAGGAGGCGAAGATCGTCTGCCTGGGCGCCGGTGCCGCCGCCATCTCCTGCATGAAGCTGCTGGTGAGCATGGGCGCCAAGGTCGAGAACATCTTCATGATCGACCGCAGCGGCGTGATCCACGCTGGCCGCGACGACCTGAACCAGTACAAGGCCCAGTTCGCCCACGCCACCGACAAGCGCACCCTGGCTGACGCCCTGAACGGCGCCGATGTGTTCGTCGGCCTGTCCGGTCCGAACCTGCTGAGCGCCGAAGGCCTGAAGTCGATGGCCGCCAACCCGATCGTGTTCGCCTGCTCGAACCCGGATCCGGAAATCGCCCCGGAGCTGGCTCACGCCACCCGCAGCGACGTGATCATGGCCACCGGTCGTTCCGACTACCCGAACCAGGTCAACAACGTACTGGGCTTCCCGTTCATCTTCCGCGGTGCCCTGGACGTTCGCGCCAAGCGCATCAACGAAGAGATGAAGATCGCCGCCGCCATCGCCCTGAAGGACCTGGCCAAGCAGCCGGTACCGAAGGAAGTCTGCGACGCCTACGGCGTACAGGCCCTGGAATTCGGTCGCGAGTACATCATTCCGAAGCCGCTGGATGCCCGTCTGATCACCGTGGTTTCCGATGCCGTGGCCAAGGCCGCCATCGAATCCGGCGTGGCCACCCTGCCGTATCCGAAGCACTACCCGCTGAAAAGCGTGGATGACGTGTTCAACGGCTGATCCGGTCGTAGTGTCATGAAAAAGCCCCGGCTCGTGAGAGCTGGGGCTTTTTGTTTGCTTTTGGATTCACCGAAGCCATTGTGGGAGCGGGTTTACCCGCGAAAGCATCGTTGGCTTCGCTGAAGCCTTCGCGGGTAAACCCGCTCCCACAGAATCGAAGTTGCCTTTGAGGTTTGTCTTTTACCTGGTCAGAACAGATCCATCGGCGCCGCTTCATCCGCCGGCAGCGGGCTGCCAGGTGCGGCGCCATTGCCCAGCTCGTCCACCGAAGGTGGCGAGTCCTCGGCCTTGAACAGCTCGAAGTAGGCATTCGGCGTGCTCGGCGTGGCGGCGCGGCCGCTGACCGGGTCGACGCGCAGGCTGAGAATGCCTTCAGGTTCGGCCGGCGCGTGCTCAGGCTTGTCCTTCAGCGCCGCACCCATGAAACTCATCCAGATCGGCAGCGCCACGGTGCCGCCGTACTCGCGTCGGCCCAGGGTTTCCGGCTGGTCGAAGCCGACCCAGACGGTGGTGACGTAGTCGGCGTTGTAGCCCGAGAACCAGGCGTCCTTGGACTCGTTGGTGGTACCAGTCTTGCCCGCCAGGTCCGCACGGCCGAGGGCCAGGGCGCGACGGCCGGTGCCGCGCTTGATCACATCCTGCAGCATGCTGGTGAGAATGTACGAGGTGCGGCCGTCGATGATCTGCTCGGCCACGGCGGGTACCTGTGGTGCCGGGGCGACCTGGCCAAGGGCCGACGGTGCTTCGCCCGGCATCGGCGCGACGCTGATCGCCTGTTCGGGGGCGGCGAGGCCGGCCTGGTCCTGGCTGCCCTGGGGCACCCGTGCCGGGTTGGCGGTGAACAGGGTTTCGCCGTTGCGGCTTTCGACGCGCTCGATCAGATAGGGGCTGATCTTGTAGCCGCCGTTGGCGAAGGTGCTCCAGCCGGTGGCGATCTCCATCGGTGTCAGGGTCGCGGTGCCCAGTGCCAGCGACAGGTTGCGCGGCAGGTCCTGCTTGTTGAAGCCGAATTTGGCGATGTAGTCGATGGTGCGGTCCACGCCCATGGCCTGCAGCAGGCGGATCGAAACCAGGTTGCGCGACTTGTACAACGCCTCGCGCATGCGAATCGGGCCAAGGAAGGTGTTGGTGTCGTTCTTCGGGCGCCAGACCTTGTCCAGGTACTCGTCGACGAACACGATCGGCGCGTCGTTGACCAGGCTGGCGGCGGTGTAGCCGTTGTCCAGCGCAGCGCTGTAGACGAAGGGCTTGAAGCTCGAGCCCGGCTGGCGCTTGGCCTGCATGGCGCGGTTGTAGTTGCTCTGCTCGAAGGAGAAGCCGCCGACCAGGGCGCGGATGGCGCCGTTGTAAGGGTCGAGGGTGACCAGGGCGCTCTGGGCGCCGGGCACCTGGCTGAACTTGATCTTGCCGTCCTCCAGGCGCTGCAGGCGCACCAGGTCGCCGACCTGGGCTACATCGGCCGGCGATTGCGGGGAGCGCCCCTGCGAGTTGCTGTTGAGGTACGGGCGCGCCCACTTCATGGTGTCCCAGGCCACATTCTCTTCCAGGCCGCCGCGGGTCATCACCTTCAGGCCGGTCTTCTCGACCTGGGTGACGATGGCCGGCTCCAGGCCGCCGAGGGTGCGCTGCTTGCCCAGTTCCTGCAGCCAGGCCGCACGGGTCTTGCCCGGGAAGCGTGCCTCGGGGCCGCGGTAACCGTGGCGCTCGTCGTACTCGCTGAGGCCGTTGAGCACCGCGCTGTTGGCCATCTGCTGCATGTCGCTCGGTACCGTGGTGGTGACGCGGAAGCCTTCGGTATAGGCGTCGCTGCCGTAACGGCCGACCATCTCGGCGCGGGCCATCTCGGCGACGTAGGGGGCGTTCACTTCCGGGGTCGGCACGTGGTAGCTGGCGTTCAGCGGTTCGGCCAGGGCCGCCTGGTAGCTGGCTTCGTCGATCTTGCCGAGCTTGTACATGCGCCCGAGGATCCAGTCGCGGCGCTCCTTGGCGCGTACCGGGTTGGCCAGCGGGTTGAAGCGCGATGGCGCCTTGGGCAGGCCGGCGATCATCGCCATCTGCGCCAGGCTCACGTCGCGGATCGACTTGCCGTAGTACACCTGCGCCGCGGCATCGATGCCGTAGGCGCGGTTGCCCAGGTAGATCTTGTTGACGTAGAGCTCGAGGATCTCGTCCTTGGTCAGCTCGCGCTCGATCTGCAGGGCCAGCAGGATCTCGTTGGTCTTGCGCGAGAAACTGCGCTCGCTGGTGAGGAAGAAGTTCTTCGCCACCTGCATGGTGATGGTGCTGCCGCCGGTCTGGATGTGTCCGGACTTGAGCAGCTGCGATGCCGCGCGCATCAGGCTGCTCGGATCGACCCCGTAATGGTTGAGGAAATTGTCGTCTTCGGCGGACAGAAGCGCCTGGATGAACTGTGGGGGAATTTCCTGGAACTTGATCGGCGAGCGCCGCATTTCGCCGAACTCGGCAATCAGCTTACCGTCGCTGCTGTACACCCTCAGGGGGATTTGCAACTGGACGCTTCTGAGCGAGTCGACCGAGGGCAGGCTGGGGCTAAGATACAGAAACGCACCGCTCACACCGAGCACGAGCGCGCAGATGACGGCGACGAGAGACCACCAGAAGAACTTCAGCAGACGTATCAAGGCTTTTGGGTGTCCAGGTTGAGGAGTGGATTGCGCGCGGGGCCGGCGGACAGAAAAACGCTGGCCATTATAAGCATTTTTCGTCCCACCGGGTGACCGCCCGGGGCGCGGGACGACCGCTCGCGCCGCAACGGCGCGGGCTGCCGATGACCAGGAAGGAACAGCCATGCTTGGACGCTTTGGTAGGGACGCCGGTTCACTGCTGGGGGTGGAAATTGCCTCCGATTCCATACGAATGCTGCATCTGCACCGTCAGCGCGGCGGTTGGCGTGTGCAGGGGTGGGCGCGGGAGCGCTTCGAGCCTGCGCCAAGCGGCTGCGCCGAGTCCGACGAAACCGAGCGGCTGGTCCTGGGATTGCGTCGGGCCCATGTTCAATGTCGGACAAGGCAGTTCCGGGTCGCCTTGGCATTGCCCGCCTCCCAGGTCATCTGCAAGGTGTGCCGGTTACCTGTCGGGCTGGCCGACCTTGATGCCGAGGCCGCCGTGCTGGCACAGGCCGAGCAACTCTTTCCCTTCCCGCTGGAGGATCTGGCCCTGGACTTCTGGGTGCAGGGTGCATGCGCCGACGATCCTGGACAGTTCGAGGTACTGGTAGTGGCCTGCCGTCAAAGTCAGCTTGATCCGCTGGAGCGGGTGTTCGCCAGGGCCGGATTGCAGCTTGAGGCCGTGGAGGTAGACAGCTTCGCGCTACGGCGAGCGTTGCTGCCTGAGGTGCCGGCTCGTGGAGCGGTACTGCTGCAATTGGAGCCGGGCGAAGTGGTCATGCACCGCTGGCACGGCAGTCCCGCGCCGCAACGACAGCGGATCGCCCTGGGCTCGCCGGCGCAATGGAGTGAGGCTGTCGATGATCTCTGGCGGTTGGGTGAACGGGCGCCCGTAGAGGAAGTTGTCCTGTTCGGCTGCGCTGCTGATGAGGACCGGGCGGCGTATTTGCGAGAGCACTTGGGTGTGAAATGCCAGGTGGGTTGCCCACTCCCTCTGGCCGGCCTGCTGGAGAGGGATGGCCTGCGCGCAGCTTCGATGGTCCTGGCCTGCGGGCTGGCCATGGGAGGCCGGGCATGATGGCGAGACTGAACCTGATGCCTTGGCGCGAGCAGCGTAGGGCCAGGGTTGTGCGACGATTTCAGATCATGCTGGTTGTCGCCCTGGTAGTGGCACTGTGTGGGGTCATATGGCTCGATCAGATGGCGCGGTCGCGTCTGGCCAGGCAATCACTGGTCGTCGCCTCGCATCAGGCGGAGCTTGAGCGGCTCGATGCCACCTTGAGGGAGGTCGATCAGCTGCGCGGCAGGCGGGAGGCGCTGCAGGCCGAGTATGCCGCAGTGTCCGCTCTGGAGGCCGGGCGGTCGCAGATGCCTGGCCTGTTCCTCGCCCTTGAACAGGCCCTGCCAGAAGGGGCTCGCTTGACGGAGGTGGATGTCGAGGCAGGGCGTTTGCGCCTGGGCGGTCTGGCAGTCTCTGCGTCGGTGGTCGCCCGGTTCATGCGCGATCTGGAGCAAGTGGGCATGGTGCGGAACCTCGAGCTCGTTCACCTCAGGCGCCATGTCCAGGGGGACGAGTTCCTGCTGGCGGCGCGATTGCTGGCGGGCGAGTCGTGAACCGCCTCTGGCCCCTTGACTGGCAGGCGCTGGCTGGCCGGTCGGGAGTGGTGAGGGCCATGGTGTGCCTGGCGCTCGTGCTCATGGTTGCTTGCGTTGGCTACCTGGTTCGTCTGCGTGACCCGGTTCAGGGGCATGCCGAGTCTGTCCGGTTGCAGCTTCAGCTACAGAACGAGCTGGAGGAACGCAGGACGCGCCTCGTCGAACTGGGTGTCGAGCAGCAGGCGCTCGAGCATACGCGGACGCTTTTGCAGGCGGCGCGATGGCGGCTGGCCGCGGGAGAGGGCATGAGCGAGCTGCTCGACCAGCTGGCGTTATCGGGGCATGAGCATGGCCTGGTATTCGAGCGAGTCGAGGTGCAGGAGGCCCAACAGGCTTCAGTGTATCGAGTGCAACCGCTGGAAATCACGGTGTCGGGACAGTATCCGGCGCTGCGCCTGTGGCTGGAGCAATGGCTGCGGCAATTGCGTCTGTTGAGCGTGGAACGGCTCAGGCTGGCCCTGAAGGATGAGGGTGCCGGGCGAGTTGATGCTCTGTTACGACTGCATGCCTACCACCCTGGGGAAGAGCTGCCGGTTCCGGCGTCATTGGCGGATGAACCGGCCCAGGCAGGCTTGTCGAGGACGGCATTCGATCCGTTCCGGGCCTGGTCGCTCCCGAAAGAGGGCGGTGGGCCGTCGCATATTCCTTTGGCACGGCTGGAGATGGTCGGCAGCCTCTCCCAGGCAGGGCGGCGACAGGCATTGCTGCGCTCCGCGGGTCGCCTGTATCGGATCGCCGAAGGCGAGCGGCTGGGGCTCGAAGGGGGTGTCGTGGTGGCCATCGAGGTCGATCGGGTGGAGGTCCACGAGCGGATCTACATCGATGGTCGCTGGCAGGCGCGACCCAGGTATCTGGTTCTTGGAACGCGTGAGCAAGGAGAGGTCAGGGATGAGACCGAGGCGATGGTGGAGCGGCCCGCTATTGATGCTGGGGCTGCAGATGGCGCAGGCCGGGACGTTTCAGGGTGAGCCGATGTCGCTCAATTTCCAGGACATCGAATTGCGTTCGGTGCTTCAGGTCATGGCCGACCACGCGGGCATCAACCTGGTGGCGGGCGACTCGGTGCAGGGGCGGATAACCCTGCGTCTGGAGGACGTGCCCTGGGATCAGGCGCTTGACCTGGTGCTGCGCAGCAAGGGGCTGGGCAGGCGCCAGGAGGGGAATGTGCTGCTGGTCGCTCCCGTGGCCGAGCTCGCCGGGCAAGCCCAGGACATGCGTCAGGAGGTATTGCTAGAGCCACTGCAGCGTGAGTTGATCCCTGTCTTCCATGCCAAGGCCGGCGAGCTGGCGGAGCTGCTGTTGTCGAGCCTGGCCGATGACGGTGCCCTGGCCGGGCGTGGCAGCCTCAGTGTGGACACCCGCACCAATACCCTGGTTGCCACCCAGCCTGCCGCCCGGCTTGCCGAACTGCGCAGGCTGGTCGCGCAGTTGGACGAGCCGGTGCGCCAGGTCATGATCGAGGCGCGGATCGTCGAGGCCAATGTCGATTACGAAAAGGCCCTGGGCGTGCGCTGGGGTGGCCCTCTGTATGGCACGGATCGCCAGTTGGGCAACGACCTGTTCGTCGATCTCGGCGTCGAACGCGCCGCTGCCGGACTCGGGGTGGGGCTGCTGCGCAGCGATATCCTGCTCGACCTGGAGCTCAGCGCCATGGAAAAAAGCGGCAATGGCGAGATCATCTCCCAGCCCAAGGTGGTCACGGCCGACAAGGAAACCGCGCGCATACTCAAGGGCACCGAAGTGCCTTACCAGGAAACCACCCGCAGCGGCGCCACGTCGGTCTCCTTCCGTGAGGCGTCCCTGTCGTTGGAGGTGACCCCGCAGATCACGCCGGACGGCAAGGTGATCATGGCGGTGCGGGTGACCAAGGATGAGCCGGACTTCATCAATGCCCTCAACGATGTGCCGCCGATCCGCAAGAACGAGGTCAACGCCAAGGTGCGGGTGACCGATGGGCAGACCATTGTGATTGGTGGCGTGTACTCGACGTCGCAGAACAAAGTGGTCGACAAGGTGCCATTTTTTGGCGATCTGCCGTATGTTGGGCGGCTGTTTCGACGCGATGCATTACAAGAGAAAAAATCCGAGCTGCTGGTCTTCCTGACTCCGCGTATCATGAGTGACCAGGCGATTGCTGTGAGTCGTTGATTCTGTGCGAAATTTGATACTTGTGGGGCCCATGGGCGCTGGTAAAAGCACCATCGGGCGCCTGTTGGCCAAAGAGCTGCGCCTGCTGTTCAAGGATTCCGACAAGGAAATCGAACTGCGAACCGGCGCCAACATCCCGTGGATCTTCGACAAGGAAGGCGAACCGGGCTTTCGTGACCGCGAGCAGGCGATGATCGCCGAGCTCAGCGCGCTCGATGGCGTGGTCCTGGCCACCGGCGGCGGTGCGGTGATGCGCGACGCCAACCGTGCGGCGCTGCGTGCCGGCGGACGGGTGGTCTACCTGCACGCCTCGGTGGAGCAGCAGGTGGGACGTACCTCACGTGACCGCAACCGGCCGCTGTTGCGCACCGCCAACCCGGAGGCCACGTTGCGCGCCCTGCTGGAAACGCGCGACCCGCTTTATCGCGAAATCGCTGACCTGGTGGTGGAAACCGACGAACGGCCACCGCGCATGGTGGTGCTCGACATCCTCGAGCGTCTGCAGAAGTTGCCGCCCCGCTGAGCGGGGTCTATCCTCGGCGACCAACGCCGAGACGGGGCTGAACGTCACCGCGCGGGGCCGCACCGCCGCCGCGTCCAAGCATATTGTGGGGATACATGCAGACACTAAAGGTCGACCTGGGCGAACGTAGCTACCCGATCTACATTGGCGAAGGCCTGCTGGACCAGCCCGAGCTGCTGGCGCCGCACATTGCCGGGCGGCAGGTCGCCATCGTCTCCAACGAGACCGTCGCGCCCCTGTACCTCGAACGCCTGAGCAAGACCCTGGGCGCCTACTCGGTGCTGCCCGTGGTGTTGCCCGACGGCGAGGCCCACAAGAACTGGGAAACCCTGCAACTGATCTTCGACGCCCTGCTCACCGCCCGCCATGACCGTCGCACCACCGTGGTCGCCCTCGGTGGCGGCGTGATCGGCGACATGGCTGGCTTTGCCGCGGCCTGCTACCAGCGCGGCGTCGACTTCATCCAGGTACCGACCACGCTGCTGTCCCAGGTGGACTCGTCGGTGGGCGGCAAGACCGGCATCAACCACCCGCTGGGCAAGAACATGGTCGGTGCCTTCTATCAGCCCAACGCGGTGCTGATCGACACCACCAGCCTGAAGACCCTGCCCGAGCGCGAGCTGTCCGCGGGCCTGGCCGAAGTCATCAAGTACGGCCTGATCTGCGACAAGCCGTTCCTCGCCTGGCTCGAAGACAATATGCAGGCGCTGCGCGCCCTGGATTCCGTCGCACTGACCGAGGCCATCCGCCGCTCCTGCGCGGCCAAGGCCGCCGTGGTCGGCGCCGATGAGCGCGAATCGGGCGTGCGTGCCACGCTCAACCTTGGTCATACCTTCGGCCATGCCATCGAAACACACATGGGCTATGGCGTCTGGCTGCACGGCGAAGCCGTGGCGGCGGGCACGGTCATGGCCCTGGAAATGTCCATGCGCCTGGGCTGGATCGACCAGCCGGCGCGTGATCGCGGAATTCGCCTGCTGCAGGACGCAGGATTGCCGGTGGTGCCACCACAGGAAATGACCCCGGCGCATTTCATGGAGCACATGGCGGTCGACAAGAAAGTGCTCGACGGGCGCCTGCGCCTGGTGCTGCTGCGCCAGCTGGGCGAGGCCGTCGTCACCGACGACTATTCGACAGAGATTCTACAGGCCACCCTGGCGGCGGATTACCGCGCGATCGTGGCCCAGCTTTGAGGTTGTGACAACGCAATGACCAGTCTGCATGCCGATGAGGCGTTCCTCGACCATTACCAGTTGAGCCACGATCCGTTCGCACCGCGAGTGCCCGGCTTCAAGTTCTTCCCCGCCCAGCGCAAACCCGTGCTCGGCCAGCTGCACCACCTGGCGCGCTACAGCCAGCTGATGCTGGTGGTCAGCGGCCCGGTGGGCAGCGGCAAGACCCTGCTGCGCCAGGCCCTGGTGGCCAGCACCAACAAGCAGTCGGTGCAGAGCGTGGTGGTGTCCGCGCGTGGCGCCAGTGACGCGGCCAGCGTGCTGGGCCAGGTGGCGCAGTCGCTGAACGTGGCGCAGCCGGAGGTGCAGGCGATCCTGTCGCAGGTGGTGCAGCTGGCGCTGACTGGCCAGGAAGTCTATCTGCTGGTGGACGATGCGGAACAACTCGACGAGTCGGCACTCCAAGCGTTGCTGGAGTTGGCGGCAGGCGTGGCCGAAGGGCGTCCGCATGTGTTCCTGTTCGGCGAACCTTCGCTGATTGCCGGGCTGGAAGAACTCAATACCGATGGCGAACGCTTCCATGTCATCGAGTTGGCCCCGTACAGCGAGGAAGAGACCCGCGAGTACCTGGAACAGCGCCTGGAAGGCGCAGGCCGGGGCATCGAGGTGTTCAGCGCCGAGCAGATCGTCGACATCCACGAAAACTCCGACGGTTGGCCTGGGAACATCAACCAGGTCGCCCGCGATACCTTGATCGAAGCCATGATCGCCAGCCGTACCACGGTCAAGCGACCATCCATGGGGTTCAAAATGCCTAAGAAACACGTGCTCGCGTTGTCCGCTGTGGTCGTGGTCGCCGTTGGTGCGGCGGTCCTGATGCCCAAGAAGGGCGACAAGGCTCCGACCGAAGCACCGGCCGCCCAGGCGCAACTGCCACTGGGGCAGGGCGGCAACGGTGGCGCGCCCGCTATCGAGTTCTCCGGTTCCTCGCAGCCGATGCCGCTGCCGCTGGTCGGCCAGTCGCAGCCGGTGATGCGCGAGCCGCTGGCCCAGGCCGCCGGCATGGGCGAGGGCGAAGAGGGTGGGCCTGCGGGTGATACCGCCCTGCAGCCTGCCGCGCCGTCGGCCGCCGTGCCGCCGACCGTGACCACCATCGCGCCGCCGCAAGGTGCCACCGCCAGCCCGGCACCGGCCCCTGCCCAGCCGGTGACCACCGCTCCAGTACAGCCGGTTGCGCCTGCGCCGAAGCCTGTAGCAACCCAGCCGGTAAAACCGGTTGCACCTGCCAAGCCGGCTCCGGCACCGACCCAGGTCGCCAGCGCCAAGCCCGCCAGCAAGCCTGCCGAGAAACCAGCCGCAGGCGGTACCGGCAACAGCAGCTGGTATGCCGGTCAGAAACCGAACAATTACGTGGTGCAGATCTTCGGCACCAGCTCCGAGGCGTCGGCCCAGTCGTTCGTCAAGGCCCAGGGTGGCGACTATCGCTACTTCAAGAAAAACCTGCAGGGCAAGCCGCTGTTCGTCGTCACCTACGGCAACTTCGCCAGCCGCGATGCCGCTGCTGCGGCAATCAAGAACTTGCCAGCCAAGGTCCAGGCTGGTAAACCTTGGCCACGTACCGTCGGCAGCGTCCAACAAGAGCTGGCCACGGCCCGCTGATACCTTCCGGGCGGCACCACCCCGCCGCCCAGTTGCTGAGCGACTTCTAGCTTTCGATCAGCCTGCTGCGCCCGAGCGCGGCAGGCTTTTCTGTCCCAGACTGCCGGCCACAAGCCCTGTGTTGCAGTCATGGCTGAAACGCTTCAGACTCTAGCCAAGCCGCTATCACGGCGCATGGCGTAAAAACATTCAAAATTGCGACATAAATTTTCAATGGTGAGACATGAAAATTTGTGGGCGTCGCTGTCGCTGTGCAACAATGGTTTTCCATGACCACCGCAAAAAAGCTGGCGTTTGATCGGCGTGGATGGTAAGTGGTTGTTAAAAAAGAGATTTGCCTCCGGTTGAGAGGTGAACCTGGTGAGAAAGTGTCTATGAAAACAGGTCTGTACCATCCCGAAGAATTCAAGGACAACTGTGGTTTCGGCCTGATCGCCCATATGACGGGGCAGCCGAGTCACCACCTTCTGCAAACCGCCATGCAGGCGCTGACCTGCATGACCCACCGCGGCGGCATCAACGCCGACGGCAAGACCGGCGACGGTTGTGGTCTGCTCATGCAGAAGCCTGATCAATTCCTGCGTGCCGTGGCCCAGGAGCACTTCGCCGTCGAGCTGCCCAGGCAGTACGCCGTCGGCATGGTGTTCTTCAACCAGGACCCGGTCAAAGCCCAGGCTGCCCGCGCCAACATGGACCGCGAGATCGTCAACGCCGGCCTCAAGCTGGTCGGCTGGCGCAAGGTGCCGATCGACACCAGCGTCCTCGGCCGCCTGGCCCTGGAGCGCCTGCCGCAGATCGAGCAGGTGTTCATCGGCGGAGAAGGCCTGAGTGACCAGGAATTCGCCATCAAGCTGTTCAGTGCCCGTCGCCGCTCGTCCGTGGCCAACGCCCACGACGCCGACCACTACATCTGCAGCTTCTCGCACAAGACCATCATCTACAAAGGCCTGATGATGCCGCGCGATCTCGCGGCGTTCTATCCGGACCTGGGCGACGAGCGCCTGCAGACCGCGATCTGCGTGTTCCACCAGCGCTTCTCCACCAACACCCTGCCGAAGTGGCCGCTGGCCCAGCCCTTCCGCTTCCTCGCCCACAACGGCGAGATCAACACCATCACCGGCAACCGCAACTGGGCCATGGCCCGTCGCACCAAGTTCGCCAACGACCTGATCCCCGACCTCGAAGAGCTCGGCCCGCTGGTCAACCGTGTCGGCTCCGACTCCTCGAGCATGGACAACATGCTCGAGCTGATGGTCACCGGCGGCATCGACCTGTTCCGTGGCGTGCGCATGCTGGTGCCGCCAGCCTGGCAGAACGTCGAGACCATGGACGCCGACCTGCGCGCCTTCTACGAATACAACTCCATGCACATGGAGCCGTGGGACGGCCCGGCCGGCATCGTCATGACCGAAGGCCGCCACGCGGTGTGCCTGCTCGACCGCAACGGCCTGCGCCCGGCGCGCTGGGTGACCACCACCAACGGCTACATCACCATCGCCTCGGAAATCGGCGTATGGGGCTACCAGCCGGAGGAAGTCCTGGCCAAGGGCCGTGTCGGCCCGGGCCAGATCCTCGCCGTGGACACCGAGACCGGGCAGATCCTCGACACCGACGCCATCGACAACCGCCTGAAGTCGCGCCACCCGTACAAGCGCTGGCTGCGCCAGCACGCCACGCGCATCCAGGCGACGCTGAGCGACGACCAGGGCGTGGCCAGCTACGACGCCGACCAGCTCAAGCAGTACATGAAGATGTTCCAGGTCACCTTCGAGGAGCGTGACCAAGTGCTGCGTCCGCTCGGCGAACAAGGCCAGGAAGCGGTCGGCTCGATGGGCGACGACACACCGATGGCCGTGCTGTCGCAGCGCGTGCGCTCGCCGTACGATTTCTTCCGCCAGCAGTTCGCCCAGGTGACCAACCCGCCGATCGACCCGCTGCGCGAGGCGATCGTCATGTCCCTGGAAATCTGCCTGGGCGCCGAGCGCAACATCTTCCAGGAGTCCCCCGAGCATGCCTCGCGGGTGATCCTCAGCTCGCCGGTCATCTCGCCCGCCAAGTGGCGTTCGCTGATGAACCTGGAGCGCGAAGGCTTCGACCGCCAGCTGATCGACCTCAACTATGAAGAGAGTGTCGGCCTGGAAGCGGCCATCCGCAACATCGCCGACCAGGCCGAAGAGGCCGTGCGCGGTGGCAAGACCCAGCTGGTGCTGAGCGACCGCTACATCGCCCCGGGCAAGCTGCCGGTGCACGCCTCGCTGGCCGTTGGCGCGGTGCACCACCGCCTGACCGAACAGGGCCTGCGCTGCGACAGCAACATCCTGGTCGAGACCGCCACCGCCCGTGACCCGCACCACTTCGCCGTGCTGCTGGGCTTCGGTGCCTCGGCCGTCTACCCGTACCTGGCCTACGAAGTGCTGGCCGACCTGATCCGCACCGGCGAAGTGCTGGGGGACCTGGACGAAGTCTTCAAGTACTACCGCAAGGGCATCTCCAAGGGCCTGCTGAAGATCCTGTCGAAGATGGGCATCTCCACCATCGCCTCGTACCGTGGCGCCCAGCTGTTCGAAGCCGTGGGCCTGGCCGAGGAAGTGGTCGGCCTGAGCTTCAAGGGTGTGTCGAGCCGCATCAAGGGCGCGCGTTTCGTCGACCTCGAAGGCGACCAGAAGCTGCTGGCCGCCGAGGCCTGGAGCGCGCGCAAGCCGATCCAGCAGGGTGGTCTGCTCAAGTTCGTCCACGGCGGCGAATACCACGCCTACAACCCGGATGTGGTCAACACCCTGCAGGCCGCCGTGCAGCAGGGCGACTACGCCAAGTTCAAGGAATACACCACGCTGGTCGACCAGCGGCCGGTGTCGATGATCCGCGACCTGCTCAAGGTCAAGGTCGCCGAGCAGCCGCTGGCGCTGGAGCAGGTCGAGCCGCTGGAGGACATCCTCAAGCGCTTCGACTCCGCCGGCATCTCCCTGGGCGCGCTGTCGCCGGAGGCCCACGAGGCCCTGGCCGAGGCCATGAACCGCCTGGGCGCGCGCTCCAACTCCGGCGAGGGCGGTGAAGACCCGGCCCGCTACGGCACCATCAAGAGCTCGAAGATCAAGCAGGTGGCCACCGGCCGCTTCGGCGTGACCCCTGAGTACCTGGTCAATGCCGAGGTGCTGCAGATCAAGGTGGCCCAGGGCGCCAAGCCCGGCGAGGGCGGCCAGCTGCCGGGCGGCAAGGTCAACGGCCTGATCGCGCGGCTGCGCTACGCGGTGCCGGGCGTGACCCTGATCTCGCCGCCGCCGCACCATGACATCTATTCGATCGAAGACCTGGCCCAGCTGATCTACGACCTCAAGCAGGTCAACCCGCAGGCCCTGGTGTCGGTCAAGCTGGTGGCGGAAGCCGGCGTCGGCACCATCGCCGCCGGCGTGGCCAAGGCCTACGCCGACCTGATCACCATCTCCGGCTACGACGGTGGCACCGGTGCTTCGCCGCTGACCTCGATCAAGTACGCCGGCGCGCCGTGGGAGCTGGGCCTGGCCGAAACCCACCAGACCCTGCGCGGCAACGACCTGCGCGGCAAGGTGCGGGTGCAGACCGACGGCGGCCTGAAAACCGGCCTGGACGTGATCAAGGCCGCCATCCTCGGCGCCGAGAGCTTCGGCTTCGGCACCGCGCCGATGATCGCCCTGGGCTGCAAGTACCTGCGCATCTGTCACCTGAACAACTGCGCCACGGGCGTGGCCACCCAGAACGACAAGCTGCGCAAGGACCACTACATCGGCACCGTCGACATGGTGATCAACTTCTTCACCTTCGTCGCCGAAGAGACCCGTGAGTGGCTGGCCAAGCTGGGCGTGCGCAGCCTGGGCGAGCTGATCGGCCGCACCGACCTGCTCGACGTGCTGCCGGGCGACACCGAGCGCCAGCATCACCTCGACCTGTCGCCGCTGCTGGGTAGCTCGCACATCCCGGCCGACAAGCCGCAGTTCTGCGAAGTGGACAGGAACCCGCCGTTCGACAAGGGCGAGCTGGCCGAGAAGATGGTCGCCATGGCCCTGCCGGCGATCCGCGACCAGGCCGGTGGCGAGTTCAGCCTCGACATCTGCAACTGCGACCGTTCCATCGGTGCGCGCATCTCCGGCGAGATCGCCAGGCTGCACGGCAACCAGGGCATGGCCGCGGCGCCGATCACCTTCCGCTTCAAGGGCACCGCCGGCCAGAGCTTCGGCGTTTGGAACGCCGGTGGCCTGAACCTGCACCTGGAAGGCGACGCCAACGACTACGTCGGCAAAGGCATGACCGGTGGCAAGCTGACCATCGTGCCGCCAGCCGGCAGCCCGTTCGAAACCCAGCACAGCGCCATTGTCGGCAACACCTGCCTGTACGGTGCCACCGGCGGCAAGCTGTTCGCCGCCGGCACCGCGGGCGAGCGCTTCGCTGTGCGTAACTCCGGTGCCCACGCTGTGGTCGAGGGCACCGGCGATCACTGCTGTGAATACATGACCGGCGGCTTTGTCTGCGTCCTGGGCAAGACCGGTTACAACTTCGGTTCTGGCATGACGGGCGGCTTCGCCTACGTGCTCGACATGGACAATAGCTTCGTCGACAAGCTCAACCACGAGCTGGTGGAAATCCAGCGAATCAGTGGTGAGGCGATGGAGGCTTACCGCAGCCATCTGGCGCGGGTCCTGGGCGAGTACGTGGAAGAAACCGGCAGCGAGTGGGGGCGTGAGCTCTCCGAGAACCTGGACGACTACGTGCGGCGCTTCTGGCTGGTCAAGCCGAAGGCGGCCAACCTCAAGCAACTGCTGTCCAGCACCCGTGCCAACCCGCAGTAAGAACAGCTGCAAGTGACGGCCCCGTGCGCGGGGCCCGTCCTGCTCAAGTGATTGTCTTGCAGCTTGCGGTCCAAGGCCTGCAACTGCGGTAAAGAGGTTTTGAAAAATGGCTGAACGTCTGAGCAACGACTTCCAGTTCATCGAAGTGGGCCGCAAGGACCCGAAGAAAAAATTGCTGCGCCAGCGCAAGAAGGAGTTCGTCGAGATCTACGAACCCTTCAAGCCGCAGCAGTCCGTGGAGCAGGCGCACCGCTGCCTGGGCTGCGGCAACCCGTATTGCGAATGGAAGTGCCCGGTGCACAACTTCATTCCCAACTGGTTGAAGCTGGTCTCCGAAGGCAACATCCTGGCCGCGGCTGAACTGTCGCACCAGACCAACACCCTGCCGGAAGTGTGCGGCCGCGTGTGCCCGCAGGACCGTCTGTGCGAAGGGGCCTGCACCCTGAACGACGGCTTCGGCGCGGTGACCATCGGCTCGGTGGAGAAGTACATCACCGACACCGCCTTCGCCATGGGCTGGCGCCCGGACATGTCCAAGGTCAAGCCCACTGGCAAGCGCGTTGCCATCATCGGTGCCGGCCCTGCTGGCCTGGGCTGCGCCGACGTGCTGGTGCGCGCGGGCGTGACCCCGGTGGTGTTCGACAAGAACCCCGAGATCGGCGGCCTGCTGACCTTCGGCATCCCCGAGTTCAAGCTGGAAAAGACCGTGTTGAGCAATCGCCGCGAAGTCTTCACCGGCATGGGCATCGAGTTCCGCCTGAACACCGAGGTGGGCAAGGACATCAGCATGGAGCAGCTGCTCGCCGAGTACGATGCGGTGTTCATGGGCATGGGCACTTACACCTACATGAAGGGCGGCTTCCCGGGCGAGGACCTGCCGGGCGTGCATGACGCGCTGGACTTCCTGATCGCCAACGTCAACCGCAACCTCGGCTTCGAGAAGTCGCCGGAAGACTTCGTCGACATGCAGGGCAAGAAGGTCGTGGTCCTGGGCGGTGGCGACACCGCGATGGACTGCAACCGCACCTCGATCCGCCAGGGCGCCAAGGCGGTGACCTGCGCCTATCGTCGTGACGAAGCCAACATGCCGGGTTCGCGCAAAGAGGTGAAGAACGCCAAGGAAGAGGGCGTGAAGTTCCTCTACAACCGCCAGCCCATCGCCATCGTCGGCGAGGACAAGGTCGAAGGCGTGAAGGTGGTCGAGACCCGTCTCGGCGAGCCGGATGCCCGTGGCCGCCGCAGCCCCGAGCCGATCCCGGGCTCCGAGGAGATCCTGCCGGCCGATGCCGTGGTGATCGCCTTCGGCTTCCGCCCGAGCCCGGCGCCGTGGTTCGAGCAGCATGGTATCCAGCTGGACAGCCAGGGCCGCGTGGTGGCGCCGGAGAAGGGCAAGTTCAAGCACCAGACCAGCAATCCGAAAGTGTTTGCCGGTGGCGACATGGTGCGGGGGTCGGATCTGGTGGTGACGGCGATCTTCGAAGGCCGCACCGCTGCCGAAGGCATCCTGGATTATCTCGAAGTCTGATCCGGTCTATTCGCGGGGTAAGCCCGCTCCCACGCTAGAACATGTATAGCGTGGGAGCGGGCTTGCCCCGCGATGCTTTTTGTATACAAAAATGCTTGATCCACGGCACCCAATAGACAAAACGCATGGCCATGGCCGTGCCTTTTGCGTCCGCGTCTGAGAAAATGCCCGCACTTTTTTTCCGGATGCCGACATGACTGCCCTGAAGAACGATCGTTTCCTGCGTGCACTGCTCAAGCAACCCGTAGACGTCACCCCGGTATGGATGATGCGCCAGGCCGGCCGCTACCTGCCGGAGTACCGCGCCAGCCGCGCCAAGGCCGGCGACTTCATGAGCCTGTGCATGAACCCGCAGTTCGCCTGCGAGGTCACCTTGCAGCCGCTGGACCGCTACCCGCTGGACGCGGCGATCCTCTTCTCGGACATCCTCACCATTCCCGACGCCATGGGCCAGGGCCTGTACTTCGAGACCGGCGAAGGCCCGCGTTTCAAGAAGGTCATCAGCACCCTGGCGGACATCGAGGCGCTGCCGATTCCCGACCCGCAAAAGGACCTGGGCTATGTGATGGACGCGGTCAGCACCATCCGCCGCGAGCTCAACGGCCGCGTGCCGCTGATCGGCTTCTCCGGCAGCCCGTGGACCCTGGCCACCTACATGGTCGAAGGCGGCTCGTCGAAGGACTTCCGCAAGACCAAGGCCATGGCCTACGACAACCCGCAAGCCCTGCACCTGCTGCTGGACAAGCTGGCGCAGTCGGTCACCAGCTACCTCAATGGCCAGATCCTGGCCGGCGCCCAGGCCGTGCAGATCTTCGACACCTGGGGCGGCAACCTGTCGGCGGCGGCCTACCAGGAGTTCTCCCTGGCCTACATGCGCAAGATCGTCAGCGGCCTGATCCGCGAGCACGAAGGGCGCAAGATACCGGTGATCCTGTTCACCAAGAACGGCGGCCTGTGGCTGGAAAGCATCGCCGAGGCCGGTGCCGATGCCCTGGGCCTGGACTGGACCTGCGAAATCGGCGACGCCCGCCGCCGCGTCGGCGACAAGGTGGCGCTGCAGGGCAACATGGACCCGACCGTGCTGTACGCCAAGCCCGAGGCGATCCGCAAGGAAGTGGCGCGCATCCTCGCCAGCTATGGTAAGGGCAGCGGCCATGTGTTCAACCTGGGGCATGGCATCACCCCCGAGGTTGATCCGGAGCACGCCGGCGTGTTCATCAACGCCGTGCATGAGCTGTCGGCGCAGTACCACCAGTAATCGGTGTGCAACGCGAGAAGCCCGGCCAAGTGCCGGGCTTTTTGTTGTATTAAGTTTCAATTCAGCGATCGTCGGTAATCTGGGGCCATCAAAACGCAAACAGGACCCGATCACCATGAAAGCCCGTTACCTGCCCCTGATCCTCGCCCCGCTGTTCAGCACCGCCGCCCTGGCCGCCGGCTACACCGGCCCCGGTGCCCAGGCCGTGACCACGGTCGCCGCCGCCAACGATGCCGCCGACGACACCCCGGTGGTGCTGCAGGGCTACGTGACCAAGAAGATCAACAGCGACGACAAGTACGAGTTCAAGGACAACACCGGCACCATCACCGTCGAGATCGACGACGAAGACCTGCCGCCGACGCCGTTCAACGACAAGACCAAGGTCAAGCTGACCGGCGAGGTGGAGAAACACCTGATGAGCCGTGAGGTGGATGTGGATATCGTCGAGATCATCAACTGATCCGAAGCTTCACGCTTCAATGCGTGGGAGCGGGCTTGCCCCGCGATAGCGCCAGCCAGTGCAAGCCTCGTTGCCTGATAGGACGCCATCGCGGGGCAAGCCCGCTCCCACGATATCAGGCCGTTTTCGGTGGCAGCTTGCTCAGATGCACCGCCACCAGCAACGCCACCGCCAGCAGGCTGCCGATGAACAGCCCGATGCCGTTCCAGCCCCACTGGTGCCAGAACACCCCGCCCGCCGTCCCCGCCACGCTCGACCCCGCGTAGTAACAGAACAGGTACAACGACGAAGCCTGCCCCTTGGCCTTGAGCGCCCGGCGTCCGATCCAGCTGCTGGCCACCGAGTGCGCGCCGAAGAAGCCGAAGGTAAACACCAGCATGCCGACAATGATCATCGCCAGCGGGTTGGCCAGGGTCATCAGCAGGCCACCGGCCATTACCACGATGCTGGCCCAGAACACCTTGCGCCGGCCCAGCTTGTCGGCCAGGGCGCCGACCTGCGCCGAGCTGTAGATCCCCGACAGGTACACCACCGACAGCAACCCGACCAGCGCCTGGTTCATGTGATAGGGCCCGGCCAGCAGGCGGTAGCCGATGTAGTTGAACAGGGTGACGAAGGCGCCCATCAGCAGGAAGGCCTCGAGGAACAGCCAAGGCAGCCCGGCATCCCTGAAGTGCATGACGAAGCCGTCGAGCAGGCTGCGCGGATTCAGCGTTTGGGGCCGGAAGTTGCGCGAGTCGGGCAGCACCTTCCAGAACACCAGCGCCGCTACCAGGGCCAGGCCGCCGATGGCGAGCATCGCCGTGTGCCAGCTGACGAAGTCGATCAGCACGCCGGTGATCAGGCGCCCGCTCATGCCGCCAATGGCGTTGCCGCCAATGTACAGGCCCATGGCCAGGCCGATGTGCTGCGGGTGGATTTCTTCGCTCAGGTAAGTCATCGCCACCGCCGCCAGGCCGCTCAACGACAGGCCCACCAGGGCGCGCGTCGCCAGCACCAGTTCCCAGCTCGGCATCACCGCGCTGGCCAGGGTCGACAGGGCGGCGCAGAGCAGGGCGAAGACCATCACCGGCTTGCGCCCGATACGGTCGGAGATCGGCCCGGTGACCAGCAGCCCGAACGCCAGCATGGCGGTGGACACCGACAGCACCAGGCTGCTCTGCGCGGCGTTGATGGAAAATTCCTGGGACAGCAGCGGCATCATCGGCTGCACGCAGTACAGCAGGGCGAAGGTGGCGAAGCCACCGCTGAACAGGGCCAGCACGGTCTTCATGAAGGCGGGGGAGCCTTTCTCGATCCAGATATCGTTGACGACAGGCTCGGGTTCGGCAGGCAGGGGGACTACGGCGGATCTCACGGAGGGTACCTCGGGCACTGGGGCCGGTGCTGCGATGGAAAAAGCATATAGCTGGCTAATGATTAGATCCAATATATTGTTCGACCTGTTTAAGACGTTTTACGACCTGTTTGGAGTCGATCATGGAGCTGCGTCACCTGCGCTATTTCATTGCCGTGGCCGAGGAGCTGCATTTTGGTCGTGCCGCCCAGCAGCTGGGTATCTCCCAGCCCCCGTTGAGCCAGCAGATCCAGGCCCTGGAGCAGGAGCTGGGGGCGCGCCTGTTCGAGCGCACCAACCGCCGGGTCGAGTTGAGCGAGGCCGGGCGCCTGTTCCTCGAGGAAGCGCGCCAGGTGCTGGCCCAGGTGGAGAAAGCCGCCGACGTGGCGCGGCGGGCGCAGTTGGGGGAATTGGGCGAGATGAAGATCGGTTTCACCTCCTCGGCGCCTTTCACCTCGAAGATTCCCAAGGCCCTGTACACGTTCCGCCAGCAGTTCCCGGCGGTGCACCTGAACCTCAAGGAAATGAGCAGCCGTGAGGTGGCCGAAGGGGTGTTCGACGAATCCATCGAAGTGGGCCTGATGCGGCCGATGCCGTTACCGGAGGGGTTGGTGGCCACCGAGCTGTTGCGCGAACCCTTGGTCGCGGTGATCAACGCCTCCCATCCGCTGGCCAAGGGCAGCGAGCAGGGGCTTTACATGCAGGCGCTGGCCCACGAGCCATTCGTGTTCTTTCCACGCAGCTATGGCAGCGGCTTGCATGCGCAGTTGCTGAGCCTGGCGCGCCAGGCGGGTTTCAGCCCGCATTTCGCCCAGGAGGCGGGCGAGGCGATGACCATCATCGGGCTGGTTTCGGCGGGGCTCGGGGTTTCGGTATTGCCAGCGTCGTTCCAGCGCATGCGCATCGACGGGGTGGTGTACCGCACCTTGCTGGACGAAGAGGCGGTCACGGCAGTGTGGCTGGTGCAGCGCGAGCGCGGCGGATCGGCAATGGCCAGGGCATTTGCCGCGCTGCTGACAGGCCAGGCAGGCAGCCAAGCCCGCCCCTGAGCGCCGGTGCCGCTGGCGGCCCCGGTGCCCAGGCGCAGGTTCAGTTGGAGACGCTGGCGTTGCCTTGCTGCTGCAGGATGCGCTGGGTGTTCAGGGCGTTCAGCTCACGCAGGATGCTGCGGTCGAGGTTGTAGACCCAGCGGTTGTAGTTGCGGTGGATCTGGCCGTCCTTGTAGCCCAGCTCACGGCTGTCGCGGTAGGCGATGCGGAACTGGCTGGGGCTGTAGTGGATATCGACCGCCGCGAAGAAGGTGTTGCGCACGGTGATATCGGCCTGGATCACGCTGGCGCCGACGTTGCGCGCGGTCCAGCCGCGCTCGGCGACGGCCTTGAGGATCGCCTGCTGGACCTGTGCCTGGCTGTAGTTGTGCCCGGCGGTCAGTTGCTCGGCCGGGTTGAGCACGGGTTTCGAGGTGCAGCCGGCCAGGCCGGTCAGTGCCAGGCCCAGGGCCGCGGCACGGATCAATGGGGACATTCCATTCTCTCCAGTAGGGTGGGGGTGTCAGGGCCAGCGACGGAAGATCAACGACGTGTTGACCCCGCCGAAGGCGAAGTTGTTGTTCATCACATGCTCATTGTTCATCGCGCGGAACTCGCCGCGCAGGTAGTCCAGCTCGCCGCAGCGCGGGTCGACGTGGTCGAGGTTGAGGGTGGGCACATAGCGGTCGCTGTTCATCATCTCGATGCTGAACCACGACTCCAGCGCGCCGCAGGCGCCCAGGGTATGGCCGAGGAAGCTCTTCTGCGAGCTGATCGGCATGCGTGGGCCGAACAGGCTGCTGGTGGCCTGGGTCTCGGCGATGTCGCCCTGCTCGGTGGCGGTACCGTGGCCGTTGACGTAGCCGATCGCCTCGCAGGCAAGGCCCGCGTCCTCCAGCGCCAGTTCCATGGCCCGGCGCATGGTGGCCTGCTCCGGACGGGTGGTGTGCTGGCCATCGGCGTTGCTGCCGAAGCCGACGATCTCGGCGTGGATCCGTGCGCCACGGGCCAGGGCGTGTTCCAGCTCCTCGAGCACCAGCATGCCGCCGCCTTCGCCGATCACCAGGCCATCGCGGTCGATGTCGTAGGGGCGCGGGCTCAGGTGCGGGGTGTCGTTCTTCAGGCTGGTGGCGTAGAGCGCGTCGAACACCATGGCCTCGGTGGGGCACAGTTCTTCGGCGCCGCCGGCGAGCATCATCGGCAGGCGCCCGTACTTGATCGCCTCGTAGGCGTAGCCGATGCCCTGGCTGCCGCTGGTGCAGGCGCTGGAGGTGGGAATCAGGCGCCCGGTGAGGCCGAAGAAGATGCTGATGTTGGCCGCCGTGGTGTGGGGCATCATGCGTACGTAGGAGTTGGCATTGAGGCCGTCTGCCACCGAGTTGAGCAGCATGTTGCCAAAGGCCTTGATCTCGTCGGTGCTGCCGGTGGACGAGCCGCAGGCCACGCCCATGCGCCCGTCGCGGATGCTCGCATCGTCCAGCAGGCCGGCGTCGGCCAGGGCGCGTTCGGCGGCGGCGACCGCCAGGCGCGACACCCGGCCCATGCTGCGCAACTGCTTGCGGGTCCAGTGGCCGGGCACCTTGAAGTCATCGATGGGGCCGGCCAGGCGGGTGTTGAGCTCTTCAAAGCGGTCCCACTCGTCCATGCGCCGGATGCCGCTGCGTTGCTGGGCGAAATGCCCGGCGATGCTCGCCCAGTCGTTGCCCAGGGCGGTGATGCCGGCCATGCCGGTGACGACGACGCGGCGCATCAGCACAGCCCTCCGTTGACCGCCAGCACCTGGCGGGTGATGTAGGCCGCCTCGGGCGACATCAGGAAATTCACCGCGCCGGCCACTTCCTCCGGCGTGCCCATGCGCCCGGCGGGGATCATCTTCAGCAGCTCGTCCACCGGCACGTGTTCGTCGAGCATGGCGGTATCGATCAGCCCGGGGGCCACGCAGTTGACCGTGATCCGGCGCTTGCCCAGCTCGATCGCCAGGGCCTTGGCGGCACCGATCAGACCGGCCTTGGAGGCGCTGTAGTTGACTTGGCCACGGTTGCCGATCAGGCCGGACACCGAGGTGATACAGACGATGCGGCCCGGTGCGCGGCGGCGGATCATCGGCATCGTCAGTGGGTGCAGGACATTGTAGAAACCGTCCAGGTTGGTACGCATGACCTGGTCCCAATCGTCCTCGGTCAGCGCCGGGAAGGCGCCGTCGCGGGTCAGGCCGGCGTTGCATACCACGCCGTAGTAGGCACCGTGGGTCTCCACATCGGCTTCCAGGATGGCCTTGCAGGCTTCGCGGTCGGCGACATCGAACTGCAGCACCCGCGCCTGCTGGCCCAGGGCCTGGACCTCGGCGGCGACGGTGTCGGCTTCGGCGCGGCCGCTGCGGCAGTGCAGGACCAGGTCGAAGCCGGCGCGCGCCAGGCGCAGGGCGATGGCCCGGCCGATGCCCCGGCTGGAGCCGGTGACCAGGATGGTGTCAGTCATGGGGTGACTCCTCAGGGCCCGCCTCGGCCAGGTAGCTGGCCACTTGCGGCGGGCGGTAGACATTCAGGCGGGCACTGGCGTTGATGCCGGGGCCGCGCAGGTGACATTCGAACACACCCATGCCGTTGTCGTCCTCCAGCGAGCGCAGCGCGTGGATGCGCAGCTCGGCGCCGGCGGGGAAATGTTCGACATCGCATTCGTACTTGCGGGTGCCGAGCAGGAAGCCCAGCTCCACTGGCTGGCCCAGGCGGCGCGCGCGGCAGCCGGCGTAGGCGGCCACGCTCTGGGCCATCAGCTCCAGGCCCAGCCAGGCCGGCAGGCTGCCGTCCTCGCGGTTGAACAGCCCGCCGGGGCGGACGGTCACGCGGGTGTGGATCTGCTCCTCGTCGCAGCTGTCGACCTGATCGATCAGGATCATGTCGCCGGCATGCGGCAGCAGTTCGGCCAATGGCCAGGCAATCATGGGGTGTCTCCGAGAATCAGGCTCACGTTGTTGCCGCCGAAGGCGAACGAATTGCTCATCAGTCGGCGCGGGCGGCCCTGGGGCAACTGCTGGCCGGCGTCTGCCAGGGCCAGCTCCGCCAGTTGCGGGTCGCGCTGGCCGTCCCAGACATGGGGTGGCAGCCGCCCGTGCGGGTTGTGTTCGCTCAGGGCCAGCCAGCAGAAGGCCGCCTCCAGCGCCCCGGCCGCGCCCAGGGTGTGGCCGGTCATCGGCTTGCTGGATGAGCACGCTGTGCTGGCGCCGAACAGGGCATGCACGGCCAGGCTTTCCATGGCGTCGTTGTGCTGGGTGGCGGTGCCGTGCAGGTTCAGGTAGTCGATCTGCGCCGCGGCCAGGCCGGCATTGTCCAGGGCCTTGGCCATGGCTTGCAAGGCGCCGTTGCCGGTGGGGTCGGGTGCCGAGATATGGTGGGCGTCGGAACTGGCGCCGGCGCCAAGCAGGGCGATGGCAGGCCCCTGTGCCGGGCGAGTTCGGCTCATGACGAACAGTGCGGCGCCTTCGCCGATGTTGATGCCGTTGCGGTTTACCGAGAACGGGTTGCAGCGTTGTTCGCTGACCGCGTCCAGGGCGCTGAAACCGTTGAGGGTCAGCCTGCACAGGCTGTCGACGCCCCCGCACAGCACGGCGTCGCACAGGCCCAGGTCGAGCAGGCGGCGTGCGCTCAGCAGCGCCCGGCCACTGGAGGTGCAGGCGGTGGAGATCACGTAGGCCGGGCCGCTCAGTTGCAGCCAGTCGGCCAGGAATTCGGCGGGCGCGCTCAGTGCCTGCTGGTCGTAGCGGTAGCTGTGGGGCAGCACGCCTTCGTGCAGGTAGTGGGCAATGTCGGCGCTGGCCTCGGCAATCCCCGAGGTGCTGGTGCCCAGCACCACGCCCACCCGCTGCGGACCGAAATCGGAAATTGCCTGGCGGATCGCTGTTTCGATCTGCAAGGCCGCGCAGTAGAGCAGCTGGTTGTTGCGGCTGTGCTGTTCAGGCAGGGGCACGGCGGGCAGTTCGCCACTGACCGCGCCCACCACAGGACGTCGGTCCTGCACCCAGCCCTCCTGGGGCAGCATGCCGGAGCAGTCACCGGCGAACAGGCGAGCGGCCACCTCGGCCTGGCCGCGGCCAAGGGCGCAGACCAGGCCCAGGGCGTTGAGATAGGCGGTCATGGTGTGTTCTCGCTGGGCAATGGGCTGACTTCATAACGCAGGCCCTGGCCCAGGTTCAAGGTGAAATGCTCGCTGGCCCGATAGTTGACCTGCCAGCGGTCGCCCAGCCAGCGTTGCTGTTCCTGTTGGCGGGCCTGTGGATAAAGACGCTGCAGTTGCTCGGACGGCGTCAGGGCGAACAGCACGGCGGCGAACAGTTCGCGTGCCGCCGGGTTGGGCGGCAGCAGGCCGTCGGCCTGCCATTGCCTGCCATCGAGCAACTGGCGGGCCTGGGGGATGCCCAGCAGGTCGAGCAGCGACCAGCGCAGACGGTGATTTTCGTTCTGGATCACCAGCAGCCAGTCCTGGCGTTGGCCGTCCTGCTCGCGTTGCACGTGCAACTGGCGCGGCAGTGTCAGCGTGGGTAGCGCCTCGGGCAGGGGCGGGCGCACGGCGCAGGCGCCGAGCAACAGGCACAGGCACAGCGCCAGCAGGTGTTTCATGGTTGCTCCAGGGGCTTGCGCGCCACCACGTTGACCAGGGTTTCCTCGCGCTGGCCAACCGGTGGCGGCTTGCGCAGTCCCAGGCGTTCGAGCAGGCCGAAGTCCTTTGAGCGGCTCCACCACAGATAAGGGTAGGACACGTTGCGCGCGGCGAACTCGAAGCCCTGGTCGCGCAGCATCTGCAGGTAGCCCTCGGCGCTTTTCTGCACGTGCATGGGGTGGCGGAACAGCCAGCGGATCACCCAGGTGTCGATGTAGGCCTCGGTGGACTCGGCGAACAGCAGGTAGCCGCCTGGCTTGAGTACACGGTAGAACTCAGCCAGGGCTTTCTCCTGTTCCACCAGGTGGTGGAAAGTCTGGTGGCAGAACAGGATGTCAACGCTGGCGTCGGGGAACTGCAGCGCCGCGCAATCGCTGCCGTGCAGCTCCACCTCGACACCCAGCCGCTGCGCCTCGGCGGCGCTCAGCGCCAGGCTGTGCGGGTCGGCGTCGGTGCCCAGCAGGCGCGACGGGGCGAACACCTGCAGCAGGTGCTTGAACGACTTGCCCTGGCCGCAGCCGGCATCGAGCAGCACCGGCGCCTGGGGTGGCTCGCCGTCGAACAGCCGGCGCAGGTCATTGATGGCCACGCGCAGCACATGGTGCTGCCAGGTGTGGCTGCGCAGGAACCAGAAGCCGATGCGGGTCTCTTCGACGTAGGTGTCGCTCAGGTAAGGTTGCTGGCTCATGCCGGCGTCCTCGCGCACAGCTCGGCCAGGGTGCGCAGGCGGCGCTTGGGTTCCGCGACGAACGGATTGCGCAGGTCCCAGGCATAGCCGGCGAGGATCGAGCTGATCATGGCGCGGATCTCCGGCGAGCTGCCGGGGTGGTAGATCACGTCCTGGAAGCTGCCGTCGTACCAGCCTTCGACATAGGCGCGGAAGGTGTCGACGCCGCGCTTGAGCGGCGTGGCGAACTCGGCCTGCCAGTCCACCGCCTCGCCCTCCAGCTGACGGTGCAGCAGGTTGGCGGCCATGCTCGCCGAGCGCATGGCAATGGTCACCCCCGAGGAAAATACCGGATCGAGGAATTCGGCGGCGTTGCCCAGCAGGGCGAAACCCGGGCCGTGCAGGGTGCTGACGTTGGCCGAGTAGCCACCGATGGTGCGGGCCGGGGTATCCCAGACGGCATTGGCCAGCACCTTGGACAGGCTCGGGGTCTGTGCCACGAAGTACTTGAGGCAGGCGTCCAGGTCGGCCGGCGCCTCGGCGAAGCGCTCGGCGGCGGCGACCACGCCCAGGGAGGTGCGACCGTTGCTGAACGGGATGGTCCAGAACCAGATGTCACGGTGCTCGGGGTGGGTGGTGATGAGGATCTTGTCGCGGTCGAAGCCGGGGTGGTCGATGCGGTCTTCGATATGGGTGAACACCGCCTGGCGCACCGGGAAGTTCGACGGTGCTTCCAGCTCCAGCAGGCGTGGCAGCACGCGGCCGTAGCCGCTGGCGTCGAGCACGAAGGCGCTTTCCACCTCGTATTCGTCACCCTCGGGGCGGCGCACCCGCACGCGCGGGCAGTCACCGCCCATGTCGACGCTGACGATCTCGTGCTCGTAGCGGATCTCCACGCCCTGGGCCTGGGCCTGGTCGGCAAGCAACTGGTCGAACTGCGCACGTTGCACCTGGAAGGTACTTGGTTTGCCCTGGGAGAAGGTCAGGCCGAAGTCGAACGCGCTGTATTCCTCGCCCCAGGCGAAGGCGGCGCCGTTCTTGTGCTGGAAGCCCGCGGCCTCGACGGCTTCGAGCATCCCGGCCTCCTCGACGAAGTCCAGGCAGTGGGACAGCAGGCTCTCGCCAATGGAGAAGCGCGGGAAACGCTGGCGCTCGATTACCAGTACATCGTGGCCCTTGCGCTTGAGCAGGGCGGCGGCGATGGCGCCGGAAGGCCCTGCGCCGATCACCAGCACCTGGCGTTGTTGCAGTTCACAGTTCGGCATGAGGCCTCCTTGGCGTCGGGACAGTATTCAGGGGAATCCGGTGCAGGCCGGCCATCGCCGGCATCAGGGTGGCAACCAGGCTCATCAGCATCAGGGCGAAGTACAGCTCCGGGCCGATCAGGCCCTGCTGCAGCAGCAGGTTGAGAAAGACGATTTCGCTCAGGCCGCGAATGTTCAGCAGCAGGCTCTCGCGCCATTTGCTCGCGCCGGGGAACGATGGCGCGGCCCAGCACAGGCCCAGCCAGTTGCCCAGCAGCTTGCTGGCGATCGGCAGGGCCAGCAGGGCGGCCAGTTGCAGCGCATCGAAGCCTTGCAGGGCATGGTGCACGTCGATCTGCACCACGCCGTAGGTCAGGATCAGCGGGACCGCCACGCCTTGCTGCAGGCGGCGGCTCCAGGCCTCGGACAGCGGCATGCGCACCGGGACCTTGAGCCAGGCCAGGCAAGCCAGGTAGCCGATGCCGAAGACCAGGGCATTGAGCCGGTAGTGCTCGGCGACGAACAGCAGCGCCAGGAACAGCGCGCCATATACCCTGGGGGCCCGCAGGCCGGCGATGTGCAGCGGCACGGGCAGGGCCGCCGCCAGCAGCGGCCAGGCCAGGCTGCCCGGTTGCAGGCTGCCCTGGCCGAGACCCAGCAGCAGCCAGCAGGCCAGGTCGATGAGGATCGCCGCCTGCAGCAGCCGTCGGCTGGCCGCGGGTGGATAGTTGATGGCGCGCAGGTACAGGTACAGCACCGGGATCGCGGTGATGGCGAACACCAGGCCCAGGGCCAGCGCGGTAAGGCCGCCCTGGTCCAGCAGCCACAGCGCGCAGGCCAGGCCGCAGGTAAAGGGCACCAGGAAGCTGGGCACGGCGAGCTTCAAAGCCTCGCGGTCCACGCGCAGCTCGGCGACGTCAGCGAGGATGTGCCCGAGCAGCAAAGCGAAACTGCAGCCGTAGAGGGTCTTCAACCAGCTCGGCGCGACCAGCGCGGCGCCGTCGAGCTGCCAGTGCGGCTCGACCCACAGCAGCATCAGCAGTGGCAGTACCAGGGTCGCCAGCAGCAGCTGGCTGACGATCGGGATCAGCCCCATGCGCTTGCCCAGCGCGCAGGCCAGGGCGAACAGCAACAGGGCCAGGGCCCAGAACAACAACACGCTCATGATCAGCTGTGCGCTCCTTCGCGCGACGCGGCCCAGGGGGCCAGGATGAAGCTCATTGCCAGGCCCAGGCTTACTGCCAGGCCGAAATTGCTCACCGCCGGGGTGCTCGACAGTGCCAGCAGGCCGAACGACAGCCAGGTGGTCAGCGCTGCCAGCAGGGTGCCCAGCAGGCTCACCGCCTCACCGCCGACGCGCTCGTGCATGAGGATCGCGTAGTCGACGCCGATGGCGGTCACCAGCAGCAGGCCGAATAGACTGAACAGCGTCAGCGGCTGCCCGAGCCAGCCCAGCAGGGCCAGGCTGCACAGCGCGGCGAGCAGCGGCAGGGCGACGATGCGCAAGGCACCGCGCAGGCCGAACGGCAGCACCAGCAGTACCAGGATCAACACGCACGACAGCAGCTTGAGCTCGGCGGCGCTGACCTGGGTGGCGGCGAACAGTTGGTTCAGCTCACCCAGCCGGTCCACCAATTGCACGCCAGGCAGACCCTCGGACTGCAGGCGCAGCAAGGCGGTATCGTTCAGCCCCTGGAGGCTGACGATGGCGGCCACGCCCTGATCCACCTGGCCCAGCCACAAGGGGCGCCAGGCTTCGCCCATGGGGCCGGCGAGGACATCGTCGATGGACTGGATCGGCAGCTGGTGCAATTGCTTGAGTTCGGCCAGCAGCGCGGTTTGCGGAACGCCCTGGGCCAGCAGCGCTTGCCAGTGTCCGGGCAGGCGATCCAGCGCCTGCAGCGTGCGCGCCTGCTCGACGGGGCTGGCGACCAGCCGATCGAGGGACATGTAGCCCTTGAGCTTGCCCAGGTCGACCAGCTCGTCGAGTTTTTCCGACAGCGCCGCCAGGCGTTCCAGCAGTTGCTGTGGATCGGCGCCGCGCACCAGGTAGAACTGGCTGGTGGGTTGGTAGCCGGTGATGCGTGCCACGGCCTGGGCTTCTTCCAGCAGGTGCGGCGGGCTGCCGACCCACTGGCGCACGTCGTTGCGGCTGTCCAGGCGCCACAGTCCGGCAGCGCAGAACAGCACCAGCAGGGCCAGCAGCGCGGCGCTGGGGACACGGCGCAGCAGGCCGGCGCGCAGTTCGGTCAGCCATTGCGCGACGCGCAGTGGCCACTGCGCCGGGCGCAGCTCGACACCGCCGAGCAACGCCGGCAGCAGGCACACGGCGCTGAGGTAGGCGCCGACCAGGCCGGCGGCCGAGAACGCGGCGATCTGGGTCAGCGCGGGGAACGGCGTGAAGGCCAGGGCCAGGTAGCCAATGCAGCTGGTCGCCAGGCTCAGGCTCAGCCCTGGCAGGGTCAGGCGCACGGCCGGCCAACTGCGCCAGGGTTGCAGGCTCCAGCTCTTGGACAGGTAGTGCAACGGGTAGTCCACGGCCACGCCAATCAGGCTGGAGCCGAGTACCAAGGTCATCACGTGCATCTGCCCGAACAACGCCACGCACACCACCGAGCCGAACAGCATGCCCACCAGCACCGGCACGAAGGCCAGCAGCACACGCCAGCGACGGAAGGCAAGCAGCAACAGCAGCAGGATGCCCGCGGTGGCGCCGCCGCCGACCCAGGTGATCTCGCGGCTGGCCTGTTGCTGGCCGGCCGCGGCATGCAGCAGGCCGCTGGCCGCCAGCAGTCGGGCACCTTGCTGGCCGGCGTCGTCGCGGGCGCGGGCCAGCAGGTCGGCCACCTGCAAGGGCAGGTGCATGTCGAAGGCGTTGCCCAGGGTGCGGGCGCGCAGCAGCACCCACTGCTGGCCGTCGGCTTCGGCCACCAGGGCGCCGCTGGCGGTGTCCAGCTGCACGTTGACCGGCTTGGGCTGGCTCTGCTGGATGCGGCCGGTCAGGCCGAGCCAGTCATCCTGGCTTGCCACCAGGCTGAAGCCGGCGAAGGGGTCGAACAGGCTTTGCAGGCGTTGCTCGACAAAGGTGTCGGGCTGCTCGGCCAGCAGTTGCCGGTCGTGGGTCGAGAGCATGGCCACGCGGCCCTGCAGCAACTGGCTGCGTAGCGCTTGCAGGTCGGTCTGCAGGCTCCATTGCACCTTCTCGAACAGGCCGCTGGCCTGCCATTGCCCGGCCAGGCGTTGGGCCAGGGCGACGGCCTGCTCGCGTTGGGAATGGCCGACCAGCACCAGCAGCTCGCGGTTGAGCGGCTCCTGCATGCGCTGCTCGGCCTGCTTGACCAGCGGGTCCTGGGTGGCGCCGGGCACCAGGGTCATCAGGTCGGCCGACAGCGGCGCGCCGCGATGCCATTGCCAGCCGGCCACGGCAAGCATGATCAGCAGCAGGCCCGCGAACAGACGCGGCAGCAGGCGTTCAGTTGGCAAAATCGCTGCGCTCCGCGTCGCTGAGGGCGCTGGCGCCACGGCTTTCGGGCATGCGCAGCACGGTGCTGTCGCCCTGGGTTTCGCTCAGCTCGATGCGCTCGACGTAGCGCCCGCCGGTGATGTCGATGCGGGTGAAGACTTGCTTGAGCAGCAGCGAACGTGGGGTCAGGCGCAATTGCCAGTGCGCGGCGTCGCCTGAAAGCGCCAGTTCGAAATCGCGTTGCAGGCCGCTGCTGTCGCCTTGCAGCACGGCGAAGAACAGGCGGTTCTGCTCGGCGCCGGCACTGCGCGCGGGCAGGGTTTGCCAGCCGCTCGGGTCGCGGCGGGCGATGCCTTGGGCGTCGATTCGGTAGTCCTGGCGCAACGGGGACTGCAGCAGCCAGAGCAGGCCGTGGTCGCGGGCCAGGACGAAGCGGCCCTTGCTGGTCAGCGGCTGGGGCAGGGCGCGCAGGTGCTTTTCCTGGATGAACGGGCCGCTGACCACGGCGGGTTCGCTGAGCTGCTTTTGCAGGTCGTCGAGGGTGAAAGCCAGGGTCAGGGGGCTGATAAGCAGCAGAACGATAGTTATCAGGACCCTGTGGGAGCGTGCGGCGCTCATGGCAGCACCTTGGCGACGGCATCGAGCATCGCCTGGGGCGAGGCCAGCTGCATTTCGCCGCTTTCGATGTGCACGGCCACCTGCACGGTGCTGGCGCGGGTCATACGCTCGCCGCTGGCGGCGTCACTGATCAGGTAGTGGATCTTCAGGCGGTTTTCCCATTCCACCAGGCTGGCGCGCACGGTCAGGCGCTGGCCGAAGGTGGCGCCGCGGATGTAGCGCAGCTGCAGATCGATCACAGGCCACGCATAGCCGCTGGCCTGCATCCGCAGATAGTCGTGCTCCAGGCGGTCGAGCAGCGCGCAGCGGGCGACTTCCAGGTACTTCACATAGTGGCCGTGCCAGACGATGTGCATGCTGTCGACGTCGAAGAATGGCACGACGATCTCGCTGTCGACGTGGAACACCCCGGGATTACGCATGCAGCCTCCAGTGGCGCTGGCCGATACGGGCCAGGCACAGGCGCAGGTCCTGCTCCAGGGCGCGGTCCTCGATGACTGGGGCGAAGTCCTCCAGCAAGGCTGCGTGCATCTGCGCCAGGGCCGGCGGCAAAGCGTGCGCGTCGGCCAGGCGCTGGCGCAGCCAGACCCCCTGGTTGGCGGCCAGCAGGGTGGCGGCGGCAACCTGTTCGGTCAGCTCCAGCACGCGCAGGGCGTCGCGGGCGGCGATGGTGCCCATGCTCACCTTGTCCTGGTTGTGGCATTCGGTGGAGCGGGAGAACACGCTGGCGGGCATGGTCTGCTTGAGCGCCTCGGCGGTCCAGGCGCTGGCGCCAATCTGCACGGCCTTGAAACCGTGGTTGAGCATGGCGCGCTCGGCGGGGGCGCCCGAGAGGTTGCTCGGCAGGCCGTGGTTGTAGCGCACGTCCACCAGCAGGGCGAGCTGGCGGTCGAGCAGGTCGGCGACGTTGGCCACCAGGTTCTTCAGGCTGTCCATGGCGAAGGCGATGTGCCCGCCATAGAAATGCCCGCCGTGCAGCACGCGCTCGGCATCACCGTCGATGATCGGGTTGTCGTTGGCGCTGTTGAGCTCGGTTTCGATGAACCCGCGCAGCCAGCCCAGGCTATCGGCCAGCACGCCCAGCACATGGGGCGCGCAGCGCAGCGAGTAGCGGTCCTGCAGGCGATGCAGCGGCGGCAGCGGGGCTTCGATGGCCAGGTCCTGGCGCAGCCAGGCGGCGACCTGGGTCTGCCCCGGGTGTGGCTTGGCGGCGAACAGGCGCTCGTCGAAGTGCTCGGGGTTGCCCTGCAGGGCGACGACATTGAGCGCGGTGATGCGCGTGGCCAGCTTGAGCAGGTAGTCGGCGCGGGCGAAGGCCAGGCAGGCCAGGCCGGTCATTACCGCGGTACCGTTCATCAGCGCCAGCGCTTCCTTGGGGCGCAGCACCAGGGGCTGCCAGCCGAGTTCGCGGTGCACGTCGGCGCTGCTGCGGCGCTCGCCCTGGTACATGACTTCGCGCTCGCCCGACAGGGCCGCGGCCACGTAGGAAAGCGGTGTCAGGTCGCCGCTGGCGCCAACCGAGCCTTCTTCCGGGATCAGCGGCAGGATGTCGTGCTCGATGAACGCCTGCAGGCGTTCCAGCAGCTCCAGGCGCACGCCGGACACGCCATGGCTCAGCGAGCGCAGGCGCGCCGCCAGCACGGCGCGGGTCGCCGGCGCGTCGAGCAGCCGGCCCAGGCCGCAGCCGTGGAAGGTGTAGAGGTGGCGGGGCAGGGCCTCGACGCGCTCCAGCGGCACGGCCACCACGCAGGAGTCGCCGTAGCCGGTGGTCACGCCGTAGATCACCCCTTCCTTGTCCAGCAAGGTGTCGAGGAAGCGCGCGCCACGGGCAATGCGCTCGCGGTAGGCGGCGTCAGCCTGCAGGCGCGACGGCGCGCGGCGCTCGGCCAGGGCCAGGACGTCTTCGATCGCCAGCGGCGCTTCGCCGAAGGTTACAGGCTCATGCGGATGCATCGTCATCGGTCTTCCAGAAGGGGTAGAAATTGAACCATTGCAGCGGTGCCTGGGCGCAGTAGTGGCCCAGGCGTTCGGCGTAGCGGGCGGTCCATTCGGCGATCACCGCGTCGCGTTGGCCACGGCGCCACTGCAGGCGCTCGACGAACGGCTCGAGGGTGACCTGGTAGCGGCCCTGAAGCTTGAGGCAGAACAGCAGGTTGAGCGGGCAGCCGAGCAGCCCGGCCAGCAGCCACGGCCCCTGGGGGAACGCCGCCGGGTGGCCGAGGAAGTCCACCTCCACGGTGCGACCGCCATGCAGCGGCACGCGGTCGCCGGCAATCGCCAGCCACTCGCCACGCTCGAGACGCTCGGACAGTTGCAGCATCACTGCCGGGTCCAGCTCGCTGACCTGGATCAGCCGCAGGTGGCTGGCGCCGGCTTCGCCCAGCAGGCGGTTGAAGTGTTCGGCATGGCGGGTATGCACCAGCACGTTCATGGTCACTTTTTCGCCGATCTCGGCCAGGGCCCGGCACACTTCCAGGTTGCCCAGGTGCGCGCCCACCAGCATTTGCCCGCGTTCGCCGCGCAACTGCTGGCGCAGGTTGGCCGGGTCGACGATGTCGATCTGCGAAAGCGCCAGCCGACCGTTCCATACGTCGAGCTTGTCCAGCAGGGCTTCGGCAAATGACATGAACTGGCGGAACACGCGCCACTGGCCGGGCGCCTGGACCTGGCCGGCGCTCCAGCGGTGCAGGCGCTGCTGGTACTGCCAGGCGCTGCGCCGGGCGCGGCCGCCGAAGACGAAGAAATAGGCGACGATCACATGGATCAGCGGGCTGAGCACGCGCCGCCCGAGCAGGCGGGCCAGGGTGGCGGTGAGCTTCATCAGCCAGAAGCTGCCGCGTTCCTGGTGCTCGGCCCAGTGTTGCGGACGCTCGCTCATGCGTGCCACCTGCGCCAGAGGATCAGCGGGGCGCGCACGAGCATGCCGAAGAACAGCTTGGCGTGCATCTTCGAGATCAGTGCGTTGTCGTGGAGCAGGCGAAAGTGCGACAGGCCGTCCTGGGGATAGTGGACCTTGGTCGGCAACCAGCGCATCGGCTGGTTGCGCCACGCCAGGCGCACCAGGATCTCCGGGTCGAAATCCATGCGCCGGCCGAGGCTGACGCTGTCGATCAGCGCCAGGGTCGCGGGCAGCGGGTAGACACGAAATCCGCACATCGAATCGGGGATGCGCAGCGACAGGCTGTTGATCCACACCCACACGTGGGTCAGGTAGCGGGCATACAGGCGGCCCTTGGGCACGCTGGCATCGTACTGTGGATAACCGCACACCAGCGCCTGTGGATAAGCCTGCGACTGGGTCAGGAAGAGGCTGACATCGGCCAGGTCGTGCTGGCCATCGGCGTCCACTTGCAGGGCGTGGCTGAAGCCCAGTCGCGCAGCTTCGCGCAGGCCGGCCATCACCGCGCCGCCCTTGCCCTGGTTGACTGCCAGGGTGACCAGGTGAACGTCGTCGCGCTCGGCCAGCTGGCCCAGTACCCGGGCGCAGGCCGCGTGGCTGGCGTCGTCGACCAGCACGCAAGGCAGGCCGGCGCGCAGCAGGTCGTCGACCACCTTGGGCAGCGCCTGCTCGTGGTTGTACACCGGGATCACCGCGCAAGGCTTATGCACAGGCTGCCTCCAGCACGATGCGGCCACTGGAGCAGGGTTGTCCGGAGCAGGTGTAGGCGAAGTAGAGCTTGCCGCGCGTGGCGTCGAAACGCAGGGTCAGCAGCAGTTCGTCGCCCGGGCGCACCAGTTGCTGGAACTTGAGCACTTCCATGCCGGCGAAGCGCTGGGCCAGTTGCAGGCGCGAGGCAGCCAGGGCGATTGCCCAATCGATCTGGACCACACCCGGGAGCACGGGCGTTTGTGGGAAGTGCCCGGGGAAGCAAGCGAGGTCCAGGGGGATGGCCAGGCGCAGATGCAGTTCTTCGCCTTGCTGCGTCTGCGCCAGCACCTCTGGTGCCATGCTGCGCGGGGCCAGCAGCAGGGCCTGCAGCTCGGCCTGGGGCAGCTTGCCCTGGGAGTTGAGCGGCAACTGCCGGGCCAGGCGCCAGCGCCGTGGCAGGGCCAGCGCCTCGCAATGGCCGGCCAGGTGCTGGCGCAGGCCGTCGATCACGGCGCGGCGGCCCTGGTTGCGCAGGGCGTGCAGCCCGGCCGGGGTCAGGGCTACCAGGGCGCCGAGGTAGGCGCGGCCTTCCTCGATCACCCCCAGGCGTGCTTCGGCGACCCAGGCATGGGCGCACAGGGCCTGTTCGAGCATGGGCAGCGAGATGCGCTTTTCCTCGAGCTTGACGATGCGGTCCAGTCTACCGAGCAGGCGGAAGCGCCCGTCGTCGCTGAACTCGGCGGCGTCGGCGCTCTGTTCGACGTGACCGGCGGGCAGGTAGGGCGAAGCGATGCGCAGGGCGCCCTGGTCATCCTGGCTCAACTGCACGTCGGCAAAGGGTTGCCACAGCGGCTCGCCCTGGCGCCAGGCGATACCGCCGGTCTCGGAGCTGCCGAGGATCTCGGTGGGCCATTGTCCCAGGCGCTGTTGCAGGCTTTCGGCGGCGACCGACGGCAGTTCGCCGCCGGAGGAGAACACCCTGCGCACCGGGCCCAGGGCCGGCCAGTCGAGGTTGTCGCCCATGCGCTTGAGCAGTGCCGGGCTGGCCACCCAGGCGAACGCCGGGTGCTCGCGGCTGGCGCGTTGCAGGTCTTCGGGAAATGGCAGTTGGCGGCGCTCGAAGCCGCGCCCGGCACACAGTGGCCAGAGGACGCGGAACAGCAGGCCATAGATGTGCTGGGTGGCGACACTGCCGATGATCCAGGCCGTGCCGAGGTCCTTGCCCCAGAGCTGCTCCAGGGCATTGACCTCGTTGGCCAGCTGGCGCAGCTGCTTGTCGATGCGCTTGGGCTCGCCGCTGGAGCCGGAGGTGCACAGGCTGATGCGGCAGGTGTCGAGGTCGAGATCGGAGGGGGCGAGGGCCTCTCCCAGCAGGTCGTCGAGCTGCTGGTCGGTGGTCAGCCACAGGTCGACCTGGGCCTGCCAGCGTTCCCGGGTGGCGGGCTGCAGGTCGGCGGGCAGCAGCACTTCGGCGCCAGCGCGCCAGGCGCCGAGCAGGGCGATGGCCAGCGACGCGGCGTCTTCCAGGTGCACGGCCAGGCGGCGGATCCCGCGCTCACGCAGGCCGCCGGCCAGGCGCAGGGCCTGCAGGCTGAGCTGGGCGTGGTCCAGGGATGGTGCGTGGGTCACCCGGCGCGGTGCGTCCAGCGGGCGCAGCAGGTGTTCGAGGTTGATCCAGTTCATGAGCGTCCTCGCACACGTTGTCTTATCAGCCATTCGACGGCGAACAGCAGGCCCATCGCGGCATAGGCGATCAGGCCGTTGTACAGGGTCCACCAGGCCAGCGGCGCCCACAGGGTCAGGCCCGCGGCGACCAGGCCATTGACCAGGAAGAACAGGCACCACACCTGCGTCACCCGCCGCGTGTAGCGCACCGCATGGGGCGGCAGATCGGGGTCGCGCAGGCGCGCCAGGCGTTCGGCCACCGGCATGCCGCGCAGCAGGCTGGTGCCGAACAGGGCCAGCATGAAGGCGCTGATCAGCACCGGGTACCAGCGCAGCAGATGCGGACTGTCGGACAGCCCCAGCAGGGCGCAGAACGCCAGCGCCGCCAGCGCCATCCACAGGCTGCCTGGGCGGCGCGGCGTGGTCAGGGCACGGGCCAGCCACAGGCCGCCGAGCAGCAGGCCGAATTGCCAGGGGGCGAAATGGGCCATGCCGAAGTGCACCGCGAAGGGGTACAGCAGCCCGGCCAGCAGCAGGCCGAGGCCGATCAGGCGTTTCATGCCGCCGGGTTGACCAGGCGGTGCACCGCCTCGACCACGTCACCGACGGTGCGTACCGACTTGAAGTCGTCGGCGGCGATCTTCTTGCCGGTCTGGCGCTTGATGTGGTCGATCAGGTCGACGGCATCGATGCTGTCGATTTCCAGGTCCTGGTACAGGTTGGCGTCCAGGGTCACGCGCTCGGATTCCAGTTCGAACAGCTCGACCAGGGCGTCGCGCAGGATGTTGAAGATGTCTTCACGGGTTTGCATGGTGCGGTCTCAGGCTGCCTGACGAGCGGTGACGAACGCCGCGAGGGTGGCGACGTTGCTGAAATGGTTGCGGGTGTCCTTGGCATCGGCGTCGATCTTGATGCCATAGCGCTTCTGGATCGCCAGGCCGAGCTCGAGGGCGTCCACCGAGTCCAGGCCCAGGCCTTCACCGAACAGGGTCTGCTGGTCGTCGATGTCCTGCACGCTGATGTCTTCCAGGCCCAGGGCGTCGATGATCAGTTGCTTGAGGTCACGGTTCAGGTCTTGCTGTGGATCGCTCATCGGCGGCGAGCTCCTTTGTATAGTGCTGGTGCAGGAAATCGTTGAGTCGGCGCGACGCGATCGGCGCCGGGCCCATGGCGGCGAAAGCCTGGGGGTCGATGTCGGCGCCGACGCTGAAGCAGAAATGCACGCGGCGCCAGGGAATGCGGTACCAGGGCTCGTTCTTGGTCAGGGTGGTGGGGCTGACCCGGATGGTCACGGGCGTGATGATCTTCGCACCCCTGAGGGCGATGGCCGCGGCGCCGCGATGAAAGGCGGGGACATGGCCGGGCGCGGTGCGCGTGCCTTCGGGGAAGATGATCAGCGGCTGGCCTTGCTGCAAGGCGGCGACGGCGCTGTCGAGCATGTCCATGCTGCCGTCGTTGCCGATGTACTGGGCCTCGCTCACCGGGCCGCGGGTGAACGGGTTGGCGAACAGGCTGTGCTTGACCACGCAGTTGGCCTGGCGCACCAGGCCGATGAGGAACACCACGTCGATCAAAGAGGGGTGGTTGGCGATGATCATCTGCCCGGGGCGGCCCAGGCGCTCGGCGCCCTTGATCTCGTAGGTGAGCACGCCGGCCACCTGCATGAAACGGATGAAGCGCCAGAACAGCCAGCCGATGGTGCGCCGGGCGCGCTGGCGGTGGCGCGCGGGGTCACCCGGCAGGCAGGCGAGCAGGGGGAATACCAAAAGACGCAGGCACAGGCCACCCAGGCCGAACAGGCCAAAGCTCAGGGCGGTTGCCAGCAGGCGCCACAGGTAGGCGTCCCGGGGGCGCTCTATGGCTGTCGTTGCCAGTTCCATGTGCGGCGGTTCCAGGTATGGGAAAGGGTTCGGGCACCACCCAGCGTGGCTTGCAGCCAGCTCAAGGCGTGGGGCAGCGCGGGGCGGGGAGCATCGGGCGATGAGGGGTGGCCTAGTGCCAGCTGCCATTGTCGCCCAGGCGTGAGGCGCAATGCCAGCGCGTAGCCAAACGGCACATCGTCGATCCAGGGGCCGTAGACCGACGGCGGTTGTTCCTCGGCGATGATCAGCAGCACCGCCGGCGCCCCTTCGCGCAGCAAGGCCGCGGCTTCCAGCAGGCCTTGCTCGAAACCGTCGCCGGCCGCGGCCAGGGCGGTCATCTCGCACGTCTCGCCGCGCAGGATCGACCACAGGCCGATCACGGCATTGTGCACCGAGAGACTGAACTGGGTGGGTGACAGCGGCTGCTGTGCGGCCAGGTCGCTGAGGATCGACAAGGTGCGCGGCGTTTCGCCGTGGCGCGAGACGAACACCAGTGGCATCGGTTCGCAACCCTCGGCCAGTGGCCAGCCCACGGCGAACGCCATGCGTGCGAGCGGGCTCAGGCGGCGGCGTTGCATGGCGGGCAGGAACGAGACGTCCGGCACCTGCTCCGCGGCGCATGGGTGCAGGTCATGGTCGGCCCAGGACTGCCAGTCGTCGGGCGTCTGCAGGCCGGGCGCCCAGGCGCGCCATTGGCTGATATCAAAGGTGATCACGGTGCTTGTTACTTCCCGCCCTGTGGGACTTCCTTGCCTTGGGGATGACTCGGAACACAGACCTTGCAGGGTGGCGCTTTGCCGAGTGGCGCGCATTATCCCGGTGACGGAGGTGTGTAGCAATTAGTCGTTACATTCCTGTCAGTCAGACATTGCATTTGCGCAGAAGTATCGAATCGGATCTGCTGCGTAAGTGTTTTCCGACGGCTGGTCAGTGACAGGTTGTCGGTCGCTGGCCGCCCAACTTGAGCGAAGTGCTGGCCATTAGCGGTGCGGCGCCACATACTCGGGCATTCGTTGATACACGGAGGTCTGTCATGCGGCGCGTGGTGTTCAATCAGAAAGGTGGCGTGGGCAAGTCGAGCATTGCCTGCAATCTTGCGGCGGTCAGTGCCAGTGAAGGCTATCGGACCCTGCTGATCGACCTGGATGCCCAGGCCAACTCGACCCAGTACCTCACCGGCCTGACCGGCGACGACATCCCCATGGGTATCGCCGACTTCTTCAAGCAGTCGCTGTCCAGTGGGCCGTTCGCCAAGAAGAACAAGGTCGACATCTATGAAACCCCCTTCGACAACCTCCACGTGGTGACCGCCACCTCGGAGCTGGCCGACCTGCAGCCCAAGCTCGAGGCCAAGCACAAGATCAACAAGCTGCGCAAACTGCTCGACGAGCTGGACGAAGACTACGAGCGGATCTACATCGACACGCCGCCAGCGTTGAATTTCTATGCAGTTTCCGCACTGATCGCTGCCGATCGCGTGCTGATTCCCTTCGATTGCGACAGCTTCTCGCGCCAGGCGCTGTACGGCCTGCTGGCCGAGATCGACGAACTCAAGGAAGACCACAACGACGAGCTGGTGGTCGAGGGCATCGTGGTCAACCAGTTCCAGTCACGGGCCAGCCTGCCCCAGCAGATGCTCGACGAGCTGCTCGCTGAAGGCCTGCCGGTGCTGCCGGTGTACCTGGGCAGTTCGGTGAAGATGCGCGAATCCCACCATGCCAGCCTGCCGCTGATCCACCTGGAGCCACGGCACAAGCTGACCCAGCAGTTCGTTGAACTGCACGATCTGCTTGAGCGCAGCGCCTAGATCCCCTGAGTCCGTAGCCATTCCAGCAGCGACTGCAGTGGAAACGCGCCGGCTTGGCGAGCCACTTCGCGGCCGTTCCTGAACAGGATCAGGCTGGGGATCGAGCGGATGCCGAGCTGGCCGGCGAGATTGCGGTTGGCCTCGCTGTCTAGCTTGGCCAGGCGGCAGCGACCAGCGAGCTGGCGCGCGGCCTGTTCGAACACCGGGGCGAAGCTCTTGCAGGGGCCGCACCAGTCGGCCCAGACATCCAGCAGCAGCGGCAGGTCGCCCTTGATCTGGGCGGCGTAGGCACCCTCATTCAGTTCGAAGGGCTGAGCGAGCAGCACGTCCTGCTTGCAGCGGCCGCATTTGGGGCTGTCGCCCAGGCGCTCGGCGGGCAGGCGGCTGAGGCCGTTGCAGTGGGGGCAGGGGATTACCAGGGGTTCGGACATTTTATCTCCTTGATATTGCTGGGGCTGCTGTGCCGCGAAAGGGCCGCCCCGGGGTTCATGACGAACAGCTGATCTCCAGGTGCTTGCCCCACTCCGGCGGACGCTCGGCATAGGCCTGCATCCCGGGCTGCTCCTCGAACGGCTTGCCCAGCACCTGGTGCAGCCGCCGCACTTCACTGTAATCGCCCGCCTCGGCGGCTTCGATGGCCTTCTGCGCCAGGTAGTTGCGCAGCACATAGAGCGGGTTGACCGCATGCATGCGCTCGCGGCGCCCTTCTGCATTGCCCGCTTCGCGCGCGCAGCGCGCCTGGTACTCGGCGCCCCAGGCGTCGAAACCGGCCAGGTCGATGAAATCTTCCCGTACCAGCTGCAGGGCCTCGGCCACGGGCTGCTCGCCCAGGTGGCGGAAGAACAGGGTGTAGTCCACGCCGCCCCGCTGCATGCACTGCAGCAGGCGCTCGACCAGTGCCATGTCGTCGTCCTCGGCAGTGGTCAGGCCCAGGCGGCGGCGCATCAGGTCCAGGTAGTGCGCCTGGTACAGCGGCAGGAACAGCCCCAGTGCCTCCTTCAGCGGCTCGACCTCGATCACCGTGGTCAGGGCCTGGGCCAGCGCGCTGAGGTTCCAGTGGGCGATCGGCACCTGGTTGGCGTAGCTGTAGCGGCCCCGGTCATCGGAATGGTTGCAGATGAAGTTGGCGTCGAAGTCGTCGAGGAAGGCGTAGGGGCCGAAGTCGAAGGTGATGCCGAGGATCGACATGTTGTCGGTGTTCATCACCCCGTGGCAGAAGCCATAGGCCTGCCAGCGGGCGATCAGCTCGGCGTTGCGCTCGACGATGGTGCGGAACATGGCCAGGTAGGGCTGCTCGGCGTCGCGGCACTCGGGGTAGTGCTGCTCCAGCACGTGGTCGATCAGCACCCGCTGTTGTTCCGGTTGCTTGGTGTAGTAGAAGTATTCGAAGTGGCCGAAGCGCACGTGGCTTTGGGCCATGCGCAGGAGCATGGCGGCGCTCTCGCGGGTCTCGCGCCATACCGGGGTGCTCGAGCCGATCACGCACAATGCGCGGCTGCTGGGAATGCCCAGGGCGTGCAGGGTCTCGGAGGCGAGGAATTCGCGGATCGACGAGCGCAGCACGGCGCGACCGTCGCCCATGCGCGAATAAGGCGTCTGGCCGGCGCCCTTGAGGTGCAGGTCCCAGTGCTCGCCGGCCTCGTTGAGGACTTCGCCCAGCAGCAGGCCACGACCATCACCCAGGCGCGGGTTGTACGAGCCGAACTGGTGGCCGGAATACACCATTGCCCGTGGGTCGGCCTCTTCCCAGAGCTTGTGGCCGCTGAACAGCTCGGCGAACACCGGCAGTTCGGCCTGGGCCGGGTCGAGGTCGAGCAGGGCCATGGCCGATTGGCTGGCGACGACCAGGCGTGGATCGGCGATCGGGTCGGGCAGGACCTGGGTGGAGAAGGCATCGCCGAGTTGGGCGAAGCGGTTGTCGAAGGTCAGGTGGTCAAGGGTTCTCACAGGCCGGCTCCGCGATTGGAATGATCGCGGGGCAAGCCCGCTCCCACGCAGCAGTGTGGAAGCGGGTTTGCCCCGCGATGCGGTAGGACATTGTCAGGGTGCATGCCCCTTGGCGTCCACTCAACTCGGCGGCGTGCTGTCCGGCTTGCGTTCCATCGGGATCAATTGCTGCTTATCCATCAGGAACACCTCCACCTGGCGCACCGAGATCTTGATGTTGTGCGCCTTGAACTCGCGGTTGATATAGCGGTTCAGTTCGTCCAGCGTCGGGTTGCGGTCGCCCAGGTCGCGCACGTGCATGCGCAGCTCGTGGTCCAGCGAGCTTTCGCCGAAGTTGAGGAAGTACACCAGCGGCTCCGGGTCCTTGAGCACCCGCGGGTTCTCGTGGGCGCCCTTGAGCAGCAGGTCGCGCACCAGGTCCAGGTCCGAGCCGTAGTCGATGCCCAGCTTCAGCGTCACCCGGGTGACCGTGTCGGTCAGCGACCAGTTGATCAGCTGGCCGGTGATGAAGGTCTTGTTGGGGACGATGATGTCCTTGCGGTCGAAGTCGGTGATGGTGGTGGCGCGGATGCGGATCTTGCTCACCGTGCCGGACAGGTTGCCGATGGTGATGGTGTCGCCGATGCGCACCGGGCGCTCGAACAGGATCATGATGCCGGAGATGAAGTTGGCGAAGATCTCCTGCATGCCGAAGCCCAGGCCCAGCGACAGTGCCGCCACCAGCCATTGCAGCTTGTCCCAGCTGACCCCGAGGGTGGCCAGGGTGCTGACGATGCCGACACCGGCGATCACGTAGGACAGCAGCGTGGTGATGGCGTAGGCGCTGCCCTGGGCAAGGTTCAGGCGCGACAGCACCAGCACTTCGAGCAGGCCCGGCAGGTTGCTGGCCAGGGCCACGGCGATGCCGGCGATGACCATGGCGCCGAGCAGGTCGCCGAGGCTGATCGGCACCATGCTGGCCGCCGCGCCGGTGCCGCTGCTGTACTCGTAGAGGGTGATGTTGTTGAGGTAGGCGAACACCGTGATCAGGTCCGCCCATACCCAGTACAGCCCGCCGATGAAGCCGCCGAGCAGGGCCAGGCGGATCAGGCGCAGGGACTGCTGGTTGACCTGCTCGATGTCCAGGGTCGGCTCCTCGACCACCACCTCACCGTCGAGCCCTTCCTTGGCCGCCTGGCGCTTGCTCAGGGCGCGCTGGTAGGCCAGGCGCCGCGCCGCCACCGACAGGCCACGCACGAACGCGGCCTCGATCACCAGCCAGAACAGCAGCAGGTAGAGGGTGTAGATCAGCCGGTCGGTGAGCTTGAGGGCGGTGTAGTAATAGCCGAAGCACACCGCCACGAACAGCGCGATGGGCAGGGCGGTGAAGGCCACCCCGACGGCCTTGCGGAACAGCGAGGTGTTCTGGTGCGCCGGGCTGCTCAGCAGCAGGCGGCTGAGCAGCCAGGCCATCAGCGCATAGCAGGTCAGTACCACGCCGATGCCCAGCACGTCGTCGGCCAGGGCCGACGGCTGGTGCTCGGCCACCGCCACCACGCCAACTAGGGCCAGTACCACGGTACCGAGCCGGCGTACCCAGCCGCGCAGGAACTCGACCTGCGGCTTGTGCCAGCGGAAGTGGATCTCGGCCACGCCGCCCGGGGCGAGGATGCGGTAGGCGGTGTAGAACACCAGCCAGGCCTGGGCGATTTGCCACAAGGCGGCGCCGAGGTTGGCGTTCTGCCCACGGGCGTCGAGTTGCAGGGCGTAGCTGCCCAGGGTCAGGGCCAGGGCCACCGGCAGGGCCAGGAGGATGTTGATCAGGATCGCCTGGGGCGTGTGCCATTGGCTGTCGCGCTTGAAGTGGCCAATGTCCTGGTGGACCTTGCCCAGCCGTCGGTACAGCGCCTTGCGCCGCCACAGCAGGGCGCCGATCACCAGGATCAGCGGCAGGAACAGCAGCGGCTGCTGCACCAGGCCGTCGCCCAGCTCCTTGATGCCGGCGCCCCACGGCAGGCTGGCCACCTGGTAGGTCAGGCGCTCGGGCACTTCGCGCAGCCACTGCCAGTCCAGCGGCTTGTTGCTGGGGATCCAGAACATCTGCTCTTCCAGCGTGGTGCGCAGGTTCTGGGCGGTGCTCAGCAGCTGCTTCTGGTTCAGCTGCAGGGTGATGCACTCGTTGAGCAGCGCCGACAGTTCGCGGTTCAGTCGCTCGAGCAGGTCGCCGCGGGTGATCGCCACTTCCAGCAGGGCCTTGCGCAGTTGCGGGGTGACGTCTTCCTCGGGCTGGCTGGCCAGCAGCTTGTCCACGTAGTTGGACGGGCTGCTCATCTGTTCGCGCTGCTGGTTGACCTCGAACTGGTAGAGGCGGATATCGGCGATCTGGTCGGCCAGGTCGCGGTCGACCTTCAGGTGCGGCAGGGCCTGCTTCTGTTTGTAGAGGATCTTCGACAGCAGCAGGCTGCCCTTGAGTACGTTGATCTGCTCGTCCAGGGCCTGGTCGGCCTGGGTGAGGCTGTCGAGCTGCTGCTTGGTGCGCAGGTTCTGCTGGGTTACCTCGTTGAGACGGTCGGTGCTGCGCAGCAGGTAGTCGGACAGCTGCAGGTTGGCGGTGCTTTCGGTGGCCAGCAGGTTGCTGCCGCCGGCCTTCTGCGCCTCGATCGACTGGCGGGTGACGGTCTGTTGCGACTGGGCCAGGCGCTTTTCGTTGATCAGCGTCTGCAGGTCCTGGATTTCCTGTTCCAGGCGGGTGGCACGCTCGATCAGCAGGTCGTGGCGGGCATTGCCCAGGTCCTGCAGCACGCTGTTGCCGGCCAGCTCCTGGCGGCGCAGCAGGGTCAGGGCGTTGAGCGAGGCCAGTTCGGCGTTGAGCTGGTTGCGCTGGTCGGCGTTGATCGACTTGCCGTTGTCCTTGCCGCTCTTGAGGCTGTTGTTGATCTGCTGGACGCGCACCTGGTTGCTGCTGATCTCGGCCTGGGCGCGTTCAGGGCGGGTCTGTGAATTGATGATCAGGCTGTTGGCTTCGGACAGCGCCTTCTGCAGGTCACCCTGCTGGGTGCTGCGCTCGCTGAGCATCTGCTCGAGCTGCGGCACCGTCAGGTTGGCATAGCGCTGCGCCACCGGCAGCGCGGGGCTGGCCTTTAGCTTGATCAGCTCGCGCTGGCTGTCGCGGATCTCTTGGGGCGCGCTAGCCAGCTGCTGCTTGAGGGCTTCGAGCTTCTTTTCGCTGTCGTCGCGGGCGTTGAGCAGCGCCAGGGTCTGCTCCAGCACCTGCTGCACGGCTTTCTGCTCGGTTTCCGGCAGCTTGCGCTCGGCGATCTTGCTCAGGCTGCTCTGGATGCCCGGGGTGGTCGGGATTTCCACCGCGCCGGCGGCGAACGAGAAGGTCAGGCACAGCCCCAGCAGGGCTGCGCGGCAATGGTCACGCAGGGACATAGGCAGAGTTCTTGTGTTACGCGGCAAATCGGAGTTTAGAGGAACAGCCCGGGTCCGGGGCGGGTACCTTCGGGGAATCTGACGCCCACTTTCTGGATCTTGTTCCCGTCCATGACCGCGACGGTCCAGATCGTGCCGTGCCATTCGATCTGGTCACCTACTACTGGAGCGCCTCCGACCTTCTGTCGGATGAACTGCGCCAGCGGCATTTTCGCGTCCAGGCCATCGAGTTTCAGGCCGTACAGCGCGGCCACCGCGCCCAGCTCGGCATCGCCTTCGAGGACGAAATCGCCGAAGAAACGCAGGTCCAGGCCACGCTGCGGTGCCTGGCTGAACAGCTTGCCCAGCGCCGGCAGGTTATGTTCGTGGCCGATCACGCAGAGCATGTCGCCGACTTCCAGCACGGTGCTGCCCGACGGGTGCAGCAGTTGCTCGCCGCGAAACAGCGCGGCGATGCGCGTGCCCTCGGGCATCTTCAGCTCGCGCAGGGCGGCACCGATGCACCATTTCTCGGCGCCCAGGCGGTAGACGAACAGCTCCCACTCGCTGGTGACGTGCACTTCGAGCGCGGAGCGGGAAATCGGCGCCGGGTCCGGCGGTACCGTGACCTTCAGCAGCTTGGCCATCCACGGCAGGCTGGTGCCCTGCACCAGCAGCGACACCAGCACGATGAAGAAGGCCAGGTTGAAGAACAGCTGGGCCTGGGGCAGCCCCGCCATCAGCGGGAACACCGCCAGGATGATCGGCACCGCGCCACGCAGACCGACCCAGCTGATAAAGCCTTTCTCGCGGCCATGGAAGGCCTTGAACGGCAGCAGGGCGGCCACCACCGACAGCGGCCGGGCCACCAGGATCATCCACAGCGCCAGGCCCAGGGCCGGCAGGGCGATGGGCAGCAGGTCATGGGGCGTGACCAGCAGGCCGAGCACCAGGAACATGCCGATCTGCGCCAGCCAGGCCATGCCGTCGAGCATGTGCAGGATGCCGTGGCGGCTGCGGATCGGCCGGTTGCCCAGCACCAGGCCGCACAGGTACACGGCGAGGAAGCCGCTGCCGTGCAGGGCGTTGGTCAGGGAGAACACCGCCAGGCCGCCGGCCACCACCAGGATCGGGTACAGGCCGCTGGCCAGGTTGATGCGGTTGACCAGTTGCAGCATCAGCCAGCCGCCGCCCAGGCCCATCAGCCCGCCGATGCCGAACTCGCGCAGCAGGTGGGTGAGCAGGCTCCAGTGCAGGCCGGTCTGGCCGCTGGCGATCATGTCGATCAGGGTGACGGTGAGGAACACCGCCATCGGGTCGTTGCTGCCCGACTCGATCTCCAGGGTGGCGGTGACCCGTTCGTTCAGGCCCTTGCCGCCGAGCAGCGAGAACACTGCCGCGGCATCGGTGGAGCCGACGATGGCGCCGATCAGCAGGCCCTGGATCAGGCTCAGGTCGAACAGCCAGGCGGCGACCATGCCGGTCAGGCCGGTGGTGATCAAGACGCCGACCGTGGCCAGCGACAGGGCCGGCCACAGCGCCACGCGGAAGCTCGCCACCCGGGTGCGCAGGCCGCCGTCGAGCAGGATCACGGCGAGCGCCAGGTTGCCCACCAGGTAGGCGGTCGGGTAGTTGTTGAAGATGATGCCGCCACCATCGACCCCGGCGAGCATGCCGACCGCGAGGATGATGACCAGAATGGGGATGCCCAGGCGCGATGACAGCGAGCTGACCAGGATACTGGCCCCGACCAGCAGCGCGCCGATCAGGAACAGACTGTTTATGGTGCTCGCATCCAAAGGCAGGTACTCCGGGACAGCGGGAAATAAGACTTGCAGCATGAACTAGCAGGTCACGTGCCAATCGATTCTAACCTGATGAATTGGCAGGCTGTAAAGCGTTTCTGCATATGAAAAAAGGCACCTCGAGAGGTGCCTTTTCAGGTGTTGCGTGAAGCTGTGGGTGGGCTTGCCCCGCGATGGCGCCCGTCAGGACAGTGGCGTCGCCAGATCCTACGCTATCGCGGGGCAAGGCCCGCTCCCACAGGTGCCGGTCAGGCCTGCTTCACTTCACGCATCGGCTTGCCCTTCACTGGTGCATCGCCCGCCACGTAGTACTTGGCGGTGCTGCGCGGCAGCGGCTTGCGGCCACGGATCTTGTCCGAGATCTTCTCGGCGATCATGATCGTGGTGGCGTTCAGGTTGCCGGTGATGATCAGCGGCATGATCGAGGCGTCGACCACACGCAGGCCCTGCATGCCGTGCACGCGACCTTCGCCGTCGACCACTGCCATGTCGTCGGTGCCCATCTTGCACGAGCAGGACGGGTGGAAGGCGGTTTCGGCGTGCTCGCGGATGAACTTGTCCAGCTCTTCATCGGTCTGCACGTGGGCGCCTGGGCTGATCTCGCGACCACGGAACGCGTCCAGCGCCGGCTGGGCCATGATTTCACGGGTCAGGCGGATGCCGTCGCGGAATTCCTGCCAGTCCTGCTCGGTGGACATGTAGTTGAACAGGATGCTCGGGTGCTGGCGCGGGTTCTTCGACTTGGCCTGGATGCGACCACGGGCCGGCGAGCGCATGGAGCCCATGTGCGCCTGGAAGCCGTGCTCTTTCACGCCGTTGGAGCCGTTGTAGTTAATCGCGACCGGCAGGAAGTGGTACTGGATGTTCGGCCACTTGAACTCAGGACGGGTGCGGATGAAACCGCCGGCCTCGAACTGGTTGCTGGCGCCGATGCCGGTGCCGTTGAACAGCCACTCGGCGCCGATTTTCGGCTGGTTCCACCACAGCAGCGACGGGTACAGCGACACCGGTTGGGTGCAGGCGTACTGCAGGTACAGTTCCAGGTGGTCCTGCAGGTTCTCGCCGACGCCCGGCAGGTCGTGGACCACCGGGATGTCGAGGCTTTCCAGCAGGGCGCGCGGGCCGACGCCGGAACGCTGCAGCAGCTGCGGCGAGGCGATGGCACCGGAGGAAACGATGACTTCCTTGCGGGCACGGGCTTCGACGCGCTCTTCGCTGTCACCCACCAGGTAGGTCACACCAACGGCACGCTTGTTGTCGAACAGCACGCGGTCGCTCAGGGCGTGGGTGACGATGGTCAGGTTCGGGCGCTTCTTGGCCTGGTCCAGGTAGCCGCGGGCGGTGCTGGAGCGACGGCCGTTCTTGGTGACCGAACGGTCCATCGGGCCGAAGCCTTCCTGCTGGTAGCCGTTGAGGTCTTCGGTGCGCGGGTAGCCGGCCTGCACGCCGGCCTCGACCATGGCGTGGAACAGCGGGTTGTTGCCGGCTTTCGGCGTGGCCACGCTGACCGGGCCTTCGCCGCCGTGGTAGTCGTTCGGGCCGATGTCGCGGGTTTCGGCTTTACGGAAGTACGGCAGGCAGTCCAGGTAGGTCCAGTCTTCCAGGCCTGGCAGTTCCGCCCAGCCGTCGAAGTCCATGGCGTTGCCACGGATGTAGCACATGCCGTTGATCAGCGACGAGCCACCCAGGCCCTTGCCGCGGCCACATTCCATGCGGCGACCGTCCATGTGCGGCTCCGGATCGGTCTCGTAGGCCCAGTTGTAGCGGCGACCCTGCAGCGGGAAGGCCAGGGCGGCTGGCATCTGGGTGCGGAAGTCGAAGCGGTAGTCGGGGCCACCGGCTTCCAGCAGCAGAACGGTGACGCTGGCGTCTTCGGTCAGGCGGGTGGCCAGGGTGTTACCGGCCGAGCCGGCACCGACGATGATGTAATCGAATTCTTGGGACATGAAAAGTACCCTCGTTGGCGGTGGTCAGGGAGCGCAAATGCCCGTGCGCGAAGGCACGGGCGTGGCTAAACGGGGTTTAGAAAACCGAGTTGTAGCCGCCCAGCTCGACCTGGACCGACTTGATGCGAGTGTATTGAGCCAGCGAGCTGACACCGTTCTCACGGCCGACGCCCGACTGCTTGTAACCGCCAACCGGCATTTCGGCCGGCGACTCACCCCAGGCGTTGATCCAGCAGATGCCCGCTTCGAGCTTGTGGATGATGCGGTGGGCGCGGCTGATGTCGTTGGTGCAGACGCCGGCGGCCAGGCCGTATTCGGTGTCGTTGGCGCGACGGATGACTTCTTCCTCGGTCTCGTAGCTGAGGATGCTCATCACCGGGCCGAAGATCTCTTCCTTGACGATGGTCATGTCGTCGCTGCAGTCGGTGAACACGGTCGGGGCCACGAACGCGCCCTTGGCGAAGTCGCCGTCCAGCAGACGCTCACCGCCGCACAGTACGCGGGCGCCTTCTTCTTTACCCTTGGCGATGTACGACAGCACGCTTTCCATGTGCTGGAAGCTGACCAGCGGGCCGAAGTTGGTGTTCTCGTCTTCCGGGTTGCCGGCACGGATGCGGGCAACGCGCTCGGCGATCTTGGCTTCGAAGGCGGCTTTCATCGCGGCAGGGATGAACACGCGGGTGCCGTTGGTGCAGACCTGACCGGAGCTGTAGAAGTTGGCCATCATGGCGATGTCGGCGGCCTTGTCCAGGTCGGCGTCGTCGCAGATGATCAGCGGCGACTTGCCGCCCAGTTCCATGGTCACTTCCTTCAGCGAGGAGCTGGAGGCGCTGGCCATGACTTTCTTGCCGGTGGTGGTGCCGCCGGTGAAGGAGACTTTCTCGATGCGCGGGTGCTCGGTCAGCCAGGTGCCGACTTCGCGGCCGCTGCCGGTCAGGACGTTGAACACGCCGTTCGGCAGGCCGGCTTCGGTGAAGATCTCAGCCAGTTTCAGGGTGGTCAGCGAGGTGACTTCCGACGGCTTGAAGATCATCGCGTTGCCGGCGGCCAGGGCCGGGGCGGATTTCCACAGGGCGATCTGGATCGGGTAGTTCCAGGCGCCGATACCGACGGTCACGCCCAGCGGCTCGCGGCGGGTGTAGACGAAGGACGATTCGCGCAGCGGGATCTGCTCGCCTTCGATGGCCGGTACCAGGCCTGCGTAGTATTCCAGCACGTCGGCGCCGGTGACGATGTCGACGTAGCGGGTCTCGGAGTACGACTTGCCGGTGTCCAGGGTTTCCAGCATGGCCAGCTCGTCGTTGCGCTCGCGCAGGATGTCGACGGCGCAGCGCAGGATGCGCGAACGCTGCATGGCGGTCATCGCCGCCCAGACTTTCTGGCCGCGCTCGGCGCTTTCGACGGCTTTTTCGACGTCGGCCTGGGTCGCGCGCTGCACATGGGCGAGGACTTCGCCGGTGGCCGGGTTGATGGCTTCGAAGGTGGCGTCGCTGCCAGCGTCGACGTAAGCGCCATCAATGTAGAGTTTTTGCGTTCCGAAACGGGCCATAGTGTCCTCGCAAGTGCAGTGTGTGGTTGGCTGCCGCGTCACGCTCCTGCCGGTTGGCTGGTCGCTGCGCGCGGCTGTTCAGAGGCCTGGTCGGTTGTGCCCAGGGACTGCTGTTTCGCCAGTTGTAGATCCATGTATTCGTAAGCGATGCGTATCGCCTGGTCGGTGTCGAATGCATCCCCCGACAGGGCGCCACGCAACCACAGGCCGTCGATCAGGGCTGCCAGCCCGCGGGCAGCCTTGCGCGCATGGTAGAGCGGCAGGACGCGGCGGAACTGACAGCACAGGTTGGAATACAGACGGTGATCGTTGATCCGCTGCAACCTGTGCAAAGACGGCTGGTGCATGCTGGAGGCCCAGAAGGCCAACCAGGTTTTCATTGCCGGGCCATTCACCTGGCTCGCATCGAAGTTGCCTTCGATGATCACCTTCAGGTGGGCACGCGGGCTGTCGTCCGTGAGTGCCTGACGACGCGCGATCACACCCTCGTTGAGCATGTTCATGATGTAGCGCATCGTCGCTGCGATCAGGCCGTTCTTGTCCTGAAAGTAGTGACTGATGATGCCGTTCGACACACCGGCCAAACGGGCAATCAGCGCAATGCTGGCATCGCCCAGTCCGACCTGATCGACCGCCTGCAATGTGGCTTCGATCAACTGCTGGCGGCGGATGGGTTGCATACCGACCTTGGGCATCTTGCTATCTCCTCAGGCCTGCGGGCAGACGACGAGCGGCTGCCTCGGCGAGGCCAGTCTATTTTGTTTTGATTGAACGTTCAATCAATAAAGAATAAGCTCTGCGACAATTTGTGCCATTGACAGTTTTTCAGGCCGTCAAAGGGGCACGAATCGACACCCCAGGAAATCGTGTAACCCCCGGAATACAAGGCGTTGACGGGCATGAGCGATGCAAAGGACAGATTCTGCCGAGCGGTCACGGACTGCGCGGTCGGCCCTTGGAGCGGGCCAGGTGGTCTGTGGCGAATGCGCGCACCTTCTGCTGAGTGCGTGGCAAGGCGACAGGCGGCCGGTCTGTTTTTTTTGCAGCGTTTCGATTCGGGATCACGGTTTCCAGGTGCCTTTTATAACACCTTGCGCAGTAGGGCTATTGCACCAATTGCGCGGGACATAACTGTTTAGCCTCCACTGCCGCACTGCCCGGAGCATTCGTGCAATGAGTTCTGCCTCCCTGACAACCCCCCCCGCCGAGCGGGTACGGGTCAACCGCGTGGTGTTCTACACCTCGGCGCTGATGATCCTCGTTCTGACTGCCCTGCTGATCGCTGTCCCCGAAGCCGCTGGCCAGGCGCTGGGCGTCGCCCAGAAATGGCTGACCCGTACCTTCGGCTGGTACTACATGCTGGTGATCTGCGGTTACCTGCTGTTCGTCGTCTACCTGGCCTTCTCCGACTACGGCAAGCTCAAGCTTGGCGGCAAGGACGACACCCCCGACTTCAGCTACGGCGCCTGGGCCGGCATGCTGTTCTCCTCGGGCATCGGTATCTCGCTGCTGTACTTCGGCGCCTCCGAGCCGCTGGACCACTACTTCAACCCACCCGAGGGCACCCCTGCCAGCCTCGAGGCCGCGCGCCAGGGCCTGCAGCTGACCTTCCTGCACTGGGGCCTGCACGGTTGGGCGATCTACGCCCTGGTCGGTCTTGCCGTGGGTTACTTCGCCTACCGTCACAACCAGCCGCTGGCACTGCGTTCGGCGCTGTACCCGCTGGTCGGTGAGCGTTGGGTCAAGGGTGGCGCGGGTCATGCCGTGGACATCTTCGGCATGTTCGTGACCCTGCTGGGCCTGGTGACCAACCTCGGTATCGGTTCGATGCAGGTGGCTTCGGGCCTCGAGTACCTGTTCGGCATGGACCACAGCAAGACCAACCTGCTGGTGGTGATCCTGGTCATGGCCGGCGTTGCCACCGTGGCCGCGGTGTCGGGTGTGGAGAACGGCATCCGTCGCCTGTCCAACCTGAACATCCTGCTGTTCAGCGGCCTGCTGATCTTCGTGCTGCTGGCCGGCAACACCCTGCACCTGCTCAACGGCTTCGTGCAGAACATCGGTGACTACCTCAACGGTGTCGTGCTCAAGACCTTCGACCTCTACGTCTATGAAGGCGACAACGACAAGTCCGAGCGCTGGCTGGGCCTGTGGACCGTGTTCTACTGGGCCTGGTGGATCTCCTGGGGCCCGTTCGTCGGCATGTTCATCGCCCGTATCTCCAAGGGCCGTACCGTGCGCCAGCTGGTCAGCGGCGTGCTGCTGATCCCGCTGGGCTTCACCCTGGCCTGGCTGTCGATCTTCGGCAACACCGCGCTGGACCTGGTGATCAACCAGGGCGCCGTGGAGCTGGGCAAGACGGCGCTCGAACAACCGTCGATGTCGATCTACCAGCTGCTGGAATTCTTCCCGGCCGCCAAGATCGTCATCGGTGTGGCGGTGTTCGTCGGCTTCGTGCTGTTCCTGACCCCGGCCGACTCCGGCGCGGTGATGATGGCCAACCTGTCGTGTAAAGGCGGCAAGGTCGACGAAGACGCCCCGCACTGGATGGTGGTGTTCTGGTCGGTGGTCATCACCCTGGTCACCATCGGCCTGCTGTTCGCCGGTAACTTCGAAGCCATGCAGACCATGGTGGTGCTGGCCGGCCTGCCGTTCTCGGTGGTCCTGGTGCTGTTCATGTTCGGCCTGATGAAGGCCATGAAGCAGGACGTCGCGGTCGAGAGCGAGCGCGCCGAACTGGCCGCCCGTGGCCGTCGCGGCTTCAGCGAGCGCCTGAGCCAGCTGGACCTGCAACCGACCCAGGCCGTGGTGCAACGCTTCATGGACAAGCAGGTCAGCCCGGCGCTGAAAGAGGCCGCCGAGCAGCTGCGCACCCTGGGCTTCGAGGTCGAGACCCGTGTTGGCCAGTCGCGCAACATGATGGGCCTGCGGGTGATGATGGAAGAGGGCAACCCGTTCGTCTACGAAGCCAGCCTGGACGGCTACATGGCCGCGCCGAGCGAGGCGCCGGTCGAGGGCGAGCCGGAAGTGCGCCAGCGCTTCTACCGTGCCGAGGTGTACCTGCACGACGGCAGCCAGGAGTACGACCTGATGGGCTTCACCCGCGAGCAGATCGTGCGTGACGTGCTCGATCAGTTCGAAAGCCACCGCCAGCTGCTGGGGCGTGTGTACAGCTGATCACGGCTGAAGTGAGCGAGGGGCCCGGCGCGCAAGCGTCGGGCCCCTTGTCGTTTCGGGTGGGCAATATGTAGTGCCTGCTCCGTGCGGGGGCGGGGGCATGGTGGTGGCTCATCCATGAGCGGAGCCCTTGCATGAGCAATACCTCGACCCAGATCTTCGACTTCAAGCGCGCCGTTGCCAGGCAGTTCGCAGACCGCCCGACCCTGCGTCAGGTTGTCAGCCGGCAACTGCTGCAAGTACTGCTGACGGAGCTGCCCTGGCTGGCTTTCGTCGAGCCAGCGTTGGAATCAGCCGATCCGCTGATCCTGGACAGCCCCGATCCCGAGACCGAGTACTGGACCACCGCCCCGTTGGTGGATGTCGTGTTGCAGGCGATGCTCGACGGCACACCGTTGGACCTGGAGGCTCTCGACGGGCGCCATCACAACCTCGGCCTGGCGGGGCTGCACCGTTTCCCCGGCTCGCACAATGCACTGGACACGCGTCGCCTCACGGGTATTTCTCCGGCACTCAACGCCTTGCTGCCACAACTGATCAAGCACTTCTGTCAGGCTCAGGTCGACTACTGGCGCGAGCCGGGCAGTTCAGGCAAAAGCCGCGACAGCTGGTTCCAGCTGGTGCTGAAAATGGCGTTGTTGCGCAATCTGCCCCTGCATGGGCTGGACGACCAGCAGCAAGCCTGTGTCCGAGGATTGATCCGCGGGGGTGATGAACAACCTTCGGTGTTCGTCGTGGAAGCGAAGCTGACCGCGGATGGACAGCAGTACCCGCTGATGCAGCCTGGTTTGCTGTTGGCGGGAGAGTGGGATGAGCGTGAGGTCGTGCTGTGGTGCGCGCCGTCGAGCCAGGTCAGGGCTTTCGCGGCGCTGGATGATTTCGCCCTGGCGTTGCGTGACGAGCTTGCATTGCGTTACCGGTTCACCGCCATGACCTGGGATCGTCACGAGCTCGAAGGCAATGTTTTCGCCCAGTTAAGCGCATTGCTGCTCGGGCATATGCTCGAGCGTATCGGGCAACTGCGCTTGCAGGGATTGACCCTGGCCCGGCTGGAAGACCTGTTCGCGGATCTGAGCGACCCTGCGCAGTGGTTCGTGGACGGCTACTTCGTCGAAGAGGACAGTTCGCCTGCGGTGCCGCCAGGCATAGGCCTTGCGTCGGCGAGCGACAGCTTCGCCTGTCAGTCGGGGTTGTTGGACCTGGCCCTGGACCAGGCTGACGCAGAAGGTGTGGCGGCCCTGGAGGGCATACTCGACCTGGGGGCCTATGCTCGTCAGCAACTGCGCAAGCAGATGCTCGAGGACTATCCGGTGGAGGCCAACTATTTCCCCGATGAGCTGGTCCTGGAGCTGCAGGTCGGCAAAGGCATGCCGGGTGGTGCAGGCGTTGGCAGCGGTGGTGGAGAACCTTTGGTGCCGGCGGGCGAGATGACCCTGACCGAGTTCGCCATTGCCAATCTCGGCGCCCTGGGCGATGCCACCATCACGCGTATCAGGCACGCCAACGATCAATTGATCACGTCCTGGATGAACGCCGCGTACCTGAAGAGGCTCGTGCAGGCTGTCGACATCGGTGGCCGTTATCCAGCATACGTGGTCAATGCACTGGACGATCCGGCGAGCCGCTCCGAACGTACCCGGCGTCTCGCCCGGGAATGGCGTCAGTCCCTGCGGTTCACCGCCCTGCAGGCAAAACTCGATCGCAAGATTACCGAAGCAGGCCTGCGGTGCGTCCTTGACCTGTGCAAAGGTAGCTTCGACGCGGCGACGCAATCCGGCGGGTTGATACCGCTCGCCTTCAAGCGGCAGCAGTCGTCGGTTCGCTACGATCTGGTGCAGGGGATGTACGTGCTGTTTTCCACGGCGCCTTCACTGGTGCTGCTCTACCGCCCGCTCTACCAGGCCGATCCGCTGCGTCAGTATGCCGATATCGACGCGATGATGGCGGCGATTCGCACATCGGATACGTTGCAGCAGAGCATCCTGACCTGGATGGACCCGGAGGTTCGCCCGGTCTATGACAACGGTGGATTTGCCGAGCCACACATTACCCAAGTCGGTATCGACCCTTATCAATTGCCCGAGCGGCCAGGGCCGGCTCGATTCGACGCGCGCCTTTGGTTGAGTGATATCGACGAGAAACTCTACGCAGCGAACCGGGCGTTGCTGGTGACCCTTGCCGATCGCCAGAGCACATCCAATGCCGAGCAGCGTTGGGCGACCCTCGGAAAAGGCGCCTGGCTGCTGTTTGACGTGGCCACCTTGCTGGTCCGGGGGCCAGTGGCCACGGTGGCCTGGCTGGTGCAGACCCTTGCCAGCTTGCAGGGCGATGGGCAGGCCGTGGAACAGGGCAGTGAGTTCGAGCGGGAGGCGGCCACCGTCGATCTGCTTCTCAACCTGGGCATGACGTTGCTGCATGCTCGGCTGCCACGCGCAGAAGTGATGGGGACGATTTCTGCGCTCGACGCCAAGGAGTTCGACGGGCGACCGGCGCAGGAGGGTGGCCATGCGGCAGCCAGGGTCGAGCCGAAGCAAGGCAAGATTGGCGTACCGGGGCCGTTTGTCACTTCGCAAAGTTTGGCGGTCGACCTGTCCTGGCGGAGCAACCAGGGTTTCAACAAACTGGCTCCGGAGCAGCGCAAGATCTTGATGGCGATGCGATCGAGCATTGTATTGGAGGGGGTGGTGCCGTCGGACGCAGGTTTGTACGAGGTCGGAGGACATCGGTATGTGGCCATGCTCGGTGAGGTGTTCGCCGTGCAACTGGCCGGTGGAGAAGTCAGGGTCATCGATACGACCCAGAAGCTGGGGCCGTGGCTGTTGTTTGAACACGGTGCCTGGCGAATCGACACCCGCTTGCGCTTAGGTGCTGGCATGCCGATGGAACGTCTGGGGTTTCAGTTTGCCAAGTTGAAATTGACCATCGATGGGCTGACCGCCAAGGCCAATTTCGAAATGAAGGAATTCCATCGGCTCACAGGTGAAGTTATCAAGGCCGAAGAGCGGATCAGGCACTTGGGTAGGCTGAAGGATGACGAAGCGCGTCGTCGGCTGGAGGCCGAGCAGCACCAGGACGACACATTCGACATGGCCAGCTCCGACAGGATCATGGCCTCCTACGAGCAGCGATATGCCGCGCTCGACATGGAGCAGGACCAACAGCGCCTGCAAGCCGTCGCTCAGGCCGAGCGGATGGTGCTGCTCGATCGTGAACAGTGCGACATCCTGCAGTCCATGCTCGAGCCCAAGTACGGCAGCTATCGCCGTGAGGGATTTGCGCAGACGATCCAGTTGCAAAGGGGCACGCTGGTCGCCGGGCTGATCCGTAACAGCGATTTCATTCTCAGTGAGTTGCAGCACCTGGCGAATTTTCCGCGGATGAATGAATTGGCCGCGCAGTTCGACGGAGGCGTGGGAGCGCATGTGCGAGAGCAGTACAGGCAATTTCGTGCAGAGCTTGCAAAGGTCATAGAGATTCAGGAGCGCATGCTCGTCGCCCAAGGTGCTCTGGACGAGCTGCTTGCCAGCGTGCCGGACGAACTGAATCTCGGCCTGGGCGGCATGCAGTGGACGGTTGGCCAAGTGATCGCCAAGCGCAGTTTCACCACCATCGACCTGCGCTTTCACCACGCCTTGAACCTGGCCGACCTCGCGTTGCACCTGGATGGCGGTCAGCGCCAGTTGTTCAGGTACCGGGAAGACCTGGCGGCCGACACGCTTCGAGGGGCGGCCACCGCTCACGGTGAGTCACTGATGTCGAACCTGGGCGTAGCCGACAGGATCAGCATTCTCCAGCAAGCCTGGGATGCCTATGCGGCAGCGATCATCAATGCGCTGCACCTGGAACGCACGGGCGGTGCCTTGGTCGAGGTTGACAGGCTCCAGCGTTACCGGACCCACATGCAGTTGCTCAAGGATGATGCCGGGCGCCGGCTGGTGGATGCGCTCGCCGAGCAGGATGGGGCACTGACAGCGCCCAGGAGAGTGCCTTATCCGAGGGCGGCGGTTCCCCAGCGGGCGTTGCGCAATAACGACGGTCTGTTGGTCGTTGCCACGCAGGTGGAGGGACAGGCGGCGTGGGAGGTTCAGGACCCGCTCAGCAAGAAAGCGCTACAGGTGTTTGAACTGACGGATGGTGAATGGCACCAGCGTGAGGAGACAGCCGAGGTATCGCCAGTCGAGGGCGAGGCGGAGGATATCGAAGGGCTCTTGTCGTCATTGCTCCAGGATAACGAGGATGTGCTCGCCATCGCCGAGGCCTATGTGAGGGATGACGTCAACGGCCAGGCTCTGGAGCGCTTGTTGAAGCGCCAGATCGACAAATTGCAGGAAACGGCTGCCGTGCTGGCCGAGCAGGGCGTGAGTGAGGTGCGGACCGCACCTCTGAGCGCCGCTGTGACCGATCTCGAGGTACAGCGTATTCGCCTGCTGACTGAGCTGAATGGCAAGACCCGCTACCCGACCGCACAGGGGTTGCGCTTCCTCCATGATCAGGGGCTGATCAAGGTGGATTACGTCAGGCGAGACACGTCGGTTGCTACCAGTCCCTTCGACGAGTTCAGGATCACTCGTCTGGATGCCCCTGGAGCAGCGAAGGGCCGTAGCCTCTGGGCGGCGCATTTCCATCTGGCATCACAGTCCGCACCGTTGGATGCGTTCACCCATGGGCATCTGAAGGTCTGGAGCCAGCGCTTCATGGGGCGGCAGTACGAAACGGTCAGTGGCGAGCGGGTGCACAGGGGGCGGCTGACCTCGGCCGATGTGGCGGGAATCATCCCCCTGAGCTGATGGCCTGGCCCTGCCCGCGCACAGGCAGGGCTCTGGGTCACTGCTCCTGTGCGGACAACAGCTCGCGGTGAGTCGACGCCACCTGCCCGTCGAGGTCGATGGCGCGGCTGCAGAGCATGGCTGGCAGCCGGGAGGCCTGGATGACCTGGGCAGGTAGCAGGGCGCGGCGGTAACCGAAGGCGTTGTCGCAGTCCATCCGGTCCGCGGCGCCGTACTTCACCAGGTAATGGCTCAGGTACGGCTGCTCGGATTGCCAATTGAGCATGACGTGGCCCTGCTCGTGACGATCAAGGGTGTAGCGGACCTCTGGAAGTCCCGCCGGAATCACTTCGACGGGCAAGCTCAGGGCGTTGGCCAGCAGCGCCGGGAAGGGACGCTGCTCAGGCGATTGCACGCCGACCAGGCACAGGTAGTAGCGGCCAGGCTCGCTGCCGATCGGGTCGTCGATGCGCCGTTCGCTGGCGGAGATCGTGCCGCTGTAGCCAACCGCGTCCTCGCACTCGAGCGCGTCGCGCACCTGCTTGTAGCGGTAGCGCGGGGTATCGATCTTGAGGGTCAGGTCCCAGGTGGCGGCCGATAAGTCGTTGCCAAGTCGCCTGAGCAGGCGGGCCGGTCCTTGCTGGGTGATCTGGAAGCCGGGTAGCAGGGCGCATTGTTCGAGGCTCAGGTCGGCGTAGCCCTGGTGAAAGCACCCGAGCACACGCTGGACCGGGATGGCGTAGTTGTTCTGTGTTGCACCGAAGGGCACGCTGTTGACGATGCTGACCAGGCGTCCGCTCGCCTGGTCGATCACCGCGCTGCCCGAGGCGCCTTTTCCGCTGCTTGGGCAGTCGTTCACCTTGAGGTCGCGCCAAACCCAGGGAAACTCGGTCACACTGGCCTGGTCCCGCTCTGTGCACTGGGCCGCGCGCAGTCCTGAGTCTGGGTTGCTGGCCTCACCTACCATCACGACCGCGCTGCCTGGGGCTGAGCTGGGACCCATTGTCAGCGGCTGGATACCTGCGGCCATCACCTGGGCGAGGCTGGCGTCCAGTTCCACCAGCGCCAGGTCGCTGCCCTGCATGCTGCTCCAGAGCGTGCGCTTGAGTGCGAAACCTGGGCGTGTGTCCGGGGTGTCGGCGAAGTAGTTGAAGGTGATGGTGCCCTGGGCCGGCTGATCGTGGATGATCCGGCCATTGCGGGTGTCCAGGCAGTGGCCGCTGGTCAGCAGGTAGGCGGGACCTGTCTTGGTGGGTTCGGTGCCGCCGCTATCGATCAGTGTGGCGATGCATTGGTCGCCATTCGCCAGGTTCAGACGGCCGATGCCACTCCAGTGGGTGTGCTCGCCGTGGGCATTGTCCAGCAGTGTCGGCGTATCGGTGGTGTCTGCGAGTGTTGTGGTTATGGCCCAGGGCATGGCCAGGGCAAGGAGAGTGGTGGTTAACGTTGGCATCGGTTGAGCTCCTGTAGGGATGACCGATGCGAGCGTGCCTAGGGGGATGGGGCGTCAGGTGGTGCTTATGGATATGCGTGATAGGCGGCATGGGTATCACCAGCGAGGGAGCGGGCTTGGCCCGCGATGCCCTGCCAGCACCGGCTTCGCCGGTGATCGCGGGGCTAGCCCGCTCCCACGTTGGTCTGGATCGGGCGACGCTTCAGCGATTGCTGTAGCGGCCCTGGTGGCCATGGGCGGGCATGGCCTGGTTGCCGCGTTCGGCGATCATCTGCGGCAGACCGATCAACTCGATGCCCTGGGCCTTGAGTCGGGGGATTTCACGAGCCAGCACCTCCAGCGTCTGCGGATAGGGGTGGCCGATCAGCACCGCAGAGCCTTGCTTGCGGGCCTGGGCGATGCCTAGCTGAAGCTGTCCGCTTATCGCCTCCGTGGTGCGCACGTCATCGAGGAATACATCCCTTGAAACATGGGCCAGGCCAACCGCCTGGGCCTCGGCCGCCGCTACGGTGGCGGCGCTGGTGCGGCTGTCGACGAAGAACAGGTGGCGGCGTTGCAGTTCCTCCATCAGCCAGCGCATTGGTTCACGCTGGGCGGTCATGCGGCTGCCCATGTGGTTGTTGATGCCGGCGGCGAAGGGCACCTTGGCCAAGGCGGCGTCCAGGCGCCGGGCCAGCTCCTCGATCGGCGTACCGGGGTGCCAGGCGTAGGGGCCGGTGGCCGGGTCCATGGGCATGTGCAGGATCACCGTGCGCCCGGCCTTGTGGGCCTGGCGGGCGAAGTCGGTGGCGTGCGGGGTGTCGGGCATGATTGCCATGGTCACCGGCCCAGGCAGGGCGAGGGTGCGGCTGTCACGCTCGCTGCTCTGCCCCAGGTCGTCGATGATGATGCTCAGGTAGGCCTTGCCCGGCGCCGCCTGGGCGGTGCCGAGCATCAGGCAGAACAGCGTGAACAGCAGGTAACGCATGGGATCCGGTCAGTCGCCCTTGGTGATGTTCAGGCCCTTGAGCAGGCTGAGGGCCTGGCTGAGCTGGAAGTCGTTGTCCTGTGGGCGATCCTTGCGCTTGCTGCTGCCGCTCGGACGGTCGGCGCCGCCGTTGCCGTTGCCCAGGTGGCCCTGCAGGTCGGCTTCCTTGAAGTTGTCGTTGTCGGCCTCGGCGGTGAGCTTGGCCGGACGCACCTCGATGTCCGGGACGATACCCTGGGCCTGGATCGAGCGGCCGTTGGGGGTGAAGTACAGCGCGGTGGTGAGCTTCAGCGCACGGTCGTTGGCCAGCGGCAGCACGGTCTGCACCGAGCCCTTGCCGAAGCTGTCGGTACCCATCAGCACGGCGCGCTTCTGGTCCTGCAGGGCGCCGGCGACGATTTCCGAGGCCGAGGCGCTGCCGCCATTGATCAGCACTACCAGCGGCACGCCTTCGCTGGCGTCGGCCGGGTCGGCGGAGTAGCGCAGCTCGGAGTTGGCGATGCGGCCCTTGGTGTAGACGATCAGGCCCTTGGTCAAGAAGTGGTCGGCCACTTCCACCGCCGACTGCAGCACGCCGCCGGGGTTGTTGCGAAGGTCCAGGACCACGCCGCGCAGTTTCTTGCCGTTGTCCTTGCGCAGCTTGGCCAGGGCCTTGCCCACCTCGTCGCCGGTCTTGACCTGGAACTGGGTGATGCGGATGTAGCCGTAGTCGTTCTCCAGCAGCTGGCTCTTGACGCTCTTGACCTGGATCACCGCGCGGGCCAGCGTCACGTCGAACGGCGTGCCGCCGTCGCGCACCAGGGTCAGGGTGATCTTCTCGCCGATCTTGCCGCGCATCTTGTCCACGGCCTCGGTCATGGTCTGGCCACGGGTCGGCGCGCCGTTGATCTTGACGATCAAGTCACCGGCCTCGATGCCGGCGCGGGAGGCCGGGGTGTCGTCGATGGGCGAGACCACCTTGACGAAGCCGTCTTCCATGCCCACTTCGATGCCCAGGCCGCCGAACTCGCCGCTGGTGCTTTCCTGCAGTTCCTGGAAGTCCTCGGGGCCAAGGTAGGCCGAGTGCGGGTCAAGGTTGCTGAGCATGCCCTTGATGGCGTTCTCCAGCAGGGTCTTGTCGTCGACAGGCTCCACATAGGCGGCCTTGATGCGGTCCATGACCTCGGCGAAGGTGCGCAGTTCTTCCAGCGGCAGGGGCGCCTTGGCGGTCACCTCGGTGGCCGGCACCGCGGCCGGCTTGGCCGCTGGCTTGGCCGGCTCGGCAGCAACGGCCAGGGGCGCGCCGATGACCAGGGCAATGGTCAGGGCCAGCTGGGTGAGGCGAGGCGAGTGCAGCATGTCGAACGAACTCCTGATCCTGTTGGTGCTCCCGTCGGGAGCATCGGCGCCGCCATTTCTTGGGCAGCGCCGTAAAAGTAGCATTATCTAGCCTCGGCACCATTGCGCAGGGTCGGTGGGCCGGCCCTGCTGGCGAATCGCGAAGTACAGACCGGCGTTGTCCTGGCCACCGCTGTCGCCGACGGTGGAGATGGCATCACCGGCCTTGACGATGTCGCCGGCGCTCTTGAGCAGGCTCTGGTTGTGGCCGTACAGGCTCAGGTAGCCATTGCCATGATCGAGAATGACCAGAAGTCCTGCGCCGCGCAACCAGTCGGCGAACACCACGCGCCCGCCGTGCACGGCGCGCACCTGGGTGCCGGCGCTGGCGCCGATCATCACCCCGTCCCACTTGGCCCGGGCATCGCCGCCGCGGGTATCGCCGAAGCGTGCCAGCAATCGACCATTGACCGGCCATGGAAGTTTGCCCCGGGCCGCAGAAAAAGCGCCGCCGTAGCTGGCGCCATCGCTGGAAACCACCGGGCCAAGGGTGGTGCGGGCCTTTTTCGGCGCCTCCTCAGGCTCCTGGGCACGGGCCGCGGCGGCCAGGGCCTGCTCCTTGCGGCGTTTCTCTTCTTCCTGCCTGGCCAGCAGGGCGCGCTGGCGTGCTTCCTCGGCCTCGCGGGCCTGGCGGGCCAGGGTTTCCTCGATGGTCTTGAGCACCTTGCCCAGGTCGGCCTGGTCCTGCTCGCGGCTCTGCAGCTTCTGGTCGCGCTCTTTCATGTCGCTGTTGAGCTTGGCCAGCACCTGCTGGCGCTTGTCGCGCTCGGCCACCAGCGCCTGGCGGCGGCCGTCGAGGTCGGCGCGTTGGGTCAGCAGCTGTTCCTGCTGGCGGGCGATGTCCTGCTCGACGTTGGCCAACTGGCGCAGCGTCTCGTTGAAGGCGCGCAACTGGTCCATGCGCGCCTTGCTGAGGTAGTCGTAATAGGTGAGGGTGCGGGCGAACTTCTCGGGGTTCTGCTGGTTCAGCAGCAGCTTCAGATATTCTTCGCGGCCATTGTTCTGGTAGGCCGAACGGGCCTGGATGGCAATCAGGCGTTGCTGTTCAACGCGGGCGCTCTGGAGTTTTTTTTTCTCGTGATCAAGGCGCTCCAGCTCGCCCTCGGTCTTTTTTAGTTCTTGCTGCAGTGCCTCCACCTGTTTCTCGAGGGTGCCGATGTCGGTCTCGGTGGACTTGAGGTCTTTCTGCACGCCGGCTTTCTCCTCCTGGAGCTTGCCCAGCATCTTCTTCAGCTCGGCGATGTCCTGGCGGGTGGCGTCCAGCTGCTGCTGGGTCTGCGCGCGCTCGTCGGCGAAGGCCGGGGTGAGCAGGCATGACAGGGCTAGTAAGAAGAGGGCGCGGAGCATGGGGTTTGGCGTACCGGGGATGGAGACTGGCCTAGTATGCCCTTGCGGGCCTGCAAAAAAAACGCCCCGCGGCGTGGGCGGCGGGGCGTTGGTCTGGAAATCATGGGTAAATGTCGTCGCAACACGCGTGGGAGCGGGCTTGCCCCGCGATCGAATTCGCGGGGCAAGCCCGCTCCTACGCAGTGATTACAGGTCGACCAGGATCGAGGTGCCGGTCATCTCGACCGGCTTCTCCAGCCCCAGCAGCTTGAGCATGGTTGGCGCCACATCGGCCAGCACGCCGCCTTCGCGGACCTTGACCTGACGCTTGCCGACATAGATGAACGGTACCGGCTCGCTGGTATGGGCGGTGTGCGCCTGGCCGGTGCACTCGTCTTCCATCTGCTCGACGTTGCCGTGGTCGGCGGTGATCAGCGCTTCGCCGCCGACCTTGTCCAGGGCCTCGACGATACGGCCGACGCAGACGTCCAGGGCCTCGACGGCCTTGACCGCCGCTTCGAACACGCCGGTATGGCCGACCATGTCGCCGTTGGCATAGTTGACCACGATCACGTCATAACGCTGCTGCTCGATGGCCTCGACGATGCGGTCGGTGACCTCGGGAGCGTTCATTTCCGGCTGCAGGTCGTAGGTGGCGACCTTCGGCGACGGGATCAGGATGCGTTCTTCGCCTTCGAACGGCTCTTCACGACCGCCGGAGAAGAAGAAGGTGACATGGGCGTACTTCTCGGTCTCGGCGATACGCAGTTGGGTCTTGCCGTTTTTCGCCAGGTATTCGCCCAGGACATTGTCCAGGCTGGACGGGGCAAAGGCGGCTGGCGCCGGAATTTTCGCCGAGTACTGGGTCAGGCCGATGTACGCCGCCAGCTTGGGCAGGCGTGCGCGTGGGAATTCGTTGAAGTCCGCTTCGACGAACGCACGGGACAGCTCGCGGGCGCGGTCGGCGCGGAAGTTCATGAAGATGACCGCGTCGCCATCCTCGACCTTGACGGCTTCACCAATGCGCGTGGCTTTGACGAACTCGTCGTTCTCCTCGCGGGCGTAGGCGGCTTGCAGGCCGGCAAGGGCGCTGTCGGCGGTGTATTCGGCGGCGCTGTCGACGATCAGGTTGTAGGCGGCGCTGACGCGGTCCCAGCGGTTGTCGCGGTCCATGGCGTAGTAGCGGCCGATCAGGCTGGCGATGCGGCCCTTGCCGAGGCGGGCGAAGGTGGCGTCGAGCAGTTCGATCGACGACTGGGCGCTGCGCGGCGGGGTGTCGCGGCCGTCGAGGAAGGCGTGCAGGTAGATCTTCTCGGCGCCACGCTGCGCGGCCAGCTCGGCCATGGCGATCAGGTGATCCTGGTGGCTGTGCACGCCGCCGTCGGAGAGCAGGCCGAGGATGTGCACGGCCTTGCCGGCGCCGACGGCCTTGTCCACCGCGCCGCCGAGCACGGGGTTCTCGAAGAACTCGCCGTCACGGATGGCCTTGGTCACCCGGGTGAAGTCCTGGTACACCACGCGGCCGGCGCCGAGGTTCATGTGACCGACTTCGGAGTTGCCCATCTGCCCGTCGGGCAGCCCCACGTCCATGCCGGAACCGGAGATCAGGCCATGCGGCTGGGTGGCGCGCAGGCGGTCGTAGACCGGTGTGTTGGCAGCGAAGATGGCGTTGTATTCGGGGCTTTCGCTGTGACCGAAGCCATCCAGGATGATCAGGACCAGGGGTTTAGGCGTACTCGTCATCAATCAAACTCACGGTTGTTCAAAGATGATAAAGACACGCATTTTAGGGCAAATCCGCCAGCGACGGCGAATATTCCTCCCCTTGCCCGACAGGCGCGGTCAGGCATGCAACATGAAGACGCGTTTGCCGCAAGCCCAGTGGGCTTTGGCGGTCATGGGGCGCTGTGTATACTGGCCGCCATTTTCAATCGCCTGGAACACCCCTGATGGTTGCTCACCTGATTCAATTCGCGACAGATCACTACATCCTGGTGGCCATTTTCGTCGTCCTGCTGGTCCTGCTGCTGATCAACGAAGTCCGCCGTGGCGGCCAGAGCCTGAGCAACGGCCAGCTGACCGCCCTGGTCAACGCCGACAAGGCCGTGGTGATCGATATCCGTACCGCCAAGGAATACTCGGCCGGGCATATCGTCGGTGCGCTGAACATTCCCCAGGACAAAGTCGCCGGCCGCATGAGCGAGCTGGAAAAACACAAAGAGAAGACCCTGATCGTCGTCGACGCGATGGGCCAGCAGTCCGGCACCCTGTGCCGCGAACTGCTCAAGGCTGGTTACACCGCCGCCAAGCTCAGCGGTGGCGTTTCCAGCTGGAAAGCCGATAACCTGCCCCTGGTGAAGTGATATGAAGCCCGTCATCGTCTATTCCAGCGACTACTGCCCCTACTGCATGCGCGCCAAGTACCTGCTCGAGAGCAAGGGCGTGGCGTTCGAGGAGATCAAGGTCGACGGCAAGCCCCAGGTTCGCGCCGAAATGAGCCAGAAGGCCGGCCGTACCTCGGTGCCGCAGATCTGGATCGGCAGCACGCACGTCGGTGGATGCGATGACCTCTATGCCCTGGAGCGCGCGGGCAAGCTCGACGCGCTGCTGGCGGCCTGATTCGCACTGCATTCAAGAACATTAGGAAAAGGATCTGCCATGACCGAGCAACAGACCAACGGCGCCACTGACGCCAACGCCCCACAATTTTCCCTGCAGCGCATCTACGTGCGCGATCTGTCGTTCGAGGCCCCGAAAAGCCCGCAGATCTTCCGCCAGCAGTGGGAGCCGAGCGTCTCGCTGGACCTGAACACCCGCCAGAAAGCCCTGGAAGGCGACTTCCACGAAGTCGTGCTGACCCTGTCGGTGACCGTCAAGAACGGTGACGAAGTGGCCTTCATCGCCGAAGTGCAGCAGGCCGGCATCTTCCTGATCGCCAATCTGGACGCCTCCTCGATGAGCCATACCCTCGGCGCGTTCTGCCCGAACATCCTGTTCCCGTACGCCCGCGAGACCCTGGACAGCCTGGTGACCCGTGGCTCGTTCCCGGCGCTGATGCTGTCGCCGGTCAACTTCGACGCCCTGTACGCGCAAGAAATGCAGCGCATGCAGGAAGCCGGCGAAGTGCCGACCGTGCAGTAATCGCTGTAACAAAAAAGGGCGACTTCGGTCGCCCTTTTTTGTTCGTCGGTGTGTCAGGCATCGCGGGGCAAGCCCGCTCCCACGAAACCTCTTCAGGCGTGGGGGCCCCGCGATAGGCCCTTTCAGGCAAACCCCTGCTGCCGCCACGCCTCGTACACCGTCACCGCCACGGTATTGGACAGGTTCAGGCTCCGGCACCCCGGCCGCATCGGCAGGCGCAAGCGCTGCTCGGGGGCCAGGCTGTCCAGCACCTCGGCCGGCAGGCCACGGCTTTCAGGCCCGAACAGGAAAGCGTCGCCTGGCTGGTACTCGACCTCATGGAACGGGTGCGAGCCCTTGGTGGTGAAGGCGAACAGCCTTGGCTGATTCAGGCTTTCCAGGCAGTCGGCCAGGCTTTGGTGACGCTTGAGCGTGGCATACTCGTGGTAGTCCAGCCCTGCCCGACGCAGGCGCTTGTCGTCCAGTTCGAAGCCGATCGGCTCGATCAGGTGCAGGTCGCAGCCGCTGTTGGCGCACAGGCGGATGATGTTGCCGGTATTCGGCGGAATTTCTGGTTGAAAAAGGATGACGTGAAACATGCACGGCTCCAAGCATGAAGATGACGGGCATTCTACCCCCGAACCCGACCCGCGTTCGAAGGCCTTCCCGCGGGTGATCCTGTCGCTGGCCATCGTCGGGCTGATGGTCGGCATGATGATCGGGCGCCTGACCACCCCGGAGGAACGGGTGCTCGAGCAGGTGCAGGTGGTGCAGGATGGCCTGGACCTGTGGTTCAACGAAGAGCCCAGGCTGCATGGCGAGAACGTCCAGGGCACCGTGGCCATCGTGTTCGAGGCCCAGGGCAAGGTCCAGCGTGGCCAGCTGAGCCTGCAGGGCAAGCCGGTGGGCTGGCGCCTGCAGAAAAGCGAAGAGGGGCTGGTGCTGACCGTGGTTGCCGCCCGCCCCCTGCGCGGCGAGTGGAACGCGACGGAGGAGGCGGGGCGCTGGCGGGTGCAGGTGAGGCTGCACGAATAAAAGAGGGGATTTCCCGGCCTGCCTGTACCGAGGTCCCCAAAACTGGAGGTACTGGGTACTTAGCAGGAAGCGTGCCAGGTTTAGTAGGCCCGGGAATGCGGTGTTTTGGTCATTTTTCGAGGGTTTTTGAGGGCAAATTTGCGTTATGGCGGTGCGTTAGGCACTGCATCGGTGCAAGGGCAAGCGATTACTTGTAGTTGTCCGGTGCTGGGGGCGAATGTTTTCCAGGGCCTGCCCATGACCAGCCGGGCGCACCTGGCATTTCTGTCAGGGTCATAGTCCGCACCGCTTTGGTATGTTTCATACCGACTCTCAAAGGTGGAGTGGCGCAATGGCTACGCAAATGTTGCTGGCGACTGACTGGTCAAGAAGCGCTTTACAGTCTCTGGTATCCGATCAACGGAAAACTACCTGCTATACACCCTTCGGTTGGCGCCCAGGGCGTGATGATAATGCCAAGACCGGGTTTACTGGTCAGATATGTGAGTCAGAGCTGAATTGGTATCTGTTGGGTAATGGTCATCGTGGATACAACCCGGCGTTGATGCGATTTTCCTCCCCTGACCATTTGAGTCCATTTGGTAAAGGTGGGGTGAATGCATATATGTACTGTCAAGGCAATCCAGTCAACTATGCAGATCCGCGCGGCACTTCGTTTGAGACTCTTAAGGTTATGTTTGGGGCATTGTTTGGGCCGAAGATCATTGACCATGGCATGGCCTTGTTCAACATGGCTAATTACACTTGGGACAGACGGCAAGCGATTAAAGCTGGTGTGAAGGAAATAAAACTACCGGGGCCCACTTCAAAGAGGCATGCCGCTGCAGCTGCTGCGGGGGTGGGGATAGGCATTGTATCGGTAGGGATAGCCAAGAAAAACGTTAAAAAAATCGCAGATGGCTTAGACGGGGTTATTCCCTCAGAGAATGTAGAGGATCTAGGCTCAGCATATGTAGCGGCTGGAATGAAAGAAGTGGCTGAAGTAACTATTCTTTTTTCCAATGTGGCTATAAACGAGGTTGCAGGCGGTTTGAGGTATGACTACGCCGAGCGTAGAAAAAAGGTCGCTTGGGCAGTCGAAGACCATGTAAGGGAACAAAGGGAATCTGCGAATGAGCCTTTAGTCTAATGCGCGGAAATGGCCTCTACAGGTTTTTCGGGTGAGCCGGTCGGAGACTGTTGGAGTGTTACTTGGAAGAGCCGTATAAGGACAGTAGGTAAGCAACGCGTTGATGGGGGTCAGGTAGCCCCCATTCTTCTCATTTTCATTCAACGATCAGTGCTCTTCCCCCTCATCATCCTCCCCCCCATCCACCTTCATCCCCAACTCCTTGATCTTGCGCGTCAAGGTATTTCGCCCCCACCCCAGCAACAACGCCGCATCACGACGACGCCCGGCCGTATGCTTGAGTGCGGTCTCGATCATGATCCGCTCGAAGCTCGGCACAGCGCTGTCGAGCAAACTTGACTGGCCGCGGGCCAGGGCCTGGTCGGCCCACTGGCGCAGGGCCTGCTCCCAGTTGGTCACGGGCGCTGCGTCCTGGGGCAGGTTGAGCAGTTCCGGCGGCAGGTCGCCGACCAGCACCTCGCGGCTGGAGGCCATCACCGTGATCCAGCGGCAGGTGTTCTCCAGCTGGCGCACGTTGCCCGGCCACGGCAGGTTGCGGATGAACTCCTCGGTCTCCGGCTTGAGCAGCTTGGGTTCCACCGCCAGCTCCTGGGCGGCGCGGCCGAGGAAGTGGCGGGCCAGGGCCGGGATGTCCTCGCGCCGATCGGCCAGACGCGGGATATGGATACGGATCACGTTGAGGCGGTGGAACAGGTCTTCACGGAACTTGCCGGCCTGCACCAGCGACTCGAGGTTCTGGTGGGTGGCGGCGATGATGCGCACATCCACTTTTACCGGCACATGGCCGCCGACCCGGTAGAACTCGCCATCGGCCAGCACCCGCAGCAGGCGGGTCTGGGTGTCGGCGGGCATGTCGCCGATCTCGTCGAGGAACAGCGTGCCGCCGTCGGCCTGTTCGAAACGGCCACGGCGCAGGTTGGCGGCGCCGGTGAAGGCGCCTTTCTCATGGCCGAACAGCTCGGATTCCATCAGGTCCTTGGGGATCGCCGCCATGTTCAGGGCGATGAACGGCGACGCCGCACGCGGGCTGTGGCGGTGCAGGGCGTGGGCCACCAGCTCCTTGCCCGTGCCGGATTCACCGTTGATCAGCACGGTGATATTGGAGTGGCTTAAGCGACCGATGGCTCGGAACACCTCCTGCATCGCCGGCGCCTCGCCGATGATCTCGGGCGTGCGGGCCAGCGCCTGGGGCACTTCCAGGGCTTGCTGCTCCTGGGCATGCTGGTTGGCGCGCTTGACCAGCGACACCGCTTCGTCGACATCGAACGGCTTGGGCAGGTACTCGAAGGCGCCGCCCTGGTACGAGGCCACGGCGCTGTCCAGGTCGGAGTGGGCGGTCATGATGATCACCGGCAACCCCGGGTGCTGCTCGCGGATCTGGGCCAGCAGGTCGAGGCCGCTTGCACCCGGCATGCGGATGTCCGAGATGATCACGTCCGGCTGCTGGCGGGCCAGGCGGCCCATGACGCCGTCGGCGCTGTCGAAGCTCTGGGTGGTCATGCCTTCCTGCTGCAGGGCCTTTTCCAGGACCCAGCGGATGGAACGATCATCATCGACGATCCAGACGGTTTCACTTCGGCTCATGGGGCGGTGGCTCCTTGTTCCAGGGGCAGGTAGATCGAGAAGGTGGTGTGGCCGGGGTGGCTCTCGCACTCGATCAGGCCCTGGTGCTGGCTGATGATGTTCTGGGTGATGGCCAGGCCCAGCCCGGTACCGTCCGGGCGGCCGCTGACCATGGGATAGAAGAGGGTGTCCTGCAGTTCCGCGGGGATGCCGGGGCCGTTGTCGACGATCTCGATCCTGGCGACCAGGCGGTGGCGCACATGGCCGATGGTGAACTGGCGCACGGCGCGGCTGCGCAGGGTGATGCGGCCCAGGCGCAGCTCGTTCTGCCCGCCAATGGCCTGCATGGCGTTGCGCACGATGTTGAGCACGGCCTGGATCATCTGCTCGCGGTCGATCAGCACGTCCGGCAGGCTCGGGTCGTAGTCGCGCACCAAGGTGATGCAGCCCTGGCTCTCGGCCTCGACCAGGCTGCACACGCGCTCGAGCACTTCGTGGATGTTGGTCATGGCCAGCGACGGCAGCTTGTTCGAGCCGAGCATGCGGTCGACCAGGTTACGCAGGCGGTCGGCTTCCTCGATGATCACGTTGGTGTAGTCGCGCAGGCTTTCTTCCGGCAGTTCGCGGGCCAGCAACTGGGCCGCGCCGCGGATGCCACCCAGGGGGTTCTTGATCTCGTGGGCCAGGCCGCGCACCAGCATCTTGGTGGTCTCCTGCTTGCTCAGCTGGGCCTCTTCCTTGGTGATGCGCAGCAGGCGGTCGCGCGGGTGCACCTCCAGCAACAGCAGGGTCTGGCCCAGGTGCAGGATGGGAGTGACGGCATAGTCGACGGTGATGGTCTGGCCGGTCAGCGAGGTCAGCTGCGCTTCACGCTTGGTGAACGGGTGCGCCTGTTCCACCGCCTGGCGCAACGAATTGAGCGCCTCGGTCGATTCGGTGAACAGCTCGCTGATGAACTGCCCGTGGCTGCGCTGGCCGCTGACGGCCAACAGCATCTCCGCCGCCGGGTTCATGTACTCCAGGCGCAGTTCAGAGTTGAGCAGCAGCGTGGCCGTGGTCAGGTTGTCCAGGAGCAGACGGTGCTGTGCATCGCTGATGGTCATAAGGCGTCGTTGACCTCTTTTGGCACAGTGACGCCCAAGGGCTCAGGCCTGGGGCGCGCACGGAAGAGTGCTGGATGCAGTGAAAATGCAAGAACCAAACCAAGGCTCCGAAAAGAAGCGGAAATTCCGGATAAAGACCTGGATTTGCGCGAATTCGAGCCAGAAAGCCCTGGTTTATCGATTCTTGTGAACCAAATTGGGATGCATGATGGGGCGCTTCGCGCAGTCATGCACCAATATGGAGCATAGGGCGGTCAGCGCATTTTGCACAGCTGGGCGCTGGCGCGAACCAGGGCGAGGTGGCGGGTGGTGTCCTGGGAGCGTTGTTGCAGGGCGTCGGCCAAGTGGTTGGCGCAGTTGTCCGGCGGGGTCTGGTCAAAGCGGGCGAGGGCGCTCAATAGCTGTTCCTGCAGCAGGTCCAGTTCAGGGCGCACTTCGCTGGCCAGGTCGCGGCGTGGAAGGGCTGGCGCTTGTCGGGCGCGATGCCAGGTGTCGAGCAGGTGGTACTGCAGGAGCTTGTTGGCTTCGATCTGGTCGGCAAAGAAGGCCTCGACGCGTGCCGGATCCAGGTGGTGGGCGACGGCGGCCTGGCGTGCGCCGAGCAATACCTGCTGCTCGCGGGCGCTGGCCTGCACGGGTTGCTGGTGATCCCACTTGTGCAGGGCAACCGCTTCGGCCAGGTCCAGGCGTCGATCAATGGTGGTCAACAACTGGTCGAGAATGGGCGCGGTGCTGGTTGAGGTTGTGCAGCCGGACAGGGCGACACAGCAGGTCAGGGCGAAGGTGGTGGCACGCATGGCGATCTCCTTGGGTATGAAGCCTCGAGTGTCGCCTTTGGCGTTGTGGCGGCTAATAGGTGTTGTCCGATGATGAGGGTATGAAAAAGAAACGGCCTCCCGAGGGAGGCCGTCCTGATGTCATCGACGCGGGGCGCCGATCAGATCAGCAGCTGTAGTACAGCTCGTATTCCAGCGGGTGCACGAAGGTGCGGACCTTGATCTCTTCTTCGCTCTTCAGCTCGATGAAGGCATCGATGAAGTCGTCGGAGAACACGCCGCCCTTGGTCAGGAACGCACGGCCCTTGTCCAGCTCTTCCAGGGCTTCCTTCAGGCTGCCGCACACCTGCGGGATGTCCTTGGCCTCTTCTGGCGGCAGGTCGTACAGGTTCTTGTCCGCGGCATCGCCTGGGTGGATCTTGTTCTGGATGCCGTCCAGGCCTGCCATCAGCAGGGCCGCGAAGGCCAGGTACGGGTTGGCCGATGGGTCCGGGAAGCGTGCTTCGATACGGCGGGCTTTCGGGCTGCCGACGTAAGGAATACGGATCGAGGCGGAACGGTTGCGCGCCGAGTAGGCCAGCATCACCGGGGCTTCGAAACCTGGGACCAGACGCTTGTAGGAGTTGGTCGAAGGGTTGGTGAAGCCGTTCAGGGCCTTGCCGTGCTTGATGATGCCGCCGATGAAGTACAGAGCGGTGTCGGACAGGCCGGCATAGCCTTCGCCGGAGAAGGTGTTCTTGCCGTCTTTCCAGATCGACATGTGCACGTGCATGCCCGAGCCGTTGTCGCCGTACAGAGGCTTGGGCATGAAGGTGGCAGTACGGCCGTAGGCGTCGGCAACGTTGTGCACGACGTATTTCAGGGCCTGTACTTCGTCAGCTTTCTTGACCAGGGTGTTGAACTTGACGCCGATCTCGTTCTGGCCGGCAGTCGCCACTTCGTGGTGGTGAACTTCGACGGTCTGGCCCATTTCTTCCAGGGCGTTGCACATGGCGGTGCGGATTTCGTGGTCGTGGTCGAACGGCGGAACCGGGAAGTAGCCGCCTTTCACGCCCGGACGGTGGCCTTTGTTGCCGCCTTCGACGTCAGCGCCGGTCATCCACGAGCCTTGCTCGGAGAAGATCTTGAACATCGAGCCGGAGATGTCCGACTGGAACTTCACTTCGTCGAAGATGAAGAACTCAGGCTCTGGGCCGGCGAACACGGTGTCACCGATGCCGGTGCTCTTCAGGTACTCTTCGGCGCGCTTGGCGATGCCGCGCGGGTCGCGATCGTAGCCCTGCATGCTCGACGGATCGACGATATCGCAGGTGATGATCAGGGTCGGCTCTTCGGTGAACGGGTCCAGCACGGCGGTTTCGTCGACCGGCATCAGGATCATGTCGGAGGCTTCGATGCCTTTCCAGCCAGCGATGGAGGAACCGTCGAACATCTTGCCGACTTCGAAGAAGTCTTCGTCCAGGCCATCGCGCGCCGGCATGGTCACGTGATGCTGAATGCCCTTGGTGTCCGTGAAACGCAGATCAATCCACTTGACGTCATGATCTTTGATGAGTTGAACCGACTTCGACATGTTGTCCTCCGGATGGTCTAGGGCGCAGTTGGCCGCTGCCCTGGAAAAAGGGTGTCGCTGGGCGCGGATAGTCGGCCAAGCGTACCTGCCTCACAAGGGAGCAAATTGCATGCCAGTGCCCAAAAATGGCGAGTGTGGGATGAAAGGTGGCGTTGGCGGGCATTTCATGAAGATGTGGAGTGTAGCCTTGCACTCATAAGATGCGTTTTTTGGTTGTCATGCACCATTATGGTGCTCTTGTGCCGGCGCAGGCCTTATCGCGGGGCAAGCCCGCTCCCACGCAGCAGGCCGACGAGGGGTGGTGCGGCCAACATAAATCGCACCTTCTGTACAAAAGTTGCTCAAACCTTGAGCGATTTCCGCTATAATTCGCGCCCCCTATTTTCGGCAGGCCCTGCGCGCGCTGTTAAACCAATGAAACTTATCGTCAAAGTCTTCCCAGAGATCACCATCAAGAGCCGGCCGGTGCGCAAGCGCTTCATCCGCCAGCTCGCCAAGAACATCCGCAACGTGCTCAAGGACCTGGATCCCGAGCTCGCGGTTGACGGTGTCTGGGACAATCTCGAGGTGGTTACCCGCGTCGAGGACGAGAAGATCCAGCGTGAGATGATCGAGCGCCTGACCTGCACCCCGGGTATCACCCACTTCCTGCAGGTCGAGGAATACCCACTGGGCGACTTCGACGACATCGTCGCCAAGTGCAAGCACCACTTCGGTCACCTGCTGGCCGGCAAGTACTTCGCCGTGCGCTGCAAGCGCGGCGGCCACCACGACTTCACTTCGATGGACGTCGACCGCTACGTCGGCAGCCAGCTGCGCCAGCAATGCGGCGCCGCCGGCATCGAGCTGAAGAAGCCAGAGGTGCTGGTGCGCATCGAGATCCGCGACCAGCGCCTGTACGTGATCCACAATCAGCACAATGGCATCGGCGGTTATCCGCTGGGCGCCCTGGAGCAGACCCTGGTGCTGATGTCCGGTGGCTTCGACTCCACAGTGGCGGCCTACCAGATGATGCGCCGTGGCCTGATGACCCACTTCTGCTTCTTCAACCTCGGTGGCCGCGCCCACGAACTGGGTGTGATGGAAGTGGCCCATTTCCTGTGGAAGAAGTACGGCAGCAGCCAGCGCGTGCTGTTCATCAGCGTGCCGTTCGAGGAAGTGGTCGGCGAAATCCTCAACAAGGTCGACAACAGCTACATGGGCGTTACGCTCAAGCGCATGATGCTGCGCGCGGCTGCGCGCATGGCCGACCGCCTGCAGATTGACGCCCTGGTCACCGGCGAGGCGATTTCCCAGGTCTCCAGCCAGACGTTGCCGAACCTGTCGATCATCGATTCGGCCACCGACAAGCTGGTGCTGCGTCCGCTGCTGGCCAGCCACAAGCAGGACATCATCGACCAGGCCACCGAAATCGGCACCGCCGATTTCGCCAAGCACATGCCCGAGTACTGCGGCGTGATCTCGGTGAACCCGACCACCCATGCCAAGCGTCACCGCATGGAGCACGAAGAGAAGCAGTTCGAGATGGAAGTGCTGGAGCGCGCCCTGGAGCGCGCCAAGTTCATTTCCATCGACCACGTGATCGATGAACTGGGCAAGGACATCGAAGTCGAGGAAGTGGCCGAGGCGCTGCCCGGTCAGATCGTCATCGACATTCGTCACCCTGATGCCCAGGAAGACGAACCCCTGGCGCTGGAGGGTATCGAAGTCCAGGCCATGCCGTTCTACGCGATCAACAGCAAGTTCAAGCACCTGGACCCCACGCGCCAGTACTTGCTGTATTGCGACAAGGGTGTGATGAGCCGTCTGCACGCACACCACCTGCTCAGTGAGGGACATGCCAATGTGCGTGTTTATCGTCCGACATAAGACGCCAGGGCTGTATGGCGGCAGCATCCGCCATCGCCCTCCCGACCGCCGGGCCCGCTGAGCCTTAAACAGTACATATTGGCCGCCTACACTGGCGGCAACCGAATCCTCTGATCGAGATACAGTTGTGATCGAAAATCTGCGTAACATCGCCATCATCGCCCACGTTGACCATGGTAAAACCACCCTGGTCGACAAACTCCTGCGTCAGTCCGGCACCCTGGAGCGTAACGAGCTCAACGACGAGCGCGTCATGGACTCCAACGACCAGGAAAAAGAGCGCGGCATTACCATTCTGGCGAAGAACACCGCCATCAACTGGAACGGCTACCACATCAACATCGTCGACACCCCCGGCCACGCCGACTTCGGTGGCGAGGTTGAGCGTGTAATGTCGATGGTCGACTCCGTGCTGCTGCTGGTCGACGCGCAAGACGGCCCGATGCCGCAAACCCGCTTCGTGACCAAGAAGGCCTTCGAAGCCGGCCTGAAGCCGATTGTCGTGATCAACAAGGTCGACCGTCCGGGCGCGCGTCCTGACTGGGTTCTGGACCAGATCTTCGACCTGTTCGACAACCTCGGCGCCACCGACGAACAGCTGGACTTCAAAGTCGTCTACGCCTCGGCCCTGAACGGCATCGCCGGCCTGGACCACACCGCCATGGGCGAAGACATGACCGCGCTGTACCAGTCGATCGTCGACAACGTACCAGCCCCGTCGGTTGACCGTGACGGCCCGTTCCAGATGCAGATCTCGGCACTGGACTACAACAGCTTCCTCGGTGTTATCGGCGTTGGCCGCATCGCCCGTGGTCGCGTCAAGCCGAACACCCCGGTTGTTGCCATCGACACCGAAGGCAAGAAGCGCAACGGTCGTATCCTCAAGCTGATGGGCCACCACGGCCTGCACCGCGTCGACGTCGAAGAAGCCCAGGCTGGCGACATCGTCTGCATCAGCGGTTTCGACGAGCTGTTCATCTCCGACACCCTGTGCGCCCCGGATACCGTCGAGGCGATGAAGCCGCTGACCGTTGACGAGCCAACCGTTTCGATGACCTTCCAGGTCAACGACTCGCCGTTCTGCGGCAAGGAAGGCAAGTTCGTCACCAGCCGTAACATCAAGGACCGTCTGGACAAAGAGCTGCTGTACAACGTAGCCCTGCGCGTTCAGGAAACCGATTCCCCTGACAAGTTCAAGGTATCGGGCCGTGGTGAACTGCACCTGTCGGTACTGATCGAAACCATGCGCCGTGAAGGCTTCGAGATGGCCGTGGGCCGTCCTGAAGTGATCATCCGCGAAGTCGACGGCGTCAAGCAGGAGCCGTTCGAGAACGTCACCATCGACATCCCTGAAGAATCCCAGGGCAAGGTCATGGAAGAGATGGGCCTGCGTAAAGGCGACCTGACCAACATGGTTCCGGATGGCAAGGGCCGTGTTCGCCTGGAATACAACATTCCAGCCCGTGGTCTGATCGGTTTCCGTAACCAGTTCCTGACCCTGACCAACGGTGCAGGCATCCTGACCTCGATCTTCGATCGCTACGACACCATGAAGTCGGGCCAGATGTCCGGCCGTCTGAACGGTGTCCTGGTTTCGGTCGAGACCGGCAAGGCCCTGACCTACTCGCTGGAAACCCTGCAGGCTCGCGGCAAGCTGTTCGTTGAACACGGCCAGGAGATCTACAACGGTCAGATCATCGGCCTGAACAGCCGTGACAACGACCTGGGCGTGAACCCGACCAAAGGCAAGAAGCTCGACAACATGCGTGCTTCGGGCAAGGACGAAGTCATCGCCCTGGTTCCGCCGGTTCGCCACACCCTCGAGCAGGCCCTGGAATTCATCCAGGACGACGAGCTGTGCGAAGTTACGCCGAAGTCGATCCGTCTGCGCAAGAAGATCCTCGACGAAGGCGAGCGTACCCGCGCTGCCAAGAAAGCCAAGAACTGAGTCATTAGTTCAGGCTGAATGAAAACGCCCCCGGTCGAAAGGCCGGGGGCGTTTTTGTTTGCCTTGAGAATTTGGGGCTGCACAGCAGCCCCGGGATTTCAAAAACAAAACAGGATCAGCGGGTAGCCACCTTGGGCTTGTACGCACAATACCCCGGCCGCGGCCCGATCTTCGGGTGATTACGGCAGGTATCCGGGCGCTTGTCATAAATGGTGCACAGCCGGCTCTTGCGGTCCAGATAGAGGCAGTCGTCGTTGCTCATCCGGGTCAGGGTGAAGATCCCCGACTTCTGGTTGAAGCGTTCGATGATGCCGTCCTTCTGCAGGCGCTTGGCAATGTTCTTCGGTGGCTCGTCCTTCTCGAACTCGTCCACCACGCCGATGCGGATCAGATCCTTGATCTTCACCTCCACCGGCAGGGTGCAGCAGGTCGAGTGGCAGCCACCGCACATGTGGCTGGCATAGCGCTGCCAGGTCTCCAGGCGGTCGACTTCGGCGGCGGCGATCAGGGTCGGTTTCATGGTTGCGGTTTTATTCTTGCAAGGGAAATCACGGTTTTGGGGCGCGCGATGATACCGGAGTTGTTCAATTTGTGAACAACCTTTTGCCGGTTTCGCCAGCGGTGGATGAAAACCGCGAACCGTCGCTGTCGCTCCGTGTCAGAGCGTCTAGGCTGAACAATCTCCCTGCGCTTTCGCCCATTTGCCCGAGGATGCCTCATGTCCCAGGAAACCGAAGCCCGTGACGAAAAGGACCATAGTGCAGAGGTGGCGGCCTTTCGCGCCGCCGTGCTGGCCAAGCTGACCTACGCGGTTGGCAAGGACCCGGAACACGCCTTCGACCACGACTGGTTCGAAGCCATCGCCCTGGCGGCCCGCGACCACATGGTCGATCACTGGATGGACCACACCCGGCGGGCCTACCGACGCAGCCAGAAGCGCGTCTATTACCTCTCTCTCGAGTTCCTCATCGGTCGCTTGCTGTACGACAGCCTGAGCAACCTCGGCTACCTGGAGATCGCCCGCGAGGCCCTGCAGGGGCTGGACGTGGACCTCGAGCGCATTCGTCTGCTCGAGCCCGACGCGGCGCTGGGCAACGGCGGCCTGGGTCGGTTGGCGGCGTGTTTCATGGAAAGCATGTCGACCCTGGGCATCGCCGCCCATGGCTACGGCATCCGCTACGAGCATGGCTTGTTCCGCCAGGCGGTGGTCGATGGCTGGCAACAGGAGCAGACCGAGAACTGGCTGGATTTCGGCAACCCCTGGGAGTTCGAGCGCGCCGAGGTGATCTACCCGATCAGCTTCGGCGGCAGCGTCGAGACCGTGCATGAGGGCAATGGCCAGCAGCGCCAGGTCTGGTGGCCGGGCGAGACGGTGCGGGCGGTGGCCTACGACACACCGGTGGTCGGCTGGCGCGGCTCCAGCGTCAACACCCTGCGCCTGTGGCGGGCCCGGGCCTTGGAAGAACTGCACCTGGAGCGCTTCAACGCCGGCGACCACCTGGGCGCGGTGGCCGAGGTGGCCCGCGCCGAGAGCATCTCGCGGGTGCTGTATCCGGCCGATAGCACTGAGGCTGGCCAGGAGCTGCGCCTGCGCCAGGAGTATTTCTTCGTCTCTGCCTCGCTGCAGGACCTGCTGCGCCGCCACCTGAACATGCACAAGGATCTGCTCAACCTGCCGGACGCCGCGGCGATCCAGCTCAATGACACCCACCCGTCGATCGCCGTGGCCGAACTGATGCGACTGTTGGTGGACCAGCACGAAATCCCCTGGGACAAGGCCTGGGAGCTGACCGTCGGAACCTTGGCCTACACCAACCACACCCTGCTGCCCGAAGCCCTGGAAACCTGGCCGGTGGCGCTGATGGAACGCATGCTGCCGCGGCACATGCAGATCATCTACCTGATCAACGCCTACCATATCGATGCCCTGCGGGCCAAAGGCCTGCATGACTTCGACGTGCTGCGCGCGGTGTCGCTGATCGAGGAGGACAATGGCCGGCGGGTGCGTATGGGCAACCTGGCGTTTCTCGGCTCGCACAGCGTCAACGGCGTGTCGGCGCTGCACAGCAAGCTGATGAAGAGCACGGTGTTCGCCGAGTTGCACAAGCTCTACCCGCAGCGGATCAACAACAAGACCAACGGCATCACCTTCCGTCGCTGGCTGTACCAGTCCAACCCGCAGCTCACGGCGATGCTGATCGAAGCGCTGGGGCCAGAGGTGCTGGACGACCCGGAAGGCAGGCTCAAGGCCTTGGCGCCTTTCGCCGACAAGGCCACCTTCCGCAAGCAGTTCGCCGCCCAGCGCCTGCACAGCAAGCGCGCCCTGGCCAGCATCATCCAGGACCGTCTGGGGGTGACGGTCAATCCGCAGGCGCTGTTCGACGTCCAGGTCAAGCGCATCCACGAGTACAAGCGCCAGCTGCTCAACCTGCTGCACACGGTGGCGCTGTACCAGGCCATTCGCAACGACCCCGGCACCGACTGGGTGCCGCGGGTGAAGATCTTCGCCGGCAAGGCGGCGGCCAGCTACCACCAGGCCAAGCTGATCATCAAGCTGGCCAACGACATCGCCCGGGTGGTCAACAACGACCCCACAGTGCGTGGCCTGCTCAAGGTGGTGTTCCTGCCCAACTACAACGTCAGCCTGGCCGAGAGCATCATCCCGGCGGCGGACCTGTCCGAGCAGATCTCCACCGCCGGCTACGAGGCGTCCGGTACCAGCAACATGAAGTTCGGCCTCAATGGCGCGCTGACCATCGGCACCCTGGATGGCGCCAATGTCGAGATGTGCGAGCAGGTGGGCGCCGAGAACATGTTCATCTTCGGCCTGACCGCCCAGCAAGTGGAGGCGCGCAAGCGCAGCGGCGATTTCGGCGCCGCGGCGGCGGTCGCTGCCTCCCATCGCCTGGGGGATGTGCTGCAGGCGATCCGCAGCGGGGTGTTCTCGCCGGACGACCCGGCGCGTTATGCCGGGTTGGTGGATGGATTGATCGCTTATGACCGCTTTCTGGTATGCGCCGACTTCGATGCCTACTGGGATGCCCAGCGACGGGTCGAGGAGCTGTGGCATGCGCCGCAGGACTGGTGGCGCATGGCGGTGCTCAACACCGCGCGGATGGGCTGGTTCTCGTCGGACCGGACGATTCGCGAGTATGCGACCGAGATCTGGAAGGCGTTGGATTGAGCCAGGGGCATCGCGGGGCAAGTCGGGCCGCGCGATGGCTTAAACCGACCACTGGCCGGCAGCTTGCTGAACTCAACCCCACCCGACGAGTCTCTTTGCTCGCTAGCCTGCAACTCTCCCTGTAAACTGCGGGGGTTTTTCTCCCCCTATTCCTTTCGGAGCCATACATGTCCCGCGTTACCCTGAGTCGCTATCTGATTGAGCAGACCCGCAGCAACAATACCCCTGCCGATCTGCGCTTCCTGATCGAGGTGGTGGCGCGTGCGTGCAAGGAGATCAGCCACCACGTGTCCAAGGGCGCCCTCGGCGGCGTGCTGGGCAGCATGGGCACCGAAAACGTGCAGGGCGAAGTGCAGAAGAAGCTCGACGTGATCTCCAACGACATCCTGCTCGAGGCCAACGAGTGGGGCGGCCACCTGGCCGGCATGGCGTCCGAGGAAATGGACAACGCCTACCAGATCCCGGGCAAATACCCGAAAGGCGCCTACCTGCTGGTCTTCGACCCGCTGGACGGCTCGTCGAACATCGACGTCAACGTTTCGGTCGGCACCATCTTCTCGGTACTGCGTTGCCCTAACCAGTACCTGAGCCAGAACGAAAGCCTGAACGAGAATGCCTTCCTGCAGCCAGGCACAGAGCAGGTCGCCGCCGGTTACGCCATCTACGGCCCGCAGACCATGCTGATCCTGACCCTGGGCAACGGCGTCAAGGGCTTCACCCTGGACCGCGAACTGGGCAGCTTCGTCCTGACCCACGAGAACATCCGCGTCCCGGAAACCACCGCCGAGTTCGCCATCAACATGTCCAACCAGCGTCACTGGGAAGCCCCGGTGCAGCGCTACGTGGGCGAGTTGCTGGCCGGCGAGACCGGTCCGCTGAAGAAGAACTACAACATGCGCTGGATCGCCTCGATGGTGGCCGACGTACACCGCATCCTGACCCGTGGCGGCCTGTTCATGTACCCGCGCGATGCCCGCGAGCCGAGCAAGCCGGGCAAGCTGCGCCTGATGTACGAAGCCAACCCGATGTCGTTCATCATCGAACAGGCCGGCGGCGCCTCCACCAACGGTTACGAGCGCATCCTCGACATCAAGCCGGAGAGCCTGCACCAGCGCGTGTCGGTGATCCTCGGCTCGAAGGAAGAGGTCGAGCGCGTCACCGCCTATCACAAGGAGTAAGTCATGCTCGCACCTTGGCAGCCGTTGCTGGAGTGGTGGTTCGGTTGGGGCACTAGTGCCCAGGCCGTGGCTGACGAGAAGAACACGCTGTGGTTCGGCAAGCACCATGACGCCGAAGCCCAGGCTCAGTTCGGCCACCTGGTCGAGCAGGCCCTCTCGGGCGGGCTCGATGAGTGGCAGCAGAGCCCGCAGGGCTGGCTTGGCCTGCTGATCCTGCTGGATCAGCTGCCGCGCATGATCCACCGCGACACGCCGCGCGCCTTCGAAGGCGATCGGCGGGCGCAGGTGGTGGCCATGCAAGGCCTGCAGAAGGGCTGGGACTACCAGTTGCTGCCGATCCAACGGGTGTTCGTGCTGCTGGTGCTGGAGCACGCCGAGGTGCTGGACTGGCAGAACCTGTGTGTCGAGCGTTACCAGATGCTGCTGGCTGAGCAGCCCGAGGCCAACCGCCGGTTGTTCGAAGGCTTCCTCGACTATGCCGAGCAGCACCAGCGGGTGATTGCCCGCTTCGGGCGTTTCCCGCACCGTAACCTGGTGCTGGAGCGGCCCAGTACCAGCGAGGAGATGGATTTCTTGCTGGAGCCTGGTTCCCGCTTTTAAGGCTTCGTGACAGGGCGTGGGAGCGGGCTTGCCCCGCGATAGCGATGGCAGCCCATATTGCGGGGCAAGCCCGCTCCCACGACAAATCCAGACTCAGTGCACCGCCGCCGCGCTGCGAGGCGCTTGCTCTTGGGGCTCCTCGCCGGCCAGGCGGGTAGCCTCTTCCTCGATACGGTACGCCGGCACCTGGCCGTAGTCGGCCGCCAGCCATTTGAAGAAGCCGTAGATCTTCACCAGCAGGATCACCATGAACGGGATCGCGGTGAGCACCACGGCGGTCTTCATGGTCGACAGCGAGGCCTTGGCGAACAGCATGGCCAGCGGCACCAGGGTCAGCACCACGCACCAGAACAGGCGCAGGGTCGGGCTCGGGTCCTCGCCCTCGCGCAGGTTGCGGGTGCTGGTGGCGGCCACGGCGTAGGCGGCGGCGTCCATGTGCGAGGCGCAGAACACCGCCATGATGAACAGGTACGCGGCGAGGAACAGCGTGCCCCATGGCAGGGCCAGCAAGAGATCGGTCACCGCCGCTTCGCCACCGAGGGTGCCGAGCAGCTTGGGCACGTCGATCTGGCCGTTGATGAACTGGTGCATGCTGTAGCTTTCCAGCGCGCCGAAGAAGAACCAGCAACCGAAGCTGCCGCCCAGCAACAGGGCGAACACCACTTCCTTGATCAGCCGGCCACGCGAGACGCGGGCGACGAACATGGCCACGCCCGGCGCGTAGGACACCCACCACAGCCAGTAGAACACCGTCCAGTTACGGGTGAAGGCGCCGTCGCCGGCCGGGTCGGTGAACAGGCTCATCTGCACGTAGTGCTGCAGCATCAGGCCGATGGAGTTGGCGGTGTTGTTCAGGGTGAACTGGGTCGGGCCGACCAGCAGGACGATGGCGGCGAACACCAGGGCGCCGATGCAGACCATCTTCGACAGGCGCTGCAGGCCGCCGTCGATGCCGATGTACGAACTCAGCGAGAACAGCAGCGCCACCGCGCCGATCACCAGCAGTTGCACGGTGAAGGTGTTGGGGGTGCCGGCCAGGTCGGCAAGGCCACGGGTCAGGGTCGAGGCGGTGAGTGCCAGCGACACGGTCAGCGCGCCCATCATGGTCAGCAGGAAGATCAGGTCGACGGCGCGCCCGACGGGGCCGGTGGCCTTGAAGCCGGTGACCGCCTCGATGATCGAGGCCAGGTTCAGGCCGCTCTTCTTGCGCACGTGGAAGTGGTAGGCCATGGCCAGCGAGGCCAGGGCGTAGATCGACCAGGCGCTGATGCCCCAGTGGAAGAACGAGTAGCTGACGCTGTACTCCAGGGCCTTGGCCGACATCGGCGTGATGTTCAGGCCCGGGGTCTGGTAGTAGTAGGCCCATTCCATCACGCCCCAGTACAGGGTCGAGGAACCCATGCCGGCGCAGATGAACATGAACACCCAGGTGGTGGTGGAATACTCCGGCTTGCCGGCGCCCAGGCGGATGTTGCCGTACTTGCTGAAGGCCAGGTACAGCACGGCCAGGGAGCTGCCGAACACCAGCACCTGGACGCTGGTGCCGAAGGTGCGGGTGGCCACTTCGAACAGCTGGTTGGCCAGGCTTTCGGCCTGGGCGGGGAAGGCAGCAAGGCCGATCACGGTGAGCAGCACGGCCAGCAGGCTCACGGCGATCAGGAACACGTCGATCTTTTTGTTATTGGGGGACATCAATTGTCTCCTGGAGCATTTTTTTTGTAGTAGGCGTCAGGCGTTGGGGAAGTCCGTATCGAGGCTGGGTTTTCCTTTCTGTTAACTATCAGATAACAAGTATCTTTTGGTTTACAGATTCTGCATTGAATCGAAGTGGGTGGCAATAGGATCGTCGGACAATCCGGATGGTTGGGTGTTGTCTGGGCTGGCGCTATCGCGGGGCAAGCCCGCTCCCGCATACAGAAAGACGCATTGCTTCTTTGTGGAAGCGGGCTTGCCCCGCGATGACCTGACGCCGACTCAGGCCCCGAGCAGCTCGGCGATGGCCTTGCCCACTTCCTGGGTCGAGCGGCTGCCACCCATGTCGCGGGTGGTGTCGCCGTTGGCGATCACCGTCTCGATGGCCTTGAGGATGTCGTCATGAGCCGCCTGGTAGCGGGCGTCGTTGCCGGCCTGGCCGAGGAACTCGAGCATCAGCGCGCCGGACCAGATCATCGCGATCGGGTTGGCGATGTTCTTGCCGTAGATGTCCGGCGCCGAACCGTGCACCGGCTCGAACAGCGACGGGAACTTGCGCTCAGGGTTGAGGTTGGCCGACGGCGCGATGCCGATGGTGCCGGCGCAGGCCGGGCCGAGGTCGGAGAGGATGTCGCCGAACAGGTTGGAGGCCACCACCACGTCGAAGCGCTCCGGCTGCAGCACGAAACGGGCGCAGAGGATGTCGATGTGCTGCTTGTCCCAGCTGATCTCGGGGTAGTGGGCGGCCATGGCGGCGGTGCGCTCGTCCCAGTAGGGCATGCTCACGGCCATGCCGTTGGACTTGGTTGCCGAGGTGACGTGCTTGCGTTCGCGGGTCTGCGCCACGTCGAAGGCGTACTTGAGGATGCGGTCCACGCCACGGCGGGTGAACACCGACTCCTGCAGCACGAACTCGTTGTCGGTGCCTTCGAACATGCGCCCGCCCAGGGACGAATACTCACCCTCGGTGTTCTCGCGGATCACCACGAAGTCGATGTCGCCGGGCTGCTTGTTCGCCAGCGGGCAGGGCACGCCGGGGAACAGGCGCACCGGGCGGATGTTCACGTACTGGTCGAAGTCACGGCGGAACTTGAGCAAGGATCCCCACAGCGAGATATGGTCCGGGACCTTGTCCGGCCAGCCGACGGCGCCGAAGTACAGGGCGTCGAAGCCCTTGAGCTGGTCGAACCAGTCGTCGGGCATCATCTTGCCGTGGGCCAGGTAGTAGTCGCAGCTGGCCCACTCGAAGAACTCGAACTCAAGGTTCAGGCCGTGCTTGCGGGCGGCGGCCTCGACCACGCGCAGGCCTTCGGGGAGGACTTCGTTGCCGATGCCGTCACCGGGGATGGCGGCGATCTTGAAGGTCTTGGTCATGGGGCGCCTCTCGTGTTCAGGGAAGATGCGGCCATGCTATAAGGCTGTGCTTCGGAGATAATCCGGCAATCCATCAATTCTTGGTGCACGAATCGTGAATAATCTGCCGAACCTGGACGACCTCGACATCTTTCTGCAGGTGGCCCGCCGCGCCAGCTTCGCCGCGGTGGCTGACGAGCGCGGCATGTCGGCGGCGTTCGTCAGCAAGCGCATCCGCCTGCTGGAGGACAGCCTGGGCGTGCGCCTGCTGCACCGCACCACCCGGCGGGTGACGGTGAGCGAGGAGGGCGAGCGGGTATACCAGTGGGCGCAGCAGATCTTCGAGACCCTGCAGCGCATGGACGACGACCTCAACGCCGGCCAGCGCGAGCCGGTCGGGCAGTTGCGCATCGCCAGCAGCCTGGGCCTGGGACGACGCTTCGTGGCGCCGGCGCTGTCGGAACTGGCGGCGCGCTACCCGCGCCTGGACATCCGCCTGGACGTGCACGACCGCCTGGTGGACCTGATCGCCGAAGGCGTCGACCTGGACATCCGCGTGGGCAACGTGATCGCCCCGCACCTGATCGCCAAGCCCCTGGCGCGCAACCGCCGGGTGTTGTGCGCGGCGCCTGCGTACCTGGCCGAGCATGGCACGCCGCGGGTGCTGGCGGACCTGGCCAGCCATGACTGCCTGGTGATCAAGGAGCGTGACCACCCGTTCGGGCTATGGCACCTGGAAGGGCCGCAGGGCGAGGAGAGCGTGCGGGTGACCGGCGGGCTGTCGAGCAACCATGGCGAGGTGGCGCACCAGTGGTGCCTGGATGGGCGGGGCATCCTGCTGCGCTCGTGGTGGGACGTGCACGACAGCATCGCCGAGGGACGGCTGGTGCAGGTGTTGCCGGACTACCAGCAGGCGGCGGATATCTGGGCGGTGTACACCGCGCCCTTGGCCGGTTCGGCCAAGGTGCGGGTGGCGGTGGAGTTTTTTCGGCAGTACTTTGCCGAGCGGTATCGGTTGCCTGATTGAAGGCAGCGGGCCGCGTAGCGACCCCACCGCCTTCAATGACTTGGCGCGTTCGAGCTACGTTTAATTGGGCGGAAGATTGCTGAACCTGAAGCGAAACACGTTACCGTTCATGGCACCGCCTGTCTGAGTCCTCTCGATAGTGGCTGGAATACCATCGGGGGAATCGAAGTCGGCTATCCCGAATTTACCGTAGAGATCGCCTTTGAAATTCAATGCCCGACTACGGTCTTCATTGTAGAAAGTCCAGTAGTTAGTGTGGGAGCCACCGTCAGGTGAATAGTAGAAGATACGTGCTGAAAGTGCCTTGCCGCCCGCGTCGTGAGGGCAGCCAACTTCTTCAGTTATCAGGTAATCGTCAAAGTAAGTGCTAAAGCCGCACATCGGGGATTTGAAATTTTTCTCTGCAAACAGCAGGACAGCATTACCTCCATGCAGGGCATCTGCAACGGCGCCATCCAGTGCTCTGCCTTTCTGCTTGCGTGTGTAGCCAGCGGGCACATCTTTTGAATCGTCAATATTCTTGACACTGACATCATCTGCACCTTCGGCGGTTCTCGTGTAGCACACGTGGCGTTCTCCTGGTCCATCATAGAGGCAAAGTCTCTGTGCAATGCCGATATTGGTCAGCCTGAAGGACCGCACAGGTTGCTCATCGCACGCGCTGGAAATATTCAGAGGTTGCCCGGAGCGAATCTGAAGGTAGCATTCCTTTCCCTGGAAGTCCGGTTGTTCAAATAGTGACAGACTGATTGCACTGAGCGGGCCGTAGAAACTGCTCACATATTCTGCCCTCTTATCCTCAATGAACTGAGCCATGTCATGCAGCGCGTCACCCATGGGCTTGCCCTGATATTCCACCCTGGGGTTGGAGAAGTTGGGCAGGGCGTCGTGGGCAGTGACCATCTGGGTATGGAACTCAGGGGCGGTCTCGTGCTTGTAGCCATGGTTGAGTGGATTGGTAGGCGCGGGGTTCCAGCCAACGGTGCCGCCATAGTTCTGGCCAAGGACATGGGCCAGTGACGAAGGGCAACTGATGGCGCTGTACGCGGTGTCTTTGGTCGACCAGCTGTACGCGACCCCACAGGACTCGGTGAAGGTGCCATACAGCGAGACCAGGTCTGCGCTCAGCGCGTTGCGGTATTTCCAGACCATCCTGCCCAGCTCGGTGTCCTTGCTTTTCAGCTCGTCCAGGTCACTACCGTCGCCTTCGTAGTTGGAGTCGTATATAGCAGCAAGGTCATAGAGGACGTTCATCCTGCTGTTTGCAAAGTACTGGTTGGCATCCTGTAACGCCCCAATCAGTTCCTCTTTGTAGTTTGGCTTGCTCTCGCGCACAGGTTTGGTCGATACCAGCAGCACACGAACGACGTAGTAGTCAGGACGTTTGGTCTTATCGGACGCTGGGATTTTTTCGCTGGCCCCAGGGGCCGGTAACGGTTTGGATTCCGCCGGTAGTTTCGACTCATCCACCTTTATGAGTGCATGCTGGCCAGGGCTTATGTAGTCAAGACGATAGACCTGCCCATCGACGATCAGCCTGCCGACAACCTTGTCCTGCTGACGCACGAGCGAAAGATAGTAGCGCGGGTCGTAATCGATCTCGTTCTTCGATTGGCTGGCGTGTTTTTTCTTCCACTCAGAGGCCTTGTAGCCCACCCAGCTGTCGAATCCGGACTTCAAGGGTTTGGAGGGTCGCAAGTGGAAAGCTGCAGTTTTGCCATCGGGTGTCGTGACGGTGATTTCCTGGGTCTGTGGATTGACCAACTGCGCATCCACTTTGACCAGATTGATCTCGACGTTGGCAGGTTCAGCCAACAATTGTTTCAGGTAACCTGTCGCGGTCTTCTTCAACTGGGCGGTATCCTGCCCGGCTTCTACAGTGAACAGTGGCGTGGCCGCCTGCGCGGACATTACCGAGACCATCGCCAGCAATACCCCCGCCCACGCTGTTTTCCAATTGCGCACTTTCATCGGATTGCTCCTGTGGTTTAACCCTCGCCCACAGCAGAGCAGTTTGTGAAAAACCAGTCACCTGGCAATAATGTCAGGTGACTGGCTATGCCATCAGTGGCTCATCACTTTCGCGGTGGCCTTGCGGCCGGATTCATAGACCTCGCGATCCATCGGCCGCGCCTGCGGGTTGCCCAGGTCTTCCATGGCCAGTCGATGGGTCTCCGGCGCCAGGTACGCGGCGAACGCACACACGCAGGTGACCAGGAACGCCAGCCCGCCGACCACCAGCCAGATATGCTCCGAGCCCGGTGGCGCCACGGCGGCGAACAGCGCCGGCAGCATGGCGGTGATCATGGTGCCGATGTTCTGCGCGATGGCCATGGCCGAGACGCGGTAGCGGGTGTGGAACAGCTCCGGGTAGAAGCTTGGGAACACCGCGTTGTAGCCCTGGTAGACCATGCCCCACATGAGGATCGAGGCGGCGAAGGCCAGCGGCACGTTCTGGATGCTGATCGCGTACAGGTAGGCGAAGGCCAGCAGGCCCGAGCCCAGGCAGCCGGCGATCATGGTCGGGCGACGGCCGATGCGGTCGGACAGGTTGCCGACGAAGGGGATCACCAGCACCGCGACGATGTTGCCCACCACTGGGATCCACAGGTACACGCTCTTGTCGAAGCCGATGCCGTAGGCCGGCTGCACCGCGTAGGCCGCGCCGAAGATGGTGGCAACCACCGGGATCACGTTCATCAACGCCATGAACATCACCAGCACCATGTGCTTCCAGCTGTGGCGGAAGGCTTCGCCGATCGGCGACTTGGCGACCTTGTCCTGTTTCTCCTCCTGGACGAAGGCCGGGGTCTCGTGCACCTCCTTGCGGATGATGAAGCCGGCGATCAGCACCACCGCGCTCATCAGGAACGGGATGCGCCAGCCCCACTCGTTGAAGGCCTCGCTGGGCATGAAGTAGGCCAGCGGCAGGAACACCGCCGCCGCCATCACCTGGCCGGCCTGCACGCCCTGCAGGGTGTAGCTGGCGTAGTAGCCGCGGCGGCCGAACGGCGCGTGTTCCATGATCATCGAGCTGGCCCCGGAGATCTCGCCGGCCACGGCGAAGCCCTGGACCAGGCGCAGCACCACCAGCAGCGCCGGGGCCAGCAGGCCGATGTCGTGGTAGGTGGGCAGCAGGCCCACGGCCATGGTCGACAGGCCCATCAGGAACATGCACAGCAGCAGCACGTTCTTGCGCCCGCGGGTGTCGCCCCAGTGGCCGAGCACGCAGGCGCCGATCGGGCGCGCCAGGTAACCCACGCCGTAGGTGGCCAGCGAGGCGATGATGGCCATCTTCGGGTCGCTGGAGGGGAAGAAGATCTGCGGGAAGATCAGCGCCGCGGCCTGGGCGTAGATGAAGAAGTCGTAGTACTCGAGGGCAGAGCCGATCCATCCGCTGGCGGTGGCTTTCTTGGCTTGGGAGCTTGAGCGGGCCATGTTGTCTCCGTTGTTCTTGTCAGGGGGCCGGATGGTCAGCGCGCGCAGGGCACGGCAACGGGGCTGTAGGGAGAAGACGAACGCGGCGGTGCGGAGCGCAGGGCGAGCAAGGTGTGCATAGGTCGGTACCCGTTTTCTTGAACTTATTATGTGGTGACGTTGGGCGTTGCAGCACAGGGCCCGCCGAACGACCGGCGTGGCAGCGAGAAGGGCCGGCGGGGCCTGCGACTGGTGTTCATGGTTGTTCACGGGGGTGGGTGAATCAATTCGCCGGAACGGGTTTTGTTCGGTAATCGAACAAAAACTAACTGTTCCGTACAAAGTGCGTTGCCGGGGCGACTTTACCTGCGAATAATCGATCGTGCCAGGTGTTGTCCGTACCGGCCCTATCGCGGGGCAAGCCCGCTCCCACGTGAGCCGCTTACACGAGAGCATTGCGCACGTGGGAGCGGGCTTGCCCCGCGATAGGGCCGGACCTGCCCAGGCCTCCCTCAATAACAAGGAATACCCGCCATGCACCGTTCGATCGCCACCGTTTCCTTGAGCGGCACCCTGCCGGAAAAACTCGAAGCCATCGCCGCCGCGGGTTTCGACGGCGTCGAGATCTTCGAGAACGACCTGCTGTACTACGCCGGCAGCCCTCGCGAGATCCGCCAGCTGTGCGCGGACCTGGGGCTGGCGATCACCCTGTTTCAGCCGTTTCGCGATTTCGAGGGCTGCCGCCGCGATCGGCTGCACAAGAACCTCGACCGCGCCGAGCGCAAGTTCGACCTGATGCAGGAACTGGGCACCGACCTGGTGCTGCTGTGCAGCAACGTTCAGCCCGACGCCCTGGGCGATGAGCAATTGCTGGTGGACGACCTGCGCCTGCTCGCCGAACATGCCGGCGACCGGGGCCTGCGCATTGGCTACGAGGCGCTGGCCTGGGGCCGTCACGTCAATACCTGGCAGCAGGTGTGGAACCTGGTGCGCCAGGCCGATCATCCGGCGCTGGGGGTGATCCTCGACAGCTTCCACACCTTGTCGGTCAAGGGCGATCCCAGCGGTATCCGCGACATCCCCGGCGAGAAGATCTTCTTCGTGCAGATGGCCGACGCCCCGATCCTGGCCATGGACGTGCTGGAGTGGAGCCGGCATTTCCGCTGCTTCCCAGGGCAGGGCGAGATGGACCTGGCGGGTTTCCTTGCGCCGATCCTCGCCACCGGTTATCGCGGTCCGCTGTCGCTGGAGATCTTCAACGACGGTTTCCGTGCAGCGCCGCCCCGGCAAAACGCTGCCGATGGCTTGCGTTCACTGCTGTACCTGGAGGAGAAGACCCGCCTTCAGTTGGAGCGTGAGGCACGGGCCGCCGAGCCTGGCGTGCTGTTCGCACCGCCTGCCGCAAGCCGCTACGACGGCGTGGAGTTTCTCGAGTTCGCCGTCGACGAGGCGGTCGGCGCGCGCCTGGGCGTGTGGCTCAAGCGCCTGGGCTTCGCCGAGGCCGGCGAACACCGCAGCAAGGCGGTGCGCCTGCTGCGCCAGGGCGATATCAACATCGTGCTCAACGCCGAGCCTTACTCGTTCGCCCATAACTTCTTCGAGGCCCATGGCCCGTCGTTGTGCGCCACGGCGCTGCGGGTGAGTGACGGCCAAGCCGCGCTGCGGCGCGCCACCGCCTACCGTGGCCAGCCGTTCCGTGGCCTGGTCGGCCCCAACGAACGCGAGATCCCGGCGGTGCGCGCGCCCGACGGCAGTCTGCTGTACCTGGTGGAGCCGGACGTTGGCGGCCCGAGCCTCTACGACACCGATTTCCACCTGGACCAGAACGCCCGCGCCAGCGGAGGGCTCAAGCGCATCGACCACATGGCCCTGGCGCTGCCGGCCGAGGCGCTGGACAGCTGGGTGCTGTTCTACAAGAGCCTGTTCGACTTCACCGCCGACGACGAGGTGGTGCTGCCCGATCCCTATGGCCTGGTCAAGAGCCGTGCCCTGCGCAGCCAGTGCGGCAGCCTGCGCCTGCCGTTGAACATCTCGGAGAACCGCAACACCGCCATCGCCCATGCCCTGGACAGCTATCGCGGCTCGGGTGTGCACCATGTCGCCTTCGACTGCGACGACATCTTCCGCGAGGTGGCCCGGGCCAAGGAGGCCGGCGTGCCGTTGCTGGAGATCCCGCTGAACTACTACGACGACCTGGCGGCGCGGTTCGAGTTCGATGACGAGTTCCTCAGCGAGTTGGCGTACTACAACGTGCTGTATGACCGCGATGGCCAGGGTGGCGAGCTGTTCCATGTGTATACCGAGCCGTTCGAGGGGCGCTTCTTCTTCGAGATCCTGCAGCGCAAGGGCGGTTACGCCGGGTATGGCGCGGCCAACGTGGCGGTGCGCCTGGCGGCGATGGCCAAGGCGCGCAGCGGGGCGGGGCGCACGGCGGTGTTGTGAATCAGGGGCCCATCGCGGGGCAAGCCCGCTCCCACGCTGGTGATGCTCGCTGTTCTGTTCTTTGCACTACTGCGCAGCCTCTAGGGCTGGACAATCACGCACGAAGCGTGGGAACGGGCTTGCCCCGCGATGGGGGCGGCAGCCGCTCACAACACCACGCTTCCCTGCACCGCCCGGCTCACGGATAATCGCCCGGATTCCTATAACGAGCCTGTGAGTCGGTATGAGTGATTCGGTAGCCAAGCCTGAAATCGAAGGGCTGCGCAGATCGCGCAAGAACAACCCGGAAAAGACCCGCGAGAACATTCTCCAGGCCGCCATCACCGAGTTTGTCCAGCAGGGCCTGGCCGGCGCCCGGGTCGACGCCATCGCCGAGCGCACCGCCACCTCCAAGCGCATGATCTACTACTACTTCGGCAGCAAGGAGCAGCTCTACGTCGAATGCCTGGTCAAGCTCTACGGCGACATCCGCAAGACCGAGCACAGCCTGGACCTCGACTCGCTGTCGCCCGAGCAGGCGATCCAGCGCCTGGTGGAGTTCACCTTCGACCACCATGCCGACAACGTCGACTTCGTGCGCATCGTCTGCACCGAGAACATCCACTACGGCGAATACGTCAAGCAGTCGCCGGTGATCCGCGAGATGAGCAGCATGGTGCTCGACGCGCTGGGCAAGATCCTCGCCCGTGGCGTGGAGCAGGGTGTGTTCCGCCCGGGGATCGAGGTGATCGACCTGCACATGCTGATGAGCTCGTTCTGCTTCTACCGGGTATCGAACCGCCACACCTTCGGCGACATCTTCCAGATCGACCTGGCTGACGAGCAGGTCAAGCAGCGTCAAAAGCAGGTGATCTGCGAGGCGGTGATGCGCTACATCAAGGCCTGACCCCGCTCAACCGGCGAACACCACCCCGGTGCGCGCCGCGGCGTTGCGGATATGCTCTTGCATCGCCCGTTGCGAACCGGCCTGGGAGCGGCGGGCGAGGGCGCGGAGGATCTTGCGGTGCTCCTGCCAGGTTTCCATGGCCCGCTCGGGGCGAATGAACGGCAGCTTCTGGCTTTCCAGGAAAATATCCTGGCTGGCGGTGATCACCTGCAGCATCGCGCGGTTGCCGCTGGCCTGCAGCAAGCGCTGGTGGAAGGCGAAGTCCAGGCGTGCGGCGGCCTCGAAGCGCCCGGCGCGCAACTCCACGGCCATTGCCTCGACGTTGGCCTGCAACGCGTCCAGGTCATCGGCGGTCAACGCCAGGGCCGCCTGGCCGGCGGCGAAGCCTTCCAGGGCGTAGCGCAGCTGGAAGGTGTCGGCGGCCGAGACCTGTTCGGCATAGGGCCAGGCGAAGCCGCCCGGCGATGGCTGGCCGGTGGCCGGAGCCTGGACGAACACCCCCTTGCCCGGTTGCACGCTGACCAGTCCCAGGGCGCTGAGCGACGACAACGCCTCGCGCAGCGACGCCCGGCTCACGCCCAGGCGTTCGGCCAGGTCGCGCTGTGAAGGCAGGGCGTCGCCGGGCTGGTAGCCGTCCTGCTCGATCAGTTGGCGGATGGCCTGCAGGGCGATTTCCGGGACGGGACGCGTGGCGGTGGCGAGCATGCTGTTCAGACCGGTCTGAGGGCGATGGCCTCCCTTTTACGGGCAATCGGCACGGCGTGGCAAGCCTTGCCTCGTCCTGGCGCAGGCCCTGCGGCCGTTGCGCGAAAGCGGGGCACGGGATGCTTCGAGGTCACAACTGTTCAGACCAGTAAGACCTGATCGGCGCCTTGCGGCACGCCGATCGCGGGTGTTTTGCCCACGGCTGGCATGGCCCGTGCACTGGCATCGCAGCCCCTTTCCGGACTCCTGCGAGGCCTTTCGATGAAGACGTTCCGCTCCCTGTTCCTGGCCACCCTGTTCTGCGCCACCCCTCTGGCAATGCCCCTGGCCCAGGCCGACGCGCTGGCCGACATCACCGCCCGCGGCGTGCTCAAGGTTGCCGTGCCCCAGGACTTCCCGCCGTTCGGCTCGGTCGGCCCGGACCTCAAGCCCCGCGGCCTGGACATCGACACCGCGCAACTGCTGGCCGACAAGCTTGGCGTCAAGCTGGCCCTGACCCCGGTCAACAGCACCAACCGCATCCCGTTCCTTACCACCGGCAAGGTCGACCTGGTGATCTCGAGCCTGGGCAAGAACCCCGAGCGCGCCGCGGTGATCGACTTCTCGCGCCCCTATGCGCCGTTCTACCTGGCGGTGTTCGGCCCGGCCGAGGCACCGGTCGACGCTATCGACGCCCTTGCTGGCAAGACCATCAGCGTCACCCGCGGCGCCATCGAGGACATGGAACTGAGCGCCGTGGCGCCCAAGGGCGCGATCATCAAGCGCTTCGAGGACAACAACTCGACCATCGCCGCCTATCTGTCCGGCCAGGTCGAGCTGATCGCCAGCGGCAGCGTGGTGATGGCCGCCATCGCCGCGAAGAATCCGGCCAAGGTGCCGGTGCTCAAGATCAAGCTCAAGGACTCTCCGGTCTACGTGGGCCTGGCCAAGAACGAGCCGGCGCTGTTGCAGAAGGTCAACGCCACCCTCGACGCCGCCAGGACTGACGGCAGCCTGAACCGCAACGCCGAGAAGTGGCTCAAGCAGCCGCTGCCGGCTGACCTCTGAGCATTTGAGCGATGGCCTATCAATTCGACTTCGCCCCGGTGCTGGCGCAGGGCGACCTGTTGCTGCGGGGCATGCTGTTCACCCTGGAGCTGACCCTGGTCGGCACCGTGCTCGGGGTCGCCATCGGCGTGCTCGGCGCGGTGACCCGGGCCTGGCGTCTGCGGCCGTTCGACGCGCTGTTCGGGCTGTACGTCGAACTGATCCGCAACACGCCGTTCATCGTCCAGCTGTTCTTCATCTTCTTCGGCCTGCCGGCGCTGGGCGTGCGCCTGAGCGAGTGGCAGGCGGCGGTGCTGGCAATGGTGATCAACCTGGGCGCCTATTCGACCGAGATCATCCGCGCCGGTATCCAGGCGATCCCCAAGGGCCAGCTCGAAGCCGCGGCCGCGCTGGCGCTGAGCCGTTTCGAGGCATTTCGCCACGTGGTCTTGCAACCGGCCCTGGCCAAGGTGTGGCCGGCGCTGTCGAGCCAGATCGTGATCGTCATGCTCGGTTCGGCGGTGTGTTCGCAGATCGCCACCGAAGAGCTGTCGTTCGCCGCCAACTTCATCCAGTCGCGCAATTTCCGCGCCTTCGAGACCTACCTGTTGACCACGTTGCTGTACCTGCTGATGGCCATCGTCGTGCGCCAGCTGCTGGCCTGGATCGGCCAGCGCCTGCTGATGGGGAGACGCTGAATGGACTTCACCCTGTGGGATATCGTGCGCAACCTCATGACCGGGTTGCAGTGGACCTTGCTGCTGTCGCTGGTGGCGTTCGCCTGCGGCAGCGTCGCCGGGCTGATCTTGCTGGTGGCGCGGATCAGTGACCGGCCACTGCTGCGCGGAGCCGCGCGCGCGTTCATCGAGCTGTTCCAGGGCACGCCGCTGCTGATGCAGCTGTTCATGGTGTTCTTCGGCATCGCCCTGTTCGGCATCGACGTGTCGGCGTGGATGGCCGCGGCCATCGCCCTGACCTTGTTCACCAGCGCCTTTCTCGCCGAGATCTGGCGTGGCTGCGTGGAGGCGATCCCACGGGGCCAGTGGGAGGCCGCCGGCAGCCTGGCCATGAGCCGCCTGGAGCAGTTGCGCCATGTGATCCTGCCCCAGGCCCTGCGCATTGCCATCGCCCCGACCGTGGGCTTCTCGGTGCAGGTGGTCAAGGGCACCGCGGTCACCTCGATCATCGGTTTCACCGAGCTGACCAAGACCGGCGGCATGCTGGCCAATGCCACCTTCGAGCCATTCCTGATCTACGGCCTGGTGGCCGTGGGCTACTTCATCCTCTGCTACCCGCTCTCGCTGAGCGCCCGTTACCTGGAAAGGAGGCTGCATGCCCCTGCTTAGAGTGTCCGCGCTGCACAAATACTACGGCGACAACCACGTGCTCAAGGGGGTCGACCTGAGCATCGAGGAGGGCGAGGTGGTGGCCATCATCGGCCGCAGTGGCTCGGGCAAGAGCACCTTCCTGCGCACCCTCAATGGCCTGGAGTCGATCAGCGACGGGGTGATCGAGGTGGATGGCGAGTACCTCGACGCCGGCCGTGCCGACCTGCGCGCGCTGCGCCAGAAAGTCGGCATGGTGTTCCAGCAGTTCAACCTGTTCCCGCACCTGACCGTGGGCGAGAACGTGATGCTGGCGCCCCAGGTGGTGAAGAAGGCCGGCAGGGCCGAGGCGCGCCAACTGGCCGAGCGGATGCTGGAGCGGGTAGGGCTGGGCGACAAGATCGACGCCTACCCCGACCGCCTTTCCGGCGGACAGCAGCAGCGGGTGGCCATCGCCCGGGCGCTGGCCATGTCGCCCAAGGTGCTGCTGTGCGACGAGATCACCTCGGCGCTGGACCCGGAGCTGGTCAACGAGGTGCTGGGCGTGGTGCGCCAGCTGGCGAAGGAGGGCATGACCCTGGTCATGGTCACCCACGAGATGCGCTTCGCCCGCGAGGTGGGCGACAAGCTGGTGTTCATGCACCAGGGCAAGGTGCACGAGACCGGTCACCCGCGCGAAGTGTTCGCTGCGCCGCGCACGGTGGAACTGGCCAACTTCATCGGTGCGGTGGCGGGGACCTGAGGGCTGCATCGCTTCATTGCGGAGCAGCCCAGATTGCGCAAGCGCGGCCTTGCTAGAAACTGGCGAAGTGCGCCTGCATGCGCTCGGCATCGGCCGGGCGCCCGCTGAACAGCTCGAAGGCCTTGACCGCCTGGAACACCGCCATGGTGCCGCCATCCAGGGTGCGGCAGCCCAGGGCCCGGGCATGGCGCAGCAGCTCGGTCTCCAGGGGGAAGTAGATGATCTCCGCCACCCACAGCCGTGGGTGCAGCAGCGCGGGTGGCAAGGGGGTACCGGGCAGCTTGGCCATGCCCACGGGCGTGGTGTTGACCAGGCCATCGGCGTCGGCCACCGCGCTGGCCAGGTCCTCGCCGAGCACGGCGCGACCGGCGCCGAAACGCTGGGTGAGATTGTCCACCAGCGCCCGGGCGCGGGTCTGGTCCACTTCGAACAACTGCAAGCGCTCGACACCTTCGGCCAGCAGCGCATGGGCCACCGCCGCGCCCGCGCCGCCCGCGCCCAGCTGTACCACCTGACGCCGCGCGACGCCGGGCAAGCCGCGCCGCAAGCCTTCGGCGAAGCCCAGGCAGTCGGTGTTGTGGCCCACCCGCCGGCCCTCGCGCAATACCACGGTGTTCACCGCGCCAATGCCGCGGGCTTCGTCCGACAGCGCGTCGAGCAGCGGCAGGATCGCCTGCTTGAACGGGAAGGTGATGTTGAGCCCGGTGAACCCGGTGCGCTCGGCGGCATCGAGCAGGGCGGGCAGGGCGCTGTCGTCCAGGCCCAGCTGGTCGGCGTCGATCAGCCGGTACAGGTAGCGCAGCGCCTGGGCGTCGCCTTCACGCTCGTGCAGCGCCGGGGTGCGCGAAGCCTGGATGCCACGGCCGATGAGGCCGGCGAGGATGCCCGGGCCGTTCATGCCGTGTGCTCGCGCAGGTGTTCGCTGAAGTAGCTCAGGGCCATGCGGTAGCCCTGGCTGCCGAGGCCGCAGATCACCCCCACGGCGATGCTGGAGACAAACGACAGGTGGCGGAACGGCTCGCGCTTGTGCACGTTGGACAGGTGTACCTCGATCACCGGCAGCTCGCTGGCCACCAGGGCGTCGCGGATGGCCACCGAGGTGTGGGTCCAGGCGGCGGGGTTGATCAGGATGCCGTGGCAGCGGCCACGGGCGGCATGGATCCAGTCGAGCAGCTCGCCTTCGTGGTTGGTCTGGCGGAACTCCAGTTCCAGGCCGAGCTCGGCGGCGCTGGCGGCGCACAGGCGGGCCAGGTCGGCGAGGGTTTCGTGGCCGTACTGGGTGGGTTCGCGGGTGCCCAGCAGGTTGAGGTTGGGGCCGTTGAGCACGAGGATTCGGGGTGTCATGACGGGGAGTCGCTTTGTTGTTTTTGGATGTTTCGATAATTGTACTATCCAGTTAGTTTGGTCAAATGGTGGACCGTATAAAGCGGGCGATTATCGGCTGCTTGTACCGGCCCTATCGCGGGGCAAGCCCGCTCCCACGCTGGTGATGCCTGCAACTCTGCTCCCTGCAGGAGATCACACAGCCTTTGCGGGCTGCGCTGTCACGCAGGGAACAGGGTTCCAGCGTGGGGGCGGGCTTGCCCCGCGATAGGGCCGGTACAGGCGATAACCAGCACCCTGACCATACCCGATTAAATCAGTCGGCTAAGCTTGTTTGCGCAGACGCACGGAACGACCAATACGGGAGAGCACATGAACATCAGCAAAACGCCCAGGTGGGCAGTCGCGGCACTGGTCCTGGCCCTGGGCCTTCACGCCCATGCCGCCGACAGCAAGCGGGTCGATGTGCTGCTGGTGGGCGGCGGCATCATGAGTTCCACGCTGGCGGTCTGGCTCAACGAGCTGGAGCCGGGCTGGTCGATGGAGATGGTCGAGCGCCTGGACAAGGTCGCCGAGGAAAGCTCCAACGGCTGGAACAACGCCGGGACCGGCCACTCGGCGCTGGCCGAGCTCAACTACACCCCGGAGAAGGACGGCAAGATCGACATCAGCAAGGCGGTGGAGATCAACGAGTCGTTCCAGGTCACCCGCCAGTTCCTCGCCTGGCAGGTCAAGCAGGGGGTGCTGAAGAACCCGCGCTCGTTCATCAACACCACGCCGCACATGAGCTTCGTCTGGGGCGACGACAACATCCGCTTCCTCAGGAAACGCTACGAAGCGCTGCAGGCCAGCCCGCTGTTCAAACCCATGCAGTACTCCGAGGACCACGCGCAGATCGCCAAGTGGGTGCCGCTGATGATGGAAGGGCGCGACCCCAACCAGAAACTCGCCGTCACCTGGACGCCGATCGGCACCGACGTCAACTTCGGCGAGATTACCCGCCAGTACGTGGGCTACCTGCAGACCCGGCCCAACTTCGACCTCAAGCTGTCCAGCGAGGTCGAGAACATCACCCGCAACGACGACGGCAGTTGGCACGTCGAGTACAAGAACCTCAAGGACGGCAGCACCTCGACTACCGACGCCAAGTTCCTGTTCATCGGCGCTGGTGGCGCGGCGCTGCCGTTGCTGCAGAAGTCCGGCATCGACGAGGCCAAGGACTATGCCGGTTTCCCGGTGGGTGGCTCGTTCCTGGTCACCGACAACCCGGCCATCGCCCAGCGTCACATGGCCAAGGCCTACGGCATCGCCGCCACCGGCGCGCCGCCGATGTCGGTGCCGCACCTGGACACCCGGGTGCTCGACGGCAAGCGCATGATCCTGTTCGGGCCGTTCGCCACCTTCTCCACCAAGTTCCTCAAGGAAGGTTCGCTGCTCGACCTGTTTGCCAGCATGTCGTTGCACAACACCTGGCCGATGGTGCGGGTCGGGGTACGCGAGTTCGACTTGGTGCAGTACCTGATCGGCCAGCTGATGCAGTCCGACGATGACCGCTTCGCCGCGCTGCAGACCTATTTCCCCGAGGCCAAGAAGGAAGATTGGCGCCTGTGGCAGGCCGGCCAGCGGGTGCAGATCATCAAGAAGGACGAAAACCAGGGCGGGGTGCTGAAGCTGGGCACCGAAGTGGTGACATCCAAGGATGGCAGCATCGCCGGGCTGCTCGGCGCCTCGCCGGGCGCTTCGACCGCGCCGCCGATCATGCTCGACCTGCTGAACAAGGTGTTCAAGGACAAGGTGGCCACGCCCGAGTGGCAGGCGAAGATCAAGCAGATCATTCCGTCCTATGGCATCCGCCTGAACGAGCACCCGGACAAGGTCCAGCAAGAGTGGGCCTACACCAGCGAGGTCCTGCAACTGGCGACGCCCAGCGAGGTCGCCGCACCCTGAAGACTCGCCCATGACCAACCGGCCACTGTGAAGTGGCCGGCACTGGCGCAATGTTTTTTTCTCCCCTGACCAATCTCCCGAGTGCCTGATCCGCCATCCTCCGGATCGATCCCTCCCGTACTGCCTGCCCCGGCCCCTGGCCAGCCCGCCGCAAGCCCGCAAACTGCCCCCCGACACCCGAGCTTTTCCCCGCCGAACTCCCGATGTTTTTTCCTCTGCCTGTCACCACAAGCTGCGAATGTTGCCTCCGTGGACAGGCCGCCAGCCCCTCTGGATCAGGGTATGCAGCCTGTGGCCACAGCAATGCGCGACCCACTCAACGTACGAACACGACGATAGGAGATTGCTTCATGTTTAAGCGTACTGTGATCGCCGCCTCCCTGGTGGCTGCTACCCTGGCTTCGGCCCAATCCATGGCTGCTGTTGTCGGTGGCGGCGCCACCCTGCCTGAGCCGCTGTACAACGGCAACGCCACCTGGGAAGGCATCCTGCCAAGCGGCTTCAGCTACACCGGCGTGGGCAGCGGCGGTGGCAAGACCGCTTTCCTGACCAACGCCCCTGCGTCGATCAACCAGCCGGCCGGCACCAACGTCGACTTCGCCGGTTCCGACTCGGTGCTCAGCGCCAGCGAACTGTCGACCTACGACACTAACCGCGCCGCCACCTGGGGCAAGCTGATCCAGATCCCGGCCGTCGGCACCACCGTTACCATCCCTTACCACCGCAACGGTGTCAGCGACCTGCAGGTCAACGCTTCGCAGCTGTGCGGCGTGTTCTCCGGCAGCATCTCCACCTGGGGCCAACTGCTCGGCACCGCCGACACCACCCCGATCAAGGTGATCTACCGTTCCGGCAGCAGCGGCACCACCGAGCTGCTGGCACGCTTCCTCAACGACAGCTGCCCGACCGCCTTCTCGGTCAGCAGCACCTTCACCAGCGCCAACGTCGGCACCGAGCCGAGCACCTGGCAGGGCGTGGCCGGCAGCGCTGACGTGATCAACGCAGTCAATGCCACCGACGGCGCCATCGGCTACGTCAGCCCCGACTTCGTCGATACCGCCAACAACGCCCAGGTTGCCCGTGTCAGCAAGCTGGCCAGCGGCACCGCCGTGCTGCCGACCGTCGACAACGCCCAGGCCGCCCTGGCCAGCGCCACCGCGCCGACCGCCAACCGCGCCAACCCGGCCAGCTGGGCTGTCACCTTCGGCCGTGGCGCCAGCGACAAGCCGGTCCCAACCACTGGCTACCCGATCGTCGGCTACACCAACCTGCTGGTTGGCCAGTGCTACAAGGACGCCGCCGACGCCACCGCTGTTCGTGGCTTCCTCAACGACCTGTACAGCGGCAACCACGACCTGGCCATCGGTATCCACTCGTTCGTACCCGTGCCCGCCGCCTTCGCCGATGAAATCAAGAAGGCCTTCCTGACCAACGCAGGCAACGAAGGCCTGGATATCGCCAACACCAACGTGTGCAACGGTATCGGTCGTTCGTAATACGCAAGCCCCCCGGTGGCCCGCGTCCTTGGGCGCGGGCATGGACCCTGGCGGCACCCGTGGGTGGCGTCGGGGTCTTTTCATTTCGCGCAGAAGGAGTCCTCCCCGTGTTCAAGGAACGATGCTTGCAACTCACTGCCCTGGCGCTGGCCACGTTGCTGGCCCCAGGGGTTCACGCCGGCGTCAATGGCGGCGGCTCTACGGCAGTCAAATTCCTTTACACCGGCCATCCGGTGAACATCAAGCTGCCCAGGCTGTTGCCGGATGGTTTCAACTACACCACTGTCAACAGCGTTGCCGGCAAGCAGGCGTTCCTCGCCAACGATGCGGCGCTGATCTGGCAGGCTGCAGGCAGCCCGGTCGACTTCGCCGCCAGCGAGTCGGTGCTTACGGCCACTGAACTGGCAACCTACCAAAGTGCCCGGCAGGGCGCCTACGGCCCGATGATCCAGGTGCCGGTGGCAGGCATGGCGGTGAGTATCCCCTACAAGAAGAGCGGTACTGACAATCTCCAGCTCAGCGGCCAGCAGCTGTGCGGTGTGTTCTCCGGCTCGCTGGCCACCTGGGGCCAGTTGCTCGGCACGACCGACACCACGCCGATCCGGGTGGTGTACCGCGCCGGTGACAGCGGCACCACCGAGGTGCTGTCGCGCTTCCTCAATGACAGCTGCCCGACGGCGTTCAGGGTCTCGACCCGGTTCGCCACGGCCAGCCTCGGTACCCAGCCGGCCCACTGGCTGGCGGTCGGCACCAGCGCCGAAGTGACTGCCCAGGTCAGCCTCAACGACGGCACGATCGGCTACGTGGCGGCCAGCTACACCGAGGCCGGCAAGAACAGCGCGGTTGCCCGGGTGAGCAAGCAGCCCATGGCGCCGGGCAGTGCGGCGCTGCCGACCATACTTGCCGCCCAGGCTGGATTGGGTACGCCAGTGGCTCCGGGCAGCGCGGCCCGGCGCACCAGCCCGCTCGACTGGGTGCCGACCTATGGCAGCGGCGCGGGCAGCCTGCCGGTCGCCAGCAGTGGTTATCCCATTGTTGGCTACAGCAACCTGTTGCTCGGCCAGTGCTATCAGAACCCCGCAGACACCCAGGCGATCCGCGATTTTCTCGGTGAACTGTATGCCGGGCAGAAGCGCATTGCGGTGATGGGCAACATCTTCGTGCCGCTGCCCCAGACCTATGCCGACGAAATCCGTCGGACCTTCCTGTTCAACGCCTATGGCGAAGGCACCGACATCGGCAACCCGTCGGTGTGCAACGGCATCGGTCGGCCCTGACCTGCACGCCGCCTGCGCCGGGCGCAGGCGGACGCCATACCCCAGCACCATGAACTTTGCATGACAAAGCTTCGGTCCCCCGGCAGCCGGAGCGCCTTATGGCAAAGCGGCATCACGACCGCCATCCCCTGATCTCGAGAACCAGCACAAGGAACCCTGCGATGTCGCGCGGCATGCCCAAGCCAGCCCTTTCAGCCTCCGCCATCCAGCGTCGCGGCGAGCCGCCGCGGCTCAAGCCCCTGGCCCAGGCCATCGCCCTGCTGATGCTGGCGGGCAGCGCCCACGCGGCGCAGCCGTTCAGCTCGGGCTGGTTTGCCGCCAAGGGCGCCTCCAGCGCCCCGAGCGGCGGCGCCGGTGCTGGCGGTGCGGGGCAGGTGCTGCCGGGATCGCCACCGCCCCTGGCCCAGCAGCAGCGACTGAACCAGCAGTTCCAGCGTTCGGTGAACAACCTCAACAACACGGTGGCGGCCATTGCCGCCCAGCAGGCGGCCCAGGCCAACGGTCGGACCCTGGCCCAGGTGCAGCCGCAGGTGGTGCCCAACGGCTTGGGCGAGGGCGGCCTGAAGGTCGACCAGAACCCGCTGACCCAGGGCTGGCTCAATGCCAAGGCGCCGCAGCAGAGCCAGGCCGATGGCAAGACCCAGGTGCGTATCGAGCAGACCGCCGATAAGGCCATCCTCAACTGGGAGACCTTCAACGTCGGCCGCGACACCACCGTGCGCTTCGAGCAGCAGGCAGACTGGGCCGTGCTTAACCGGGTCAATGACCCGGCTGCACGACCGAGCCAGATCCATGGCCAGATCGAAGCGCCCGGCACGGTGATGCTGATCAACCGCAACGGCGTGGTGTTCAACGGCACCAGCCAGGTCAACGTGCGCAACCTGGTGGCCGCCGCCGCCCAGGTCAGCGACGAGCAGTTCAGCCAGCGCGGGCTTTACGTCGACAGCAGCGCCAGCCAGGCCACCTTCACCAATGCCGCCGGCAAGGTGCTGGTCGAGCGCGGCGCGCAGATTCGTACCCAGGAACCGGGCAGCTCCACCAGCGCTGGCGGCTACGTGCTGCTGCTGGGCAGCGAAGTGGGCAACGACGGCCAGATCATCGCCGGCAAGGGCCAGGCGACCCTGGCGGCGGCGGACGATTTCTACATTCGTCGCGGCCAGGGCACCGAGGCCAACCGCTACTCGACCACCCGCGGCAATGAGGTGGCGGGCAGCCTCAGGCCCGGCAGCAGCGCCGGTACGGTGAGCAACAGCGGGCTGATCCAGGCCAGTGGCGGCGATGTCACCCTGACCGGTCACCAGGTGCGCCAGCAGGGTGTGATCCTGGCCAGCACCTCGGTGGATCGGCGCGGCAGCATCCACCTGCTCAATGCCGCCAGCGATGCCACCGGCAGCGTCAGCTTCGAGCGCGGCAGCGTCACCGCCGTGCTGCTCGACGACAGCGCGGCGCTCGACAGCCAGCGCGAAGCCTCGAGGGCGGTGGTCAACGGCAGCAACGGCAACCTGGCCACGGGGCGCTTCGACAACCTCAGCACGGTCATCGACCGTCCCGAGCAGTCACGGGTGGAAGTGGTCAGCGGCGGCACCGTGCACTTCCAGGGCGGTTCGCTGACCCTGGCCACTGGTGGCCAGGTGGCGGTCAGCGCCGGCCGGCGCAGCCTGGTCGACGATGGCGCGCGCCTCGATGTGGCCGGCGCCCTCGGGGTCAAGGTGGCGATGGAAAGCAATGTCATCAAGATCAATGTCCAGGGCAACGAGCAGCGCGATGCCGCCGGCAACCGTGACAAGGGCGGGCTGATCAACAGCGATGTGTGGGTCGATGTGCGTGAGCTGGTGCACGTCGCGGCCGGTGTCAATGGCCATGCCAGCGACCGCTGGTACACCGCGGGTGGCCTGCTGGAGGTAGGCGGCTACCTGGGCACTCGCAGCCACGGTGTGGGTGAATGGATGGCCCAGGGCGGCACCGTGACCTTTACCGGCCAGGACCTGGTCACCCGCGCTGGCGCCGAGATCAACCTGTCCGGCGGCACCCTGGCGGTGCAGGACGGCTATGTGCGCCAGAGCTGGCTGCGTGGCGAGGACGGGCGCCTGTACGAGTTGTCGCGGGCGCCGGGCGACTTGCTTTACAGCGGCCTGTACCAGGGCTTCGAGGACCATTCGGCGCGCTGGGCCCAGACCCGTGTGTTCTACAACCCGCTGATCGCGCCGCAGCAGCGCTTCGAACAGGGCTACACCGTCGGGCGCGACGCCGGCAGCCTGGTGGTGGCCACCCAGGGCGCATTGCTCGACGGTCGGCTGGTCGGCGATACCTGGCAGGACGAGCGCCAGGTGCAGGCGCCGGTGGCCGGGCTGGATGGCTACAAGCAGGTCCATAGTGCTCGCGCCCGAGGCGCCCAGCTGGTCATCGGCCAGCAGCTGCCGGGCTACCTCACCGCCAGCAAGGACCTGGCCTTCAGCCTGACCCCGGTGCTGCGCCAGGTGACGTTGGCTGGCGGCAACCGTGGGGCCAGTGCCGATGTGCAGTTGCAGGCGCCGTTGGACGAGCAGCGGCGCGGGCGACTGGTGCTGGACAGCGAATTGCTCAACGGCTTCGCGCTGGGCGGCCTGAGCATTGCCGCCAGCGAGTCGGTGCAGGTCGACCAGGCGCTGCACCTGGCCGACGGCGGGCAACTGACCCTGTATGCGCCGCAGGTGCGGGTCGCGGCCGACCTTACCGCCAAGGGCGGGCAGATGATGTTGGGCGATGTGCTGCGCCAGCGTGACGGCGCCGACCTGCGCGATATCGCCCTGGCCACGCCGGCCGGATTGCGTGCGCAGGTGCTGGTTGGCGAAGGTGTGCGCCTGGATGTCGGTGGTGCGCGCAGCGACCGCGAAGACGCAGGGGCCATGGCCTGGCGCAACGGCGGCAGCCTGTCGCTGCGCAGCTCCGGCGATGTGCTGCTGGGGCAGGCCAGCGTGCTGGATGTTTCCGGCGGGGTGGTGCGCGGTGAGCGCAACCAGCTGCGCGGTGGCAGCGGCGGCAACCTGACGTTGCAGGCCGGTGTGTTCAACACCAGCGGTGACGGGCGCCTGCGCCTCGATGGCGAGCTGCGCGGCCATGGCAGCAACGGCGCCGGCACCCTCGACCTGCAGGCCGAGCGCGTGCGCATCGGCGGCGTGGCCGACGCCAGCGCCTTGTCCCTCGGCGAGGATTTCTTCAACCGCGGCTTCGCCCATTACACCGTACGTGGCACGCGACAGTTGACCGTGGCCGAAGGCGCCCAGGTGCAGGTCACCCGGCCCGTGGAACTGCTCGACGCCAGCCTGCCGGTCGGCGACCAGGCCACCCTGTGGCTGCCGCCGCAGGTGCGCGAGAACGCGATCAAGGGCGAGCTGGGCCTGCGTGCCGGTGCCAGCCTGAGCCTTGCCGCCGGCGATACCCGGCTGGCCCAGGCGGACCGCGAGGCCGCGCTGCTGGAAGTGCGCCGTGGCGCCAGCATCGGTGTCGACCCGTTGCAGTCGATCGCCCTGAGCAGTACCGCGCAATTGAACCTCGACGGTTCGCTGCTGGCCGCCGGTGGCAAGGTGAGCCTGTTGCAGGCATTGCCCGAAACGGTAGGGAGCGGGGTGCAGGAAAGCCTGCACAACCGTGCGATCCGCCTGGGCAGCGAGGCGTTGATCGATGTCTCCGGCCAGGCGCTTACCGCCCTCGACAGCCAGGGCCGGCGCTACGGACGGGTCACCGCCGGCGGCAACATCGTCATTGGTGGGCAGATCGACTACGCCAAGGGCATCAGCGACGGCGCCTACCTCTTCGTTGATATCGCCCGTGGCGCCCGCTTGCGCGCCGATGGCGCCAGCGCCGTGCTGGACATCCGGGGCCAGGGCCCACTGGCAATGGCCAGCGCCGGTGGCAACATCAGCCTGGCCTCCAGCTATGGCCTGCGCCTGGACGGCACGCTCAGCGCCAGGTCCGGCGGTGTCGGCGCGGCGGGCGGCAGCCTCGGCGTGGCCCTGGATACCGGCCTGTACCGCAAGGATGGCCTGGAGGATGGCCTGAACGTGCCGCGCGAGCTGGTACTCGGCCGCGCGGCCGGTACCGACCAGCGCTTGCGCTATGGCCATGCGCGCCTGGATGCGGACACCGTCGAGCGCGGTGGCTTCGCCAACCTCGCCCTGCTCAGCGACGGTGTGCTGGCCTTCGATGGCTCGCTGGCGCTGGACCTGGCCCAGGGTCTGCAACTGTACGCCGGGTCCCTGGTGCTCGCGGACGGCAGTGCCAACGACAGCAGCATCCGCCTGCGTGCGCCCTACGTGCGACTGGCAGGCAGCAACCACCTGGGCGGCGACCAGACCGTGCGCCCGACGGTCAAGGGCGGGCTGTCGCAGCAGGCGTCGCACGCACTGTTGCAGGTCAAGGCCAACCTGCTCGAAGTGCGCGACGAACTGAGCCTGGGCGCTCGCGGCAACCTGGCCCTCAGTGGTGGGCGACAGCTTGAGTTCGACCGTCGGGGCTTTGCCCTGACCCGTCTGCGCAGTGAAGGGGATATCCGCTTCCTCGGCCGCGACATCGCCTCGCTGCCGACCCAGCTGAGCAGCAATGCCGATATTGAATTGCTGGCCGCGCAACTGTATCCGGTAAGCGGTGCCTACGCTCGCGTGCTGAGCACCCGCGACGCCACCCTGCGGATCGGACGGGTCGGCGAGGCCACGCCAGGCGTGCCGCTGTCGGTGTTCGGCCGCCTGCACCTGGGCGCTGGCACGGTGGAGCAGGGCGGGGTGGTGCGGGCGCCGCTTGGCCAGGTGCTGCTGGGGGATACCGGCGAGAACGGCCAGGATGTGCGCCTGCTGCCCGGCAGTATCACTTCGGTCAGCGCGGCGGGGCTGCGCATGCCTTACGGTGGCACGGTCGATGGCCTGAGCTACCTGTACGGCGGCAAGCCGGTGAACCTGATCGGCGGCACCGGCGATAGCGACCACGGGGTGGTCCTGGCGGGCAAGCGCATCGATGTGCAGGCCGGGGCGCTGATCGACCTGGCCGGCGGCGGCGAACTGAGCGGCGCCGGCTTCGTCTCCGGGCGCGGCGGCTCCACCGACGCCCGCTACCATCCGTTGATGCAGCTCGATGCCGATGGCCGCCTGGTACTGCCGTCGCTGTCGAGCAATCCGATCTATGCCATCGTCCCTGGCCTGGCCGGCGACTACGCGCCGCTGGCCGGGGAGGCCGGCGTGGCCGACCCGGCCATCGGCCAGCGCATCACCCTCGACCAGGGCGTCCCGGGGCTGGCGGCGGGTACCTACACCTTGCTGCCGGCCAGCTACGCGCTGTTGCCGGGCGCCTTCCGCGTCGAGCTCAACGGCTTGGCCATGGCCGGCCAGCGAGGAATCAGCCAGGTCATGCGCAATGGTTCCTGGACCACCTCGGGCAGCCTGTCGGTGGCCAACACCGATATCCGCCAGCCGTTGTCGGGGCAGGTGATCCTCACCGCGGCCGACACCCTACGCCGCTATAGCCAGTACAACGAAATGTCCTACGCCAGCTTCGTCAAGGCCGATGCCCTGGCCAAGGGTGTTCCGCGGGCGGCACTCGAGGCTGATGGCAAGTGGCTGACCTTGCGCCTAAAACCCAATACCGACCCCGAGAGTGCATTCCGCTTTGCCGGTCAGGCGCGCTTCGACGCCGCCCGCGAGGGGCGTGGCGGCAGCGTAGCGGTATTGGGCGTGGAGGCCATCGAGATCCTCGCCGACGGCCAGGTCAGCGACTGGCTGCAACCCAATCGGGTCGCGCTGCGCGCCAGTGACCTTAGCGCGCTCAAGGCGCCGCGACTGAGCATCGGCGCCCGTCCTGAGGTGCTCTACGGCCAGGGTGGTAACATGCTGCGCTTCAAGGAGTCGACCGCTGACATCCTGGTGCGCAGTGGCGCCGAACTGCGCGCCGGCGAGGTATTCCTTGCCACCGACAGGGCGCGTGGCGCCATCGTCGTCGAGCAGGGTGCCGGTATCATCACCCTGGGCCAGGGGGCGGTGCCGTTCGATGCCAATGACGGTTTCCTTATCGACCCCAACGCCCACGGCTTGCTGGCGCTGTCCAACGGCCGCCTGGACGTGCTGCCATCGGTGGCAGGCGATGTCTTTGCGCCCGGCAGCATCCTCATTGGCGGTTGCCCCTCGGGCAACTGCGCGGGGATGACCCGCCTGTACTCGGACGGCTCGCTGTTCGCCGCGACCGACCGTACCTTCAACCTCGATGACCAGGTCAGCTTCGGCACCCGCCACCTGGGCCTGGCGGTGGGCCGGATCAACGTCGGCTCCACCGCCGCGCTGGCCGCTGCGGCCAACGCCGGGGTGCTGGGCCAGGGGCTGACACTCAACCAGCAAGTGCTCGACCGCCTGTTCCAGGGCAGCACCGAGGGCGGCATTCCTGCTCTGGAGACCCTGTCGCTGACGGCGGCCGACTCGTTGAACTTCTTCGGCAACAGCGTGCTCGACACCTATGATCCGCTGACCGGACGCAACCGCGTGCAGCAACTGATCCTCGGCACGCCGGCCATCTACGGCCTCGGTCAGGCCGGCGAACGGGCGACCATCCACACCGCCAACCTGGTGTGGAACGGCGCCCGCACGCTGCCCGGCGCACCCATCGCCGGTGGCGCGGGCAGTGGCGATGGCGTGCTCGAACTGCGGGTGGAAAACCTGACCTTCGGCTACGGGCCGGCCAGCCAGCCCGACGGCACCGCCAGCATGAGCCGCCAGACCCTGGGCTTCAGCCAGGTCGACATCCGCGCCAGCCGCCAGGTCAGCGCCAACCACAGCGGGGCGTTGCAGGTGTACCACCAGCGCGGCGCCTGGCAAAGCGAGGGCGGCTTCCAGTACAGCGGCGGCGACCTGCTGGTGGATACGCCGCTGTGGACCGGCGGCGCTGGTTCGATCAACCGCATCAGCGCCGGTGGCCTGTTACGCGTGAGCGGTGGGGGCGGCGCGCTGGCCAGCGGCCGCGATGGCGTGGGCGCGGAGCTCGCGCTCAGTGGCCAGCAGGTGCTCCTCGACGGTACCTTCAGCCTGCCCAGCGGCAAGCTGAGCGTTTCGGCGCAACAGGCGCTGGTCCTGGGGGAGCGTTCGCGCATCGACCTGGCCGGGCGCAGCCTGACCTTCAACGACGTGACCCAGTACAGCTGGGGCGGCGAGCTGCTGCTGGCCAGCACGGCCGGTGACATCCGCCAGGCCAGTGGCAGCCTGGTCGACCTTCGCGCCGTCAACAACCGCGCCGGCCGCCTGAGCGCCACTGCCCTGGGTGGGCAGGTCAGCCTGCTGGGCCAGATCCTCGGCAGCGCCAGCGGCGATTATGACGCCGGTGGCACGCGGGTACCGTACGCCGAGGGATCGGTGGCGGTCCGTGCCCGCCAGGTGGACGATTTTGCCGGGCTCAACCAGCGCCTGAACCGCGACCAGGTATTCGGCGCCCGCAGCTTCCAGATCACCCAGGGCGACCTGGTCATCGGCAGCGAGCTCAAGGCGCGGGAGATCAGCCTCTCGCTGGACAACGGCCAGTTGACCGTGACCGGTACCGTCGATGCCAGCGGCGCCCAGGTCGGCAGCATCCGCCTGGCGGCCGGGCATGGCCTGACCCTGGCCGCCGGGGCGGTGCTCGATGCCCATGGCAGCCTGCTGCGGGTCGACAGCAATGGCGCGATCATCGATGCGCCGAACCGGGCGCAGATCGAGCTGGCCAGCGGCGACGGGCTGCTGACCCTGAGCCCCGGCGTTCGCCTGGACTTGCGCCACGGCACCGCCGCCGCGCAACACGACGGCCGTGCCCGTGGCTCGCTGGTATTGACGGCGCCGCGCGTGGGCGGCGACATCGCCGGCGATATCGCCATCGACGCCCGTGGCAGGCTGGACATCCAAGGTGCGCAGTCCATCGCCGTGGTCGGCCAGCAGCGCTATACCGACGCGCCGAATGGCGGCACCGCGGCCAGTGGTCGACCGTACCAGTACATCGACCAGGCTTATCTCGACGCCAAGCATGCGCGCAGCGTGCTGTTCGTCAATGCCGCGCTGGCCAATCGCGACCTGCTCGACAACCGCCTGGCCGGCCTGAACAACGCCGCCTACGCCAAGGCCCTGCACCTGCGCCCCGGCGTGGAGATCGCCACCCGCGATGGCCAGACCGACCTGGTGGTGCGCGGCGACCTCGACCTGTCCGGCCATCGTTACGCCAGCCTCAACCCGGCCACGGCGCAGACCCTCCTGCGCGGTTCCGGCGAGGTCGGCCACCTGGCCTTGCGTGCCGGCGGCAACCTGGAAGTCCATGGCAGCATCAGCGACGGCTTCCTGCCGCCGGAACTGGCCACCGGCAGCGAACGCATGGATGGCCGTGGCTGGATCCTGATTCCCGGCAAGCAGCCGTTCGACAGTGACCTGGTGATTCCACGCAGCGGTGTCGAACTGGCCGCTGGCACGCGCTACCCTGCGGGCAGCACGCTGAATTTCGACCTGCCGTTCGCCGACACCTCGCTGCCGGCCAACACCCGCTTGCCCGGCGTGTTGACCCTGGCAAGCGCCGTGACCCTGCCGGCCGGTACCGTGCTTGATGCCGCCGTGCGCGATGCTTCCGGCAATCTCCTGTATGCCGCCGGCACCTTGCTCGAGCAGGCGGTGACCCTCGCCGCCGATACCCAGCTGGATGCCGGCAGCCGCCTGCCAGTAAGCGTGGCGGTGCGCGGCGGGGTCTGGCGCAAGGGCGCCGCCCTGCCTGCGGGAGGGCTGACCCAGCGTGGCGCCCTGGCCCTGGCGGTGGGCGCGCTGCTGCCGGCAGGCACCGACGTCAAGCTGCCCACAGGTGTATTCTGGGTCGACCTGCGCCAGGAGATCGCCGGTCAGCAGGGACGCAACTGGGCGCTTGGGCAGATGCTGCCGGAGGGCTCGCAATCCTGGTCGATGCGCCTGGTGGCCGGCGCCGACATGGGCGCCGCCGACAGCCGCATCACCCGCCCGGAGCCGGACGCCGGCGCATTGCGCCTGGCCGACCAGCACTACATCGCCACGCGGGTGATCGAGACTTCCAAACCCATCATCAGCTATTTCTGGACCAACCTGGCGGTTGGGCGGGTACCCGGCCAACCGGTGCCCTCCAACCTGCTGGCGCTGTGTACCGCCCGGCCGACCTGGTGCCTGAAGGTCGAAACGCCGGGCGGCGTCACCAAGGCCGAGATCACCCCGCAGACCCAGCTGTACAGCGTCTTGCGCACCGGTACCGGCGACCTTGAACTGCTCAGTGCCGGCGACTGGCGCATGGATTCGCTGTATGGGGTCTACACCGCCGGTACCCAGGCGCCGGCCCTGCTCGAGCAGGGCATCGATCCGCATCAGCTGGCCCGCGGTCGCCAGGCCGATGGCAGCGTGCTTGGCGCCCTGGGCGCGGCCTACGAATCGACCACCGGCCAGTACCGGGCCTGGTATCCGCAGCAGGGCGGCAACCTGTTGATCGCCGCTGGCGGCGACCTGACCGGCAACCTGGTCGGGCCCAAGCCCACCGACCTGGTGACGCGCCGCCAGGCATCGTCGGCGGCCGTCGGCAACTGGCTGTGGCGCCAGGGCCAGGTCGACGCCGGCACGCCGGCGGCCTGGTGGCTCAACTTTGGCAGCTTCGCCCAGGACCCGGCAAGCAGCCAGGCCTTGCCTTATCTGGTCGGTTTCACCGGTTTCGGCACGCTCGGCGGCGGCAATCTCGACGTGCGTGTTGCAGGCGCGGCGGGCCTGGTGCGCAGCAGTGGTGTCGATGTGGTCGATGTGCAGCGTAGTCAGGGGTTGAACCTGGTGGTGGCCAGTACGGGGCGGGTGACCGCCGATGGGCGCCTGGTGCAGAGCGGCGGTGGCGACCTCGACCTGCGCGTCGGTGGCGGTCTCAACTCGGGGGTGTCCGCCGTGACCGCCGCGGACACGCTGGTCGATCTGCAGGGCGCGCTGGTCAACCTGCGTGGTGCCCTGCAGGTGGAGGCGGCCAACATGGGGCTGCTGCAGTCGATCTACGGCAGCTACGGGGTCGAGCATGACAACAGTGAGTCACGCGCCTACGATCCGTACACCGCCACCCGGGCCAAGGCCTGGGGCGGGATCACGCTGATGCCGGGGGATGCTGGCGTGCGCCTGCGCAGCCGTGGCGACCTGGTGGTGCAGGGGGTTGGCGATCCGGGGCGGGTGCCGATGTTCAACAGTACGCCGTTCAATGCTGACAATGGTGCGCGGATGACCGGACGCGGCAGCAGCTGGTTCTCGCTCTGGACGCCACGCACGTCGGTCGAGCTGGTCAGTCTGGGCGGCAACCTGGCGCCGATCGTTCATGACAACCTGCGGATCGCTACCCGTAACCTGCCGATTCATGGCGGTCGAGTGTTCTACCCCACCGCGCTCAGTGCCACCGCAGTCAGTGGCAACCTGTACTACGGCAACTCGGTGCAGAGCTCGGCGGATCTGGCCTCGGCCACTTCCCTGATGACCGCGCCTTCGGGCAGTACCCGCTTGCAGTTGCTTGCCGGTAATTCGATCTATGCCGGCGGCTATGCCGTCAGCCAGAGCGGTACCGACGAATCGGCGCTGCCCACGCCGCTGCGTCCCGCCTTCCTGGGCACCAGTACGGGGAACCTGGTCCTGTCGACCAACCTGCACGGTGACCTGCCGCGCAGCACCTGGGAGTATCCGCTGTATACCTTTGGTCTCAACACCCATGTCGACGGCAGTGTGCGACCCTCAGACCCCGTGCGTTTCTACGCGCTGGACGGTGACATCCTGGGTTTGAACAGCGGCGAAATCATCGACTACAGCTTGCGCGGCCTGAAGCTCTACCAGGGAAGCGGGGCGGTTCGCATCATGGCCGGGCGAGACATCGTCAACGCCGGCACCGCGCTGGGCAGCCAGCGTCAGGCCGCCGATGGCATGGTGGGCGGTGGCAACGACTCCAGCACACACTCCAGCGGCAACCTGTTCATCCATGCCGACAGCCGCGATGTCTCGCTGGTCAGCGCTGGTCGCGACATCCGCCTGAGCAGCTTCAACGTCGCCGGCCCCGGCCAGCTCGAGGTGGTCGCCGGGCGCAACCTGTACCAGTCCGGACCGGGAGTCGACTCGGCCTATCAGGAGGCGGCGATCACCAGCATCGGTCGGGTCGGCGGCAGTGGTGCCGGTAACGACGGGGCGTCCATCGCCATTATCGTCGGGGCCGGTCAGCAGGGGCCGGACTACGCCGGCCTGTTGGCACGCTACCTGGATCCGCAGCACCTGGCCGATCCTTCCCGGTCATTGACGGGGCAACCGGGCCAGGTCGTCAAGGTCTACGACCAGGACCTGCTGGCCTGGCTGCGCGCGCGCTTTGCCTTCGAGGGGGACGCCGAGGCGGGCAGGGCGTTCCTCGCCACGCTGCCTGCCGAGCAGCAGCGGATCTTCGCCCGCCAGGTGTACTTCGCCGAACTGCGCGAGGGTGGCCGCGAATACAACGACGTCAACGGCCCGCGCACCGGCAGCTACCTGCGCGGTCGCCAGGCGATCGCCGCGCTGTTCCCGGAGCGCGATGTGGCCGGCAACCCGATCAGCTATGGCGGTAGCGCCACCTTCTACGGCGGTGCGGGCATCCACACCGACTTCGGCGGCGATATTCAGGTACTGACGCCGGGTGGCCAGCAAGTGTTCGGCATCGAAGGCGAGGCCCCGCCGTCCACCGCCGGGGTGATCACCCAGGGCAGCGGCAACATCCAGCTGTATTCGCAAGGCAGCATCCTGCTCGGCCAGAGCCGGATCATGACCACCTTTGGCGGCTCGATCCTCGGCTGGTCGGCCCAGGGCGACATCAACGCCGGTCGCGGTTCGAAGACCACCGTGGTCTACACCCCGCCCAAGCGCACCTACGACCGCTGGGGCAACGTCGGCCTGGCGCCGAGCGTGCCGAGCACCGGCGCCGGCATCGCCACGCTCAATCCGATCGCCGAGGTGCCACCGGGGGATATCGACCTGATTGCGCCGCTGGGCACCATCGATGCCGGCGAGGCCGGGATCCGCGTGTCCGGCAACGTCAACATCGCCGCGCTGCAGGTGGTCAACGCTGCCAACATCCAGGTCCAGGGCGATGCCAAGGGCATGCCGGTGGTGGCCTCGGTGAACACCGGCGCGATCGCCTCGGCCAGTGCCGCGGCATCGTCGGCCAGCCAGGCTGCCGAAGAGGCGGGCCGCCAGCAGCAGGCTGCGTCCAGGCAGCGCCAGCCTTCGGTGATCACCGTGCAGGTGCTGGGTTTCGGCGGCGAGCGTCTGGTGCCGGGCCAGGATGGGGCGAGCCTCAATCCCCAGTACAACCGCCAGAGCCCGGTGCAGGTGCTGGGCGCGGGGGCGCTGGACGAACGGGCGAAGGCGCAGTTGACCGAGGAGGAGCGGGGCAACCTGTTGCTATGAGTGCAAAACCGCCCAACGGCAGGCTTTTCCTGTGGTTTCTTGATCCCGCTCATGGTTTCGGCGAGTGGCCCTCGTCGCGGCTTCGTGGCTGTGCTTTTCTTGCGCGGCATTTCAGACACGGAGTATCGAGCGCAATGCGAATCAGGGAAGAGACCTACTGGCAGTGGGCCGATGCGCAGTTGCACAGTCGCTGCCATGACGAGGAACTGAGCGACGGCACCAGCATCGATGTGCAGGTGCGCCTGTCCAGGGTTGGTGCCACGCAGCTGTTTCTCGGGCTGTATGCCCGAGGTGGCAAGGCCCTGCTGGAGGAGTACTACCCCTCGCGGCCGGGCGAGACCATGACCCGGGCGCTGGTGTGGGGCGTGGACCGCGCTCGCGCGCTGGCGACCGGCGCCTTGCCGCTGCCGGAACAGGTGCCGCGCAGGCGCCTGGCCTGAGCGTGACGGATGCGGCTGGGCGGGCCGCCGACAAGCAGGCGTCAGGCCGGGCTGTCGATACAGACGCGGTTGCGCCCCTTCTGCTTGGCCCGGTACAGCGCCCTGTCGGCATTGCTCAACGCATCGGCGGGGTCGCAGCCGTCGCCAGGCCGCCAGCTGGCTACGCCCAGGGAGATGGTGACGCCTCCGATCGGTGCGACGGTGGCATGTTCGACGGTCAGGCGCAGGTGGCCGGCGATAGCGGTCGCTACCTCCAGGCCCGCCCCCGGTAGCAGCATCAGGAACTCCTCGCCGCCGGTGCGACACAGCAGGTCACCTTCGCGACAGGTCCCGCGCATCAGGCCGGCCAACTGCTGCAGGACCTGATCGCCGATATCATGGCCATGGCTGTCGTTGATCCGCTTGAAGTGATCGATGTCCAGCACCACCACGGCGAAGCCGCGCTTTTCGGCCTGTAACAGGCGCAGGGCCTGTTGCAGGCCACGACGATTGACCAGTCCGGTGAGCGGGTCGGTCTGGGCATCACGGTTGAGTCGGCCGATACGTTCCTGCAGCAGGTTGACGCCGAACAGCAGTGCGCGCTTGAGCTCGGCGGCCTCGGCGTACCAGGCGCGGACCTGGTGGATGCGTTCGGTAGTCTGTTGCTGGCCCATGCCCCGGGCAACGTGGGTCAACTGTCGCAGCGGGTGGGCGATGACCTGTGTCAGCCAGTACAGCAGCAGGCAGCCAAGCAGGGCCAGCGGCGCGGAGATGGCCATCACATTGAGGACCAGTTGGCGCAGCGGGGCTACGGTGTTGCGCAGTGGCTGCTGGGCGACGATGGTCCAGCCGGCGCTGGGCACCGTGGCGAAGCCGGCCAGCATCTCGACGCCCTGGCTGTTGACCAGGCGCCGGGTGCCATGGTCGAGGTTCGGCAGGTCGTCGAGCAGCGCGTTGTCGCCGACCAGGGTGCCGACCCGTTTGCTGTCAGGGTGAAACAGCAGCCGGCGGTTGCGATCGACGACATAGAGGTACGCGCCGTTCTGGTAGAAGTGCGTGCCCAGCAGGCTGTTGAGCAGGTTGCGCTCGCGCAGGTACAGGCTGCCGCCGATATAGCCGTGATAGTGGCCGTCGGCGTCGAAGATTGGTTGTGACAGCACCACCAGCAGGTTGTCGGCCGCCGACAGGAAGGGTGTGGAGATCAGCGTGTGGCGTGTGCGCAGTGCTTCCAGGGCGCCGGGTGAGGACGCCTGGGTCCCGGCCAGGTGCTGCAGCGGGGCGGGCGAGAGTGCGCGCAAGGTCCCCTTGGCGTCGATTCGCAAGGTGGAGTTGAACAGGTTGCCCTGCTGCTGCAAGCGGTCGATCTCAGCTTGCACCAGGCTGTCGTCGTCCGGGTGCAGGCCAGATTGCCTGGCGCTGTAGGCCAGTTGCTGCAGGGCGTTGCCCAGGGTGGTCTCGGTCACGGCGGCCAGCTTGGCGGCATAGGCCCGGTTGGCTTCCAGGGCGCTGTCTATCAGCAGTTGCCGTTGTACCCGGTAACTGGCGAAGTAGCTGGCCAGCAGCATGACCAGGGCCGTGGTGGCGCACAGGGCGAGTATGAGCGTGCGCAGGTCGGGGCGCGGTCCGTGCGGGGTGAAATATCGCAATCCTTGGCCTCGTCGGATACAGCGGAAAACGCACCTTACGCGCTTGGCGCAAGGTGGACCATGCTTGAGCGCAATTGCAGGGTTGGAGCACAAGGGGGACTCCGGTTTCCCACGGAGCTCGCGGAATTATCCTTCCTTGTTATCCAGGCTCAGGGCGCAGTCTGCTCCAGCGCCCGCAGGTCATCCTCGACCTGTCGCATGCGCTCCTGCACCAGTGCCTGGACCTTGGCGTCGCTGGCGCTTTCACGCATCAGCGTGGTGAGCTTCTCGCTCAGGCGCTTGCCTTCCTCGCTCTGGCCCAGTTCCCTGGCCTTGGCCGGATCGCGGGTGGCCTGAGTGATGAGATCGAACTCGGCGTCGCTGAAGTGCTCCTCGCTGTACAGCCTGAACAGGTCCTGGCGCTGGTCGTCGACGGTCAGGTGCTTGCGCAGCACGTCCTTGATCTTGTCCTCGGGCACCTGCGCATGGGTCATGGCCAGCAGCCCGGCCATGCGCTCGATGTTGTGGTCGTAGGCTTCCTGCAGGGGCAGGTTGGCGAGGATCTTTTCCTCGCGGCTGGGTTTCTGGTCGCAGGCGGCGAGGGCGCCGAGCAGCAACACGGGGAGCAGTAGACGAGGCAGGCGGGGCATGGCGGGGCCTTGGGGCACGGTAAGGCCTGGGAGTGTACTGCAAACCCGTGGCGGAGGAATCAGCGTTGCAGCGGATTGCGCAGGCGCACCCAGAGGATCGCCGGCAGGGCCATCAGCAGCCATTTCAGGTAGCGGTTCACTTCGTAGTGTTCGCAGGCGACGCCGATGAGGGTGCAGACCACCACCACGGCCACGAACTGGATCATTCTTTCCATCAGCAGGTTTCCATCATTGCAGGGGCCGGAAGGGCCGCGGGGCGCACTGTAGCAGGTGACGAAGGCAGCGCAGGTCGGCATGCCACACGGCGTAACACTTTTGCGCCGCCGTCGGGCGCCAGGTTGGCTATTGTGCGGCAATCCCGGCAGCCAAGGAAGGTAACCCCATGACCCTCTACAAAGGTGGCTGCCTGTGCGGCCGCATTCGTTTCGCCGCCAGCGGCGAGCCGCGTTTTCCGCATACCTGCTCGTGCGGGCAGTGCCAGCGACATTCCGGCAGCCTGACCCTGTGCTGGGTGGAGTTCGACAAGGCAGCGGTCGCCTGGACCGGGGAGGGTGGTTTGCCGGCGCTGTATCGCTCGTCCGAGGGCTCCAGCCGTGCGTTCTGTGCCACCTGCGGCAGTTCCCTCGGGGCCATTGACGATGCGCCGACGGTGGCCTTGCTGCTGGGCTGCTTCGATGCCAAGGGTGACCAGGCCCTGCGGCCGACCTCGCATTCGTTTCGGGCTTGTCGGCCGCGGTGGTGGAAGGTGGGGTGATGGTTGGGGATTTGGGGGGAGGCTGACAGGTGTTCGGCGAGGGCCTTGCAGCGCCTGTGAGATCGAGCGCCGCCCGCGCGGCGCATCGCGGCGCAAGGCCGCTCCTACATTTGTTGCAACGTGCCGAACCTGTCAGGCCATGGTTGCCCGCCTTGGTGCTCGTCTTGAGACAGGTGGAGCGGCAGTGGTGCCCACGCTGAAACCGCGTCGTACCAACAAGGCGGACCCGGTAATGGCACAGGATTGACTGGCCCGAAACAGATGTAGGAGCGGCCTTGCGTCGCGATGCGCCGCGCGGGCGGCGCTCGATCTCCTAGGCGCTGCAAGGGGCGTGGCGAGCACCTGGTGGCCTTGATGCGGTCAATAACCCTCGCGTCCAAGACCTAGAAAGGGCCACAAAGCAACCCCAACCATTTCAGGCACGAAACCGCAGCACCCGCGCCCCATCATACGGATCGACCAGATAATGAGCCTGAACCCCAAACGTCCCCAGTAACCGCTCCGGCGTCAGCACCATTTCAGGCTTCCCCAAGGCCACCAACCACCCTTGGTCCAGCACAGCCAAGCGGTCACAAGTCAACGCCTGGTTGAGATCATGCAAGGCCACCAGGGTAGTCACCGGCAGCGCTTGAACCTGTCGCAACAGGCTCAGCTGATGCTGGATATCAAGATGATTGGTCGGCTCGTCCAGCAGCAGCACCTGTGGCCGCTGGGCTAACGCCCGGGCGATGTGCACGCGCTGGCGTTCGCCGCCGGACAGCTCGCCCCACAGGCGCCGACGCAGGTGGCCGGCATCGGCGTCAGCCAGCGCCTGCTCGACGATGGCACGGTCGTCCGCGCCGAACGGCGCCAGGGCCGACAGCCACGGCGTGCGGCCGAGGGCCACGGCGTCGTAGACGCTGATGGCGTCCAGGGTGTCGGCCTGCTGTTCGACCAGCGCCAGGCTTTGTGCAACCCGGCGACGCGGCATGCGCTCCAGCGCCTCGCCCAGCAAACGCACGCTGCCACTGTTGGGCGTGCGCAGGCCGGCGAGCAGCTTGAGCAGGGTGGACTTGCCCGAGCCGTTGGGGCCGACCACGCCGAGGGTCTCGCCGGGCATAACGCTCAGGTCGATGTCTTGCAGCACTTCGCGGTCGCCCAGGCGCAGGCTTAGGCCCTCGCAGGCAAGCGGGGCGTGGGCGAGGGCGGTCATCACGGTCATGGACGCCCCCGGCGGCTGACCAGGATCAACGCGAACACCGGCGCGCCGATCAAGGCGGTGACCACGCCCACCGGGATCACCTGGCCGGCGATCAGGGTGCGCGAGAGGATGTCGGCGACGATCAGGAACAACGCGCCGCCCAGGGCGCTGGCCGGCAGCAGACGGCTGTGCCCGGGGCCGAGCAGCAGGCGCAGGGCATGGGGGATGACCAGGCCGACGAAGCCGATGGCGCCGACGATCGAGACCATCACCGCGGTCACCAGCGCCGTGCAGCTGATCAGCAACAGTTGCGTGCGTCGCACCGGCACGCCCAGCGAGGCCGCCGAGTCGGCGCCGAAGGTGAAGGCGTCCAGCGCCCGGCGGTGCCACAGGCACACCGCCAGCCCGACCAGGGCCACCGGCAGCGCCAGCCACACCGCCGGCCAGCGCACGCCGCTGAGGTTGCCCAGCAGCCAGAACAGGATGCCCCGGGCCTGTTCGGCGGTAGCAGACTTGGTGATGAGAAAGGCCGTCAACGCGTTGAACAGCTGCGAGCCGGCGATGCCAGCGAGGATCACCTGCGCATTGTCGTGGCGGCTGCCGCTGGCCCGCGACAACACCAGCACCAGGGCGAAGGCGGCCAGCGCGCCGATGAAGGCGCCGGCCGACAGCGACAGCACCGCACCACCTAGGCCGAACAGACCCACCGCCACGGCGCCGGTCGAGGCGCCCGCCGACAGGCCCAGCAGGTACGGCTCGGCCAGCGGATTGCGCAGCAGCGCCTGGAGGATCACCCCGCAGGTCGCCAGCCCCGCGCCGCAGGCGGCGGCCACCAGGGTGCGCGGCAGGCGGTAGTTCCAGACGATGCCGGCGTCGATCGGGTCGAGGGCATGACCGGCCTGCCACAACTGGTTGGCCAGCACCTGCCAGACCACCTCGGCGCTGATCCGCGTCTCGCCGATGGCGATCCCGGCGAGCATGGCCAGGCACAGGGCGAACAGCGCGAAGGCACTGATGGGCAGCAAACGGCTCATGGTTGTGGCGCTTTACCGCTGGCAAAGGCGCTGGACAGCACCTCCAGGCCACGGAACAGGCGGATGCCGGCCTGCATGGCGTCGGCGTCGAGGACGATGATCCGGCCTTGCTTGACCGCGTCCATGTTGCGGGTCACCGGGTCGCTGCGCAGGAACTCGAGCTTTCTCCGGTAGTCGTCGGCGGGGTAGCGGCGGCGGTCCATGCGCGCGACGATCAGCCAGGTGGGGTTGGCCCTGGCCAGGGTCTCCCAGCCCACTGCCGGCCATTCTTCGCTGGACTCCACCACGTTGCGCACGCCAAGGGTCTGCAACATGAAGTCGGCCACGCCCTGGCGACCGGCGACGTAAGGGTCGACCTTGAGGTCGGCGCTGGAGAACCAGAACAGCGCGCTGGTGTGGCTCAGGTCCTGGCCGGCCAGGCGTTGCCGGGCCTGGTTCAGCTGGCCCTTGAGCTCGGCATTGAGCCGTTCGCCGCGATCCTGCACGTCGAAGATCTCGGCCAGCTGGCTGACGCTCTTGTAGATGGTGTCGATCCTGAACGGTTGCAGGCGGGTACCGTCGGCGCCCACCAGGTTGTCCTTGCCTTCGCAGTCCGAGGGCAGCAGGTAGGTGGGGATGCCCAGCTCCGCGAACTGTTCGCGGGTGCCGACCGCGCCCTGGGGGCCGACCATCCATTCGAACTGCGCCGTCACCAGCTGCGGGCGCTTGCCGACTACCGCCTCGAAGCCCGGCTCGTTGTCGGCCAGGCGCTCGACCTTGTCATTCTGCGCCTTGAACTCGGGCAGCACGTTGTTGAACCACAGCGAGGTGCCCGCCAGCCGCTCGCCCAGGCCCAGGGCATAGAGCAGCTCGGTGCCGGCCTGGCCGATGGTCACCGCGCGCTGCGGGGCCTGGGCGAAGGTCTGCGGCAGGCCGCAGTTGTCGACGGTCAGCGGGTAGCGGGTGGCGTCGGCGTGGGCCAGGCCCGCCAGTGACAGGCCGGCGAGCAGGGTGGCGAGGCGGTGCGGCATGGTGGGGTGATCTCCTGTCGGGTGGTGCACGGAATGGCCCACGGACAGGCATCGCCAGGCGTCGTGCGGCAAGCACGCGGCCAGGGGCGGATGACCATCCCGGACACCCCGCCGGTTGGTGAATGCGTGCCGGCAGGTCTCCTGACTGGTGCGTCCTGGCCGGCGCCGGCCTTCCCGGGTCGGCAGACCCAGTGGCATCGATGGCGCAGGCTCGGCACCTACAGTTGCGGGGGCAGTTCCCTTTGGCCCGCCCTCGGCGCGCCCGGGATTCCCTTTTGATTCCGTGTGGAAACCGGCGGGCGGCATGGTAGACCATCGGGCCATCGGCTGAAAACGCTTTTACAGGTACTTGAGCCAGGCGATGTCGCGCCGCCGCGCCTTGAGCCGGGCGAAGCCGCGCACCGGCAGGTACAGGGCGACTGCCAGCAGCACCGCGACCAGCCACACCGCGCCGATGCCGTCGAAGCCGAAATGGCTGCCCTGGTTCAGGCCGAACAGCGCCACGCAGGCCACATACAGCAGCTTGAGCACATACAGGTGCAGCAGGTAGAAGAACATCGGCGCGGCCCCGAACACCGCCAGCGGGCCGATCCAGCGGGCCTCGCCGGCCCGCTCGAAACCGCGCAGCAGCAACAGGCCGACGCCCAGGGTAATGGCCAGGAACAGCAGCGACGGTGGGTACTTGGTGATGTTGAAGAAGCTCATCAGCGTTTGCCCGACGCTGGGGTAGAAGGCCCACGGCGCTTCGCCGTAGCCGTTGAGCAGGCGCAAGACGACAAAACCGAGCAGCAGCATCACGCCGCCCAGCAGCAGGCGCTGCTGGCGCTCGCCGGCATCGCTGGCGCGGCTGAACCAGGGGCCGAGCCCATAGCCCAGGGCGATCACCCCGACCCACGGCAGCACCGGGTAGGAGGTGCGCAGGCGCAGGCTGTCGGACAGCTCCAGCCAGCTGCGCTCGTGCAGGATCGCCCAGGGCACATGCAGCGCCGAGTGTGGCGCGAAGTGCAGGCCATCGAGCAGGTTGTGGCCGACGACGATCAGCGCGCCCAGGGCCAGCAGCAGCGGGCGTGGCAGCCACACCAGCAGCGACAGGGCGATCATGCTCAGGCCGATGGCCCAGATCACCTGCAGGTAGATCACGCCCGGCGGCAACTGGAAGGTCCAGGCGAAGTTGACCAGGGTGAGCTCCAGCAGCACCAGGAACAGGCCGCGCTTGAACAGGAATGCCGCTACATCGCTCCGGCCCTGGTGCTTTTCGCCGTAGAGCCAGGCCGACAACCCGGTGAGCAGCACGAACACTGGCGCGCACAGGTGCGCCAGGGTGCGGCTGACGAACAGGCAGGGGTCGGTGGCGTCGATTGCGTCGATGGTCATCGGGTCGCTGACCTGGCGGTGCAGGAAGAAGGTTTCGCGCACGTGGTCCAGCAGCATGAACAGGATCACCAGGCCGCGCAGGGCGTCGATGCTGTGCAGGCGTTGGCTGGGGAGGGCGGTCGGGAGGCTGGTCATCGAGGCGGGTCGCAGGCAGGAATAACATTCAAATGAAATGTTATTTTATTTCATTTGTGTGTGCCTGGATACAGGCATGCGCTGGCACTCCACTTGAATCAGCCCTGAATCAGCGGCCCCAGCCGCTCGGCCAGGGCCTGGACCGTCGCGCTTACCTTGGGCAGATGCCCGCGGTTGCGGCGCCAGGCCAGGTTGATCGGCAACCCCTCCATCGCGTACTCCGGCAACACCTGCTGCAAGGTCCCGGCGTCGAGCTGGCGCTGCACCAGCCAGGTCGGCAGCTGGGCGATGCCGTGCCCGGCGCTGATGGCCAGGGCCTGCCCCTCGGCATCGCCGATGGCCAGGCGGCCCGGCATCGGCCGCAGCTGCGCCAGGCCCGGGCGGGCGCCGGCGAAATGCAGGGCCGGCGTGCTGCCGTCGGCGCAGGCGTAGAGCACGCAGCCCTGGGCCTGCAACTGCTGCAGGTCGCGGGGCGTGCCGTGTCGGGCGAGGTAGGCGGGGGCGGCGCAGAACACCAGGCGCTGGCTGCCCAGGTAGCGGTGCTCGATGCCCGGCTGCCAAGTCTGTGGTCCACCGATGCGCACGACGATGTCGATGCCGTCCTCGGCCAGGTCAACGAAGCGGTCGGAGAGGGTGATGTGCGGTTGCAATCGCGGATGCAGCGCGGCGAAGTCGAGCACGGCGGGCAGCCCGTGCAGGCGGCCGAAGGTGGCCGGCAGGTCGATGCGCAGCTTGCCGCAGGGGGTCTTGTGCTCGTCGTTGAGGGCCAGTTCGGCCTCTTCGATTTCCGCCAGCACGCGGGTGCAGGTGCGGTAGTAGTCGGCGCCGCTGTCGGTCAGGGCCAGGCGTCGGGTGGTGCGCTCGAACAGGCGCACCTGGAGGCGTTTCTCCAGGCGGGCCACGCCCTTGCTTACGGCGGAGCTGGTGAGGTTCATGCGCTCGGCGGCGGCGATGAAGCTGCCGGCGTTGGCCACGCTGACGAAGAAGTCGATGTCTTTCAGGCGTTCCGAGGCGGACATGGCGGGGGCTCGCGATTACTGAATTTGGTTCACTTGATAAGGGAATATCTACCAGTAATCGGAACAAGATTCCAGATTAAGCTGGCCTGCCATTCATCGAGGATTGCAGTAGATGTCCACCTCCAGCTTGACCCATGCCACCTTGACGCGGCCGGCACCGCGCGTGGGGCTGTCGATCGGCCTGTTCGCCGTCGGCGGCTTCGCGGTGCTGACCACCGAGTTCCTGATTCTTGGCCTGCTGCCCGCGCTGGCACGCGACCTGGGACTGTCGGTCGCAGGCGCGGGCCAGTTGGTCACCCTGTTCGCGGTGACCGTGATGCTGTTCGGGCCGCCGCTCACCGCCTGGCTGTCGGCCCTGCCACGCAAGGGGCTGTTCATCGCCATCCTGCTGTTGTTCGCCGCCTCCAATGCGCTGTCGGCGCTGGCGCCGAACGTCTGGGTACTGGCCCTGGCGCGGTTCCTCGCCGCGCTGGCCTTGCCGGTGTACTGGGGCACCGCCAGCGAAAGCGCCGGGCAACTGGCCGGCCAGGGGCGCGAGGGCTGGGCGGTGGCGCGGGTCTACCTGGGGATCACCGCGGCGTTCGTCTTCGGTATCCCGCTGGGCACCCTGGCCGCCGGGCTGGTCGGCTGGCGCGGCAGCTTCTGGTTGCTCGCCGGGCTGTGCCTGCTGGTGGCGCTGCTGATGTGGGCCTGGCTGCCGCCTCTGCCGAAGGTTCCGGCCCGCGCCGCAGGGGAGCGGCAGACGGTGATTCTCAAGGACCGTCGTTTCATCGCCCATGTGCTGCTTTCGGCGCTGGTGTTCACCGCCATGTTTACTGCCTACACCTACCTGGCCGAGATCCTCGAGCAGCTTGCCGCCGTGCCGGCCAACGCGGTCGGTTGGTGGCTGATGGGCTTTGGCCTGGTGGGCATGCTCGGCAACGCCCTGGCCGGACGGATCGTCGATCGCAGCCCGCTGCGGGCCACGCTGCTGCTGTTGGCGATGCTGGCCTTGGGCATGGGCCTGGTCACCCCGGTGATCGGCAACCCGCTGCTGCTGGTGGGCGCCCTGGCACTGTGGGGCATCGCCTACACGGCGCTGTTCCCGGTGTGCCAGGTGCGGGTGATGCGCGCCGGCGCCAAGGCCCAGGCCCTGGCCGGGACCCTCAACGTGTCGGCGGCCAACGCGGGTATCGCCGCCGGTGCCGCGCTGGGGGGCGCGGCGATCCAGGGGCTTGGTCTGGCTGCACTGGGTTATGTGGCTTGTGGGTTTGCGGTGCTGGCGTTGGTGGCCACGTTGGTACTGCAACGGAGCGAGTGAGGCCTGTTCCACCGTCCAGCCAAGGCGCGTTCATACCTTGGATGGGACGGTTGCCGGGTTTGAGATGACTGCAGGGCGGCTTGTTGCAATCCTGCCGATCCTTATTCGATCAGCCAGGCAGGGTCGCCTTCGATCAGGACACCGCCATGGCTGGTCTTGTCTCCCTGGCGCGCCGCAGGGCTGCCCTCAATGAGCGTATGCGCGGCACCGGTCTCGATGACCGCACCGCAGCTGAGCTCATCCCCCATGCGTGCGATTGCACGACCATTCACTGTGGCATTGGCCGCGCCACTGATGACAGTGCCTTCCCCGTGGAGAGGGCAAAGGTGGCG